>CBDTUD010000222.1:0-1500 GCA_965363545.1 uncultured Flavobacteriaceae bacterium | reverse complement strand
CGTGCAAAAGTGGTGGTATTATTTCCCGGAGCTCTCCATGCTCCTGTTCCGAATTGATGAATATTTCTATCGTTAAAAGTTCGAATGCGATGGTTGGGCACATCATAAAATAATGACGTTCCTCGAGTTCCGGCACAATAAATATCAAAATCAAAAACCAGAAGTTTTCCATTTGCATCACAACCACTTTTTACGTTTACAACAGCAGCTGTTCGGAAATTATCATACATAAACTCTTCTTTTCTGCTCCATACCAATTGTACAGGTTTTCCACATAATCTGGATATGGTTGCCGCTTCTATAGATTGTTGTGCATTTCCCTTTCCACCAAAGCCACCTCCTAAGAAAATTTGTTTTACATGTACTTTTTCTAAAGGCATGTTTAAGGCGTTAGAAACGGCAGCTCGCGTGCCAAACGGACTCTGTGTAGATGCCCATATGGTTAATTTATCTCCTTCAAAATAACAAGTAGCCACATGCGTTTCGATTGAAGCATGCGCTTTGTATCCGTCATGATAACTTGCTTGCTGATAGGTTTTAGTAGCGTTTTTTCCGTTTTGTAGATTTCCTCCTTCTTCAAATACTTGAGATTCTTGAATGTTTTCTTCTAAATAAGAAAAGATAGTTTCCTCATTCGCTTTTGCCTCTGGAGCATCCCATGTAATGGTAACTTTCTTCGCAGCATTATTGGCAATCTCCGGATCGGTATGCACCACCGCCACCAAGTCACCTAGCTCGACCATTTGAACACCTTCAAAGGCCAATAATCCAGATGCATCTACTTGTATTTTTTTTGAACCATATACTTCCGGTCGCACTATGCTAGCATAAACCATTCCCGGCAAACGGATATCGCCAGAATACATCGCTTTACCGGTAACTTTTGCTTCGGCATCTAAACTCCTAATTGGTTTTCCGATAAGTTTAAAATCTTTTGCTTTTTTAATCTCTGGTTTCGTAGTTAACTGCTTTACTATCTTTTTTCCTTTCGTTAAGGATGCATACGATATTTTCTTAGTAGCATCATTTTTCACAGAAACAATACCTTCTTTGACTTGAAGCTCTGTTTTCGGTAGCTTGAAATACTCCGCCGCCATATCTAGAAATATTTCCCGTGCTTCTGCAGCCGCAGCTCGCATAACAGGATCTGTAAAGCGCGTGGTAAGCGAACCCCAAGTTCCGGCGTCATACGGACATAATTCAGTATCACCCATCACCATATCGATATCATAAATCGAAACTTCCAATTCATCCGCAACCACCTGGGCTAAAGAAGTAATAACTCCTTGTCCCATTTCAATTTTTCCGGTGAAACAATCTACTCTGCCATCTTCTTTTACCCGTAGATAGGCATTGAAATCTAAATCTTCTAATAAATCATCGGTATTTTGTGCAAATAAAGAAGAAAAAGACATTTCTCCGATACAAAATACAACGATTACGCCTCCACCTAAATTTTTTATAAATTTTCTTCTGCTATAAGCTTGCTCTTTTTTTGTT
>CBDTUD010000221.1:0-1537 GCA_965363545.1 uncultured Flavobacteriaceae bacterium | reverse complement strand
GCACGGTTGAAGCTATCGGCACAACTTTGACTGAAAGCTACGCGATGTGGCCTGCGTCATCGGTCAGCGGCTTTTATTATTCGCATCCTGACAGTGAATACTTTAATGTCGGTAAAATCAGCCGTGATCAGTTAGAGGATTATGCCAAGCGTAAAGATTGGGATATGAAGACGGCTGAGAAGTGGTTGAATCCGAATTTGTAGGGTTTGTTGAAACTTGCTAGAGAAGTATTTAATGCGGGATTGGTTGCTTGAGTAGCCAATCCCGTTTTTGCTTTTATCTGCTAGTCTAGATAAATTGTTATTTGATTTACTCAATTTTTAATTAAAGAGTAAAATACAGGTTTTGGAAAAAGCATATCTAAGTCTTGAGGTTTAATTTTAAAAAATGGACCCTTTTCACTTGTACGACCTGTTTCGTTTTTTCTTTTAATTAAATGATCCAAAGTTATTACCCCTTGTTTTATTAGAGGTAACAACTGATGTTCCATAGGATTTTTGGTGTGAGTAAAACTATCTAAATCGTAAAACTCTACACCATCGACGATACTAACGTTAGCACTAATCCAAAATGTCTCATGATGTTTCTCTAATAACCGTTCTCTTAGCTTTTGACCTTCCCATACAACAATTACTCCATCAATTTCGTGTTCTTCGTATACTTTATCGTTCTCTAAGTCTACTACAAGGCGCAATCCTTGGTTGTTGAAACTCGAAACATTGACTGTACAATATAGTCTTTGGTCGCCATTGTCTTTGTCTGGATAACCATATGAATCTACAATTTCCCTTGAGCTTTTAAGAACACTTTTATCCCATGCGGGAACTTGTGCAAATAGGTTACTACGAGTTTTAGATTTAGTAATTCTTCCTGACTTCAACTCTATACCTTTGTAATCAGGTTTTTTTGAAGAATTTGCAGTCAGCCCAAGTGCATGCTCGATAGTCATGCCTATTGCTGTATCGCCCTTCATAATAGCTTGTAAAGGTTGTTTAGCGATCTCAATTAATTTATCTTGAAGCTCTATAGCTGTTTCATCTAATGATTGTTTAAGCTCAAAAAGCAGGTCTATGTAATCTGATATATCTACTAAATTAAGATTTACGACATAAAGCAAATCGTCTACGATAAAAAATGCTAACTCATCATCAGCTCGGACATGAGAGCTTAGACCATATACCCAAATACGAGGGTCACCTTTTTTAGTAACTGGTCTATACAAGCTAACTTTTTTATTAAGTATCTTCTCGGACGTAATTAACTGACAAGGCTTAAGATCTTTATGGCTTTCACCTTGTTTTTGATTCTCATAGTTATGAAAACCTTCTTCAACTAAGAAGTTTCTTAGACTACCTACAGCATCCATAATTGATTTTTTGATGCCGGTAGCAGTTATTTTTAGTACTGAAAAATCAATACCATACTCTGCTAATAACTCTTTATTTTGCTGATTTAAAGTTTTTTCTTGAACATCTAGAGTAGCTATGGTTACTTTACCGTCTATAGCATTTTTAGTTAAACTCTGCCAACTCTCATA
>CBDTUD010000220.1:0-1559 GCA_965363545.1 uncultured Flavobacteriaceae bacterium | reverse complement strand
GTCATGATATTTTTTAATAAGATACTGATTATCTCTTAATTTCGATTCGGTTTTTTGAAACATTTTTCACCTCTTTTTTTATATTTTTTTACAACGGTACCGTTAAGTGATACCTAGTCAAGTAGAGCGAAGCTCTAAAATCACTTTTTTATTTCAACTTTTTTTAATATTTCTAGCGCTTTTTTTCTTTTTTCGTCAGCTTTTATTTGTTGTTCTATAATTTTAATTTGTTCTTCAATTGTCATGTTTTTTCTCCTTTCACGTTCAACGCTGGTTAATGTTTACTAGCTCTAAAATCAATTCTAAAGACTTTAAACAGATTAATGACCCAATACCATGTCAAGAGCTATTAACGGCATTTCTAGACGTATTTATGCCTGTCCAGTCTTAGGCGAATGCCTTCATCTTCTAACAATTCATTTTCAAATAAAGTTTTAAGAGATGTTTCAATTAAGTTTGACCTCGTAAATCCTGTGTTTTCAGATATTCTTGTAAGTTTTTCCCAAACATCAGGATGTATCGTAATTGTTTTTGGTATTTTATTTTTTTTCATGTTTTCACCCCCTATGTTTAATTGTACGTATATTATTCACTTTGTCTATACCCTATTTAGAAGTAGTATAAGTGTATATGGTATTACAAAACAAAAAGGACATAGGCACACCTGCTACGGGAACCCTTATCCCTCTCCGCTAGTGTGCCTATGCTGCATTTTTTTCTTGTAAGCTATATTATTTTACTAGGCGAAAGTAAGCAATATAGGTTATAATAAGTTTATTAAATGATTGTATTCTTCAGAATTTAAATCAATTAAACCAACAAAATCATTTTCAAAGTTGAAATCAAGGATGTTACCCAAGGCGGTGGGGAATGTCCCTTTTTTCATTATTTCAGCCTTTTTCAACCCCCTGGAACAATAATATGATTTTTTCGACATTTCTTTTACAGATAGCCCTAAATCTTTTTTTACATATTTTGTAATATATTTAGCAACAGCATTTCTATCTTTTATTTTTTCAACAGTAACAAACCCAAAACGTTCTTGATACGGAACCCAATTATATATTAATCTACCTAGCCCCAAATAAATCTTAATCAATTTTGAAACATTGTCATTTTGAGTAAATAAGACTAAATCATCTTTATTTATACCGTTTATCAGCCCATGCATATGATAAGCCCCGTCTTTATGTTGTTCAGGTATTAGTAAGTATTGGATATTTGATCCAGTTTTTCGGCGGTTATTTCTGATGTATTGACCCAGTTTTTTTATAAATTCTTCTAAATCGTATCTATCCATTTTATTTTTATCAAGAGTTAAAGTTATAAAATAATCGAATTTATTACAACTTGCATATTCCCATATTTTTGACCTAGCCCTCGATATGTTTGATTCTTCTTTTTCGTATTCTTCATTATTTTCTTTTTTTATTATCTGTCTTTTTGGATCCTCATACCCTGATGTTTTTATAGCAGTTTTAAAGTATATTAATTTATAAGAATTGTCATGATATTTTTTAATAAGATACTGATTATCTCTTAATTTCGATTCGGTTTTT
>CBDTUD010000219.1:0-1573 GCA_965363545.1 uncultured Flavobacteriaceae bacterium | reverse complement strand
TGAGCGTTTTGCAATCTGAAAAGGATTATTTAGAAGAAAAAATTAAGCATCCTTATACAACGGATACAAAATACTTTATAAAAGCGATAATTAATATCGTTTTTAAGCACATGAGAAGCGCATAATTAGTTTTTTGAGTGGTATGTAGTTGTATCAATCAACAATTTTCTTATTTTTATACGTTATTAGATTAAATAACGAGATTAAACAATCATTTTATGAAATTTGAACCAATCTATGAGCCATCAGAAGATAAGTTTGATGAATCCATTTCTTTAAGGGAAATTTTTGAAAAGTACATCCGACATTATAAATGGTTTATATTAAGTCTTTTTGTATTTGGGGTTTTATCTTTTTTAAAGCTGAGAAATACTGTTCCAACTTATAAAATTAGCGCTACAATTTTAGTAAAAGATAAAGATAAAGGCTCTTCATTTTCAAATCTGTCTTCTTTTGAGGATTTGGGATTGTTTGGATCTGGTGATAATAGTTTAGAAAATGAAATTCAAATAATTAAATCACGAGGCTTAATACGCCAGGTGGTTAAAGAATTGAAACTAAATGTTCGTTATTTTGTAGAAAATTCTCCTTATGATATAGAACAATATCCAAATTTTCCTATAGTATTAAGTTTTAAATCTGACTCAAGTTCCATTGACAATATTCAAACTAACTTTAAAATAAAATTGAAATCAGATAAAACATTTGATTTTATTGATTTTGACAAAAATGTTATTAGTAATTTGTCTTACGGTAAGGAATTTGCTGCAAATCTTGGTAACAATAAACAACCAGAAAAGAAAACGATTTATATTGAATTAAACCCTGATTATAAAGATGAATTAATTGGAAAGGAAATTAATGTATTTATAAGCTCGATAAATGGAGTTGTAAGTAATTATGTAAATCGAATAAATGTGGAACCGGTAGATGAAAGACTTTCTAAGGTTTTAATATTATCTATTGAAGAAAATGTTAAAGGAAAAGGGATTGCGGTAATTAATAATTTAATTGAACAGTACAATGCAGATGGAATAAAAGATCAAAATGAAATTTCTCAAAATACGACAGATTTTTTAGATTTGCGAATAGGGCTACTATCAGCTGAATTATCTGCCATCGAAGGTTCTGCGGAACAATTTAAAACTCAAAATCAAATGGTAGCTGGCAATGCTGGAGCGGATATATATTTACAATCGTCCTCAGCGAATGAGCGAGAATTGGTAGCAGCTAATACACAATTACAACTGGTTGAATTAATGTTTGATGAATTGAATAAAAGTGATCGTGGAGAGTTGCTGCCTGCTAATATTGGTTTGTCGAACTCAAGTGTAATTGCGATGATCTCTGAATATAATAACTTGGTTTTACAACGCAATAGAATATTGAAAAGTTCTAGTGAAATAAACCCAATAATTGTAAATATTGATTCGCAGTTAAGTGTTTTAAGATCGAATTTGATAGGTAATTTAAATAGTATTAAATCATCTTCTCAATTACAAATTAATGCATTAGATCGACAAGGTGGTAGAATTAGTTCAAGAATAGCTTCCGTACCTAAAAACGAAAGACA
>CBDTUD010000218.1:0-1597 GCA_965363545.1 uncultured Flavobacteriaceae bacterium | reverse complement strand
GATATGATGGAACCTTTTATTTCACCAGACGGCAACACCCTGTTTTTTAATAATTTAAATAGTGGTGGCAATACCCGTTTATTTTATGCTGCTAAAATAACGGCAACTACCTTTGAATATAAAGGAGAAGTAAATGGTGCTAACGAAGCCAATCTAAACCAACTAAACGCCGTAGCCGATATCGATGCGCAAAACAATTTTTATTGGACGTCCGTACGTGATTATCCCGCACAGTTAGACAACCTACATTTTGGTACCTATGCCAATGGAGCAGTGACGAATGTAGGCAGAGTGCAAGGTGATTTTTATGTCGGGCAAGCAGGATGGCTGGTTATGGATCATGGAATAAGTGCAGACGGACAAACTTTATACTATAACAATGCACGTTTTGGTGACTGTGGCGGCGTTCCTTGTGAAACTTTTATTGGGATGGCAAAAAAAACAAGCACTGGTACTTTTCAAAAAATAGCCAATTCAGAGATACTATTGGCCACCATTAATGATGCTAGCTTTATTTATTATGCGCCTTGTATTACCGAAGATAATCTAGAATTGTATTATACCCGATTTAAAAGCGGTACTGTGAATGAAAATACGGTATCGGAAATTTGTGTCGCTACACGGACTGCTATCGATGCACCTTTTGGAATTCCCAAAGTGCTTTTTGGCGCTACCGTTGGTGATGGAATTGTAGAAGCACCAACCTTGACCACAGACAAACAAAGGATGTATTATCACAAAAAAATAAACGGCATACATAAACTTTTCATGCGTATGCGGGAATAGGGGAGATTGACTCGTACACATCTGTCAAAAAAGCACTAAAATGAATCAGGTGGTTAAGGTATTATACGACGTATAATGGCAAGGGTTGTGGTGGTTAGAGGTTACCTATTGAAACAAAAAAAAACCAACCTATTAGGTTGGTTTTTGTATAATACTAAACTTGTTTGGTGTGAAACCCTAACCCCTCATGGTTTCACAGCGCTCAAAGTAAGCATTTTAAGTATATAAAAAACAATTTTATAGATAAAAAACATCATTTCTTCGATAAACAAACATTTTCATTCGTTGAGCTACTTCGAGATGTCGAAGAAATGGACAAAAAAATGAATTAAATTTTAACTAAGTTGCTTTTTGTAATAAAATGTATCTTTAAGCCATGATTTTACGAAGTTTACTCGTTTTTATCTTGTTGTCATTGGGCGCGTGCTCGAAAAAAGAAACGATCCAATACGAATGGAAAAGTTTGCAAGTAACAGCAACCGCCTATACATCGAGCAAACGCCAAACCCAAGGAGATCCGTTTATCGGAGCCTTTGGCGATAGTCTCCATCCTCATATACAGAGTATCGCAGTTTCGCGAGATTTATATCGTTTGGGCTTAAAAAAGAATACGCCTGTTACCATCGAAGGTTTTCAGGGGGAGTTTTGGGTAAAAGACAGAATGCATGGTCGCTGGAAAAACCGAATCGATATTTATATGGGAACCGACCTGAAAGCCGCCAAAAATTGGGGACGAAAAAAAGTAATGATTCACTATGGTGTGCCTGTAAAAGAAGAGCCTTAATACTGTCATTCCCTTGAAGCTTGTGAC
>CBDTUD010000217.1:0-1599 GCA_965363545.1 uncultured Flavobacteriaceae bacterium | reverse complement strand
AAATTAGTTCTTATTTTTCGGTGAATTACTTATTTTAAAACTTAAAAAACTTTTGAAAAACACTTAAAAATAATGAAATATATACGGTGTTGGCAACAGTATTTTTCGTTATACAAATCTCAAATTGTATTTGCCACATATTTGTCCAACTTTTTCTAAATCGGGCGGTCCAGCAGGTAATTGAGATAATTCCTCGAACATTTTTTCAAGACCAGCAGGAAAAATACTTAACATTGCTCTTGCATTTTGGTCGCCAATAACCTTCCAAGAATGAGGAATTCCTTTAGGACAAAAAATTAAATCACCAGAATTTAATGTGGTTAACTTTTCTCCAATACTCATTTCTACTTGTCCTTCAATTACTTGAAACACTTCATCTTCATTTTCGTGAACGTGTGGTGGAATACCAACTCCAGGTTTGTTATTCTGCTCTATTAGCGTAAATTGTCCGTTAGTGTCTTTACCAGTTAATTTAATGTTCTGATTGTCTCCAATGACATTTAATATTTGGCCTTCGCTTTTCGTAACAATCTTAGGTTTTTGAAATTTCACAACTTCTGCCTCGTTCAATTCTTCTACTTTTTGATTTTTTGTTTCTGACTTACAAGCATTAACCATGGGAAAAAACGATAAAGCTCCCACACCTAATGCTGTCGATTTGATAAACTTTTTTCTGTCCATAATTATAATGATTTTGATTGGTTATTTTGTTCCTCTATATTGTTACCAAAGGTTGGTGTATGAAACGTAGCGCGTAAAAAAGCACAACTTTTCCGTTAAAGACCGATTTTAATTTAAAAATTTGGTGGTCTTTGTAGTTATGCACTAATTTTCGATTTAGCATTTACTAGCTATGTTTTATACACTTTGTTGCCAGTAGTTATTTTTTATATCAGTTTAAGTTGCTAAAAACCACTTTCTTCTGCCATTTTCACTACACCAACAGTTAGTATCAAATTAGCAAAACGACGTTGTTCACCTGTTTGAATAATTAATGTTGTATTCGGATTCCTTATCTTATCATAAAAAGCCCAGCGCTCCATAGAATCCCAGGTTACATGGTCTCCCAGTAAACTTTTATAAGCATCGTGTATTTTAGCATTCGCTTCAGCGGGTTTTTCCATAACAATTGCACCTTGAACTGGGCAGACTTCTAATATACCTTCAAGCACTGTTAGAGCGTCTAATAATCCTGGGCGAAAATTGAGGTGTACAGTGGTAGAGTTAGGACCTGTCATAGCGCCAACTGGTAAATTTCCATCTGCAATAACAACTTGTGCAAAATGTCCCGAACGCGCTAGTACTTCCATTATTGTTGGGTGTATTACTGGAGTTTTTAGCATAAGTTTATCTTTGAAAAATAATTAAATTTAAAATGGATTACTTGTTTAAATTTATTGTTCATCTTTTGTTTTTTTAATTATTGGCAACGTGTTCGTACATGATTTGTTGTGATTAAATCAGCTCTTTTTTCCGTTAAACCGCTTCTTTTAAAACTTAAAAAAACTAAGTTAAAATACTTAAAAAAAATGAATTATACACGTTGTTGGGCACAGTTTTATTTAGGGTTTAATGTCAGCTTATTTTACCAAGTCAAAT
>CBDTUD010000216.1:0-1600 GCA_965363545.1 uncultured Flavobacteriaceae bacterium | reverse complement strand
TTGAGACTTGAGACTTGAGACTTGAGACTGAAAAATAAAAGCCACATATAAATAAAAACATGGCTTAAAAATAATACGTTAAAAAAATATTCAGTATTTTTATTAAAATAATTGTTGGTATATAAGTTAAGGTTTTACTTATCTGCAAATAGATGGATTATATCATGAATAAAATCTTACATATTATTACGGGCCTAAATGATGGTGGGGCAGAAGGTGTATTAACAAGAATATGTCTTTTAGAACCATATAACCATACTGTAATCTCTCTAATGGATAAAGGGAAGTATGGTGACGTTTTAGAAAAAGCAGGAGTGGATGTGTTTTATTTAAATATGGAGCCTTCTAAATTTAAATTAAGAAATATATACGATTTATATCATACAATTAAGAGAATAAAACCTTCTCATGTTCAGACTTGGATGTATCATGCTGACTTACTAGGTGGAATAACGGCTAAGGCAGCTGGCGTTCCATTTGTTTATTGGGGTATTCGACATAGTAATCTAGATAAAACAACGATTAAAAAATCAACATTTATGGTCACAAAAATTTGTGCATATTTATCTTATATTGTCCCAAAAAAAATCATATCTTGTTCAAATCAAGCTGTTTTTTCCCATATAAAACAAGGTTACAATCAAAAAAAGTTTACGGTTGTACAAAATGGCTATGATTTAACGAAGTTTAAACCTATGCCTAATTTGAAAAATCCATTTGATTTTTCTAAAAAGAACAAACCAATTATTGCTATGGTGGCTCGATTTGATATACAGAAAGATCATAAAAATTTAATTCAAGCGCTGTCTATCGTAAAGGATAAGCAGGTTGATTTTCATTTGGTGTTAGTTGGCACAGGGATGACTTCTGACAACGATGAGTTATTAGATATTGTCAATCATTCTACCTTAACTATCGGGGATGATATAACTCTGTTAGGACAGTGTGATGACATACCTTTGTTGTTCAACTCTATAGACCTACATGTTCTTTCAAGTCTCGGGGAGGCTTTTCCTAATGTATTAGCAGAGGCGATGGCCTGTGGTATACCTTGTGTCTCTACGGATGTGGGTGATGCAAAAGAAATTGTAGGTGAGCAAGGTTGGATTGTTCCCTCTCAAAATTCAGAAGCATTAGCTAGTGCTATTATGTCTGCACTCAATGAGAGGACTTCTGAACCTCAAAAATGGAGAAATCGTCAGCTTGATGGTATTGATCATATCAGTAGTAATTTTGAAGTTCATAACATGGTCAACAATTTTCATAAGATTTGGAATACTGGGTAGCTTTCACCGTCGATATATCAAAGGCACTGTAAGATGTTGCGAGACTATATTAATTGAGCGATTGAAATTGAGAAAATATTCGTTTAAGCGTATGCATTGTTTTTATAGCTTTAATCAAATTATTATAAGAGAAGCAGTATGAAAAAATTTTTAATATTTTCAAGCTATCTACCTTCTATTCTAAACTTTAGAGGAGACCTTATAGCGTCTATTGCCGATAGGGGTTATGAGATACACATACTCGCACCTGACTTAGAACAGTTTTCTGAAGATCATGATAAGTTAATGGACTTAAGTTACCATGTTCATTCAGT
>CBDTUD010000215.1:0-1603 GCA_965363545.1 uncultured Flavobacteriaceae bacterium | reverse complement strand
AACAAATATACCTGTTTATCAGGTAATTTTACGGGATAACCGTACCTTTTGGTTGTTATGTAACGATTTGAATATCGCCATTATAAAAGTGATTAGAGTAGTATTGACTGGCAACCTTATTTGTTTTATGACACAGCTTCGTCTTTGTTAATGCCATGCAAAAGATATAGCCAAGTCTTTCCTGAAAAAAACAATACAATCAGAAATAAAGCGATAATTATTCTATTCAGCCTGCCAATACAGCTTTTTTATTTGCGATCTCTAGTTAAACCTTAAGGAACATTATCACCAACCAGTCTTACCATTAAATCATTCAATTTTTCAACTTCAAATTCTCCAATAGTAGGTTCTAGGTGATCATTGCCAATTCCACTATCATCGGTTATAAAAACATAGGTTCCGTTAGTCAATATGGCAAAAGAACGCATTAAATATTCTGTAGCCTTATCAATACCAGAAGCGGTAATTGGTATTATTTTAATCCCTTTTTCTGCAGCTGTAATTAAATTTAATTCCAAACTTGAAATAGCCTCTTGCGTGTAATGTGGTGGAGCATCTAATAATAAAAATATTATGCGAGCAGAAGCATTATCGTTCCATGAATTTTGGGTAATGGCAACATCTAGAGCAGAATGTACAGCCTCAGGGAAATCGCCGCCACCATCAGCAGACTGGTCTGATATAAAAGAAATCAGGCTTGCTTCATCTGTTGTAAAATTAAAAGGGCGGGTTACATATTGATCGCCTTCATCTCTATAAAATACGGAACCAAAACGCATTTCTAATAAAGGATTATTTTGTTTTATCCGTTTAATTACATTGTTTAATTCCGCTTTTAAATAATCAATTTCATCTCCCATCGAGCCAGTTGCATCAACTGCAAAATATATATCAATTATTTTTTTATTAACTATAGTTTTATTTAGGTTCACTTTGTTGACCCCATCTGCATACTCTTTTACACCTGTAACAATCTCTTCAGTTCCGTCAAATTTTACGCGGGCGCTTAGACCGTCAAGTTCTAAATCTGACCATAATGTGGCTTTTCCTTTATTATCTGTTTTGGTTTTCCAAACTTCTACCTGATTAGATAAAAGACTGATTTCAGCATTTGCAACCAATGATTCTTTATTATCTGCAACTACAAAACTGTACCTTTTAATTTTTTTAAGGTTCCATTTATTTACATCTTTATAATACTCTTGATTACTTAACAAATTAATCCAGAAATCCCAGTTATTAAGGTCGTTCCATTCGCCTGCAGTTAAAACCCCTGATTCTAATTCTCCATTCGGATTACCACTTCCCCAATCGCCTGTGCTTGTAGTTGATCCTGAAGATGTAGAAAAAGATGAAGAGTCATACACTCCTGAACCACTATTTGTTTCCGTTGATTCAGGTTCGGTTACCTCTTCAAACAAACTTGTTTTTGCCGCTGTTTTTCCAAATGTATCTTCATCTTCTGAACAACCGCTTATCAATATTACAATTGCTATTAAAGCTACTCTTATTAATCCGTTTAATCGTTTCATACTAATGCGTTTTATTTTAGATGAATATAAATGCAAAAAGGTTGCGCCCAAAAATAGTTTTTATTACATCT
>CBDTUD010000214.1:0-1606 GCA_965363545.1 uncultured Flavobacteriaceae bacterium | reverse complement strand
CATTTCTTTTCTACTAATTCAGCCATAGAATCACAATCTTTTTTCTAATTTTTTTATAATATTTTCTCTTTGCATTCTCAATTCTTTCAGTTCTGAAAGTCTCTCTGTTAATTCTACAATATCTTTATCATACTCAATTAATTCATTCTCATAGTACTGAATAGCTATTTTATTATTATTATTTTCCATATTTCAAACCACCTTTTTTACATATTTTTTTATACATTTTTCTCATTAAGAATACCTATAATCAAGTTAAGAGGGATACGCGCCAAGCAGACGGTAAACGTGACTGCTTTTGGCGCTATTTATCAACCTTTGCCTTTAAATCTTTTTTCTCTGAATTCATAAGACTAAGATTATCAACGATCCTAAGATTATCTTTATACATATTAACAATCATGATATACATAGTTGATGCTGGGATACCTAATTCATTTGCTTGTTCTTTAACAAAATTATGTAAGTGAACTGGCATTAAGTAATTAACTCTTATTTTTTCCGTTTTCTTTATTTCTTTATTTTTCATATTTTTCACCCCAAAATGATAATAGCACAAAATCAACACATAAACAATATATAATCTACAAATGTTTTCCTGGTTCTTTCCTTGTGGTTATTCTATCGACAGGAACAAGCAATCAAGGTTCGCTACGCTTTCCACCTTGACAGCTTAGATCCTCGCCGATAGGTTACAACCAAGGGAAAAACCCGTATTATGATATCTACATATCCACTTAATAAAAGGGCATAGTCGCAACGCTTAGGGGACCCATACCCTCTGCGCATTGCAATTATGCCCTTTGCCTTATATGCGTATTTACGCACAATTTTTATTCGTTTTTTTGACGTTTAATGTTATACTGTGTGTAGGAAATAGCACCCAAATAATCATTATTAAAATTTGATTCATAAACCTTTAGGTTGCTGGGTAGGGAATTTGCGAGATTCTCTACTCTTTTTTTGTCTGTAATTTCTATTGGTTTAAATAAATTTCTAGAAGTAAAGTACGACTTATTGGACACTAATTTTTCATTGTCTTTTGTCATATATTTTGTTACATAAGCACCAACATTATCAACATGATTTATTTTATTTATCTTTACAAAGCCATTAGACCAAATCTTTTCCAGCTTATTTGCATGAATAAACGGAATATTAAACAGAACAACGTGATAATGAACCCTACCTTTTTTAGTAAACTCAATCACAGCAACATAACGTAAGTTAGCTTTTTTACTATCAAATATTTCATAATTCATACGTTTAATAAATTTTGTAAATTCATAATTAGCCTCTTTTGGCTCAGTGATATGATCAGCAAAAGTTAAAGTTAAAAACTTAGTAGTAAAATCATCTCCATAAACCCCTATATTGCTATTTATAAGCCGTCTAACAGTTTGTCTTGCCCTATGTGATACTTTATCTCTATTAACCTCTCTATCCTCATCAGAAGCCTCTGAACCTCTGCCATTTGGATTTTTACTTTCCAATCCTTTACCGTATCCTTTTTCATAACTATAAAACTCAATAACATCACCCGAAACAATACATTTCTTTTCTACTAATTCAGCCATAGAATCACAATCTTTTTTCTAATTTTTTT
>CBDTUD010000213.1:0-1610 GCA_965363545.1 uncultured Flavobacteriaceae bacterium | reverse complement strand
ATTCCAACCAATGATAGTACTATTAAAATTTATATTAATGGTCAATCTTCATTTATAACATATAAAGGTGTGAAATATAAACAAGGTCTCCCCGCTTATGAGCTAGAAAAAAAGATTCCGAACATGAAAAAAGAGTTCTGGACTTTTATAGATCGCGATGACCAAGCTGGAGATAATGCTGAGTTTTTATATGAGTTTGTCAAAAACAATATTAAGAATCAAAAAATAGCTTTTGTGTTGAATAAAAATTCGAATGATTGGAAAAGATTAAATAACAAAGGCTTTAATTTAGTAGCTCATGGCAGCAATGCCCATTTACAATTATTAAACAATAGCTCTTTACTTTTAAGTTCACAGATTGGCTCCATCATTGAACCATTTGATAAAATTGATGCCAGTTACAAGCGTGTATTTTTACAACATGGTGTAATAAAAGATGATTTATCACAATGGCTAAATAACGTTAAGATGGATTTGATGCTCACCTCCACAAAAGAAGAAAATAAATCAATTGTTGATAACCATAGTAAATATATTTATGGAAAAAAAGAAATAGCGTTGACAGGACTGCCTCGGTTCGACTCTTTATTCGAAAATCGTAACAATTTTAAAAATCAGATTATGCTTATGTTTACTTGGAGAAAGTCTATTACAGGCACTTTCAAGTCAAATAACAAATCTGAACGAGAAATTAACCATAATTTTAAAGAAACGATGTACTTTAAAAGGTTAAATGATTTTTTCCATAATACTGAGCTTAAAGAAATAGCTAATAAATATAATACCCAATTTATATTTAGCCCTCATCCAAATATGAAACCATATTTAAAATTTTTTGACCTCCCAAATTACATACAACCAATTTCAGATAATGAATTGTTGCACAATGTTATCAATAACTCTGCTATGGTTATCACAGACTTTTCTTCTATCGCATTTGATTTTGCATATCAAAATAAGCCTGTATGTTATTATCAATTTGACAAAGAAGAATTTTTCAATGGAACACATACATATTCCTTGGGATACTATGACTATGATAGAGATGGATTCGGACCAGTATTTACCCAACTAAATGATGTTATTGGATTTACAGAAACAATTGTGCAAAATAATTTCTCCAACCCAGAGCCATATGCACATAGAGTTAAAAGTACTTTTTTGAATATTGATCAAAATAACTGTGCGCGAGTATATGAGGCTATTAAAGAGATATCCAATGAAAAAATTACTCTAGAAAATACACCCTCAGAAACTCAACTAAGCTTGTTAGCAGCACAATCCTATGATGCTAAGAATTGGAATACATCAAGAAATCGTTATAATTACCTCACAAGCATCAGCAACAGCCCTTTATTTCAACTAAGATATCTTGAATCATTAATTCATGTTGGCCAAATTAATGATGTCTTGGCATATAAAGATAAATTAACTTGTGATTTTCCAATCACGTTACAAGGTTTACTCTCGTTTTATTGTTATGATTTCCAAGCTGCATATGAATTTTGGTCTAAAGATACAAATAAATTAGTAGAATTTAATTTGCTAGCTTATTCGTTATGCTTATTTAAACTAAATAAGCATAACGAATATAAGCAACTTATAAATGA
>CBDTUD010000212.1:0-1615 GCA_965363545.1 uncultured Flavobacteriaceae bacterium | reverse complement strand
ATTGTCCCAGTCGCAAATATGCACTTCGTCCGGTTTGATATTGGTCTGTCACATCACGACATTCTCCCATCGTTCTTATCAGATCATTTTTTATTTCCACAACTGCCTGACAATCTGCCATAAAACAGCCGTTTTCAAAATGGTGATATAAACTTCGATAATCCAGATTAATTGTTCCACAAGTTGCCATACAGTCATCTGCCACACTCATTTTTGCATGACAGAAACCAGGAGTCCACTCATAAACACGAACACCATGTTTAACTAATCCATGATAAAAAGAACGAGTTATATTATAAATGAATTTTTTATCAGGGATACCAGGTGTGATAATTCTTACGTCTACCCCTCGCTTAGCAGCCAGACATAACGCATGCGTCATTTCATCTGTTATGATTAGATATGGAGTCATAAACCAACAATATTTTTCAGCTTTATTTATCATACTGATATAAACTTCTTCTCCTACTTGCTCATTATCCATAGGGCTGTCTGCATAAGGTTGAACAAACCCAGTTTGCTGTGCCGCATAATCATAGTGGAAAAGGTATTTACTAAAATCAGAATCATTAGCATCCTTATCACTTACTGCATTCCACATTTCCAAAAATGTCACCGTAAGCGACTGAACAGCATCTCCTTCTAAACGAATACCTGTATCTTTCCACTGTCCATACGGGTGTGTGTAATTAAAATATTCGTTTGCTAGATTATATCCACCTGTAAATCCGACTTTTCCATCAATAACTGTTATTTTTCTATGATCACGATTGTTCAAAAACAGATTTAAACCTGGCATAAACGGATTGAATACACGGCAATGAATTCCTATTGCCTCCATTTTTTTCACAAAATCTGTGTTAATAAAGCCTATAGAACCCATATCATCGTAGAATACTCTAACTTCCACACCTGCTTTTACTCGCTCTTCCAGAACATCTTGAATCTTATGCCATGCTTCAGCGTCTTCTATCGCATGATATTCCATAAAGATAAACTTCTGTGCTTTCTCCAAATCCTTAAGCTGTGCCTCTAATCCTTTCACTGCTTCATCAAAATACACAATATCCGTATTCTGATAGATTGGATACTGCGAATTTCTTTGTATGTAACTTGCTATATTTCCTGCTTTCGGAATTGTTTCTTTTATTCTGCTCAAACACTCCTGACTGTCCGGAAGCATTGGTAACAATTTGCTATCAATTTCTGCATATCGCTCACGCATTTTATGTGTGCCACCATTCAAACCAATCAACAAATACAGGCCTACACCCATAATTGGGAAAATTAGAATTAAGATGACCCAAGGCATTTTCATAGAGGATGTCTTATTTGATGCGTACAATCCCAAAACCAAGATCCCACTCAAAATCCTTGTAAATAAATTTATGATTTCTGCATATTCATTCAAGCGTGTTACGATAGTAATAATAAAAATCACTTCCAGAAGAATGCAGATTATGGAAAAACACAGCCGTTTTACCCCATTTTTTGTTTTTGCTTTGCCCTCTAAAGTATCTTGTTTCATATATATTCCACCTTCCTACTTGCTCAGTTTTCTCCCTAAATTTCGTGGAACATACCAATTTTGTCTTTTATTCTCTGCATTTCATTA
>CBDTUD010000211.1:0-1625 GCA_965363545.1 uncultured Flavobacteriaceae bacterium | reverse complement strand
CTTTATTCAATAACTTCTCTTTCTCTTTTCTGGTCATCGTTGTTAGAGAAGTAATAGGAAATAAACCAAGAGTATCGATTTTTTGCTTCAAACTTTTATGATGCGGATAATCCCAAGACACCAAATTTAAGCCAACACATTTCCCATACGTAATAGCATCTATAGAAAAACGAGTGTTTGTATAAATCCATCCTTGTTGAAATTTTACCGAATTATTGGTTTCTTTTTTAAATCGATTATTGATGTCTAAAAAACGGGAGTGAATATACAAAGGCACCTTTACATCACTAACTTTTCCTTGGGTGTTGTGATATTTACATTCAACCATATATTCGGTATGATCTGTAATTGCCACTACATCAACCTCATGCATCACACATTCTCCCTGAACAAAAACACCAACCTGCGTTTGAAAACCTTCCTGACTTAAAATTGCACCAACAAATTTCTCAAATGGAAAACCGGATGGCCCGAGCTCCATAATCGCTTTTTTGAGTTTATATCTTGACGCACAAACAGCAGTCTTTTTTCTGAGCATTTGAAAAGCAATTTGATAGATCTTTCGCGTTGAAATTCCGGGATACAATTTATTTTCAACAGATGTTGCTATTTCATCAATCAAAGTTTCATCTGCATGAGAATTTCGTAAGGAGTTCTTCAACTTTTCCAAATCAAAATCTACGATATCGCCAGAATACTTTTTAATTTTAATGTTATTTGCCATGTATAATCTAATTTAAGTTAAACGAAACACCATAATTATTCCATTTGTTTCATACTCAATTGAATTCTTTTTCTCGCCACATCCACCAATAAAACTTTTACTTTAACTTGTTGATTTAGATGAATTTTATCGTGAATATTGGTAATGAACGTATTGGATATTTCAGAAATATGTACCAAACCCGATTCTTTTATTCCGATATCAACAAAAGCTCCAAAATTGGTAATATTATTTATTTTTCCGGTTAAGATCATTCCCTCGTGTACATCTTCGATGGAATCAATAGCATTGTATTCGGGTTCTTGCAAAAAGGCTCTCGGATCACGTGTTGGTTTCTCTAGTTCCTGAATAATAAAATCAATAGTATAACCGTCATATTTTTCTTTTAATGACTGAACTATTTCCTTTTTCAGGGAAATTTTATGCTGCATAATATCCGCTAGGTTGGATTGATGCTTCTTTACAATTTCTTGTACAATCGGATAGGTTTCGGGATGAATTATGGTATTATCTAAAGCATTTTTGCCATTCTCTATCCGTAAAAAACCTGCAGCTTGTTCGTAGGTTTTCTTTCCCATTTTTGGTACTTTAAGCAATTGTTTTCTCTCGGTAAAATTGCCATTTTCATTTCGATAAGCGACAATATTTTTTGCTAAAACAGTTCCTAATCCCGAGATGTATGATAAAATTGGATATGAAGCCGTGTTCAGTTCCACACCCACATGATTTACACAATGTTCTACGACATCTGTTAATTTTTGTTTTAAAAGTGGTTGATTTACATCGTGCTGGTATTGCCCTACTCCGATCGATTTAGCATCAATTTTTACCAATTCTGCCAAAGGGTCCATTAATCTTCTTCCAATTGAAATTGCTCCCCGAACCGTAATATCTAATTCTC
>CBDTUD010000210.1:0-1628 GCA_965363545.1 uncultured Flavobacteriaceae bacterium | reverse complement strand
TTTTCCAATAACGTTGGAATGTTCTTTTTTATGTATAAATCATGTAAAATTTGAACCGATAAAATTCCTGTCAAGGCCATATTATCGATTTCGGAGACCTGCTTATTTACTTGTAATTTTTTGAATAGGTTCGAAACATGCTTCCAATTAAAAATTCCTGTATTGGTAATTTCGTTTTCAGAAAGTCTTTGTTTTAGGTATTCCGGAATTTTATCCGAAATAAACGTGCTTTTAATCGGCGCTCGGTAAGCCTGTTTCGATCGGTTTAGAATTTCCTTCGGAATTCTGTCGTGCATCAATTTTTTTAAAAGATACTTTTCATTCAACCCATGTAATTTCAAATCCGGATCCAACTGCATACAAAATTCAATAACTCGATGGTCTAAAAATGGATATCTTCCTTCAACGGAATTTGCCATTGCCATGCGATCACCTTGAGAAGATAGTAAATATCCAGACATGAACAAATGTAATTCAATCCATTGCGCTTTTTCCAAATAATCATAACCGTCTAGTTTGGTTTGCAAATCTTTTTCAATTTCGTGGATAGCATTATAACTGCCAATAGATTCCTTATACGAATCAGAAAGATAATTATTTATTCTAGAAGTATTATTCCATCGTAATAAATGCGAATATACTGGTGATTTGGTTTCTTGGAGTTTATAGCCAAAAAATAGTTGCAATACCGTACTATTTGCATTATTCATTTGCGGTAAGTAAGGGTATAATTTTTTAAGTAATAAAGGTCTATATTTTGATTGTGGATCTTTTGCCCAAAAACGCCTAATTTTTGTCTCTTTAAAGATATTATAGCCTCCTAAAAGTTCATCGGCCCCTTCACCAGTTATCACTACTTTAATATTCTGATCACGAACACTTTTTGCCAACAAACTCATTGGAGTCGGTGCAGTACGTAAAATTGGAGCCTCGGTATGCCAAACAACGTTTTTAAAATTTTCAGCTATCTCTTCAGAAGTACAAACAATACTAGAATGCTCTGTTTTAAAATAGTCAACCGCTATATTTTGGTAGGAAGACTCATCGTATTCCTTTTCAGAAAAACCTATTGAAAAGGTCTTTAAATTATCCGGCGAAAGTTGTTTAATAAAAGCCGTTGTGACACTAGAATCTATACCTCCACTTAAATAGGCTGCAATAGGTACATCAGCACGCAGTCTTAATTTCACTGCATCCTCAAAAAGGCGTTCAAATTCTTTCGCCGCTTCTTCTTCTGTTGAATATTTGTATTCGTCAGGTTTTGAAATGGGGAGTTCCCAATATTTTCCAGCCTTCTTTCCTTTGGAATTAACAACCAAATAAGAACCAGGTGGAACTTCAAAAACACCTTCAAAAACTGTATTTGGAGATAAAGCCGTCCAAAAAGTAAAATATTCAGATAATGCTTTTGGACCAAATTGCAATGCAAGATCTGGATACTCCAAAAAAGCTTTAATTTCAGAGGCAAAAACAAAATTTCCATTTACTTCTGTATAAAAAAGTGGTCGAATACCTACCCGATCTCGAGCTAAGAATAATTCTTCTTTCTGCTTATCCCAAATTGCAATAGCAAATTGACCGTTTAATTTTTGCAAGAAATCTAAACCATATTCCTGATATAAATGCAC
>CBDTUD010000209.1:0-1638 GCA_965363545.1 uncultured Flavobacteriaceae bacterium | reverse complement strand
AAAAAAGCTGTTCAAATCGGCAAAACCGGCATTCAAAATATTGAATTCTCCTTTAAAAACCCATAAAAATAATCCGTTAACGATTAAAAAAACGGCGATTACCAAATAGCCAATTGGGGAAGCAAAAAATAAGTTGAATTCTTTTTTTAAAATTGCAATCATTTTATTTTAAATAGATAAGCGATGTTTTTTCAAAATTACGTCAAACTTACGATTTTATCAAGACTCCACGCTTGTGGTTTTTCATTAAATAATTTTTTGGTTTTTGCCCAAACATTTTTAAACAAATCAGAGTTTCTATAATTTTCTAAATCAGCTTCTGAAGTCCAGTAACTATAGGTAAAAAATTGATTTTCTTGCTGTTTGTCTTGATATAATTCTAATAATAAACAACCTTTAAAATTGCGAATTTCAGTTTTGCTGGAATGAAAATTTTCTAAAAATACTTCTATTTTATCTTCTTGAAAGCTCATTTTTACAATTCGTACAAACATGGTAATTATATAAAATGAACCGTTATTGAATCGCGATAATTAAGACCTAACAAACTGGATGCTCCACCAACGGTTTTGAGATTACTTCGATACATTGAGATTTCTAAAAAGTTCGCCGAATTAAATAGAGCCAAACGTTTTCCGTCGTCTTGCCGTTTTTCTTTTTCCAAAGAATAATCGACAATTTCATTGTATTTTTTATATATTTTTTTGAAGGTATGATTTCTTGCGACTAATTCAAATTCTCTTCCTTTACCAACAGTATTGAAAATTTGTTTTGAAATGTTGCTAATCACATTTCCGAAATTGTCAATGTAAACAACGCTGCCAACAATTTTATTTTTTTCAGCGTTTACTTGCGGTTGAATCTCGTATAATTTTTTAACCTCATAAATTTGTTTTCCAATTACATCGAGCATTCCACCGCGCACTATATGGCAAGCAACTTTTACGAAAATATCTAAAACCGTAAACTTATTTTCGAGTGGGTTTTGAATCGTTATTTCGACTACTTTTTCAGGTTTTATTTCATTGGTTATCATCGATATTATACCGTTATCACAACAAATAAAATATTGATTTTCGAGCTTTATGGCAATGGGTTTGTTTTCGACGCTTACTTCAGAATCTACCCCGATAATATGGATGGTTCCGTCAGGAAAATTTTGATAAGAATTTCTAACAATATATGCTGCTTCGGTAATGCTGAATGGAGTTATTTGATGCGAAATATCGACAATCCTAGCATCTATAAGTTCTTTGTAAATAGCGCCTTTTATAGATCCGACGAAGTGATCTTTTGTGCCAAAATCAGTGGTTAAAGTAATTATTGGCATAGAATTATGAGGATTTTTTAGTTTAAATTTTATGAAATTCAGCAGCAAAAAGGCTCTGAATTTTTACAGTTAATTAAATACTTTTACTATATTTAAAAATACTATTTTTGTTATACAAATCTAGTGAAATTAATAAAGAAAAAAAGAACTTAAATTTAAAATAAAAATATCCGTTTGAACGAAAGAATTATTGAACTGGAAGATATTAATCCAAAGGATTTATTTGGCTCGCACAATAGAAATATTGAATTAGTAAAAACCTATTTTCCAAAATTGAAAATTATTGCCAGAGGAGATCTTATAAAAGT
>CBDTUD010000208.1:0-1649 GCA_965363545.1 uncultured Flavobacteriaceae bacterium | reverse complement strand
AATTCGGAACAGGAGCATGGAGAGCTCCGGGAAATAATACCACCACTTTTGCACGTGAATCGCATATCGATGTGTTAGCGCATGCTGCTGGTATTGATCCGCTTGCTTTTCGAATGAATAATATAAAAAATGCTGAAATGCTTGCAACTTTGCAATTAGCGGCAGATACTTTTGGGTATCAAAAGGCAAAAAAACCCGGACATGGTTATGGTATTGCTCTTGGTCAGGATGCTGGTACTTTAGTGGCAATGATTGCCGAAGTTTTTGTAGATCGTAAAACTGGGGAAGTACAACCTATTCGAGTGGTTTGTGCGCAAGATATGGGTCAAGTGGTAAATCCGCATGGTGCTACTTTGCAAACGGAAGGAGGCATTACGATGGGAATTGGATACGCTTTATATGAGGAAATTGAATTTAACGGAGGTGAAATAAAGACTTCCAATTTTAATCGCTATGAGATTACTCGTTTTTCAAAAACTCCGGAGATTTCTTGTGTTTTTATCGATAAAATGGATAGTAAACCGCAAGGTGGAGGAGAGCCTGCTATTATTTGTGTAGGAGCCGCGATTGCCAATGCCGTTTATGATGCCTGTGGTGCTCGAGTTAATCGCATGCCAATCACTCCAGAAAGGATTTTAGCCGGTATAAAAAAGGGGTAATGTATTCATAGAGATATATAATATTAACCTATTACATATCAGCGATATAAGTATATATTGTTTGGTGTTTTAAAAAACAAGAATATGAAATTATACCATATACTAGTTTCTGCATTTTTTTTGCTTTTGTTTTTGAATATCTCAACGACGAGTGCTATAGTAGAAATTGGGGGAAAAGAAAACTCCCAAACTAGAGAGTTTTACCAATTGATCACGTATAGTGTAGCAACTGATGACCAAATGCAACAAACCGAAACCTATGTTAAAAACGCTTTTTTACCAGCATTAAGAAGGTTTAAAATAGGACCAGTAGGGGTATTTAAAACAATTGCAACAAACGATTCTATACATAAAATTATCGTGCTGATTCCTTTTAATTCGTTAGGTCAGTTTCATAGTTTG
The DNA here is from genome assembly GCA_965363545.1 of uncultured Flavobacteriaceae bacterium. Taxonomy (GTDB): domain Bacteria; phylum Bacteroidota; class Bacteroidia; order Flavobacteriales; family Flavobacteriaceae; genus Lutimonas. Next base: position 588 of record CBDTUD010000208.1, on the reverse strand, counting down.
GAAGAAGCTTTACAGCAAGATAAAATCTATGTACAAACTTCAAGCAGCTATGCCAATGCAACCTATGATAAGCCAGCTTATGAGCGAATGGAATCGGTTTTAATGCAAGCTTTTAAAGAAATGCCTATGCTAAAACCTCCATCTTTACAAGGAGAAAGAGCAAAGAGAGTGTACGAATTACGCAGTTATGAATCGCCTTCGGAAAAATATTTTAAAAATAAGGTCGAAATGTTTAATGAAGGAGGTGAAATTGCCCTTTTTGAACGTCTCCATTTTAATGCAGTATTTTACGGCGAAGTATTGGTAGGCTCTCACATGCCTAACCTGATGTATCTCACTACTTTTTCAAATATGCAAAGTAGGGAGGAACATTGGAAGGCTTTTGGCGAAGCCCCAGAATGGAAGGTGTTAAAAGATTTGCCGAAATATCAGAATAATGTTTCGCATATGGATATTACTTTTTTGTATCCAACAGATTATTCTGATTATTAAAACTATCATTACAAGATATTTCTATACCGTCATTACGATTAGAGACGCAGGAACGACACGGCAATCTGTTTCTTTATAGTACGATTCTAGATTTCT
>CBDTUD010000207.1:0-1662 GCA_965363545.1 uncultured Flavobacteriaceae bacterium | reverse complement strand
TAAAAAACCCAAATCCTAATCGATTTGGGTTTTTTTTTGACCTAAATTAGAAGGATTATTTTAGATTTTTAATGATAAAATTGGAAACTTCGATAGCTTTATTTTTGTTTTCTGTTTCTTCGTTCGATACTTTAACATGTACGTGAAACATATAATTATTTGAAAGAAAAGTTAATTGGGACATTCTAGAGTCCCAGACTGCAATATCTCCTAAGTTGGGTATTATTTGTGATTTTTTATATACTTTTATTGACCTATTATACATATTTTCATTAGAATTTTTTACCATAACAATTAAAACCTCACTAGGCGTATTACCTTTAATTTCTTGACCTGCTATTGATTGGGTCCAGGTAACCTTACCATCTTCCCATTTATAAACACAAGTAGGGTAGGTATAAACCACATCTTTCATCTCTATTGGATGTTCTGCTACGGTAAAAATACGTTTCACATCATCCATCGATATAAGTTCACAAGGTGAATTAATATTGGATGATTTTTCTGGTATTGTGTTTTTTTTGGTTATCTCATTTTGAGTTGTATTGGTTTTGTTTTCTTTGTTGTTGCACGCTAATAGAAACAAGAAAACTACTGCAATTAACAAATTTATTTTTGTGGTTTTCATGAGAATTCTGTTTTGAACTTAATATTGAGGTGATTTTCTAAAGAAATAAGTTGCGTCTTGAGGAATGGATGGCACAATAGTATGTCTGTGTTTTTTATATCTCGATCTGTCTTCTTCAGGAGCATCGGGGAATTCATAAGTACCGATGACTTCCGTTTTTACCAAATTCCATCCGGGTTTAAGATTTAGGTCGTATGTAACATTGGTCTCAACAATTAAGGGCGTGCCTGTATTGCTTAAATCTCCTTTGTGATTTTCAGAGGCCTTTAATGCACAACTGTCATCGACATAAACCCAAGATAACATATAGCCTTGATCACCATAATATAAATCGCCAGGTGTTATTAGGTTTAGCGTAACTTTTGCAGAATTGCCGACGGTAAAAGTCCCAATTTGCGAATCATTTTGATATACCAGTAAATAGGAATTCAATTTAAATCCGGTATTTTCTTCTGTAAATTGATAGGCATTTGGATTAAAAATATCAAAAAACGTATTATCGAATTTGCTTAACGGCTTCAAAACTGGAACTTTTTTCGTAGGATTCAACAGAATAGTTCCATCCGTTTGAATAGAACCAACTTTAACATAATTTATTTTATCGTTTCTCGCGTTATAACTATAACTAAAAACGAGGTCAGCCTCACCTAAATTCCAATTAGTAAGTTTCGTATTGTTATTGCTAGATAGTGTGTTTACCCAGTATTTATCGTATTTTGTTTTAACTTTAGGGATGGTTTTCTTTTCTGATTTTACTTTAGTATTTGATTTTTGGGTTTTTTCTATGTCTTCGAATTGCTGCATTGCAGCTTTCATTTGAGGTGTGTTCATAATACTATCTCGCATTCTTTCGGCCTTTTCTATTATTTTTTGCTGTTCAGGGGTTTGGCCACAAATTATCTGAATTGATAAAAGCAAAAAAATAGCTAACATATTTTTCATAAAAAGTAGATTTAATGTTTTATCATTTTTGCTGATTTAATTCCTCCATTTTCATCTTTTATTTTCAATACATAAATACCAGAGGCTAAAGA
>CBDTUD010000206.1:0-1693 GCA_965363545.1 uncultured Flavobacteriaceae bacterium | reverse complement strand
AAAACTATTTTTTTATTAGGTTTTGAACTTGGAATACGTGTATGATTTGTTGTGACTAAAATAGCTCTTATTTTCCGCTAAATCACTCACTTTTAAAGCTTAAAAAACTTCGGCTAAAACACTTAAAAACAATGAATTATACACGGTGTTATGTGCTGGCATTTATTCCGTTCATTTAGTTTTCTTTCTCAAACGTTTCCATTTCTCTGTAAAATTCGATGGCTTTTTCAACCGACTTTCCTCCCGAACCTGCAATTAAATTTCTAAACCACTTTTTATTTAAATTTTCGGGTTTATGGTTTTTGAACAACCAATAAGAAAAGTAAATAAAACTACCTGTTAGAATAATTTGAAAAATAATGTATGTAAAACCTACGTCTTGTGGAAACCAATTATTACTCAAGTAGAATGTTGTAAAAAAAGGAAATTGTAAACACATAATTTTAGCGTGGTCAATTATGGAAAGTTGAAGTCTTGACAATTGTTTTTGAATTTCCATAACGCTTCCATTGTAATTTATATGTTTTGTCCAAGCAAGATGTTTAATATAATCTGCAAACCCTTTTATGTTTATCAAAGCGATTGCCGAAACGGAAACAATAAAGTAATTGCTTGCCGAGGAATAATTTGAAATAGCATAGAATAAGGCATAGCCCAAAATGAGAAGATAAAATACAAAAGCAACAATACCTGCTGTTTTTAATTTAACCAAGCCTTGTAAGGAAGATTCTGCTTTTCGGGAAATGGTCTCTTTTAAAAGTAGTTTGTTAATCGCTAATGTCTGTTCTATTTTTGCATTTTGTGTTTTCCAAATATTGATAAGTTCTATATTTTCCATTTTTATTTATTTTTAAGTTGAGTAAATTCCTTTTTTAATTTGCTTTTAATCCTGCCGATTTTTGTTGCGACATTTGTTTCTGAAATTCCTATGATTTCTGAAATTTCCTTATAACTCTTTTCTTCGAGATAGATTAACATTACCGCTTTGTTCAAATCATTTAATTCTGAAATTATTTGGTTTAGGATGCCAAAGTTGGTTTCTTTTTCTTCGGATATTTCTGTGTCGGAAAAATCGAAAATTTCAGTTGTTAGCGGATTTGAAATTCGTTTTCTACTATTCTCTTTTCTGTAAAATGAAATGGCTACGTTCAAAGAAATTCTGTACATCCAAGTTGAGTATTTGAATGTTTCGTTGTAGTTGTCATAAGATTTCCACAATTGCAATATAATTTCTTGAATGAGGTCTTTTCTATCTTCATTATTCCGACAATATGAGTTTGCAACTTTGTAAAGAATGCCTTTATTGCTCTCAATTACATTAAGAAAGTTGTCTGTCTTATTTCTGTTCATAATTAGGTTTAGGTAAATGAGAACCTAATTTTACAACATAGGTTGTGCTGTCTGTTTTTATTGGCGTTTTTGGTTTTTCGCTGTAATAATTTCTTGTTATTGAAATGCTACAACCTGTTGATAATATTGTAAATATCATTACGGCAACAATGATTAATCTGATGTTTTTGTTTTCCATATTAGTTCCGTTTATTAAGAAATATTCGTCTTTTCTTAATTATTCGCACAATGGTTTCAAAAATCACACTTTTTTCAAGATTTTTTTTTCGGTCAAGAACTTGACTTTAACTTTTAATGAAGAATTTTGATGTTATTCCTGAAGTTTCTTCTGCTTGTGCCTAAC
>CBDTUD010000205.1:0-1703 GCA_965363545.1 uncultured Flavobacteriaceae bacterium | reverse complement strand
ACTTTCTTAGAATAGTAAAAAGACCTTGTCATGTCATGTGGCAAGGTTTTTTTTGTTTTTAAAGTAAGTTTTGGAGCTATTCCTGCTTTGCGCTTGTATCTGCTAGGTTGGATGAGGCGGTGGCTACGGTTTGTAGTGTCTCTTGCTGCGCGTAGCCACTCCAAAACCTAGCTTCCGCAGCTCATCCAAACCAACAGGATACCGCGGCAATCAGGGCTAAAAAACCTTATTATGGTAAGGTTCACGTGAGTTATCCCTTAATTTTTGAGATTTTATCTAATATTTCATCAAATGCTTTCATTGATAAAACTTCAGAGTCTTTTATATCTGAAGCTTCAATATTATTATGGTTTCCAAAATACTTTTCTACTAATTTCTCTTTAATAATTTGTTTTTTGTCATCTGAAAGACCTTCAATAAATGGGTTTATAGAAGCTAACTCTAATTCAGCATTTCGATTTATTGTCTCTAGCTGTCGGTGTTTAGATGATTCACGAGCAGCGTAGGTTGCTGGGTATGATAGAGCAACTGCTGCAACAAGCCTTATTATAGACTTTGACCACTCAAAGTTTTCTGAGCTTAAGTCAATAATAGTCCAAACCAAAAGCCCAGTAAAAATAGCCATAAAAATAACAGCTGCCCACCTCCAGAAGTCAGCACTTCTTTTATGATCATTGGTAATATTCTGATAGTTACCCGTTATACCAACATTCCCTATTAAATTAACTAGCGTTTTTGCTTCATCATGTTTAGTTTCTAATTTAGATACCAAGTCTGATGTATCAGTATCGATACCATTTTTAAGTTCGTCTATTTCCTTACGGAATTGCTCTTTCGATTTCTCGATATCAGCACTATAGGACTTAAGTGCGGTACTAAACTGTTCGTTATGTTGTAATTTGATATTATCAAAATTTGTTTGAAAAGATGAGTTAAGGTTTTCAATTTCTGCCTCTTTGCCTTCAATTAGGCTAAGTAGATTTTGAATTTCGGATTCTCTATTTGTTAGATTATTTTTTACTCTATCAACTTCAGTTTTAAGCTCATTTTTTTCTTTTTCCAAAAACTTATACTTACTTGTTACTATCTTCTCAAAATTAGCAACTTTGCTTGAAAAGTCAAAATCATTTTCAAAGGGCAAGATAGGAAGATTTTTAATTCTACTTATAGCAGCATTAAAATGATTAACAGCATTATTTAAATGACCTTCGTTATTATTTCCGATAAAAGCATTTATTTGAGATACCGCTTCATTTAGCTCCTTACTCACATTATCCATTTCTGCTAGTTGAACTAAGTCAGGAATAGTTAAATTCAGGCGTTGGTTAATAAAGGACAAAACTGTATTATAGAATGAAAGTTTTTGAAGGTTTATTTTTTCCTTAGCTTCTTCACTAGATAGAAGTTCGTCAAGTGAATTTAACCTGTCAAACACATTATGATTTACAAAATTATCTGGACTCATGTTATAAGCTCTATTCAATTTCTAATATTATGTACGATATTGTTAATAAATGTAATAATACCTTACTAGAAATATATTAGATAGAGATGGTCAACACAGTATTCGCATCATTCGCATCAATGCGCAATGGCGACTTTGTTTCACTTGGACAGACCAAGGCGCTGTAGATGTAGAAATTGTCGACTATCATTAATTTTATAAGAAATGGTATCAAAAATATAGAATATAGAATATAGAA
>CBDTUD010000204.1:0-1708 GCA_965363545.1 uncultured Flavobacteriaceae bacterium | reverse complement strand
TAAAAAACGAAATCAATTCCGCGAAAGCGAAAAAATAATCTTACCACAATAAGGATACACCATTTTTATTATTTAAATTAGCGGATCTAATCATTTTTCTGAATCTTAATTTACTTCAACATGCTATTTAATAAAAACACTTTAATACTTCTCATTACATTGGTATCTTTAAATTTATCTGCGCAAAGCGAGACTATTTCACTGCTGCAAAACATAGAGTCCAGAGATACACAAACACTCGATGGCTTATGGCAAATTATTGTTGATCCCTTAGAAAATGGGTATTACAATCACAGGTACTTACCTAGAGATGATGGTTATTTTAAAAATGCAAAAATGCAGGAGGTAAGCGATTTAATAGAATATGATTTCGATACCGACGAAGAGATTATGGTGCCAGGAGATTGGAATACGCAACTGGATAAGTTATACTATTATGAAGGTACCGTTTGGTATAAAAGATCTTTTGATTTTGATAAAAAGAAAGAGCAAATGACCTACGTGTATTTTGAGGCCGTAAATTATGACGCAAAAGTATATCTCAACGGAGAATATTTAGGAAGTCATATTGGTGGATATACACCTTTTCAGTTTGAAGTATCGAAGTACCTCAAAGAAAAGGATAATTTTTTAGTAGTAAAAGTAGATAATAAAAGAAAAAGAGAAGCTGTACCTACTGTAAATACCGATTGGTGGAATTATGGTGGAATCACGCGATCGGTGCATTTGGTGAATGTGCCAAAAACGCATATTGCAGATTATGAAGTACGCTTATCTAAAGAAAAGAGCAATCGAATTGAAGGTTGGGTTTCTTTGCAAGGAAGTAAAGCAAATGATATGGTAACTATTGCTATTGCTGAATTGAAAAAAGAGGTTACTGTTAAAGTGGATGCAAATGGCATGGCGCATTTTTCTTTCGATGCAAAACCAAAAAGATGGTCGACTACAAATCCAAAATTATATGATGTTACTATTAGCAGTACTACCGATAAAGTAACCGATCAAATCGGATTTAGAACGATTGAAACCAAAGGAAGTGCTATTGTACTTAACGGAGAAAAAATCTTTTTAAAAGGAATAAGCATTCATGAAGAAGCTCCGTTTAAAACAGGAAGAGTTACTTCGGTAGAAGAATGTAGAGTTTTATTGCAATGGGCGAAAGAGCTGGGTTGTAATTTTGTGCGACTTGCACATTATCCGCATAGTGAGGCGATGGTGAAGGAAGCGGAAAAAATGGGATTCTTAATTTGGTCAGAAATACCGGTGTATTGGACTATTTTATACGATAACCCCGATACTTATGCCAATGCCGAGCAACAGCTTGTCACCATGATAGCAAGAGATAAAAATAGGGCAGGTGTTATTTTATGGTCTATTGCCAACGAAACTCCTGTAAGTGAAAGCCGCAATTTATTTTTACAAAACTTAGCGAAGAAAGTAAGAGAAATGGATGATAGCAGATTGATTACGGCAGCGCTAGACACACAATCAGGAAGCGATGGAGAAAGAATTATTGACGATGTATTAGGTGGATTTGTCGATGTTATCGGAATTAATAATTATTGTGGTTGGTATTATGGAAAACCTGGAGATTGCGGTACAATTCGATGGAAAAATACTTTTGATAAACCAATGATTATGAGTGAAGTAGGGGCTGGGGCCTTGCAAGGCTTTCATGGTGAACCAAATGAGCGTTGGACGGAAGAAT
>CBDTUD010000203.1:0-1709 GCA_965363545.1 uncultured Flavobacteriaceae bacterium | reverse complement strand
TCGAAACACATTTTTATTGGACATGGTGATAGTGACAAAAGCGCAAGCGCTCATAAATATTTCAGAGCTTATGATGAAAACTGGGTAGCAGGGCAAGCTCATATTGATAGATTTGAAAATGCAGGTTTCAAACTAAATGGATTAAAACAAGTTAAAGTAGGGCGTCCAAGTCTTTTAAATATCATAAAAACATCTGAGTTGAATTGGAAACACCGCTTTGGAATGGATTACAATTTACTATATCTTCCAACATGGGAAGGGACATATAAAGAACAGGACTATTCATCATTATCAATAGCTGCTGAGCTGTTATTAGAGATCACTAATATCGATAATATTAATACATCGATCAAGCTGCACCCTTTTACAGGTAGAAGAGAAATTCAGTTTGCGAACTTAGAAAAAGATATTCAAGAAATGCAAATTACAAACCAAACTGAGAGAACTGATGTTATTGATAAATCAGAAAGTTTATCCTATTACATTCAGAGTTCAAACATATTTATCTGTGATATATCAGCAGTAGTTTCTGAATGTTTAGCTGCTAACGCTCCTATATTCCTATATGTTCCTAAAGATAAAGAGTTTAATCTGTCTAAAAGTAACATAGATTATTCTGAATATTGTTATATTTTTTCTTCAGTTGAGGAGTTGGTTTTTCTATTAAAAGACGTAATATTCTCTGGAAATGATTTTTTATCTGATAATAGGAAAGTTGCGGCTGATTATATCATAAGTACTGATATTACATTAGATAATGAATTTGTTCGAAAGTTGAAGGATTTGGGAGTAGTAAATGCATAATTGTATCAACTTGGGAAAACCAAATAGTTCGGAATTTCTTTTATTAACTGGTGATGGAAAGAACGGTCTCAACCATTTGAAACATTGGGTTCCGGAGTTTTTAAAAGCAAAGGTCAAGTTTAGTATACTAGTAAGAAGAAAAGAGCTTTTTAAACTTGTACAAAAAGAATATAGAATGTTAGATATTTTACTTGCTGAGAGCGCTTTAGACGTCGAAGCTATATTGTCTGATCTTTCGAGTCTTAAAGCTATATTTTTTATGTCCAACCCCTCAAATAATATTCATGTTTTGCGTTTCAATAATTACAAACATATATTTCTAGGTAGTGATAATTCTGATAGAGACGCGCAAGTTACCAAGATATTTAGAGCTTATGATGAGCTATGGTTAGCTTCTCAATCTTCAATAGATAAAATCAAATCGAAAATAAATATTGAAGACTTAGTTGTTAGAAAAATAGGTAAACCTCAGTTTAAAGAACTTTTTGAATCTTTCTATAAACAGTCTCTAAAGTCTGTATTAATAGTAGTTTCAAGTGAAAATAACATATACTCAAATAGTAATATATTGGTGAGAATGATCAATTCTATTCCTAGAGACTTGCACATTAAAATCGTCTTAGATCAGTCGATAAACAGTAAGAATATATTATTCAAAGACTTTAAAAGTCAATTGAATGAATTTAACTGGATCAAGGGACGAGATTGTAAGATCTACGATAGTTTGACGGATGATTTTATAGCAGATAGTGATTACATAATTTGTGATATAAATAATTACCAGCAAAAATTCTTAGCAGCAAATGCATTTATATGTCTCTATACACCAAATAGTATTTCTCCAGAGACATTGTTTGAGAATAAATATATCTCATTTGAAGGTATTGCTCAGTTTTCAAACGAAG
>CBDTUD010000202.1:0-1737 GCA_965363545.1 uncultured Flavobacteriaceae bacterium | reverse complement strand
TTATTTGGACTGTACTCCGTGTCATGCCCTTTAAGCGTACTATTGAAAAAGTAGTCAAGTCCGGTTGCAACAACCAGATCAAATTTTGACGACATTTTAAAATAATTTTCAGCCCCAAGTCCAATACCCCATTGTTTAGAAGTAACATCAAAATTTTCATTGCCACCTATATAATTAAAATTAGCAGTAAAACTTGAGTATCTAGGTCCAAAAACGATATAGGAATTTTTTAAATTAAAAATTTTATGTGGCATCATATAATCAAGTCTGTAATCAAAAGATTTTCCTTTTTTTTCGGGAACACCATTTGTGGCGTTATTGATAAAAATACGCCTAGCATCAGCTGCATTTCCAGGATTTAGTTTGTTATAACCAATTCCGAAACGTAAATTTCCAGGCAATCCTTCTGCTATATTTTTAATGGTAAAACTGGCATTAAAACCTAAACCTCGGTTGTAACCAGTTACTATTCCAACAGCAGAATTTGATTGACTGTTGCTAGTAAACGTTAGAAGCAGTAAGAGAGAGCATGTAATTAATAAAGTAAGTCTCTTTTTCATGTGTATTTTTTTATTGTTTTTTAATGGTCGCATACGGTTCGCTATTAATCATTCCCTTGGGAGACAATGCTTATAACATGCTCGTTTCATTCAAATAAAAATATAATTAGAGCATTTATTAAATACCTAAAACGTGTTTTTAATAAAATTATTTCATGAGCTTGTTTCAACCTTTTTGGGTATTGAAAAAATGCATAATAAATAGTAGAAGATTAAGAATACAAATTTTACCAAATGTTTATCTAAATTGGGAATGTTTTTCTTTAAGGAATTGATCCATTTTTTTAAATTTTACGGATACTTCAAAAGATAGTAATTGGTTCATCCTTTATAGAAAAATATTATAAAAAAAGAGGAGCCCGAAAGCTCCTCTATAAATAATTATATATAAATAACTACAATCCATTTAAAAAATGAATCTTATTCTTATAATTGTGGTCCCGCAGGTACTAATGCACGTCCTTCTGGAGTATCACAATATTGCTCAAAGTTTTTGATGTAAAGAGCCGCTAATTTTTTGGCTTTCTTTTCCCATTCAGCAACATCTTTATACGTATCTCTAGGATCTAAAATATCACTCACATTAGGCAAGACTTTTGGAGCCGTTAAGTTTAAGAAAGGAATATCAACAGTTTCAGCTTTATCAATAGAACCGTCTAAGATTGCATCGATAATTGCACGAGTATCTTTTAAAGAAATTCTTTTTCCTGTCCCGTTCCATCCAGTATTTACCAAATAAGCTTTAGCATTGTGTTCTTTCATTTTAGCAACCAATGTAGAAGAGTACATGGTTGGTTTTAACGTTAAAAACGCTTCACCAAATGCCGGAGAGAATGAAGGAGTTGGTTCCGTAATTCCTCTTTCTGTACCAGCTAATTTAGATGTAAATCCGCATAAGAAATGGTATTGAGCTTGATCATCATCTAAAATTGATACTGGAGGTAATACACCGAATGCATCAGCAGATAAATAAATTATTTTACTTGCATGACCAGCTTTTGATGGCAATACGATTTTATTAATATTATAAATTGGGTAAGAAACTCTTGAGTTTTCAGTAATGGAATGATCGTAATAATCAACATCACCAGATTTATTAACAACGACGTTTTCTAGTAAAGAATCTCTTTTAATAGCTCTCCAAATATCCGGTTCGTTTTCTTCACTTAAGTCAATA
>CBDTUD010000201.1:0-1754 GCA_965363545.1 uncultured Flavobacteriaceae bacterium | reverse complement strand
CTGAAAATATTTCCTTGAAAAAGTCCGCTTAACACAAAGGAGAATAATGCTAGCGCTATGATGATAATTAAAAATAAGGAGCGTTCTCTGATTTTCGATAAAACTGCCATTTTCTTTACGTTTAAATTTTAGGTTGCGAAAGTACAATTTACCTTTTAATAATGAAAGTTATTTTTAGCAGAAATTTTACTTATTTATCTTTAAATAAAACTTTTAAATAAACTTCTTCAATTTTTGAAGCAGACACTTTTAAAATTGTGAATTGATAGTTGTTAATTATAATAATTTCGCCGGTAGAAGGAATATTTTCGGTATGATGTACAATAAGTCCGCCAAGGGTTTCATAATCACTATCTTCTTTTAAGTTTAAATTGAATGTTTCGTTGATATAATCTACTTCCAAGCGAGTTGACAGCTTAAATTCGCGATCATTTATTTTTTCTTCCAATAGTATGGTAAGGTCATGTTCGTCTTCAATATCGCCAAAAAGTTCTTCAATAATATCTTCCACGGTTATCAAACCAGAAGTTCCGCCATATTCATCTAAAACTATCGCAACACTTTTACTTTTTTTTATTAAATCATTTAAAATATGATGAATCATCATGGTTTCAGGTACGATTTCAATAGGCAAAAGTATCGATCGAATGTTTTTTGGCTTCTTAAAAAGCTCAAAAGCGTGCACATAACCAATAATATCATCTAAAGAATTATTGAATACCATTATTTTTGATAAACCGGTTTTGACAAACAATTCTTTCAAATTTTTTATAGTTTCATGAACTTCTACGGCAATGATTTCTGTTCGTGGTATCATGGCTTCACGAGCACGAACATTGTGAAAATCAAGTGCGTTTTGAAATATTTGAATTTCAGAATCTATTTCATCATTCGATTCAATTTGTTCTGAAATATAGTTTCCCAATTCAGATTTACTGAAAACTAGCTGAATTTGATCTTCTTTCGTATGAAAAAATACCCGTAAAACGAAATCAGAAATAAAAATGATAAAATCGGAAATCCAATAAAAAATAAGATAAAAAAGGTATGCCGGAAGAGCAAAAAACTTTAAAGTCTCATTAGCATAAATTCGAAAAATCGCTTTTGGTAAAAATTCTGCCGTTACTAAAATAATTAATGTAGATACTAGGGTTTGTGCAAGCAGTACAACAAATTCGTTAGAAATATAAGGTGCGATGAATCGGATGAGCAAATCGCCCATGAAATAACCATATATAACCAAAGAAATATTATTACCAACCAACATAGTGGTAATGAATTTGGAAGGTCTTTTTGTTAAATGAGAAAGAATCTGAGCTAGAAAAGAATCTTTTTTCTTTTCTAATTCAATATGCATTTTATTTGCAGATACAAAGGCTATCTCCATGCCTGAAAAGAAGGCCGAAAGTAAAATGGCAATGCATATTATAATTATTTCTTCAATCATTGGTTTTTTTACTTTTCGTTATCTTCTAAACGTTTTCTAAATTTTTTTCTGAAAAAATACATAAAAATAGCAAGAATAGAAAAGGCTAGAAAAATGTATGCTTTTTGAGGATCCGTTTTCCAAGTTAGAAATGTTTCTACTAAGAAAAAAACAGAAATTACCAAGTAGGCGTATTCAAAAATTTTATAGTATTTCGACATAATGGTTTAATTTTCGTTAACGTAAATTGTGCCTGATATTGATTTCATATTTAGTTTTGACAAATCTTCATTCGATTCAAATCCGGTTCCAAAGATACTATCGGTTT
>CBDTUD010000200.1:0-1756 GCA_965363545.1 uncultured Flavobacteriaceae bacterium | reverse complement strand
TAGTACTTTAAATACTTTCCATTTGTTAGGTTTTACTCTATCAATAAAACTTGATAAATTTTCTGATTTATTCAAACTACTGACTACTGTATTGATTTTTATATCAATGCTTGAACTTAAATCTCTGATGCTGCCTATATCGTCTAAAACCTTGCCGATGTTCATCGATTTATTTTTTTCAATTCTGCCAACTTCTGTGTTTGTTTGCTCATTTAATGAATCGACGCTAAACCCAATACTGTCGAAATTATCTGCAATAAGCTTGTTTAACTCTTCGTTCAATCTACTGCCGTTAGTGATTGCGGACAAACTGAATTTTCGTTGCTTAGCGTAGTGAATAATTTTTGTTACCTTGCTAGTATTTAAAAACACTTCGCCACCTACTAAATTAAGGCGGATTTTATCAAACCTTGTTAAATAGAGCTTATTTAGAATACTTGGTAATGTTTCAATTTCATCCAACAGTTTTTTGATTAATTTATCGTTATTCAATATCTCTTTTTTTTGTTTACCCCATTTAGCAAAGCAGTAATAGCATTTGTAGTTACAAGCTTCTGTAATGTGCCAATTTACTACTAACTCATTTTCATTGTTTAGTTTAATTCCCATAAATCCTCTCACTTACAATCCATTATAATATTAGTCTATGAGTTCAACCGTAGACTTATAAGTAATGCTTCAAGCAAGATTAGTGCCATTACAGAGTTGAAAGGCTATGTATAGAATGGTTGAGTCTTTATAAATAAGCTTCTCAAACTAAAAAGGGACTCAAAGTAGATTAATTCCCTTTCGTTATTCAAATTAGATATTAAACAATAGACCAAAATTACTACTATATCAAATACCAGCTAGGGGCAAATAAGTAAGCAATAAGTACTGATATCGCTACCAGTAATAGACCAACACCAATAGCACCAACCCACGAAGTGCCACCTTTGGCAGCTAGCTGCTGTTCTATACCAGATACCTTTCCTCCATTACCTGTAATTTTCTTTATTTTTCTCGCACTATCATATAGATAAAAATAATTACCCAAGAAGCCTGTGAGTACGACCCATACAACTCCATAGGTTAAATTACCAGAATCGTTATATGACTCCATTCCCAGTAAATACATCATAGCGATATCTACTATTGTCATAGCTAGTATGATGCTTGCTGCAAACACATACATTTTGCGATAACAAAGCCAAAATACGCCTAAGAAAAACCCAGCTAAGTTAAAACTATAAATACTAAAACCTTTTTTATTGACTTCTAAGCTTGGTACGCTGTCTTTAAACCATTTATCCCGATAATAACTATCATACTTCTCACCGACAAAAGCCGCCAATAAAGTATCAGCATTTTCAGATTCAGAGCTAGAAGGCAAATTATTTTGCATGCTTTGTGCATCTTTGGAAATATTAACAGCGGTTAGCGGTGGCGGTGTTTGTGGTTGGTCTTGTGGCTTAGTTCCTGATTGCTCTTCAGAAAGATGATGACCACAATTTAAGCAAAATACTGCTTCATTTAAGTTTTCTTTACCGCAATTATTACAAAGCATCTTATCCCTTAATTTTACTGATAAATGATAGTTCTATTGTTTAGACTTTATTTCGGCAAACTAATTAGCCAATTAAAGTCGGTTATATTACAAAGAATAAAAACAAATGTTCAATAAAATAATAATTTATTCATGCTCAGCAGTTAATTAAGCCAAAAAAAAACACCCAACCAAGTTGAGTGTTTCTCGCTATATAAATCTAGAGATTAA
>CBDTUD010000199.1:0-1770 GCA_965363545.1 uncultured Flavobacteriaceae bacterium | reverse complement strand
GCGGTGCGATCTCGCCATTGCGGCTTAAAGTATCGTCGATGTCGAAAAATATCATTTTTGGCGTGGGGATGGGAATGGAGACGGGATTGATATTGCCTAAGCTTTGGATTTGGTTTGAAGTGGGCATGAGTGTCCTTTTTTCTAATATTCTTTAGGTTTGTTATTAGGTGGTTTATTAGTCTAAAAATTTAGCCTACGGTCACTTCAGTTTTCAGTCAATGTGATTATGGTTCTTCATAATAAAGCTAACTGAGAAGCCCTTGTTATTCATATAGTTAGTCGTCTCTATATATATCGTATAATGCTCATAATTTATTTGAAAATCTTTCAAATCTGAAACTTTTGCAAGAATCATATCTTCTATATTCTCAAATGTTGCACTGAAATATAATTGTGATACTAATAAGCAAAAACTATCTAAAGCGCTGTTTTTCGTAGAAAAATCTGAGACGCTAAGCTTTAAGCTTAAACGAGTTACATGATACTCATTTCCAGATATATAATAAGATATGTTATTGAAAATATTACCTAATTCATAGCTATTGGAGCTTGCGAACCACTCTTCGTTATATATAGCTTTGTAGAAATTACATTGTATCCCTTGTTGTTCTAAGAAATTACTAGCTAAATAAGGTGACCAACCTTGTTGCAATAAAACTAATGGAGGATTAGCTTCAAGTTTGTTTTGTTTTTCAATAAAATCGATAGTTTCATGAATCTCAGTTAGAGTTAGAATGTTTTTAGAGGCAACGAGGATTCTAAGTTTATTTAGGTTGTCTATTCTAAAGTTTACTCTTCTCAATATCGCTATTTTTATTGATTTAGCTTCAGTTGAATGTTTAAGGCGCTGGTTATAATGAGTGAAAAAATTTTCATATGACTTAATTATGAATAAAATTAATATTGATGGTAGAGATAATATTGTCAGGTTAATTGGAGTGATTAGATTTAAAAGGGTCAACTGGTTTAGAAAGTTATTGGGATTTTCAATAAATTTATAAATTGTAATAACGGAAAGTAAAATACCTATTACTGATAGAATAATATTTAAAAATTGATGTACTTTTACCTCATTTGCTTCAGTTTTATTTTCAGAAAATACAGTCAATATCGCTAATGTAAATGTAATAAGTACTAAGAGAATTTCAATAGGTAAGCTAAAAACGTATAAGTTTATGAAAAGCTCAAGAAATATAGTTAACTTTAAGTTTATTAGAATAGTATCGTTTAATAATTTTTTATAATTATCGCTACTGAAAGATTTTCCAATTATTGCAAGACCCGTAATAATGAACCATAAAAAGGTATTTTTAACTTGAGAAAAACTCCACAAATCAAAATAACTTAAAATATAAGTGCTAAGCAAAGTGTTTAACAATAGTACAGAAAGTATAATTAAGATTTTGTACTGAGTGGCCGCTATGAGTACACTTTTCAAGTCATGTAGTAAACTTGATTTTGTCTTTAGGCTTTGAATAACTAAAAAGAGAGACACTACCATTATCCAAAAAAATGAGGCAATGTCTCTGTTGCTAATACCTTTTAGTATAGTTTCTATCACATGTATAACTTCTAAAAAATAAGTTTTATTGGATCAAGTATCTTCAAAACTTTACCCAACCTCAACCGAACTCACATTCTGAAAGCCCCTCGGCAACTGACCGCCACGATTACCACGAGTGCCCGTATAATTGGCTAAGTCCATTGGCTTCAGCGTCACATGACGCTTACCAGCGGTAATGATTAAGCTGTCTTGCTTACTCAGTGGCG
>CBDTUD010000198.1:0-1781 GCA_965363545.1 uncultured Flavobacteriaceae bacterium | reverse complement strand
AGGCTTTGGTAGAAAAGAATATTTTTGAAATTTACCACTTGCAAACCGATCGCATTACCTTTGATAAAGATACCAATCCGTTGAAAGAATTGAGTGAAGAGCAACATATTTCCCTTGCAGAAATTCAAGAATCTTTTGAAAAACAGGATGTTACCTTATTTCACGGAGTCACTTCTTCCGGTAAAACCGAAATTTTTGCTCATTTGATTCAAGATGTTATAGCGGCCGGAAAGCAAGTATTGTATTTAATGCCTGAAATAGCGTTAACCACGCAAATTATAAGCAGATTACAACATTTTTTTGGGGATAAAATCTCCGTTTTTCATTCGAAATACTCTGTCAATGAGCGGGTAGAAGTTTGGAACAATGTTTTGGAAAATAAAAGCAAAGCGCAAGTCATTTTAGGAGCGCGTTCTTCTTTATTATTACCCTATTCCAATTTGGGTTTAATTGTAGTCGATGAAGAACATGAAACTTCGTACAAACAATTTGATCCAGCACCTCGATATCACGCACGTGATGCGGCTATTGTTTTGGCAAATATGCACAAGGCTCCTGTATTATTAGGAAGTGCAACCCCTTCCGTAGAAAGCTTTTACAATGCCAAGCAAAAAAAATACGGTTATGTTGCATTAAATCGCCGTTATGGAAACGTATTACTGCCTGAAATTGAATTGATTGATATCAAAGAGAAACATCGAAAAAAACAAATGAACGGTCATTTTTCCGACCGTTTGCTTACGATGATTCAAGATGCATTAAACGAAAAAGAACAAGTTATTTTGTTTCAAAATCGTCGTGGATTTTCTCCTGTGGTAGAATGTACAACCTGCGGTGTTGCACCGCAATGTCCGAATTGCGACGTGAGTTTGACGTATCATAAATTTCGCAACGAATTACGTTGTCATTACTGCGGTTATCACCGAAGTCTGCCAAAAGTTTGTCCGGCATGTGAAAACCCAACATTAGATACCAAAGGGTTTGGAACAGAGCAAATTGAGTTAGAATTAGAAAGCTTGTTTCCTGATTTTAAAGTTGGTAGAATGGATTTCGACACAACGAAGGGCAAATACGGATATCATAAAATTATAGATGCTTTTCAGTCCAGAGAAATTGATATTTTAGTAGGCACGCAAATGCTTTCCAAAGGATTAGATTTTGATAATGTTTCCTTGGTAGGGATTTTAAATGCAGATAACATGCTTAATTTTCCGGATTTTCGGGCACATGAACGAAGTTATCAATTAATGGTGCAAGTTTCGGGTAGGGCAGGACGAGCAAAAAAAAGAGGTAAAGTCGGAATTCAAACCTTTAATCCGTACCATCAGATCTTGCAGCAAGTTACGACCAACGATTACGAAAAAATGTATTTTGATCAATTGAATGAACGGTATCAGTTTCATTATCCTCCTGTTGTTCGTTTGATAAAAATAACGTTAAAACATAAAGATTTTAATAAAGTAGATAAGGCAGCAATCTGGTTGGGAAAATCACTTACCAATAGTTTTAATGAAAATGTTTTAGGACCAACAAGTCCATCAGTTTCTAGAATTCGAAACCAACATTTAAAAACAATTTTAATCAAATTACCAACCAATAAACCCATCAAGCAATCTAAAGAAGTTATTCATAGAATAATGGATTCTTTTCAATCTATTGCCGAATTTCGTTCCGTTCGTTTGGTTTTGGATGTGGATACGTATTAGGAAGTACGACGTAGGTAGGTTAAGCTTATAATGATGAATGTTGCGTGGTGAGTTTTGAATATAAGTCTGTCATTG
>CBDTUD010000197.1:0-1784 GCA_965363545.1 uncultured Flavobacteriaceae bacterium | reverse complement strand
AAATGAGCATTTTGTTCCCTTGTAACGTAACCGTTAAAGAGGTGGAGGACAATACTGTTATTGAGGTGTCCATTGAAGATACCGACACTACATGGTCACCTTCCTTTAAAACTGATGTAGCCGACGTCGCAAACAAAACGAAAGAAGCATTAAAAGGCATTCTTTCCAATATCGGACGAACAAATTTCAAACTATAATTAATCAAAGTAAAAATGAGTAAACATCCACTTAGAAGGTGGCTTTAAAGGCTACCCCCATAGGGGGCGGCGATGGCAGGTGCCAAACCCGATCAAACAAATGATTGCATGAAAAATCTCAAAGAAAACCGCAATCGCATCGCGGATACAGGCAAAGCCAAAAGAACATGACCACCCCCAAAGGAGGTGGTTTTTTAAGATGAAATAAAAAAGAAACGCCCAATGAAAATAGATGAAGAGGTACGCTTTACAACCCACGGTAATTTTAGATAACCTTAGATTCAAGTCATACAGGAACAGCAGGAACTACTAAAAAAAATGAAAATGAAAACAGTTTTAATACTAGGAGGTGGCATTGGAGGGGTAGAGATTGCCCGGCAACTAAGTATAAATAGCGGTAATGAAGATAGTATTCACCTTATGAAGATTATGGTCTTCGAAAAAGAGGACAAGAGTGTTTTTTCTCCTTCCCTGCCCTGGTTAATGGTTGGTAAAAGAAAGACCGATCAAATTTATAGATCAACCAATAAAATTGAGGCATCCGGGCTGGAGGTCGTAAATGGTGAAATTGAGAAAGTAGATCCAGAAAATATTTCAGTTACCATTAATAAAAAAGAATACAAAGGAGATTATATGATAATCTCCCTGGGTGTGGAACAGAACGTAAAATATAAACTTGATCAGTATGGGTATAATTTTTTTCAGCTAAAGGGCGCAGAAGACTTTTATAAAGAGCTAAAAAAATTTACCGTGGGAAAAATTGCTGTTTTAATTTCCTCACTACCATATAAAAGCCCGGCCGCTCCTTACGAAGCAGCTATGTTAATTGAAGATTATATTTGCCATAGGAGACATTGTGGATTTAAAGCTTAAACCAGGAAATCCACTACCTAAATTAGGGGTTTTTGCAAGTAGCCAGGCCAAAATTGTAGCCCACAATATAGGCAGGATAATAAGGAACAAGGAATCAGATAAAACCTTTAATGCCGAAGGCGAATATTTTATAGAATCCGGGGAGGGAAAAGCAATGCCTGCAAAAGGACATTTTTATACTTCTTCAAAAGCAAATATAAATTTAAAAAAACCCGATTATTGGGGACATATTTCCAAATGGTGGACAGAAAAATATTGGTTATTCAAAAATTTCTAGCAATAAAACTTTAAATATGATTGTTAACAAACTTCGATTATTTATACCTGTTTTTTTATTTGGACTGGTGCTTCAGGCCCAGGAAGTAAGAACCATAGCAAAAGAAGAGGTTATTTCCAGAGTAAAGGAAAATAACCGGAAACTTAAAATATCCGAACAGCAATTCTTTGAAGCTCGTGCCGATTACCGGCAAACCAATGCGGTCTTCCTTCCAAATATAAAATTGTCACATACCGGGTTTACCACCAACAATCCGCTGATGGCATTTGGTTCCAAATTAAACCAGGAGATTATTTCCCAAAACGATTTTAATCCCGATTTACTGAATAATCCCGACAGGATTGAAAATTTTGCCACCAAGATAGCGGTAGAACAACCCATTATTAATATGGACGGCATTTACCAGCGAAAAGCGGCTAAAAGTAAAATGGAAGCCA
>CBDTUD010000196.1:0-1795 GCA_965363545.1 uncultured Flavobacteriaceae bacterium | reverse complement strand
ACTTAACTTTTAAGTTTATTGAAGAGCTACTGGATAATTCTGGTGGCTCTTTTTTTTGCTTGTTATTTTGGTTTTAGAGCTGATTCCTGCTTTTCGCTGGCGTGCAGACTATAGTGCCTATAGGCGTTCCTGTTGCCTCGATACCATCTCTAGCCACAGTCTGCAATCAGGGCTAAAACGCGCCACAAGATAACTACTTTATGGTAAATTATGAGTCAGCTCTACAGTCGTTGTAAATTTTTAATAGTATCCGTAAGCTTCAAATGTTCTAAGGGAAGTAATGCAAAGGTTTATTCAGATTGTATCGGAAAGTACAGAGTCGCATATTGAAAATTTCAATAGAATTGAAAAGCTAATTTATGATGAATTTAAAACATCAGGTGCAACTAGATTAGTAATAAATCTACAAAAGATGCAGTGGGAAAGAGTCATATTTGCTATTGGAATATTTTCATTATTCGAGGCAGTAGTTCAAAATGAACTACGAATTGAAAAAGGTTCGGCTTTTAAGGAGTTAAAAGTAAAACTTAGAAGAAATAATAAAATGGAATTACTCGTAAAGTTTGAAGATTTCTACTGTGCTATCAATGTATTAAAGCATGGGAAGGGTTCATCTTACACAAAACTTTTAGAAAAGGAGGGTAGTCTACCATTCGAGATTACACCTGCTAATTCAGTATTCAGAAATGAAGGTGATGTCTCTGAAATTGAAACTTTAATTTATGTTGATGACGAGTTCTTAAAAAGCTGCTTAGCAGTTATTTGCGAGTGTTATGATGAGTTGTTTAGAATATAGTAATAACTTTTTATCTTGTTAGACCACTGATTGCATTAGCGCTAGACACTATTCTAAGTTTACTCTGTTAGTACTTCTACATGGCAAAAATACAAAAAAGTAGTTATTTAGGGTCATATAATATGGATTGGATTGTGGGAGCAGCTTGGGTACAAGCTATTGGAAGCATCATAGCAATTGGTATTGCAATTTGGGTTCCTTTTAAGTTGGCTAGAGACGCACAAGATAAAGAAACGACTGAAAAAAATAATGTTTCAAGAGTTATACAAGTATATTTACTCCCTGACCTGTATAGATTACGCTCATCGACTAATGATTTTATTGAGTTTCAGTCGGGAGAAAAATCTTTTCTTGGTGTGGAAAGAAGATCTGAGGACTTCGATGATGATTTTTTCAGTCTAGTGAAAGAGTTCACCAGTATCTTACAAATTGCGTCCAAGAGCGGGGTCATACAAGAGCAGTTGATAGAACTTATGTTTATTATTTTTCAAACAAATGAGATTCTTGCTGAAAACACTAGATTGCAAAGAGATGGTTATCACTCAGCATGGATTAATCACAAAGATTTTTTTATTGAAGCAGCAAAGAAGATTAATGAGTTATCAAATGAAGTAATTGTGAATGTTGAGTCGCTATATGACAAGTAAGTGCTAGTTTTTGTGACAAAAAGTTTAACAGTTTTTGATACGATTTTTCGTAGGGTACGTGAGGGACGAGCGCTGAGCTAAATCATTAAAAAACACTGAACCGTACCCCGCATATTTCACGACCATTAAAGTGCTTACATCTAGAGGCCAATCTTTTTGTTCCCTTGTTCCTTTTTGTTTTCAAGTAAATTAAGTTCTTTGTGACTGCTGCTCATAAAAGCAGGACGAAATTATTGATATTGACTAACTCTTCGGTTTTAACCAAGCTTAGGTTGAAGTTCTATAGCTAGACGTAATTAGTGTTATATCTAGTTGACTGATCTAAAGGGAGCTTAAGAACGTGTACCTGTTT
>CBDTUD010000195.1:0-1809 GCA_965363545.1 uncultured Flavobacteriaceae bacterium | reverse complement strand
CCAATCTGCATATCTTTCGCAAAACTCATATAATCTTTTTGACTTGATAAAATATTTTTCTGTGATTCTGCGAGTAGATCTCCTGCTTCCGTAGCGAAGTCTAATCCTATAAAACCAGTAGCAATACTCTGATTAGAATAAAAGCCAGAATTTTTACTATCATCTGGATGCAATTGCATTCTCCAATATTTCACTTAACCCTCCTCAAGAGCATATTTAAAGTTTAGTAAAATGGTACCTGTTAGAAGTCTTATTCCGCTTTCTTATTAGCTTTTACGGATTGATACCTTATAGAAACCATTTCTCCCAAATTCTTTAATTCTGGCTTGACGTACAAAACCAAGAGCTGAACCATCCGTCATTACAAAACCTCTATGCTTGTAGTTTATAAATCTAGGCCATGTAGGTGGTGCAACGTTGATGGGCTGACAATGTATCAAAGCTTGTTCATGCTTTCCTGCTTCAGTGAAATCTACTACTTTAAACATCTCTGTATCACCATCAACTTTATCCAGAACAGCATAATTAATTTTGTGTTTTTTTGCAGGTTTTATATGCTTAACCCTATTATGAAGACTCTCTAAATATTGCAGGCTATTTGTATTTTCTGTATATAAATTAGCTCGGCAATGCAGTATCTGTAGATAATTAAACGCATCAACATCAAGTGAGTTTTTAATTCGAACACATTGTTTTATATTAGGAACATGATAGACATCTGCATCGTATGCCAGCATAAGCAGCTTAGGAGTAAGAGGGAGAACTAATAGACTACCCGCAGAACCTAAACCAAAAGACTGAAAACCTGCTTTTTGATCAAGTAAGTGCCATCGATTTGTTAATACTGCTGGATCATCTGAAGTAATAAAGCTAGTCTTTGTATTATTTCTAAAAATACAAACCTTTAAATCATCAACTATGTTTTTGATATTAAAGAAGGTACGCATTGATTGTTGAACCGCTTCTTTTAGTTCCATTTTTAAATCTGGAACATCAGCAGTATTTTTTAGGTCTTCTACTAACTCAACATTACGTTTAGATGCGGCTTCAGTTCTCAGATATTGAAGCAGCCAAAAATGCTTAAAAAATAACGCATCTTTCTCTGTCAATACATAGTTTGGTTCCTCAATAGTGCGTACCATTTCAGAGAACTGTCCTTCAATTGGCTGTAACGCCTTCTCCAAAGCAAGATCTTCACCATAGAAATAGTTTTTAGAACACTGATTTTTTATAGGTGCATTTTTAATTAGTTTTTTTCTATCCAAGTTGTAAACACAAATAGCCGCTTTTGATTTATCTATGGCGAATTTTTTTAGATAACACTGAGGTACATAGTGCTGATTTTTATTAGAAGCCATTGTCTATCTTATTAGATATAATTTTTATATTAAGAATAGACTTAATAGCTTACTAAGTAAACATAAGCTTAGCAATTTTAACCTTTGTAAAATATTAAAGCTTTAACTACGATAAATATAAACAAAAACAAGATGCAACCGCCAGCCCTGATTGCAGCGGTATCCTGTTGGTTTGGATGAGTTGCGGAAGCTAGGTTTTGGAGTGGCTACGCGCAGCAAGAGACACTACAAACCTTAGCTACCGCCTCAGCCAGACTAGCAGATACAAGCGCAAAGCAGGAATAGCTCCAAAAAATTTATAACCAAAAAAGACCTTATCACATCGAGTGACAAGGTCTTCTTAGTTGAAATTACATCGGTGGGTTACGCTTTCGCCCACCCTACTAACAAAGACTTAATTAAGAAGGATGCACCATATCAGCTGGCGTCACCCACTCATCAAACTGAGCTT
>CBDTUD010000194.1:0-1826 GCA_965363545.1 uncultured Flavobacteriaceae bacterium | reverse complement strand
TAAAAACCTATTTTCCAAAATTGAAAATTATTGCCAGAGGAGATCTTATAAAAGTTTTCGGAGAGCCTCTTTTAATGGATGATTTTGAAAAACGCTTTGAAATGTTGACCAAATATTTTCATCGTTACAATAAATTGGATGAAAATTCTATTGATCGTATTTTAACGTCCAATAAAGAACATAAACAAAGTAAAAAGGTTGATGATATTTTGGTGCACGGCGTAAATGGCAGATTTATAAAAGCCAAGACGGTGAATCAACAAAAAATGGTCGATTTAATTCATGAAAATGATATGGTTTTTGCAATTGGTCCGGCAGGGACAGGTAAGACCTATACCGCGGTTGCTTTGGCGGTTAGGGCTTTAAAAGAAAAGCAAGTTCGCAAAATAATTTTAACAAGACCAGCGGTAGAATCTGGTGAGAATTTGGGGTTTTTACCGGGAGATTTGAAAGAAAAACTAGATCCGTATATGCAACCATTATATGATGCTTTGCGAGATATGATACCACATGAAAAACTACAATCGCATATAGAAAAGGGAGTTATTCAAATTGCTCCTTTGGCATTCATGCGAGGAAGAACTTTAGATCATGCTTTTGTGATTTTGGATGAAGGACAAAATACGACTCACAATCAAATGAAAATGTTTTTAACCAGAATGGGAAAACATGCAAAATTTTTGATAACTGGTGACCCCGGACAAATAGATTTACCAAGAAAACAAGTGTCAGGATTAAAAGAAGCAATTTTAACATTAAAAGATGTAGCAGGTATTGCCATGGTACATCTCGATGAAAAAGATGTAATTCGACATAGTTTGGTCAAAAAAATAATTAGTGCCTATAAAAGCATTGAGTCAGAATAAGAAACAATTATAATATTACAATTCTATTACACCATGAAAACACTTAACGATACCAATTTTAAATTTCCAAAACAGAAATCGGTTTATAAAGGAAAAGTTAGAGAAGTTTATAACGTTAATGATGAATTGTTGGTAATGGTAGCGAGCGATCGCTTATCTGCTTTTGATGTGATAATGCCTAGGCAAATCCCGTATAAAGGTCAGATATTGAACCAAATAGCGGCCTATATGTTGAACGAAACTAAAGATATCGTTCCGAACTGGTTATTAGCTTGCCCTGATCCTAATGTAGCGGTAGGTTATGTAGCTGATCCTTTTAAAGTAGAAATGGTTATTCGAGGTTATTTGTCAGGTCATGCATGGCGAGAATATCGCGCCGGTAAACGATTGATTTGTGGTGTTGAAATGCCGGAAGGAATGAAAGAGAATGATAAATTCCCACAACCAATAATAACACCAACAACCAAAGCAGCTGGCGGTTCACATGATGAGGATATTTCTAGAGAAAACATTATTTCTCAAGGTATTGTTGCCGAAAAAGATTATCTGGTTTTAGAAGATTATACAAGAAAATTATTCAAAAAAGGCACAGAAATAGCGAAAAAAAGAGGACTTCTTTTGGTAGATACAAAATATGAATTTGGTAAAACAAAAGATGGTAAAATTGTTTTAATCGATGAAATTCATACTCCGGATTCTTCAAGATATTTTTATGCAGAAGGCTATCAAGAAAGACAAGATAGAGGAGAAGCTCAAAAACAATTATCCAAAGAATTTGTGCGCCAGTGGTTGATAGAAAATGGCTTTCAAGGTTTAGAAGGGCAAAAAATTCCGATAATGAGCGATCAAAAAATTGAAGAAATTTCTAACCGATACATCGAATTATACGAAAATATTACGGGTAAAAAATTCGTAAAAGCAAATACGGATCAAATCTTAAATCGCATTGAAAAAAATGTG
>CBDTUD010000193.1:0-1866 GCA_965363545.1 uncultured Flavobacteriaceae bacterium | reverse complement strand
TCTCATTCTGAATATTTTTTTGAATAGTTTCAAAGTTCTGGCTTAGTTTATAGACTGTTTCAAAGTTATTATCATCTGCCAGAAAATCTACATACTCTTTTTTCATTTTTGCATCCCTTGTCTGACCTGTAATTTTGGCAACGGTGTTGATGTACTGCTCAATAGTTTGCTCTATATGCGGATAACCTACTACCTTTGCTTTACATAGCGTCAAAAAGTTAAAAATATCTTCTTTGTAGCTAATTACGCCATACTCATCATTACTAATATCTCCCTGACCATAGGGCGACACATCTTCCCCAAAACGATTTAAATATACTATGTAAATATTTTTATCGTCATAGCCCAATTCTTGGCAAGCTTTATAATATTTAGCCAGTTGACCTTTTTGATCAAAAGCATAGATTTTGTTTTCGATAACAATAACGTTTTTTTTGTTTCTAAGAATGATATCTGCTCTCCCATGATTTGAGTTAGGAAAACTATATTCAATTTCACAATTGTAATCATCCTTAGAGCTTAATTTTTCTCGATTCCATTCCTGTGTCGCTATAGCATTATTTAAGACGGTTTCAATGAATAAATGTTGAAAACCTGCTATTTTATGACTAGCATTTCTATTGATCAATTCCGCAAGAAAACGAGAGTGCAAACCAACTTCTTCGCCCGTCTTACGCAAAATTGTAAATATATTAAAGTCTAGTTTTGCTTTATCATGTTGTTGCTGGAATTCATGTTCCTTTTCTTGTAAAGCTGAAATATTCTGTTTGAAGTTATTACTAAGCATAGCCATCTTTCCTAGTGGTTTTAAGTTAGATCCTCAAATTAAGTCTACCAAACTAACACATACCTCCACGCTTTCCAAAACATGACAAAGAGTTCATTACTATGAGCAGTACTTCTAAATACACAATGAGTGATACTCCTAATTATAAAGAACCTGAGGGTTTCATGCTCGTCACTACAGGGCAAACAACTAAGAAGGTAGCTCTAAATATTGGTAAAGAGAGGTTCGACAAAGCATCTGATAATTATTTAGAAATTGGTATTCAAGATTCGAGTTTTAAGATAGTTAGCTTAAATGATTTACAAAATTTGACTGATTTTGATAGAAATGAGCTTTTTAAAAATCAGAAAGTCATATTTTTTTTGATTGAAAATGACGCTGCCTTTAATATGCTATGCACCTTTCATGAAGAAATAGCTTCTATACAAGCACTAACTTGTGCAATTGTGCCTTCAACTATAGATGAAATAGGTGGTTTCAAAACTGAGCCTGAAAATGCTTTAAGAGATAAGGTTGATACACTGTCATTTACTCCTACTGTTACTGTACCTTTTGTCACATCACAAGCCAAAAGTGATTTTATAAAAGATTCGCACAGTGAAAGCTATAATTTTTATTATTCTTTTGTAGATTTTTTCGTAACAACAGTTTGTACCGTTTATAGGCAGGATGATTCTATGATTGGCTATGACTTTAATGACTGGAAACAAGTATTTAGTGGTAATAAACTGCTAAATTTGTTTTCTACAATGTATTCAAGTGACCAAAATAATAATAACTTTAAGGGTGATTATTCAAAAGGATTAAGTAAAATTGGAATTAATCCTATTGACGTTAAAGACATAATTTTTGTAATGAGTGCTAGCAGCCCTCCTAGCCTAGAACAAACGCTTAAAGTAACGGAAGCTATAGAGGAAAGTTATGCTATTTTTTGCACTACAACTATGAAGCTTACTCAAGATTCAGCTATATTTGAAGACCTAAGCATGACAAGTGTTAATGTCATAGTAAGTAGGCAGTTTGAAGGCAGATAGTAGTGAAAAGCGAGATTGTCTCCAACTACCTAAAACCCCAACCAA
>CBDTUD010000192.1:0-1867 GCA_965363545.1 uncultured Flavobacteriaceae bacterium | reverse complement strand
AGCATTATGGCTTGGTTGATCGTATGTCTGCTATCGTCATCGTCTCTACCGTGGGCTCGTTCTTTAGTATGAGTGCGGTGCTTATTTATTGGCAGATGACGGTTGGGTTTTAGGGTAGGTTTGCGAGCTAAGACAGGGATGATGAAGAGGTGTAGCAGAGCGTTAAGAATTCACATCATTAAAAACAAGTAGCTAATCCCGCCGTCTGCTATTATCTACTTAGCCACTGGCGTGCGAGCATTAGTGTCCGCTGGCGTTCGCTCTAAACGAGCGACTACCATCAGCCACGGCTCGCATCACCATCGTCGTTAACAGGATAACCGCTCCAGTCCCAGTCGGCGCTAAAACGTACCTCAAAGCGACTGTTATTAGCTAAATAAAGCTTTACTGAAATGGTATCTACGCTTAATGAACTAAAATTACATTATATACGAGTTAATCTACGTTACAGACTATCATAGATAGTGAATACCTTTAATTGCAAGCTTGCCACTATAGAGCGAGACAAATTGAGGATCATCTAAAAAACCTTCAAATAAGGAAGCTATAATGTAATTTTTGATGGCATCATCAACGTCTTTCCCATGTTCATTGCCTAGATGGTTTCCTTTCTTATATATGGCAAACAGCTTGAGTTTACTATTTTCGTTTTTCATGACTGAAACACATTTTTATTATGATACTCTAAGAATTTTACATCGGGTATAAACCTTTTAGGAAGCATAAGTTTTTTTCCTTCTAAATTTTGGAAGTATTGTTTTGTAGCGTTATTATCGTTATTTTTTAGCTGACTAGATAAAACGACTTTAAAACTGGTATCAAATGTTATAAGTCCTTTGTCAAATGCTTTGTCATGTAAGTTATTTAGGCATAAGCCATTCTGAGGGTTTAGCCTGTTTTCTTTATCTTTAGACCAAGGTACGATATGGCTTGCGATTAGTAGTTCAGGTATGTCTATCCCAGTCAAACAACATTTGAAATCATAAGAAGAAAGAATAACACTTCTGAAAAAGGACTGATTAACGCGCACTTTAACATTTCTCTCTATTTCCAAACCCTCTTTTAATTCTAATGTATCTTGAATTGGTACTTTCATATCCTCATTCAAAAATTTAGATAGTAAGACTTCACTTTCATATGCTAAAGCTTCCCAGTTATGGGTAAACTCTTCAAAAATTTCCTTATCTAATTTTCCAGTATTTGTGGCTCCTTTTATACCTCTTTTCGTCAATGAAGGGTCAAGACTAGCAAAGTTAACTAACTTCCATGCAACCGCAGAAGGTGTTCTATCGATCGCTTCTGCTAGTTTAATTATTGAAGAATGTCGATAATTTATTTTACTAAATGGAATTTTGCAATAAAGGTTAAAAGCTACTATTAGCTCATCTCTATTCCAGTTCCTTCTTTTTCTTACCATAGTTTAGTCTTCTTTAAGAATAATAGATAATTTGTTGAGTCCTACCTTCGATTTCTTATTTGATATAGGCTTTATGTCATTTACAGATTATAAGAGAACTATTTCATCACCATTTTTATCTAAGATGAATTATCCTAATATAGGAATAAGTAATAATAAAATATTTACTATGCTACCAGTGGATGGTCGTGAAGAATATTTAGCTTATCATAGACAAAATATACTTAAAACTGCGGGCGAACAATAGTAAAAGTGATGTTAGAGTTTTCAAAATCAAGCGTCGCTTTGAGGCGCGTTTTAGCTCTGACATGAGAGGCGTAGAAAAATTGTACTGCAATTTTAGTCTCGCAAGAGAAAATTTTTTAAATAAGGGCTTCTTAAGGTTATACTGCTGAAGATAATAACAAAAGCCAGTATCAGCTCCAAAAACCACCAAACACGGTGGTATTT
>CBDTUD010000191.1:0-1880 GCA_965363545.1 uncultured Flavobacteriaceae bacterium | reverse complement strand
GTTTGTGCTATTTTATCGTCAAAATCTCCCGATGGTTCTTGATGATGATTCTCTTTTTCTAGGGCTTTATCGCCTTTGATATAGGCATCAATTATTTGATAGGCATCGGTTTTATCTTTTTGTGTTGCTGCGCCACCTGAAATATCATCGACTGCATCGTTATATTTGGCTTTTTTTAAAGATTCTGGGCTTCCATCTTCATAAGAATCATAAAAATTCATCAGTTTTTTAACCGTGGTTTGCAAAGAATCCATACTTGTTGAACTCGGTATTTGTGGTAGGTCTTGTGCATTTGTTATGGAAGCTACCAATACTAAAATAACTATAATTATATTTTTCATTTCTTTATAATTTCTTTGATTTCATATATTTGATAATAACCAAATCTTCCTGGTTTATCTTGAATAATTTTGGCATAAACACCTGGCATTTCGTCTATCATCCAGAGTTTTACTTTTTCTTCTGAAGATCCTATGGCTTCGATAACCGTACAATCAAAACTACCTGCTGGTGTGCTTATATTTTCAGCATTTGTTACACGAAATGAGAGGTCTTCGTATGGAAATAAATCATTATAGCTATCATATTTATTAGGAGGCAAATTATAATCATCTATCAAATTATAGCGATCATAGCCACTAAAGATATAATCAAATAGTAATGTAATATCTTGCTCTCCTAAATTAACGCTCACATCAGCTGTTAAAATATTTGTGTCAAAAGCTTCGGTATTACCGACTTGCGTCTTATAGTTATATTTAATCTGATTTATAGCTGCATAGGTATTTCGTAAGCCGTAAGTGGATAATTGATACCAAGGTGATTTTTCAACATCACTTTCGTATTTAAAAACGCCATCTTCGGTAAAGAAATCTTCTTGAGAGAATGCAAGACGTTCTATTTTTTTGCTATTTTCTACTTTTTTAGTTCCTTTAAATATTTCGTCCTTGTTTTCTAACTCTAGAACTTCATCATCAATTTTGATTACTTTGTTTTTCCCTGCAAAAGTATCTTCACCACGTAATCCGAGCATTATAAGCGACCTATCTTTTTTGTCAAAAATCCATGTGCCCTTTAATGTTGCCTCCATTCCTTCTTCTTTTTGAATAATAATATACTCATCGGGTGCTATAAAGCTTACAAACGATTTTGCATTTGAATCTGGAACCTCTTTGAATTCCCACATTCCCACGAGTCCTGAATTTAGATTGGCTGTTGTAATCTCTTCTTTTGAATCTAGTTTTTGGTAGGTTGCTTTTACACCCATTTTTTCTATAACGAGCTCTTTATCTGTGAGGTTTAAAATTTTCCCATTACCATTAAAATCTTTGTCAAAATCAGATTTCATTTCAATTTCATTGGTTTTTTTGTTGTAATCCCAAGTTGCAAATTCCATTTCCATCATTATCATTTTTCCGTCTTTGGTATATTCAGTAACCATGTATATGTTTTCAATTTCGCCAGCAGTTTCAACTTGTGTTAAAAGCCAACTTCCAATAATTTTAGATTCTTGTGCTTTTGAAGAAAAACTACAAACGATAATGATTAGTGTTATTAGTAATTTTTTCATAATATTTTATTTAATGAATTCTACGGTACTTTTTAATTTCTAACCCTTTTACTCTGTTTGATTTTAATACAAAAACTATTTCATGTTAAATAGTATTTTATTTGAGAACTATTTTTTTACCACCCAACAACCAAACATTTTGCTTTGTTTTTAGGGCTTATTATTAGTTTGTAATTATCATCGTCAGGAGCCATATCAAAATCGTTTCCTGGTATATTATCTATTTTGTCGGAGTATGTTTTAATTGTTCCATCGAAGTTAAAAATCGCGTATCTAATTTTGTAACCATCTTTGTTCATATGTTCTATTT
>CBDTUD010000190.1:0-1902 GCA_965363545.1 uncultured Flavobacteriaceae bacterium | reverse complement strand
ACTGTACTTATGAAAAAAATTGGAACAATAATTTTACTACTGATTTCAATTAGCTTAATTGGACAAAACCTCGTTGAATGTGGAATTGACAATAATCCAAAACTCACTCATACCGAATCTGAATTTCTGAATGAATATATGAATTACGAACAGCGGAAAAATTATGACTTAACCGACAAGAAAGTGATTTTTGTAACTGGAAATAGTGCTCAACAATTCGGAACGAAATCTGAATATTTTGACCAAATAAAAGCGTGGAATAAAAACGGAAATAAAATTGCAACTTGGCTTGTAGAACTAAATGAAAATGAGCGAACAATATCTGGTGGATATGATGTCATCATCACATATTGGGTTAAAATTTTATTTAAAAAAAGAAAGAAGAGAATTATAAACGAAATAAAAGCCAGCAGATAAGCTAAAGAATCAAAAATTTATGAGTGATAATTATAGAAACTAATGTACATGCTAAATAAACTTGAACAACTTAAAGAAAGAAAGAAAAAGCAATATTTAGCTGGCCGTGAATTTAATGTAGATGGTAAAGAACACTATCTAAGCTTCATTGAAACACAAATTACAGATAAAGAAACTGCAGAAAATTTCTTTTCTCATAGCATTCTTACATACAACGAAAATGGTTATTTGGAATATGCTGAATCTAAAAATCAAGATGGAGATGTAAGAGAATTACCAATCAGAGACAATAAGATAAAATATAGAAATTTAAGAATCAATAAATTATACAATTTTCAGCAAAAAAAGAATGGAAAAAATTGGCTTGGAGGGAAAACACCTACTAATTTTTTAATTCCTGATAATACTTGCCCCGGTTCATTTCAATATTTAGGAAAAGTAAGTGCAAATAATAAAGCTTTTAATTGGTTACCATTTGACATTAATTTGATTTGTCCAATTTTTTTAAATTTTGACAAAATTTGGTTAGATTATTCTGAACCTAACGCACCTAAAATATTTAATTCAGAAGAAGTAAATTCTCTTTCGAAATTTTATGATGATATAAAACCTAGTTCTTTTATAGAATACGAACAGGTCAATTTTGATATAAATCCTGTTACAGAAATTAGGTTCGGAATAGGATTTACAGGAATACCAAGTTGGATTCAATTTTCGGATATTCCGAAATGTCCTAAAACGCAAAAAACGATGCGTTTTCTTTGTCAATTACAGGATAGTGATAATATTAAAACAAAAAGAACAAATATTAAACCAGTAAATGATTGGTATAAGCGATACTTTGAAAAAATGACTTTTTGGGGAGATGGCGAATTATTTGTATTCTTTGAACCTGAATCAAAAATCGCTTGTTATATGATTCAAAACAGTTAGAAACTCTTTCTACTGTGTCTATAATCCATCTTAACGTAATAAGCAGAAGTAAACTATGAACCTGAATAAAAAAAAAATTTTATTTTTATTTTCTCTAACAATAGTCAGTTGTAAAGATTATTATAATGAAACAATAGAATGGATTGATAATCTTGAAAGTGGACTGAACATTGAATATGTGCAAAACACACAACCAAATTACATTGAAATTGATTGGGAAAACCCGCAAATAATTGATAACCAAAAATGGTATTTGATTATAAAAATTAAGGGAAATAATGATTTTTTGAAAATGTCACATTATTTAGTTTTTGTTGAAGACAAATATCAATATCGAGAATCGAAAAAATAAAAGCCTGCGTACAACAACGTATATAAAACATAGCTATTACAGGCTTTCCGAGAGGTTTGTGTGTATTTGCAAAGTCCGCCAAATTTTTTAATTTGGCTTTTTTAGAAAGTAAGATAAAAAGAAAATTAAAAAATTCGGCTCGTGTATAATTCGAAACGTCAGCGACCATTTACACGCTACGTTTCATATACTAACCGTTG
>CBDTUD010000189.1:0-1912 GCA_965363545.1 uncultured Flavobacteriaceae bacterium | reverse complement strand
ATAGATGAGTCTCGCCATTCATTCCTGTTCATCGAAACAAATTGCTTAGAGTCTCCATATACATCTATATAGAGTGAGGTCTCATGACTTAAAGTTAAAAACTGATGGTTGTCTCGAGTAGGATGTATTTCTTGACCTTTAAAAAGATGATAAGAACCATAGTAGCCTTCATCTGTATTTTTACAGATAGTATCATCTATTTTGACTTGGATAGCTAAACTGTAATTTTTAAAATTAAGCCAAGATATTTTATCATCTAACCATTGGTTAATTCGTGAATCATATAAAGGGTCGTTATCTATACGGTCTTTTATTTTTTCACCTAAGTAAATCTTAGGATATTCTCGAACAAATAAACTATCAATAATATGTGATAGTTCAAGTTCCTGAGGTAGGCATTCTAAGCTTCTTTCATCCATACCAATAATCGATGATAGCGGTGTATTAGTTAAAAAGTAAGTCTCTGTAATTGTTCCATATTGACTAAAAGAATTGTCCTCTATTTTTTCAATGAAGCAATAACCATCATCCCTACCTAAAGGAGAGTTCAGTTTAACTTTCAGGGTATCGTGAGTAATAATATTCTTAGTGACGAATTTTAGTATTCGATATTCATGAGGTAGATTTTTATGTAGTAAAAATGCACTGTGGAGTCCAATACCAAACGTACCAGATGGTTGCATCCAGAAAGGCATTTCTCTAATACTCTTAAGCTTTTGTGTGTTTTTGCTCGAACCTCCCATATATTGCATATGGTTTAAATCTTCTAAGCTTATCCCAGTACCCTTATCAATAATGTTTAATTTCCATATATTCTCGAATTCCCGTGTAGTTTTTATTAAATCAATGCTTAAGTAGATAGGATAGTCTTTAAGTATTTCAATAACATCATTATCATATGGATTCCCATTCTCAAGCACTTTTCGTTTGCTAGGATTTTGTTTAGCATCAATCCAGACTCTAATAAATGTAGCATCTAACGCATTTTGTAAAAGCTCTCTAATTACGTCACCCATACCATGATATAAATTATTACCTTGCAATAGCTCAATAACCTTTTTTTCATCTAGTGAAAATTTCATCGGTTTGTTGTTAAGCAAAATCTTTTTGTCGGTCATCTCGACATCAAGTTTATTGATAGTTGGTAGTAAGCCAAAGTCACGATGTGGTACGATATTCTTCCATTGTGACATCTGATTTTGAATTTCTTCTTTAATCCAATCAAACCATCTACGGCATTCAATATATGCCATTTCCGTATTACAGATGGCCGTTATGCTAACGGTTTCATTGTCTAGCTGAAACTCTCTAATAGCTTGATGTTTATGTTTATGTGTTTCACTAAACGAAGGTATATTACCAACTTGCCTTGCCATAACTGGGCAAAAGCGGTTGTCATCGATATCAAATAAATCACCTAAGCGTAGTAGACAAGCGACAAAACGAGGATGGCAATTTTCTGTACCCATGCCTGTTTGGCGAAAAGGTAATGTTTTCATAACATAATCTTCAAAACCAAGACCGTGTGCCCAGCATATTTGACCAAGATAACGATAGATACGTTTGGGAAGCAGCTCAGTACGAGGAGAGCTAATACCTAATTTTTCAAAGGGATCTAAAACTACTGAATTTGAGTTTTTTGCATGACCACGACGATACCATTCAGCGATCATTTGACGATATTTTTCAACGCCTGTGTGTGGGTCTGAATGATTGACAAGAGCTTTATTCCAACCATCTTCATGCCAGACTTTGGCAAAATCATGTAAATCTTGCGTATTATCATTAGCTAGACTTTCGACATACTCTTTAAAATCATCTTCTTCAAAGACTTTTCGGACTTCATCTGCATTGAACAGCATACCGATATCGTGCCAGTAGGCAGCTTCTAAAATTAACCATGTATCTGTCG
>CBDTUD010000188.1:0-1923 GCA_965363545.1 uncultured Flavobacteriaceae bacterium | reverse complement strand
CAACAAAGTAGATTGTATCAAAATCAGAAATTGAGCAATATTGTTTTTATGGGAATGGGAGAACCACTTTTAAACTATAAAAATGTGTTGTTGGCTATTGAAAAAATAACTTCTGACGAAGGTTTAGGCATGTCGCCTAGACGCATTACTCTTTCTACTGTAGGCTTGCCAAAGATGATCAAAAAATTAGCCGATGACGAGGTTAAGTTTAATCTAGCGGTCTCTTTGCATTCTGCAATAGATGAAATTCGCTCGAAAATGATGCCCATCAATGAGAAATCGAATCTCGCTGAATTACTGGAATCGTTACAATATTGGTATGCAAAAACCGGCAGACGCATTACCTTTGAATATGTCGTTTGGAAAAGTATCAACGATAAGAAAAAAGATGCGGAGGCTTTGGCTGAATATTGTAAAAAAGTTCCTTCTAAAGTAAATCTAATTGAATACAATGCCATTGACGATGGCGAATTTCAGCAAGCAAATCCGGAAGCTATCGATTTATATATTCGAATCTTAGAAGCTAATGGAATTGTAGTAAACGTACGTCGAAGTCGCGGAAAAGATATCGATGCAGCTTGCGGGCAATTAGCGAATAAGAGTAGTTAAAACATAATTAAAGTTTCAATTTCTAGGGAAAATAGGTAGTTTGAAAATTCATGGTTTTTGGGTATTTTAAGTTCATAAAAATAGTTATACATTTAGGTTATTTCATTCAAAATTATAGCTAATGCTGTAAAGTTATTGCTGATTATGGGTCTTTTTTATCTTCATTCATGTTCCTCAGATTCTATAAGTTCTCCTATTGATAGTTCAACATTGTTGAATCAGATTGAAGAAAATGTACTTCGGGATAACTATTCCAAAAATAATAAAGATAATATTATTGAAAATAAGTCATTCTTTAATGAGCTAGATTATTTAAAATCAATCGAGAATGAAAAGGAAAGAAAGGAGAAATCTGATTTATTTATTAAAAGTCTCAAAGGAGAAGGTAATTATAAATCCACGGAAGATATTTCTAAGATTGAAAAGGAGATTTATATCAAATTTTTCGACTTAACGAATGAAAATAAAAAAAATTCCATATTTATTGCAAATTATTTTATTTCTGAAATTGAAAAAAGTAATATCAATATTGAAGATAAGAATTTATTAATACAAAAGCTTGTATTTATTAAAGATTTGTATGTATATATTCAATATGATATAGAAGAAAATTATGATAATAGCGATATACAATTAAAATCTAGTGGTTGTGCTTACAGAGGTTGTTTAGATTGTTGTATGTATAAAGAAGCTAAAGCGCTATCTGAATCAAACTGGGTAAAAAAAGCAATTTTTGTAATGACCGCAGCCGAAACAACTGCTGGTTGGGCTATTTCATGCGGTTGGGATTGTGTTTTTAACTAAATTAATAACTTAAACGATGAATTCTTTAAAAAAAATATTCGGATATGAATACGTATGGCTATCTATATTAGCTATTCTATTTTTTATAATACAAAAATCAAATTCGACCAGATTTTTTTATGCAATAATCGCAATTGCTATAAGTTTATACCTTTTTCCAATACAAGTTATTATAGATTACAGTAAGCAAAAAAAATTAATTGTAATAGAAGTTTTAAGTAATTTTTTTGTTGGTGCAATCGTTGGTTTTTCCATATTAGCAATATACTTACTACCAAATGAATTGAGTAATTTTATAGTTTTGACTGCTTGTTTTGGTTTTATTAATTTACTCTTTTTAATTCTATTCTATTTTAAAAACAATAAAAAATATAAAAATATTCACCTTGTTTTAATTTTTCTAATTTCTATGATGCTTTTTGGACTATAGAAAACTTTAAAACTGCAACTCTACGCCAATAGGGCAATGGTCAGAATGTTTGGCTTCGGGTAAAATAAAAGCTCTTTTTA
>CBDTUD010000187.1:0-1941 GCA_965363545.1 uncultured Flavobacteriaceae bacterium | reverse complement strand
AAATCAAAGTCAACGGTTAGTATAACTTAAGTTAGCTTTTATTAATAAAGTTTTAAATTTAAGTATATAAACAGAAAGAACAAAAAGAGAGGATTAAGGTTATTTTGTATAGTGAGATTTGATCTCGATTTTCTTGAGAATCCCCTCTCTTTTCTACTATTATTTCGTACAGTTCTAGGAGACTAAGGATCTCGTTTTTAAGTTGTAGAAAACACGGTAGATACGTTCCTTCATAACATATTAAATATGAATGAAAATACGAATTATTTTGGAATTGACATAAGTAAAGATGTTTTTGATGTAATGGGAAGCGATGGTTTGTTTCATCAGTTTAGCAATGAGGTTACGGGCTTTAAGAAATTCATCAAACTCATCGAGGGTAATTCACATTGTGTTATGGAATCTACTGGTGTTTACCATTTACGATTGGCTTATTACCTAATAGAACATAACATTAAAGTTAGTGTTGAAAATCCTTTGTCAGTTAAACGGTTCATCCAAATGAAGCTATCAAAAATAAAGACAGACAAGAGTGATTCTAAAATGATTTATGAATATGCAATTTTGAATAATCCTAATTTATGGACAGGTCAGACCAAGAGTCAAATAGAATGTTCTCATCTATTAAGTTTATGTAATTTATATACGAAGGAGATAATAGTTCTTAAAAACAAATTGCACTCTGAAGAAGCCCAAGGCCGTCCAGTTCCAAGAGTTATACGTTCAATAAAACGGAGCTTAAGCTATTATAAAAAAGAAATAGAAACACTAGAGACCACCGTTTTAAAATTAGTGAAAGAGGAGTATCAGGACTTGCATAGTCGGATTAAAAGCATACCTGGTTTAGGAGCCAAAGCCAGCGCTCTTTTAATTGTTTTGACTGATGGTTTTGAGCGATTCAACACTGCCTCAGAACTCTGCTCTTTTGCTGGTCTAACACCTATCATAAGAGAGTCAGGCAGTAGTATAAGATCAAGACCTAGAATAAGTAAAATGGGAAATAGGAGACTGAGAAAAGTATTATTTATTTGTAGTTTCTCTGCAAGCAAACATAATAAAGCTTGTAAAGAACTCTATAATAGGATTGTTGCAAAAGAGAAGAGTAAAAAAATTAGCTTTGGTTGCAGTCTGTAACAAGCTATTAAAACAGGCCTTTGCAATTGCTAAATCTCAATTGTGGTATGACGAAAACTATAGGAGTGTTTTAGTAAGGTAAAACCTAGTTTTAAATTATTTACTTCAATATATTTTTATTCTAGCGTGAAAATGTAATAGAAGAATATTGTTCAAAAATAAACTGTTTTTCATTTGGTTTTTAACACAGTTCTTGAATAGTTGCGGGTTTGTATGCGAGGATTTTCCGCAGGAAAATCAGACGCTACAAACACGTACTTGCCTTTGATTAAGCACTAAACCACAATTATTTTTATACGGTGTTGTAAGTAGTTATTATTTTCTTTTCAGGTTCAAATATCACTTTCAGTTTCTCAGTCAAATTTACAAACTCTTTTTCACTAATATTTATTCCAATATTTATTCTTTTGTTTTCAACTTTTAAGTTTTTCTTTCCAGTTTCATTGAGTTTTATAGACAACAGATTTTTACAAAGTTCAATTTCCGAAATTCCACCATATCCACTTTTAGATTGGTCGTTAATTTCAATATAAAAAGTATTCATTCCTAACTCAATTTCTTGTTCATCATTTCTGTCAAATGCATCTTGAATCATTAAATAAATACTCTCATTTTCAGTTTTTCCCGAAAAAGCAATAATCAGTAATCCATTTTCATCATAATCGGCAAATATTTCGTCTGCTTTAAATTCCATTTTGAATTTTCTTTTTTTTTTCAGAATGTTGATTTCCGCATTTTTGGTTTTAATTACACACAACGTATTTCTTTAGTTTGTAATAAATATCTTTAGATAGAAAAAGAGGAGAA
>CBDTUD010000186.1:0-1967 GCA_965363545.1 uncultured Flavobacteriaceae bacterium | reverse complement strand
CAACTCCACAGTTTGTCGAAAATCTCGCCAGGAACGTTGCATATTACCTGTTTGAAAAACGCGATCATACTTTCTGGTAGCATCTACCATCGCACGACCTTCAGAAACCGTCAACGCCAATGGTTTTTCACAATAAATATCTTTTCCTGCCTTAGCAGCATCCACAACATTTTGTGCATGCCAGTGATCTGGGGTTGCAATAACAACAGCATCAATCTCTTTATTCTCGAGTAATTCTCGGTACCGATCATAGCTCTTAATGCTTGTATTTATATCCTTTTTTTGGTTCTCTTTATTTGCTGCAACTATAAAAGAAGTAAGTTTACTTTTATATACGTCACTAGCGGCAATTACAACTGTTTCTTTACATTTACCTATTTCGTTCAAAAGTGTATAGATTTGTTTACCAGTGCCAATATAGCCCAGTTGAATTCGATCGCTTGGTGCGATAAACCCATTGCCTCCTAGCACATGACGAGGGATTATACTTATACCGGCTGCGCTTATTGCTGTTTTTTCAATAAAATTTCTACGATTCATTTTTGACATTTGTAAAATAGATTTATAGGTTAGTATAGAATTCCATACGATTACTTCTAATGGATAATCGTTGTTGTTAAAATTATTAAAATATACGGTACTAATTTAATTTTTAAAATAAAATGTTCCCTAAATTGGTACCTCTAAACTTTTATACCGCCTCAAACAACTTCCCTGGCAAGGGTTTTGTAACACCTTTTAGTTCGAGATTTAATAAAGTTATTGCTGTTTTATGTATCGGAAATTTACAATGCAAAGCGATCGTATCTAAATTCTGTTTTCCTTCTTTTAACAGATAATCATAAATATGTTCTTCTTGCTCATTTAGTTCAATAAACAGCTGTTTTTGAATGCTTTTTTTTGCAGTATTTTCTTCCAATTCCCAATTCAAATAATACACCAAATCTTTTACAGAATTGAGCAAATTTGCCTGATTGGTTTTGATCAATTGATTGCAACCTTTGCTAAATTTATCGCTCGTTCTTCCCGGAACGGCAAATACATCGCGGTTGTACGAATTTGCAATTCCCGCCGTAATTAACGAACCTCCTTTTTCAGCAGATTCTACCACAATCGTAGCATCGGAAACTCCAGCTACAATTCGGTTTCTTTTTACAAAATTCTCCCGATCGGCATTCGTATTCGACCAAAATTCGGAAAATAAACCACCATTTTCTTGCATTTTTTGTGCTTCCTGATAATGGATTTTCGGATAAACAGCATCCAAACCATGGGCTAAAACTGCAATAGTTTGTAAGTTGTTTTTAATCGCTTGTTGATGTGCATAAACATCAATACCATAAGCCAAGCCACTTACAATTAAAGGGTTGTATTTTTTGATTTCGGCAATAAATTCCTCTAAAAAAGATTTTCCATAATTGGTGATCATCCGTGTTCCGACGATACTAATTATACGTTGTTCTTTAAGATTGATATTTCCTTTTTGAAACAATAAAATCGGACCGTCAACACAATGCTTGAGTTTTGCCGGGTAATCATCGTCTAAAAAAGTGGTGGCATGTATCTTGTTTTTGTTAATAAATTCGAGCTCCTCCTCCGCTTTTACTAAAAGTTCTGTGCTTTTCAAACCTTTAATAATTTGCCTTCCGACTCCAGGAATAGTTTCGAGGTTTTTCTTCTTTTCTTCGAGCACCGCTTGGGCACTTCCACAATGCGAAATGAGTTTTTTAGCGTTGATATCGCCAATTCCATCGGCAGATTGAAGGGCTAAATAATATAAAACTTCGGGGTTTTCCATTCTAAAACTATGAGTTTCAATATACAAAAGATTTGTTAATAAAATTGAGCGGTTTTTTGCGTAGTGCTCGTCTTTTTTTTTAGTTTTGTTAAGCGATAGTTAAAAATATCCCCGATTTGAAATTAGCCAATTATATTAGTGATTTATTATACCGTTACGAATGTGTTAT
>CBDTUD010000185.1:0-1981 GCA_965363545.1 uncultured Flavobacteriaceae bacterium | reverse complement strand
TAATTAGATTTTTCTGTGTAAGTTCTGATGTTATCATATTCAGGATTTTGCATTAAAAATATATCACTTAACGATAAGTGTTTTTCAAGCACTGGCTGAAGCCTGTTTGATACAATGTCTTTTATAAGTGCTTCTTGTGTCTTAAAAGCTTCGATGTCATTGGGGTAAGCAATTATTAAATTCTTCAACAAATCACTTTCCAGTAATTCAAATTTTGTAGTAACAATAGAGTTTACGGCCCCGTTTACAAGGTTAATATTCCTAAAATCAGTATTGATAATTGTGTCTTTTGCTCCTTGCGTTAATTCATTTGAAGAAGAACCAACATAATTAAGCGTATTCTGCATCTTTTTAATGTCTTTGGTATATCGATCAATGGCAGTATCAATGACCTTTAAATTCGTGTCCAATTCTTCACTTAAGCTCGTATAGATTTTTAGTTCCATAGCCCTACTTTTCCTAATTTCGTTTAAATTATTAATATTCCAAGCAATTAAGATACCTATAGAGATGAGAATTACTTCTCCTAAAGCATAGACCAAGTAACTCTTTACCTTGCCTAAATTCAATGAATCTCTTCTAATTTTACGAAATAGTCTCACTTTATATTTATATTTTTTTATTAATTTGAATCTCTTACCAATCGTACATAATTGTAGCTACGCTCACCACCTTCGCCTAAATTTCCACCTTTGTATTTAGTGTAAAATCGAACTGCACCTGCTCCATGAAAATCTTCACCTTCATTGTTAACCGCCATTCCAAATGCAACATACCAAGCGTAATAATAAGGTTCTCCTTTTCTAACATGTGCTGAAGTACTTGTCCAATAATAAGCGTAATCTTTAGTACTAGCTTCGTTGGTTATTGGTGTGCAATTAAATATGGGATCAATTGCTGGGCCAACCTTTGTAGTGTCTTTTGCATTTGGGGCATAAGAATAATCTACAATGCCTTGGAGTTCTTTTACATTTGGCAAACGCCAATCTGAAAAGCCTGCCAATTCTGAATTTTCAGCATAGGATAATGAATTCTCCCAATCCAAGCCTTTTTCGCTATCATTTTTTGACCACATTAATCCCGTATTCTTATCAGTGATAGTACCGTTTTTATTGTCCTGAAAATCATTGGTACCGTAAATAGATCCTCTAACTGCACGAACATGTTTTAGTAAAGGATTACCCATGGGTCTATCTCCTTTAGGTCTCTTCCCATCAGGTTGTTCACCATTTTCAGGAGCTTTTTGTCTTGGAGGCGGTTGACGGTTTGGTGGTGCCCCTTGACGCTCCTCTTTATCATCTGGTGCCGCGGCAGCGTATGCTTTAATATGCCCTGTGGCATGGTTTACACCAAACGCTGCATTATAGCGACCTTCTTTTGTATGACCAACATATTTATTGCTAGACCAGTATTGTTCGCTTTTATCTACATGCTCATTATCTACAAGAGAGAAATAATTGGTGTCCAAATAAGGCCATCCAGAGCTAAAATCGCTAATTGAATATAATTCTTTCGCCGTAGGCATTCGCCAATCATTATAACCTCCAAGCTCGAGATTTTCGGAGTAATCACTTGCACCTTGCAAATCGAACCCTTCTGAAGTTGGAATTTCTTGCCACATCAACCCTGTATTTAGATCGGTAACTGTACCATCATTATTATTTTTATAGGACATTTTTTTACCTATTAAATAATTGGCGTCTTGACCATAAAATGGATCACCTTCTGTGATATCAGAAAGTACTTTTCCATCATTATCATATAATAAAGTTTGCCCAGTAGCAACTTGCACATAGTTGTTCGACTTTAGTTGCTCTACTGAATTAACGTTTTTGGATTTTTTAGTTTTGTCATTTTTACAACTTACTAGAGCTACTGCTGAAAACATTAAAATTGTTATTCTAAAAATTGCTTTTTTCATTGGATGCTATTTTATATTGAATTTGAGACAAAGAAATGGCGAGCTATTTAGGTTTGAAAA
>CBDTUD010000184.1:0-2005 GCA_965363545.1 uncultured Flavobacteriaceae bacterium | reverse complement strand
ACGAAAACTGTGAATTATATTTGCAGCCAGAATGGAGTAATCGCGAAAAAATGACTCCTTTAATTGTTGATTATGTAATGCAAAATCCACAATGGAAAATTTCATTGCAAACACATAAGTATTTGAATATTCCTTAAATTATTTAAATTTTTTCTAAGACATAATCATACACTAAATCAAAAGTTTCTTTAACCGACAAATGGCTATTATCAACTTCTATGGCGTCTTTAGCTTTTTTCAGGGGAGAATCTTCTCTTGTGGTATCTAACAAATCTCGAGTATTTACATTTTCTAAAACTCTCGCATACGATACTTCTTGTCCTTTATGAATCATTTCGTCATATCTTCTTTGAGCTCGATTTCTCGCACTTGCAGTCATGAATATTTTTAGTTCAGCATCTGGAAAAACAACGGTGCCAATATCTCGTCCATCCATAACCAAACCTTTATCTTTACCCATTTCTTGTTGCTGTTCCACCAAAATTCTCCGTACCTCTGAAATTGCTGCAACTTTGCTTACTAAGTTAGAAACTTCAATACTTCTAATTTGTTTTTCAATATTTTCACCATTCAAAAATATTTCAGCATATCCTAAGTCAGGATTATATTGAAATTTCAAAGAAATTTTACCTAAACTTTGAATTAATTTTTGCACATCGAAATGCTGCGGACTTATAAATTCATTTTGAATCGCATAATACGTTACAGCTCGATACATAGCACCTGTATCTACAAAAATATAACCCAATTCCTTTGCTA
The DNA here is from genome assembly GCA_965363545.1 of uncultured Flavobacteriaceae bacterium. Lineage (GTDB taxonomy): Bacteria > Bacteroidota > Bacteroidia > Flavobacteriales > Flavobacteriaceae > Lutimonas. Next base: position 1,246 of record CBDTUD010000184.1, on the reverse strand, counting down.
AATGTTTTGCAACGGTACTTTTTCCGGTAGAAGAAAAACCGTCAATAGCGATAATTATTTTCTTATTATTTTTCATGTTAAAATCCTCTTCTAGTTAAATCAATATGTAAAGTAAAGGTACTAGTATTTTCGGCTGGATGGTACTTTGTATAGGCATAATCTAGTTTTAATCTTCCCATTTTTAGTCCAAAACCTGCAGTAATACCAGCAAAAGTACGGCTTTCTACTAATTGAAGTTCTGCTGCTCTTCTAAAATTATAACCAAAACGAATATTAAATCCTTTATCAGGGAATAATTCACCTCCTATAACAACATGACGAATCGCATTTGTAAAAAAATTGATATCTTTTGAAGTTACATTTCCCTCTAAATCAGTTTGACTATTTGAAGGATTAGAAACTGCCACATTCCATTGTTGCAAATTATTTATGGTTAAATGCCATTTTAAGGGAACATCTTCCAATTTATAGGATGCTCCAACCGCAATTTCTAATGGTAAATCTTCTCTTTTTTCATCATAAGGTGAAAATTGGTATCCCAAATTTCTAATGACGGCAGTAAACATATAAGGTCTATAATCATTGTAATAGGCGATTCCTAAATCAATAGCAGCACCATTAGAAGTATAATTTTCAATTTTTGAGCTTAATAATTTTAAGTTTGCACCGATATAAAAGTCAGACCAAGGAATATTATATGCATACCCTACCGAAAAAGCCAAATCTCTTGCACCAAAATTACCTGTTTCTACTCCATTCTCATCAGCCCCAATAAATTCACCATAATCTATGTATTGAATTCCCGCATGCAGGGTACCAAACCTTCTATTGATTAAATGCGCAAAAGTTGCCGAACCCATGTTAACATCTGAAAGATAATTAACATAGTTTACTGCCGTCTGATTATCCATATACTTTGAAATACTTGAAGGATTCCAAAGGGGTTGATTAACATCATCAGTTACCGTTAATGTTTCACCACCAAGTGCAGCTTGCGTTGCAGAAGTTGTTATATTCAAAAAACTATAAACGCGTTCACCTCCAACCTGAGCGGTGGAGTTAAAAAAAGTTAGGAATAGTATAAATAAGAGAATAATTTTCATTGATTCACAAAGAAAAAGCAAATATTCTTTTAAATAGAATTTTTTAAGAATTATTTATTTTAGAACAGTAGAATTATTTAAACTGAATTCCTTCTAATTTAGGTCAAAAAAAAACCCAAATCGATTAGGATTTGGGTTTTTTA
>CBDTUD010000183.1:0-2010 GCA_965363545.1 uncultured Flavobacteriaceae bacterium | reverse complement strand
TTAATCCTTTGGCTTATTCTTTTTAATTTATAATCGGTTGAATGCTATTTTAAGTATAAATAAACCCTCTTTGAAATAGGTTTGCAGTTAATTATCTCTATTTGGTAGATAGAAAACACGCAAACGTTGATTCCAATTTTTAACCGCGAAAACTTGCCATTTCTTTGTGTCATAATTTAAAAACATAAAAAAAATGAAAGCATTAAAAACAAGTATTATTTTAGCATTATTCGCATTATTATTTATAGGCATTAGTTATGGTCAATCTTCTGAAAGAGGTGAAAGAAAAGAGCGACCTACATACGCCAAACTATTAAAAGAAATGGATGCTAATGAAAACGGTAAAATTGCAGAATCAGAAGTAAAAGGACCTTTAAAAGAAAAGTTCTCAGAGATTGACACCGATGAAGATGGTTTTATCTCTAAAAAAGAATTTGAAAAAGCACCTAAGCCAGAAAGAAAAAAAAGACAATAATTTTTTTTATAGCACTAACATGAACAATTTTTACACCATTTTGGCAACGTTATTCTTAATCGTATTTTTAAATACTTCTTGCAGTAGCAATTCTGATACCATAAAATCTGACCAAAATAATATCACTGAAAACTTACCAGATATATCGGGTTATCCAATTGTAGGTACAAATCAAATAAAATTTTACAATAATACCACTGAAATTGCAGCGACCTCTGTCGTTGATGAATTTTATGGACAAAATGCAAATTATATTGGCAATCAACCTCAATATGTAGACAATGAAGACGGTACGGTTACCGATATGGTTACAGGTCTTATGTGGCAACAAAGTCCTGATACAGATGGTAATGGTAACATTGAGGCTGACGATAAAATGACCTATGACGAAGCTGTCGCTGGCGCTTCAACATTCAACCTAGGTGGTTATACAGATTGGAGACTGCCAACTATAAAAGAACAATATTCACTAATATTATTTAGTGGTGTTGACCCTAGTGGCTACGAAGAAACCGAAACAAATGGTTTGATTCCTTTTATAAATACCGATTATTTCAAATTTGCTTATGGAGATACTAATGCTAGAGAACGAATTATAGATTCTCAATATGCTACTACTACAAAATATGTAGATTATACTATGAATGGTGATGAAACCTTATTTGGTGTAAACTTTGCAGATGGGCGAATTAAAGGATATGGATTAAAAATGCCATTCGGACCGGGAGACAAAACATTCTTTGTAACCTATGTAAGAGGAAACAAAACCTACGGCTTAAATGATTTCCATGATAATAATGATGAAACGATTAGCGATAATGCTACAGGTTTAATGTGGACAAAAAATGACAATGGTGAAGGAGTAAATTGGCAAGATGCATTGAGCTATGCTGAAAATAAGGAATTTGCAGGCTATTCTGATTGGAGGTTACCCAACGTAAAAGAATTACAAAGTATAGTCGATTATAGTCGATCACCAAGCACTACAGATTCACCTGCTATTGATCCGGTTTTCAATAGTACTGAAATCACAAATGAAGCTGGCGAAAAGGACTTTCCTTACTTCTGGTCAAGTACAACGCATTCAAATTGGTCAACAAATGTCAATGGTGGATTTGCATCTTATGTTTCCTTTGGACGTGCAATGGGTTATATGGATAACTGGGTAGACGTACATGGTGCAGGTGCACAGCGTAGTGACCCTAAGATGGATAACCCAGATGATTATCCGACTGGACATGGGCCACAAGGAGATGCCATTAGAATTTACAATTATGTGCGATTAGTTAGAGATATTATTAAATATAAAATCATATGAAGTAAATATTAAAAAATCATTTGTGTTACTTGGTAAAAGGATGAATCTAAATTTAGGTTGATCCTTTTGTTTTATTCAATTTATCCTATTGTTAATTGCTTCAAAACCTTATAAATGCACATATCAATTAATTATCAAATCCACCATTCTGTAGATAAAATCTCCCCAAACGTAGATTTTAATTTTTTAACAAAGCTTCTTGCCATTTCTTTGTGTC
>CBDTUD010000182.1:0-2013 GCA_965363545.1 uncultured Flavobacteriaceae bacterium | reverse complement strand
AAGAAAGAGAACATAATGTCATCTCGAGCGCAGTGTAACGAAGTCGAGAGATCTCCTAAACTTTACAAAGCATCATGAGATTCCTCCGTTGTAGTCGGAATGACAGTTAACCATTAAAAAATTAGGCTTTCACTTGTGAATGAATCACATAAAAATTCCGATCTATCGAAAAAGATTCATCTGGAGATTCTGTTTTTATTTCCTTCCAATCAGTAGTAGGTGTAATCCATTTTTCCTTGCCGGAAATCCAAACTTTAACAGGAATTGTAAAAGCATTGACGGAATTTGTAAAACGATAGGAAAATCCATCCGTTGATTTTTTATATTCTAAAATCGGAATTTGCGTTGTTCTTAAATATTGATCAAAAAAAGCGGATAAATTCAGATTTGCTTTTTCACTAAGATAATGTTCAATTTGTTCCGTAGTCACTGTTTGATGGTAAAAATCGGCATTCAAACCTCTTAAAATTGCACGAAATTTAGTATCGTCGTTTATAAATTGACGATAGGTATGTAGCATATTAGCCGCTTTTGGATACATATCACCCGAACCTTCGTTGTTAACATGGTATTTACCAATTATCGGACTTATATTTTTAATGTTCTTTCGAACACCAATAATGTAGTCGTTTCCGGCTTCTTTTCCGAAATGATAATCCACATAAAGAGCTTCACTATAAGCTGTAAATCCTTCATGAATCCACATATCGGCAACATCTTTATAGGTAATGTTATTTGCAAACCATTCATGCCCGGATTCATGAATGATAATAAAATCAAACTTTAATCCCCAACCGGTTCTGCTTAGATCTCTTCCTAAATAGCCATTTTTAAATTGATTGCCATAAGTAACCGAACTTTGGTGCTCCATACCCAAATAAGGCACTTCTACCAATTTAAAACTATCTTCATAAAAAGGATAAGGTCCAAACCAATATTCAAATGCTTCTAGCATTTTTGATACCTGTTGAAATTGTTCTTTTGCTTTTTCTAAATTGTAGGAAAGTACATAATAATCGCAATCTAATGCACCATTTTCTCCTTGATAAATCTCAGAAAAATGCACATAATCTCCAATGTTTACATTAATACCGTAATTGTTAATGGGGTTGATAACTTCCCAATGATAGGTTTTAGTTCCGTCTTTATTTTCGATAACTTCTATTAATCTACCATTGGAAACATCCATAACACCATTTGGAGGTGTAATAAATAAGGAGGCTCCTTTTTCTGGCTCATCGTACATGTGGTCTTTGTTTGGCCACCAGATACTAGCTCCAATTCCCTGACAGGAAGTCGCGATAAAATCTTTGCCATTGGTGTCTTTTTTCCAGGTAAAACCGCCACTCCAAGGCGGATTGCTGCTAACAAGAGGGTTTCCTTCATAAAAAACAGTGATCTCTTTAACGGCACCGATAGTTTGGTTTTCGAGTAACTGAATGAAATAGGCATTACCCATTTTGTTAAAACCCAATTCTTTATTGTTTTGCAGAACCTTTGTTATTTTAAGAGGTTCTTGCAGGTCAATTTGCATGCTAACATAATTCTCTAACACTTCATATTGAATGGTATTAGAACCCTTAATGAACTTTTTTTCTGCATCTATTTGCAAGCGCAATGTGTAGTGAATTAAATTCCACCAAGCTCTCTCTTTGGTTATACTTCCGCGCAAGGTATCTTGTTTAGTAAAGGTTTGGGATTGAACCGAATTTAAAAAGAGTAGGAAGACAATTCCAATGATTACTTTCATTTTATTCATAGGTGATTTTATAACGTTGTAAAATTAAAAAAATATTAGAGTTATTGTGGTTATTAATTTATAAGTATTTATTTGTTAGAGATCTCATGACCATTACAAAGCATCATGAGATTCCTCCATTACGGTCAAAACTAACTGTCATTCCCTTGAAGCTTGTGACCAGCTTGACTGGTTAACGGGAATCTTTTGATTGTAATAACAGACAAACTTTCATAAAGAAGCAACAGATTGCCACATCACGCAAAAGCGTGATT
>CBDTUD010000181.1:0-2015 GCA_965363545.1 uncultured Flavobacteriaceae bacterium | reverse complement strand
GAGACGCTTTGGTCGCTAATTTTATGTGTGCATTCAGGACAATCAATAATGGCCATATATTTTCCGTTTCTTATATTGTTTAGCTATCGTTTTAATATTAATTTGTAATTACGCTGTGTTTTTTTTTAATTTGAGAATTCGCCTATAACGTATTGAAAAATATAGATAATTTCATCCTTAGATGTAAAGTAAATGATAATACAGCCAATGATGAACATATTTGTATTAGTGAAAAATCCGTATTCTTTTTCCTCAAGCTCTTCAAGCTCTTCAAGTGCCTTATCTAGATTATGTTCCTTAATGCGCTTAAGTTCCTTATATGAAAGTGGAACATTTTTAGACGGTGCAGGTTTTACAATATTAAAGCCACAATTATTACAAGAAGTGCTTTGATTGCTAATGGACTCAGAGCATTCAGGACATTTAATTAAAAACTTCATTTTAGAAGTTGGGAGCCCACAGTTAGTACAAGAGACGCTTTGGTCGCTAATTTTATGTGTGCATTCAGGACAATTTATTAAAGCCATATTTAATCCTTTATTTAGCTAATAGATGGCTTATTAACATAGTCAAAATTGACTGTATTTGTTCTTTCTAATTTGGTTCTGGGCTTATTTTGATGCATCACTTACAAATAACACCGATTTGTATCCATTGATTTCATTCATATAGTTTATCCTGCATACAGTTAGCACGCTCAATTGCCTTCCACTGACTATATTCTGGGTCGTCCTTCTCAAGGTAAGCACTGTTTACTTTTATAGCTTGTTCACATATTGCTCGTTCATCACTTTTTCTGCGTGCTATGTCGCTTTCTTTTTTATCGTCCGCTGCTTTATTAACTACTTTTTCGTTGTAAGGTTCTTTTGTTTTTATTGGTGGTTCCCATACCTCGTATTCTTTCTCACTATCCGAAGAGGTATTCGATAATAAAAATTCCCTCGGTATTGCTTGTACTGATATCTCTGGCTCTGGCTTGGACTGCTCCAATGTTACTTTTTCAATTACTTCATTCCTTGGAGCTTCTAGCGTTACTACTTTCTCAACTACTTCATGATGTTCTATGTTTTTTGACGCTACTCTTTTGATTGAACATATGAAATTAACAATATCTTGATCTGTCCAGTCTGGAGTTGGTGTATACCAATCTCCTAAATCTGCTACTTCTAAGGCTTTAAGATTATCTGAGGATGTTTTTCTTATCGTATTGTTCGAACAGTCAATTTGCATCTCTCCATAAGCATCACTTTCATTTCCTCTACGTGCATATTTAACATTTTCAATACCGTGAGATGCGAAGTGAGAAATGAGAAAGTACCGCCCATCTTCACTTGAACCAGAAAGTAACATTGGTATTTGTTCTAGTGGAGAATCAAATACTGATTCTTGGATTTGTGGTGACTCTTCGTGAAACTCTGACTGTTCTTCACTGTATTCTTCGACCCCCTCTGTATAGCTGTTGTAGCTACTTACAAGCCAATAACCAATAGCAACTATGATAATTAGTAAGAAAATAGTTGCTCCAGAACAGCCGCTATTTTTTTGTCTTTGAACACTACCTGTTGAAGAATTATTATCATCTATTTGTTCTGAAGGCGTAGGGAAACCACAACTAGGACAAGAGATACTTTGATCACTAATACTTTTAGAGCATTCAGGACAGTTGATTAGTGCCATAACTTTTCTTCTTTAAAATAAATACTTTATTAAATTAACTGCATTGGCTTACTGCTGACTCAACAGCTGAAACATACGCTTCAAAATCTTTCTCTTCCATATTTTTTGTGCTCCAATCACTTCCTACTAAACTAGAAAGTATTGGATCCATGACATCAAACTGACAACTACAAAAGCTCTCATCAGATGTATCTACACAAGATTGCATATAGCTTTGTTTTTCTACTGAGTAAGATTCAGGAGCTGGTGCTTCATATATATTTTTTGAACTATCATCATAAACAGCTGTTTCATCAGAAGGTGAACAAGCAACTACTGAAAATACTGAAATAAGTAAA
>CBDTUD010000180.1:0-2045 GCA_965363545.1 uncultured Flavobacteriaceae bacterium | reverse complement strand
CGCTATCAGGCGGTGAAGCGCAGCGTGTGAAACTGGCTCGTGAACTTGCCAAACGCGATACTGGACAGACACTTTATATCTTGGATGAACCAACCACTGGTTTGCATTTCCATGATATCGATAAGCTTCTGCATATATTGCATGCTCTACGCGATAAAGGTAATACCATCGTGGTCATCGAGCATAATTTAGACGTAATCAAAACCGCAGATTGGGTGATTGACCTTGGCCCTGAAGGTGGTAAAGGCGGTGGACTCATTATCGCTGAAGGTACGCCAGAAGAAGTGGCGGAAGTGAAAGGTTCGTATACTGGTGAGTTCTTGAAACCAATGCTTAAGCAAGCGATGAAAAAGGTGAGTTAGTAGAAACTAGTTAATTGTTAAGAAAAGGCTACTCTTTAGGGAGTGGCTTTTTTTGTTGGGTAATGGTTAAGATATCAAGTTAGATAAGGTGTAATTAAAAATTGACTTTTGAAGTCATTTTACAAAATCAATACCATTTATAGTTGGACTCTTGAGCCATTTTTTCCGAAGAAATTTTTTATGATTTAACTTAGTTATTCATTAATATATGATTAAGATGTTTTAACACATTCTATAACTCTTTATTAATACAGTAACAGGAACATCTATGAATCAATCAAATATCTTAGTCTCAGATAAACCAACTGAATCCTTTATCATAAAAATCATTCTGCCTATAGATAAATGCCCTAAGGTTAAGAATCGTTTTATCAATAGTGAAGGTAAAGCAGAAGTCTATATAACCAAAAAAACGACACAAAAAGATGCTTTAGAAGGACATAACGTATATGCTCTATCAGGCTACCAAGGATTGATAGTACCAAATTACGCTAACTCTCATACTAAAAATGAAATTGAAAATTATTTGAACAATAGATTTGGTGATGACTGGGAAGTTAGACTGGAGAAAGTTAATATAAAAAATAGAACTATTTAAAAACAAGGTTAGCTTATGAGTACGTTAAAAAATAAATGTTACTATTGCGGGCAACCAAAAACAAGTATGGAGCATGTCCCTCTTAAAGTATTTTTTCCTGATAAAAAGTATAGTCACAATGACATTAATCATAGACAAGAATTGATTACCGTTCCTTCTTGTGATGTCCACAACTCTAATAAGTCACATTTAGATGAGTATTTATTCGTTATTATGGCAATAAACATTCTTGCTAATGAGAATGGTCAGCATTTAGCTCTAAAAAAGGCTGTGAATAAAATAATAAAGAGAAAACCTAAATTATTTAAAGAAGTATTAGGGTCAGCACAAGAGGTACTTGTTGATGAATACGGCTTAGGAGAACTACAGTCTACGTTCGCATTCGAATTTGATAAAAATAAGTTAGATGAATGTTTTGACTATATATCTAGAGGTATATATTTTCATCACTTTCAAAAAAACTATGAAGGCAAAGTTAAGTCGCGCTATCAATTTGTAGTATCACTTGATAGCGACTCAGTAACTACAAATAAAAAACTAGAGGAATATCGTCAGTTTGTTAAAGAGAGATTGAATAATATAGAGAAACATGGGCAAAACACTGAAGTTTTTTATTATAAAGTTCTTGAAGAAGGTTCAGATAAGGTTTTTTTTCAATTATCATTTTATGAATCTCTAAAAATAGATATATTCTTACTTACGGAAAGCTCTTAACCTTTATGTAAACTACTCTTACTAGACTAACAAAATTACACTCAACTCAATCTACAAAAGCATAGGAAAGCTAATTCTCCCTAACCTACACAAACTCCCTCTCAAAATTCATTACCCGCGCATCTACCGTCCGCTCTACCTTCTCTTCTATTTGACTGCATTGCGACTCAACCTCACGTTTAGATAGCCCGACGATCACAAACGTCCACTCGCTGGCATCATGTCGATCACGCTCACCGCTTTCACATACCGCGACGCTTGGCGTATTGCCAAATCGTGCATGCAAACCGCCCATGCGTTGGCGTTTTTCTTTTAGTGAGCTACATCCGGGTAGCGCAAAAGTCAGGGTTAAGATAGCGATATGCATTTTA
>CBDTUD010000179.1:0-2067 GCA_965363545.1 uncultured Flavobacteriaceae bacterium | reverse complement strand
CTTGAATGTATTGAAAAGCTTGATCTAAATCGCCTAAAAGTGGTGCTAAAATACAGGCAATTATTAAAGCCACAAACGCCGAAATTCGACCCATGTTTACAGTTTGTTTATCATTTGCTTGAGGATGAATATATTGTTTGTAAATATCCATGGTGAAAATTGTAGAAGTTGAATTCAACATCGATGCCAAAGAAGAAACAATTGCTGCTGCCAAAGCGGCAAAAGCAACTCCTTTAAGTCCTGTGGGTAAAAATTGCAATAACCAAGGATATGCTTTATCTGCTTGTTCCGCAGAAGGCAGATTATGTAATCCTGATTCACCTAAACTTGCTAAAATTTCGGGGTCATTGACCATGACATAGGCTGCAATACCAGGAATAACTACTATCAACGGGATCAATAGCTTTAAAAATGCTGCTAATAATATCCCCTTTTGCGCCTCTTTTAATGATTTGGCAGCCAAAGTTCGTTGTATAATGTATTGATTAAACCCCCAATAATATAAATTGGCAACCCATAATCCTCCAACTAAAACGCCTAATCCCGGAAGATTTTTATATTCAGGATTCGAAGGATCTAAAATCATAGCGAATCGTTCAGGAACAGCTTCATAAACAATCTTCATACCCGACACCATTCCTTCACCTCCGGAAACGGTATTTAATGCCAAATAGGTGGTTACTAATCCTCCTAAAACTAAAAATATTACTTGAATCACATCTGTCCACGCAACAGCTGAAAGTCCGCCATATAAAGAATAAGCAGCTGCAAAGAGAGCTAAGCCGATAACCCCATAAATAATAGGAATTCCTAAAATTGTTTCCATAGCCAAAGCACCTAAGTATAAAACGGTGGTAAGATTTACAAATACATAAAGAGCAATCCAGAAAATGGCTAAAATTGTTTTTAGATTCGTGGAATAACGTTGTTCTACAAATTCCGGAATCGTATAAATTCCTTTTTCGATAAAGATTGGTAAAAAGTATTTTCCAACAATTATTAAGGTAATTGCGCCCATCCATTCATAGGAAGCAATGGCAAGACCCGAGGCAAAACCAGAACCCGACATTCCAATAAACTGTTCAGCAGAAATATTTGCGGCAATAAGTGATGCGCCAATTGCCCACCATGGTAACGACTTACTTGCCAAAAAATAATCTTCAGCATTTTTCTGATGCCCTTTTTTGTCTCTAGACACCCAAAGCCCAACTCCTAAAATCAAAATCCCGTAAGCTACAAATATCAAGTAATCTAAAAATTCAAAATGTGTGGTCATAATTAAAGGTCATTAGGTTGGTTTATCAGAATAGTTCCTTCACTTGGCATCGCTTCAAATGCAGTTAGAGTTATATTAAATTTAGAAAAATAGGCTTTCGATACTTCGGCAACAAAATTAGTTATAGCGTCTGTATGAATTAAATTTATAGCGCAGCCGCCAAATCCTCCTCCCATAACTCGTGCCCCTAAAACAGATTCATATTTCTTTGAAAAATCGACTAGAAAATCTAATTCCGGACAACTTACCTCATATTTATTTTTCAAGCCATTATGTGTTTTATACATCAATTCTCCTAGTAAATGTAAATCATTATTTCTTAATGCATCTACCGCTTTTAATACTCTAATTTTTTCTTGAACCACATAAGAACACCGTTTATAAATTACTGGTGGCATAGTTTCCTTAAATTCCTTTAAAAGGATAGGAGTAACATCGCGTAACGAATTAACTTTTGGATAAATATGTTGAATCATAGTTACTCCCTCTTCGCATTGATTTCTACGAATATTATATTCGCTTGAAGCCAAGTTATGCGAAACATTGGTATTGAGTAATAAAATTTTATAGGGTTCGATGTTCATCGGAACATATTCGAAATCTAAAGATTGACAATCGAGTAAAATAACATGATCTTTTTTACTCATTACCGAGGCAAATTGATCCATAATTCCGCATTTTGTTCCAACGTAATTATGCTCTGCTCTTTGCGACAGTTTTACAATAGTTTCTTTTGAAAGGTTTAAATCGAATAAAGCATTGAGTCCGAAAGCCAAACCACATTCTAAAGC
>CBDTUD010000178.1:0-2128 GCA_965363545.1 uncultured Flavobacteriaceae bacterium | reverse complement strand
ATCAAGATACGATGTTTTTTACCTTTACGATAATTCCAACCTAACTTGAGCTTATCGTGAACCATGGTGTTAATTTTTGAGTTATTGCTGAATCTCATATTAACCCCCTATGCTTCTAACTCATAGCATAGGCGAAAGCCAATTTTTATGTATTTCCACCTGCCTGTACTTGATAAAGGTGGTTTTAATCTGAAAATATTATCAGAACCTATAGAGGTTAAAGATTTAGAGCGTACACAACTGAAGTCTCTTAACCATTCTGCAAAAAAGTGAGAATCCATAAATCTTAACTGATTCTTAAATTTGAACTTAGGGTTATGAAACTGCATTTTCAAAGATTGAAATTTGTCTTCTTCCATATATGGCGGTTTTCGAGTTGCATTACCCGCTTTATCAGTGAATACACAGTAACTAGCCGCTTCTGAAGAATAAAACTCTCTAATTACCTCATAGTTATCATAAAGAGGAGCAAAAGGTGTGATAGCATTGTACTCTTCTAAGCTCAATAGTCTTGTTTCAATGCCATGTCTTGTATTAAACCAATCAATGTACTTGAGCACATCATAGCCTGTTAGCGCAACAGGTAAGCTTTCATCGGCTTCATTATTCACAGTATTTAAATTATCAAGCCCTATGCGACATCCTAAATATTCAGAGTTTGCATACATAAACTCTTTAAAGCCTTCGATAGAAATCAAGTCTGATACCATTAAAACTTTATCCTCAGAGAGCTCAAATCTCTGAAAACCTTCAAATACCTTCTCAGAAGCTAAAGGCTTTAAAGTCTTCTTGTACTCATCATAAATATAGTTTTTCAGTACAGTATCTAAACCAGGGTAAGTTCTAACGTTTCCGCCTTTAGCATAAAATTCTGCTTCGGCTTCGTGTAATAACTTATGTTTGAACCCCTTATGCTCAAAGTAATACCAGCGATTAAAATGATAATCGTCATTAAACCTTGGAACTTCAGCACGTTTTAAATAAGGCTCAAATTCTGAATTATGAGTGAACTCTTTATCACGCTGATTACGAAAAACAAAACTATACTCCCCTTTCTCGCCCCTTAAGAAAATTAAATTCTCATTGTAAGGAATGATATCCACCCATCCTTGCCCTATTTCATCGATACGCTTTACAAATAAGTTGAAGAACTCATTTTCTGTATCGATATCTTCTGATGTGCGATTGTAAAGACAAAGCTCTGGAGTATCTGTCTGTCTTGGGTAGATAAGTTGATCACCGATAACATTAAAACCTGAGTAAATCAAAATAGAGTTTTCAGAACCGATAATCATATCAATTAAAGAGCGCTTATCACAAAACTTGTATGATGGCGTAGGAATCTCTTTCAAAGGATGTTTATTGGCTAACTTAACTTTTTCACTTAAATCAAGCTCTATACCATTTAATCGAAATATTTCACCATATAGCATCACACCATCATCAAAATGGTTTTCATAATGAAAGTTATAGCCAGTAAATAGCTTTTTGGGTATGGGCTTTTGACTAAATAACAAGCGCTCAGAGATGTCTTGATAGTTTAAACGAAATATACTTGAGTAGTGACCATCGTGTCTCGGAGAAACTAAATCAGCATGAGTAATCAGCTGATGTTTTTCCATAAACGGTTTTAATTTGCTTTCATATTCGGACTTATAACCAGCATTACCGCCCTTAAAACCTAGCGCTTTAACACAGGCATTAAGAAGAGTTGAGTGTTTGATTTTTTCTCTATCACGAGAAACATCACTAACTGATGCTTTTATCTCATCAGGAGATAAACCATTGATAGGAATAATATGGAATTTTTCTAGAGGTAGGTACGCAGTTGGCTGTTTCATAATTAACCCTTTTAATAGTAGATATTTTTGTAGACAAAAATATTCCGCCTGTCGTAAACAAGCCATACTAAGGATAAATAAAGGATTAATTTTTTAGAGCAGTATATAAAATAAAGATAATTATACTTTATATCAATTTGTCAAAGTCTAGTATGAAAACCTTGCCACAGGGTTGATACCAACCTTAGCTTGAAAAGCTGTAAATAAGCTTACTTCATCACAAATAAAAAGTAAAGAGTCTCATCAAAATTTTAGAAAGCAGTCTTATTATCAACCTAAATATTAAC
>CBDTUD010000177.1:0-2130 GCA_965363545.1 uncultured Flavobacteriaceae bacterium | reverse complement strand
AACAGATAGATGGCAGGCTTTGGGAATGGGAAAAAAATGAAGATGAATAGGGATTGCCATTATGCGCATTATTGAGGTTCGAGGAAAATCTGATCTTCTGAGCCGTAGTCTTGCAGATAAGCACCATTACTATGAAATAATGGCCAAAAATCCTTATTCTTTTGTAAGTGATGTAGCTCAAAAGTATTGGAAGATAGTTCGTCAACATCAGTATAGGGTTGGATCAGGCTTAGATGAGATAAATATCGGTGTTTATATACCGAATGATGGCAACATTGATGCCTCTGCTCCAGTGTTAGCTTTTAACGGAACTGATTGGAGTATGGCATCTGATATACGAACTGATTTAAACAAAGTTAGTCCAGGATTAGATAAGTTTATAAGACATGAAAAAAAAATCACCGAAATTATAAAATCATTAGCCGAACGTTATGGCAAGGTAATTGTAACAGGATATAGCTTAGGTGGATGCTACGCGCAATATACCGCCTTGAGAAACTGGAAATATATACTTAAGATAATAACATTCCAATCTCCCCCCGTAAATAATTACTTCGAATCATTATTGTTATATGAATATGGGTTTAATTTAACGACTGCACAAGTCAAAAAAGTTAAGGATGCAACTTACCATTATCTAGTAGAAGGGGATCCTGTTCCCGGTTTATCTTCAAATTGGTCTTCAAGTGGTAAGTACATACCAGGACATGTATTAAAATTTAAATTTTATGGTATAGAAAGCTATAATCCTGCTGATGCTCATGAGAAAAATATTTTTGATAAGTTTATTCATCATAATTGTAGAAACAATAAATTCAGATTATTTCCTATTCGCCGTCATTTGCATATGGCATCACGGGCTATCGAATATATTGATTATGAAAGTAGTACTTTAGGTGGACTTGAAGGACCGAATATCGCTAGAATAAACCGTATGGTTACTAACAGGAGTGATCAATTTAGGCAAGCTATTATAGACGCACGAGCAAACCCTAGAGTTAACGTTCCAACAAATGTTCTTACCGTTTTATTTACACTTGGACGTATTACCTTTTTCGCCCTATTTTATTTAACTTCGTTAAATTACTTTGTAATCTATTTATGGGATCAATATACACTTAGGATTCTCAGAAATGAAGACAGCATTAGCATCTACATGGGGTTTGGAGTTCGCATATTAGAGATTAATCCTACGTCAATGTTAGACAATGAACAGAAACTATACTTAAAGAATAATTTCCAGATTCTGTTTGATGAGGTTAATCCTAATGTTGGAAATTTTGATTACATTGACATTGATGGTTATTTAACAGCTAGAGGCTTGCTTTTGTTGAGGAATGAAGATCCAAGAGGTACTGCAGGTTTGCAAGATCAGGTGATAAGAAATATCTTTAAAGGGATAAAAGACCCCAATGCTGATTATGATAGTTGGTTAGTAGATAATAAAGCTAAAATGTTACAAAGAAAAAGATCTCGTTGGCAGGAAAGATTAATAAAAAAAGAAATAATAGACTATTTCCAACTAGTTGAGTTTACTGACCATAACAACAACACAGTTCCTAATGTTTATAAGCCAAGACTAAGTACTCATAAAGAGAAAGTATATTTGACTACTGGTATCGCCATTTCTACCATTCTTTCAAGATTACTTCAGATATTTACTCATTATAGAGATAACTATGATTCTAGTTTCAATGCTTATGTAGCAGGCTCTATTAACTTTCCAGCAATACCAGGTGATACTGATGATGCAGATCTTTTGGATGTTACGAAGTATAGATATTTGTATATTAAAATGAGAAGCGGAAACTTGATTCACTATGATGAAAATTTGACAAAAGCATATTATACGGCTCATTCTTATTATCTGGATGGGTTGAAGACAGACCCTCTAGGTTTGTTACCTGATGACGTCCGGCAATGCCTACACACTGATGATGAACAATATTTACGGCGCAGACCCAGAACTAGTAGGCAAGTTGAAATAAATTATACTATGAATGATTTTAGGAGAGATGCATTAGGTGCTTCTCGAAAACACCACGCAATGCCTAAAACTCATGTCATGCAAAAAGTTGGTAGTTGGTATAGTTTTCTTTTTGCCGGATTTCGAAGGTTAGAAGATAGCCG
>CBDTUD010000176.1:0-2147 GCA_965363545.1 uncultured Flavobacteriaceae bacterium | reverse complement strand
CTAAAGCATCTTTGAAGTATTGCAGTAAATAGTTTCTGCGACCAGCACATGAGAAGAGAATATTCATTTTAAAACCCTTTCAGTTATATTAATTATTAGCAATGCGTTTATAACGTTAAACACCCTAAACTTCATTATATATGGGATTTTCAGCCCACTCATCACGTAATATTGCTACAACAGATCGACCCTTAACCTCTCCGTGTGAGTATATATCGTCCCGTAAAAACCCCTCAACAGACCAACCTATTCTTTTGACTGAATTAAGAGCTTTATCATTATTTCCGAGTTGATAGCCATAAACCCTATTAAAACCAAGCTCAATAAAACCGTAATTTGTAATAAGCTTATAAGCCTCACGACCATAACCCTTGATCCAATGAGCTTTTCCAATAAATATATATAGCTCAGCCTTCCTGACGACTTTATTAATATTTATGTAGCCACCAAATCCAATAACATCACCACTTAGACTCTCAATAGCAAAATCCATACGATTTGAAACTAATACATTTTTAGAAAACCAAGCTTCTGTTTTGGCAATAGAGGTAGGATAGTCAAAATTCAAAGTTGCTTGAACTGCAGGATCATTAATAAATTCAGCTCTTTTACTAAGATGTCTTTTTTCAAGTGGCACTAATATAATACGAGAACCTTTTAAAATCTCTCTTCCGCTAACACTCATCTGAACACTCCTTTATTTGGCTAGACTGTAAATTAAGTAATCCACCTGTGTGCCAGAAAACCACTTTTTCTCCAGGTGTAATAATACTCTTTTTTACCATATCAAATAATGCATACATAGCTTTACCTGTATAGGTAGGGTCAAGAGGTAGTCCTTCTTTTTTAAGTACCAATGAAAGTAAATTCAAAAGGTCAGATGAATACTTCTCATAACCTCCAAACCTATAACTATCGTCAAAAATAATTTTATTATTAGATATATTTTCAGGTAATAGCTTAGCTATCTCTTCTACACCTCTGTGGCTATCTCTAGCTATAGACACTCCCAAAATATCAGTTTTTGTATTATTCCTATGCGCACCTAAAATAAGCCCTGCTTGTGTACCTCCAGTTCCTGAAGCAAAAATAATTTTATCAGGTGAAAAAGTAAGCTCTTCAAATGCAGAGGCGTACGCTTGTGCACCAGAAAAACTGTGGGCACCACCTGGAATTACTAACACTTTTCGACCATTTAACTGGTGAAATAATTTCAATTGTTCTATTTTTCCAGAGATATCCTTACTTTCAACGTAACTTAGGCTAGCACCACTAGTATTTAAAAAATAGAAGTTACCGTTATATTGGCTAACTGTAGGCTTTGAACCATGTAACACAAGCTCTACTCTACACCCTATCTGCGCACCTAATAGAGCAACCACTCTTGCATGATTTGATTCAGAACCACCATTAGTTATTAAAACGTCAAAACTTTCAGTGGAATCAGCAAGTATCTGTAAATTTTTTCTTACTTTGTTACCACCTAAATAAAATGGTATTAAATCATCTCTTTTAACCCAAAGATCAATATTTAAGTGTTCAGACAGATTATTAAGCCGATAAAATGGTGTAGGTTTAATTTGAGTTATCATTTTTAGACCTCTCATCACTTAATTTTCTATACATACTAGAAGGTACAACCACCACACCTTCTTTCTTAATGACTTGGAATATAGTTCGATAGATTATTTTCATATCTCCAATAAAGGTGCGGTTTAATACATATTCAACATCATATGCAAGCCTGTCATCCCATAAAGTAATATTACGTCCTGAAACTTGTGCTAAACCTGTTAAGCCTGGTCTTACAGTATGTCTTAGTTTTTCTTCATCAGTATAATACTCTAAATATTCCATTAGTAATGGGCGAGGTCCGACAACACTCATATCACCTTTAAGGATATTCCATAAACCAGGTAACTCATCAAGACTACTCCTTCTCAAAAAATGACCAAAATCAGTAATTCTCTCTCCATCGGCTAAAGGATTACCTTCTGAATCAACCGCATCAGTCATAGTTCGAAACTTTAACATCTCAAAAGGTTCGCTATTCAGACCAGGGCGTACTTGCCTGAATAAGACTGGCGAACCGAGGTTTTTTTTGACTTTGTACGCCACAAGTCCATATACGGGAGATAAAACTATCA
>CBDTUD010000175.1:0-2165 GCA_965363545.1 uncultured Flavobacteriaceae bacterium | reverse complement strand
GTCCCTCGCGCAAGAGCAAGCATAATAGATAAGCCACCATTTTATGGTGGCTTATCTATTATGTAATATTTTAAGTATTTCGAAAAATTTAAGGATAGGGCTTGATGCAATGCACTCATAAAGTCGGTGAAAATATCTGTGACTGCGAAAGCTACAGAGATTTAGATAAATGTGTTTTACATTGTGGTGAAGATAGTATTACGGAAAATACTGATGAATACTTAGAAAAGTTCTATAAAACGTTTGAGAAGTTTATAAAATCAGAGTTTTTTGCTAAATTTGAAAGTACTTTAGTTGATTTGGACGAAGAAGAACAGGATATTGAATATAATATTACCAAAAATTATATTTCTGAGTATGATAATTCTCTTGATGAACTTTATAAATCAGCCCCGCGTGCTGATTTTATTAAAAAGCTTAACAGTATTCAAATTGAAGTTAGAGGCCTTATCTTTCCACAGTCAACTTTGGAGAGTTTTCAGTATAATGAATATCACCATTTATTTAGTGAGCTTCGGAATATTAAGTTTTATGAGTGTGAATTCCATTCTTTTAGTTTTGATTCAGGAGTTAACTCCCAGTATATAAGCTGTATTTTTCATGACAAAGTTAGGATGATACCCTTAATTAAAGATTTAAAAGAAGGTGCTTATCGCTATACTTATTGTCACTTTGAAAAAGATATAGTGATTGAAAGCTCTGGGAGGTTTAAAGAAATAGCTAGTAATATTTTTCAAGAGTGTCTATTTAAAGGAGGTATCGAGCTTAAAAACTTAACTTTTACTGAGGTAGTTTTTTCTTTTCCTGATTTAGAAAGTCCATATAGGGATGCAAAAACTGAATATTTATTAAGGTATGATGAGGAAAGGTTATATATAAAGTCTCTAGTTATAGATAGTTGTATATTCTATAAAGATTTCAAGTTAAACGGTTTTAACAAAGAGTATCTTGATAATATCAAAAAAGAAAATTTAGATTATAACCCAGAGTACTTGACTATCAATAATTTAGAAATAAAAAATACAAAGTTTAAATCTAAGTTAGAAATAAAAAATAAAATAATTGAAAATATCAACTTTGATAACTCAAATGTCGAAAAGGTGTTTGATGTATTTGGGAGTAGGTTTTATAAGTCTTGTTTTTACAAAAGTATTTTTGAAGACTTTGCTGGTTTCGAAAAAGTAGAGTTTGGGTTAGAGAGTCAAGATGTAGAAGCTTACCAAGCTAAATTTATATATACTACCTTTATGAGCTTCTCTAGCTTTAGGCAGACTAAATTTCATTCGGGTTTAGATTTTGAAAACTCTAACTTAAAAGAACAGCCTAATTTCTTAAAAACTGATATTAGTTCAAAAAATACTAATAGGGAAACATTTAGGATTGTGAAGTACTCGTTTGATGCTAGAGGGAATACTCTTGAAGCAAATAGGTTTTTTGTTCAAGAAATGAAAGCTTATAAAAAAGAGCTTAATGATGAGGGCGACAAATGGGATAGATTGATCTATCGCGCAAACGAAGAAATTTCAGATTTTGGACGGAGTTATATTAAGCCCAGTGTTTTGCTATTTCTAAGCTTAATAATTTATACAAGTTTATTGTCTATTCATGAATCATTCTTTAAACATTATAATTATTTCTTACATCCTTGGGTTGAATTTTTATCAGTTCAAGCTAATGAAGTTGCACAAAATCTACTACCTTTCAGTCGTTTTTTAGAGAATAATAGCGGTATCGAATTTATTAGCTTATTATTTTACATTTGGTTTGGCATACTAATTTGGCAAATTGTTGTAGCTGTTAAACGACATACTCAACGTTAAGGGAGTTAGGGTAGCAATCGTAGCTTAGATAAAATCAAAATTTAACCTTTAAAGTTAACAAGTGACATTAACGATGAGCAACAAGTAGGTTAGTATCGAAGCACGAGACCCAACAATCCTTAATTCAACCGTTGGGTGTCGTAAGCTCCACCCAACCTACAACCTGATAACGAAGTAAATAACTCAGGATACTATCGTTAAAAATAAAAACCGCTCACAAAACTGTGAGCGGTTTTTTTATGTTAAAAAATCAAGTCAGATGCTCTAAGCAAGACCAATCACCAAATACAGCAGTCCGTCTGCTAGTCACTCACACCGCCACACCAAAGCTGCACCTTAGACATT
>CBDTUD010000174.1:0-2199 GCA_965363545.1 uncultured Flavobacteriaceae bacterium | reverse complement strand
ACATCTATAGGGCAGTTATCAATGGCAAATGTAGAAAATCTTGAAAAACGACTTTCAGATCTAATTGATAAAGAAAGCTCATTTGCTATTGCACTAACTGGCGAATGGGGAATTGGGAAGACTCATTTTTGGAAAGAGTTTTATAATGAAAAACATAAAGATTTAGGAATCAGTAAATATTCTTATGTTTCGCTATTTGGCGTTGATTCAATAGATGCTTTGAAGTTCGAGATTGCACTTAGTACTCATGCTACTACTCAAAAGAAGGACTACCTTACTGGGCTGAAAGGTATATTTAAGAAAGGATTGGATGCTATAGATTTACCAAAACTCGAAGGTACAGGTGTCACTTTGTCTCTTGGTAAAGGCTTAATTAGCAGTGCCATTACCAGTCTTATTGGAGACACTTTGATTTGCATTGACGATATTGAAAGGCTATCTAAAAACTTAGACATTAAAGATGTGATGGGCTTAGTGAATCATTTAAGCTTAGAAAAAAACTGTAAAGTAGTAGTGATATTACACGAAGGTAAAGCAGATAAAGAATTTAGAGAATATAAGGAAAAAGTGTTTGATGAAGTATTAGTTTTAGATGACTCATTATCAATTATTAAAGATAAGATTAGTGATATCGATACATTTTCTATCTACGAAAAATTCTATCAAACTATGGGTGTTAGAAATCTTAGATTTTATCAGCGCGCTCAGAAGGTCTATCACGAAATAATAAAACATTCATCATCGCTATCAAAGTTGAGCAAAGAAGAAATCCTAAGACAAATCCTTATTATCAAGCTTGTTAATGACATTCCTGAATTTTTTGATGTCGATATGAAAGAGTTAGAAACATATTTTTCTGAAGATGGTCTCGATGACCGATTAGGTATCTTTTTAAAAAGCGATAATGACGCGTTAAAAGCAAAGGTTAGAACTAAAAAAGATGATGTAGAGGAAAAGCTTTCAAGATTCTATCCTAACTTTCGTATGGAGGGATGGACTGAAATTGTTATCGAACTGATTACAAATATTGATATAGACAGTGAAAAATTTGAAAGACTGCTAAACCAAGACTTAATCAACGAAGAAGCTTTAGAAAGTGATAGAGAAAAGAAAGATTTGATGGCTGAATATCGTAATTTAAACTCAGATCAAAGCTTCAATCAGAGACTGTTTGACAATATTAAGGATAGGATAGACAGAGAAGCATTCCCTAATTTAAGCTTCTATCATAATATACTCGAAAAAAATGGTTCTCCTGAGTTAGCCAAAAAATTTGAAGAGTTAGTGAAACAATATATAGAGGACAAAGTCAAGAAAGGACCAAGCGAGTGGTTTATAGGAGATTATTATCTTAGAATCCCTGTACCTCCCGATATTTTTTATAAGTTCCTTTTGCAGACCATTAGTAATCAAAAAAAGGGGCTGGCTCTAAATACTGATGCTAGTACTCTATCCGAAATTTTTATGCGATTTTGCAAACATGGAAATGATAGTGAGGATTTTTTTGAAGCTATACAAAATATTAGTAAAGAAAATTTCAGTTTTGTTGTTTGGCAACCGCTTGATGATGGAATAGATAGAATTAGATATATTCGAGAATTGCTAAAACACCCTGCTTTTAAAGTTGAGATTGCCAAATTTAACAACGAAGATAGAATTGATACAGCGATTTGGCATTATCAAGAGCTGGTAAATGCTCAAAAGCTATCTCCTTTTACCCATCAACCAGTTGTTATTCAAAGCAAGTTAAATGAAGTTAAGCAATGGACTCTAGAGTTGCTCCAAAAGAGGATCGTAGAGAAACCGAATAGTAAAGCAGCTATCGAACATCTTTTAGAACTTACGGATAACTTAGAGAATATATAACATAAGCTTAGTGTCGCAAGCTCCACTCAACCTACGTGTTATCATTTATTACTCAAGATAAGGACATCTTCAATGAAAATAAAAAACCATCCAAAACTAAAAAAACTCACCTCTAAAGCACAAAAAACTATCGTCAAAAGAATAGTTAACCTACCCAAACCCATTCTACGCAAAATCGCTGGCAAGCCTATCGTTATAGACGGACAGACTTTGGACGTCTCAGTACAAGTCATCTTAAAACTATTTGGCCCACCACCTAATCAACTAGCCAGCGTCGCCAGTACCCGCAGACAAATCGATGGGCAAGGCCCTTTATTGGCGCAGTCTAATCAT
>CBDTUD010000173.1:0-2208 GCA_965363545.1 uncultured Flavobacteriaceae bacterium | reverse complement strand
ACACTAAACCATTTTGCCGAGTATTTTTCGTTCAAATCTTTGTGATGCCTTGCAATATCTATTAAAGCAAAATAAGCTACAGATATTGTTCTTTCTGCAGGGTCACGATATACATCGCTGTAGGCATACAGTTGCTCCATATATATATCATGAAAACCGGTTAAACTATGTAGGATTTTATTCGCAGAATCATCTAAAGTTTCATTTTTTTTCAAAAAACCTCCAATCAATGACCATTTACCTTTTTCCGGCTCAAAATTTCTTTTAATTAATAATACTTTCAGATCGTCGTTGTCAAAACCAAAAATAATACAATCAACGGCAAGTAATACTTTATCCTCAGCACTATAATTCTTAAACATTTACCTATAATTTTTGCTAAGATAGGAACTTACTCAAATAATTCGTAAAATTAGATATACTCTTTGAGACGTATCGGAATAATGTTTTGAGTATAATTAGGATTTCTTATTTTTTTATTCTTATTTTACAAATGTAATAAGTACACTTGTAAATTTAATAGCTACACATGTTTTAAAAGTCAATTAGTGGGTTTGATTTAATAAAAGCTAGTATATATTTTAAAATTTCAATACATGAAAAGTTATGTTATAGGATTAGATTATGGGTCAGACTCAGTAAGGGCTGTTTTAATTGATACGCAAACCGGTCAAGATATAGCTTCAAAAGTGCATTGGTATGAGCGTTGGAAAAACAAAAAATATTGTAACGCTGGTATCAATCAATTTCGACAACATCCTTTAGATCATATCGAAGGATTGGAAAACACGATAAAAACAGTAGTAAATACAAGCGGTGTTTCTAAGGAGTTGATTAAAGGTATTTGTATTGACACAACAGGTTCTTCTCCTTTACCGGTTACCAAAGAAGGAATTCCTTTAGCCTTAACGGAAGGTTTTGAAGAAAACCCAAATGCAATGATGGTTTTATGGAAAGACCATACAGCTATTAACGAAGCGAATGAAATAAATGAATTGGCGGTAAATTGGGGTGGAGAGGATTTTACAAAATATGAGGGAGGAATATATTCCTCGGAATGGTTTTGGGCTAAAATTTTGCATATCATAAGAGAAGATGAAGCGGTAAAAAAAGCAACATTTACTTGGATGGAGCACTGTGATTATATGACCTATTTGTTAGCCGATAATAAAGACTTAAAAACATTTAAAAGAAGCCGTTGTGCGGCAGGTCACAAAGCGATGTGGCATGAAGACTGGAATGGGTTACCGCCACAAGAATTTTTATTAAAATTAGACCCATATTTAGCTTCTTTAAGAGGGAATCTATACGAGAAAACCTATACTTCCGATCAAATTGCCGGTCATTTGAACCAAGAATGGGCTGATAAACTCGGACTAACAAAAAATACAGTTATCGCGGTTGGAACTTTTGACGCCCATGCAGGCGCAATTGGAGCTAAAGTAGATAAACATGCCTTAGTGCGTGTTATGGGGACTTCTACTTGTGATATTATGGTGTCTTCGCCAGAAATTATTGGAAGTAAAACAGTAAAAGGAATTTGCGGTCAAGTAGACGGTTCGGTGATTCCTGGATTCATTGGTTTAGAAGCAGGGCAGTCCGCTTTTGGAGATGTGCTAGCTTGGTTTAAGGATATTTTAGTTTGGCCTATTGATAATTTGGTCATGACTTCTAAGTTGCTAAGCGCCGAAAAAAAGCAAGAATTACAACAAGAAATTGATGCTAATTTTATTAAAATTTTAGCCGAACAAGCAGAAAATATTCCTCTTGATGAGGCAGTACCGATTGCATTAGATTGGATTAACGGTCGAAGAACACCAGATGCAAATCAAGAATTAAAAAGTGCCATTACCGGAATTTCTTTAGGTACCAAAGCGCCACATATTTTTAAAGCGCTGGTAAATGCCATCTGTTTTGGGTCGAAAATGATTGTCGATCGATTTCAATCGGAAGGAGTAAAAATAGAAACCGTAATTGGTATTGGTGGTGTCGCTAGAAAATCACCGTATATAATGCAAACTTTGGCAAATGTATTGAACATGCCGATTAAAGTAGCTGAATCGGATCAAGCACCAGCTCTTGGAGCCGCTATTTACGCAGCCGTTGCGTCTGGGGTTTATGACGATGTTATTGAGGCTAGTAAAATTATGGGAAGCGATTTTGAAGCGGAATATTTTCCCGATAAGGAGTTTGTTGAAAAATATCAAA
>CBDTUD010000172.1:0-2240 GCA_965363545.1 uncultured Flavobacteriaceae bacterium | reverse complement strand
CTGACCAAATAGCAAAGTATCATTTGGCCTTATCTATTAAAAATTGGGCCGAGATAAATGCATTAAGAGGTTTTAAGGAAACTTTAAACTTAACAAATAAATTAAAGAATATTATTGAAGAGGAGTTGGCTCATTTGTAATTGATTAAACTAAAATATCGAAAGCACAACAACGTGCATAATTAATTGTTTTTAAGCTTTTTATCAAAAATATTTAAACTTTAAAAGTAAGTGATTTAACAGAAAACAAGAGCTAATTTAATCACGACAAATCATACACAATCACGTTGTAAGCACTGCTAACGAAGACCAATCAAAACAAATTTTTTAATTAAATTAAAATGAACACTACCTTTTTTTCTAACTTATTTCTTTGGTTATTATTAATGGCATTACCAGATATAGTGTTTTCGCAATCCGACTTTACCATTCAAGATGTAAAGTTTGAAAGTCAGGGTATCACGCTTGCAGGCTCAATTTTAACACCTAAAAACCCCTTTGTAGCAGTTGTAATTGTTCACGGGTCTGACCCAGTAAAAAGAGAAATGGAGTTCGCAAAACGTCTTGCCAAAGAAGGTATTGCTGTATTGACATATGATAAACGTGGAGTTGGAGAATCTGGTGGTGTTTATGTAGGACCATCAGTTGGCACGAATAATATTGACACTACTAATCTTAATTTATTATCGCACGATGTAAGTTCTGCAGTAAATACATTTCGAACCTATTTGAAAGATAAAAAAACTCTAATTGGGTTAGTTGGTTTCAGTCAAGCAGGATGGATAATCCCAATTACTGCAAACAAAAACCCACAAATAGAATTTATGGTTTTATTTAGTTGTCCAACAATTACAACTTTAGAACAACTCCGATTTCAGTTTTATACTAATGGAAATTCTGATTTTTGGGAAAATCATACAGAAGCAGATGCTCGTGAACATACTAAAAATGACCCAGACAGGTATCAATTTGTGGCGACTGACCCAAAAAATTCTTTGAACACTCTTTCAATTCCTGGACTTTGGCTTTTTGGAGAAAAGGATATACAGATTCCTGTAAAGATGTGCATTGAGCAATTAAATATATTCAAAGTTCAAGGCAAACCTTTTGAATATACTTTATTTTCTACATTAGGACACAATACTGCATTTGACAGTGATACAACACCTTTTGATATTTCAATTCAATGGATAAAAAGAGAAGTTAAAAAATTGGAGACAACAATAAATGAGAAAGAATAAATATAAAAGCACGTGCCTAAAACACCGTGTAAAAATAATTGCTTGGTTCTCGCCTACTCGGAAATTCCTACGGATTTCCTTCTTGTTCGTTCCATTTTTAGTAAATTAGTTGCTTTCAAACGCAACTACCCATAGCCGAGACCGCTGGAATTAATTAAAAAAGACATCGAAATTTGTCAGAGTATGTGAAAATAATCCTAAGCTAGGAATGGAAATATAACTAATGTAATTATATGAAAAAATTAAAAGAACTAACTGATGCTAAAATTGAATCAGGACGACAAGCTAATCCTGAGTTTATGAATGGTGTTGATGATATTATTAAACAAGCAAAATCCTTTCAACAAGGGGAAAATGCAATCAAAATTGAACAGAAAGCTCCTAATTTCGAGCTACCTAACCCTGAAGGCAAATCAATATCATTAGATGTTTTATTAGAGAAAGGTCCTGTTGTTATTACTTTTTATAGAGGTAATTGGTGTCCTTACTGTAACTTACAACTTAGAGCTTTGCAAGCTAGACTTGATGACATCCATGCATTAGGAGCTACATTGGTTGCCATTAGCCCACAAGTACCAGATGGGTCATTGACAAAAGATGAAATTAGTAATATGGACTTTACTGTATTGTCTGACCAGGACGCCAAAGTCGCACGGCAATATGGTGTTGCATGGGAAGTGCCAGAGTTTTTAACAGAACATATGCGAGTAGATCGTAAACTTGATTTAGAAAAAATTAATAATGGCAACGGTAATATATTACCAATTCCAGCCACGTTTATATTAGGACAGGACGGAGTAGTTACATGGAGCTATGTTAATGTTGACTATAGAACTCGTTCAGAACCTGATGACATTATTGAAGCCTTAAAAAGGCTATCTTAAGAAAGTACAACGCACCTTCATTTAACAAGATGATTATTTGTTTACATCAAAAACAATTCAACTTCATTGATGGCATAGATCGTTCATATGTTTGGGAAATAAAACTACCTACAACA
>CBDTUD010000171.1:0-2242 GCA_965363545.1 uncultured Flavobacteriaceae bacterium | reverse complement strand
ACTGAGAAGTAAGTTATTTGAAAAACCTTGTCATGTCATGTGGCAAGGTTTTTTTGTTTTTGAAGTAAGTTTTGGAGCTATTCCTGCTTTGCGAGTCTGTGCTAGGATGCTATATGTTATTCGGCGTAAGAGTCAGAGCATCTGGTAAACTTATTTCAATCAAATATTTTTTCACTTCAGGATACTTTATATCGTATTCTTGAAAATTCTTTGAAAGTTTTTTATTACCTTTTAGCTCGTAAGAAACTGCAATACCTTTTTTAACTTGTTCATTAGTACAATCTATCTGGTGTCCATTTTCAGGGTTTTTATCATTTTTGATTGCATCAAAATTATATAAAATACCTTTGCTTTTATGTGAGTTTGCTTCTAAGCGTTTGTTGATATCTTGCCAAGGAACTTTTTTAAAGGATCTTTTGGATAATATGTTGTTTGCAATTTCAACTAATATTTCGGGATAAATGAAGTCCTCTATTTCATAGTTTGATTTTATATTGTTATTCATAACATCACTATGATCTGGTTTCTCGCCAAAACAGTTTGGTATAAACTCACATGTAACCTCCAAGTTTCGGTAGTTATTTTTTTTCTTTCTTCCTAAAAATTTTTTTATACTCCTCTCTCCCAGCACTATCATTATCAAAAATTAACCGCATTTTTGGTTTTACAGGCTTATCTTTGTAAAAAGAGTCATAAAAATCTAAATATTTTTCGTATTTACCTACACCGTGAGTAGGTATAATATTTGCACTTTTTATTGAAAAAAACCTAGATGTTTCTTCGATAAATTTTTTATCCGAATCACCCTCAACCATTATATTATAATCATTTAGTAAGTCATATTCATCTAATTCAATTCCTAAGTATTCACGGATTTTCTGATTACCAGTTGATTGTTCGATATCCACTAAACAAGTGTTTAATGGATAAAATTCTTTATTGGTTCTCTTATAGGTTATTTTCTCTCCTATTTCTAAATCTAATAAAAACGTATTTCTAAGGCTGTAACTGTCAATAAATACTGGTGAGTGACTTGTTATAATAATTTGTGACTTAGGACAAAGTTTCTCTAAATGGGATTTTAATTTATTTTGTAAGCCCTGATGTAAATATATATCAGGTTCGTCAATAAGTAAGATAGGTTGTTTATTTCTAATTTTTTTCAATATTCTACTATGCATTAAAATAAAGCCAAGTCTTTGTAAGCCTGACCCTTTTGCCTCAATGTTTCTATTAGACTTATCATTGAAAAAGAACTCTACATCGTTTGAAATAAGGTCTCTAAATTTCTTAATATCTGAGTTGTACTCAAAGCCAACTTCCCAGTTCTCATTAAACTCTTGAAAAGTAGGGTTTATTTCTTCAGCTAAATTATTTAAAACTTCAACCAATCCAGTAACATAATTGTCAAATGATACTTTAAGCTCTGACTTCAGTCCACTAAACCTTGCTTTTTCATATTCTAAATCATAAATTTCTTCAATTAAGTTATTAATTAGATCAGGAAAGGAGATATTGATTGAAGGTATATAAAAAAAAGATACTTTATTAAGCAATGAGGTTATAAAACTATTCTCTAGATCTTGCCTTTCTGTTCTTGGAAGTATCTTTTTACCAGTTGTTTTTTCTAATCCCTCAATATTGAAAGTTTTAGTAACCCTATATGTTGCATTGTTATCTTCAAAATCTATTAATATTTCAGGATAAACTTTTCCACCTCGAGATCCATGAAATTTATGGTTAGGAGAGTCTTCGCTTGCATTATAGTCCTCAGGATTGAAAAAAAGGTTTATAGCCCTTAGGACATTTGTCTTTCCAGCATTGTTAGCTCCACAGATTGTTGTTATATGTTCTATAGAGTCTAAGTCAAGCTTTAGGTTTATTATCGAACGAAATCTTTTAATATGTACTGACCTAATCTTCATAATTTTCCTTAAGTATTGTACTATTAGAACGTAAGTCCAGTAATTATAGTCCGAACTTATATTTATAATCCAATATAGTATAGATTAAAAATTTATAATATAAAAAATAAATCCTTAATTTTTACTATTACTATAATTATTTCAAGACTATAGTAATTTGGATAAAGTAGAGTCCACTCCATATAATAACATTAGAAATAAGTACATAGCTTGTATACTGGAATATTTCTCCACTTATTTAATAGACCAAAAAAAAGGGCAGATGATAAACTCATGTGCCCTTAGCTATTTAAGCAATTTATTTAGCTTCTTTAGGT
>CBDTUD010000170.1:0-2277 GCA_965363545.1 uncultured Flavobacteriaceae bacterium | reverse complement strand
AGCTCGATAAACATCCTTCTTGCAAAATCTAGCACTTCATTAGGAGGTTTAACGAATTCAAACAAACCGCTACCGCTGGCTCTAAAATCATTTTTTTTGATACTTCTTTTTAAACCATAGTATCTATCACCAAACACTAAGACCTTATAGTCGTTTTTGAGATTTGGAATAAACTCTTGCTCAACAAGTCTATTAAAACCTTTATGCCTATAGTTATAAATCAAAAATTCTTTTTTTGTTAACTTAAATTTCCTCTGCAGCTTAATGATTTTTCTTTTCTTACAAACTGCAAAATGTTGCTTTTTTATATTTAAAAAATCTTTTTTATTTCTTACCAAAGACACACCGCTGCTTCCAGCACCAGATACTGTTTTTAAAACCTTTGGCATAGACAGCTTAGAATCATCAATATCAAAGAAATAATTTCCACGTAAATTTCCAAAGCCATAATCAGTTCTTAATAGCTGCTGAAATCCTTTATTCTCATGACTTAGAAGTATTTCATAACTAGGGATGATACGGCACTTCTTATTGACCAAATACATTACATCTATTAGGTATTGCCTTATATTTTCTTCATCACTTGAAGTATAAAAGACTACATCAGATTCATTAAAATCAATACTCATCAAATTGTTAATCGTGATAAGTTCGGTATCGAAATTTAAAATACTAGCTATCTTATTGATATCTAGTGTCTTCCAGCTTTGACCTGTACTGCCAAAGTATCCATTAGGTAAAGTAGCTATATAAATCTTCATGTAGTTATTCCCAATATACTCTTTATATATATATTAAATCCGCATACATTTACTACAACATTATGCTTACTTGATATATTCAATGAAGTAACAGCTTTTCTTACATCAAAAATATTTTGAATCAACTTCTCAGTACTTAACTATCCTTAATAAAAGTAAGGACTTGATAAAATTAGATAATGAAACAAATTATATCTATATATAATATCTTAAA
Organism: uncultured Flavobacteriaceae bacterium; assembly: GCA_965363545.1. GTDB lineage: Bacteria > Bacteroidota > Bacteroidia > Flavobacteriales > Flavobacteriaceae > Lutimonas. The sequence goes on along the minus strand of CBDTUD010000170.1, from coordinate 1,302 downwards.
AAAACCAAATCTTTTGAAAATAAATGTTATAACTTATTAAGAATTATGGCTTTTTAGTTAAGTTATTATCTATATATAAGTTCAATGCGTAGGCATAGTTTTCTTCGAGATCTCTATTACTTTTAACCTCACACCACCCTCCATTAACAAATACGCATAGTTTAGAGGATTTTAGTAAAGTTCCTGGCGAAAAGTTAGTACCTTGATACTCTAGTAAGTGACATTCACTTTGTGATTGAGCTATATCTAAAGAAGCATAAGGGTTTCTAAGTTTTGTAAATATAGTCCTTGCGAAGTTTAGAACTTCATCCGATGGCCTTACATGCTCTACTAGCTTACTTCCACTAGCTTTGAACCCACCTTTTTTTATATTGCGTTTTAAAGTATAGTATCTATTGCCAAACACTAGAATTTTATAATCATAAGTTAAATTAGGAATGAATTCCTGCTCTACAAATCTATTAAAACCTTTATGCCTATAACTATATATTGAGAACTCATTTTTACTTAATTTTAACCTTCTTTGCAATTTTATGACTTTTCTTTTGCTCGTTACTTCAAAGTATTTTTTTCTAACCTCTAAAACATCTTTTATATTTTTTGCTAAAAATACACCGCTACTACCTGCCCCTGAGACTGTCTTTAGTACTTTCGGCATAGGCAATCTAGAATCATCAATGTCAAAAAAATAGTTTCCTGGTAGTCCTTCTATATCATTACTTTCTCTAAAAACCTCTTGAAACCCTTTGTTTTCATGGCTTAAGAGCATGTCGTAGCTAGGGATAATACGGCATTTCTGATTTACAAAAAACATTACATCTCTCAAATATAATCTAATGTTTTCTTCATCACTTGAAGTATAAACAACTATATCTGTTGGTTTAAACTCAATATCCATCAAGTCGTTTATTGTTATAACTTCAGTTTTATAATTTAATAGGCTAGCAATTTTATGAACATCCATGCTTTTCCAACTACTGCCAGTACTGCCAAAATAACCATTCGGTAAAGTTGCTATATAAACTTTCATTTTTTGACTCTCATTATAAGTTACATTATTAACACCATACTGACAATAGTATCATTTCATATACATTTGTGCATCATTAATAAAATATTTATCAATACTTATAAAAGCACCCTTACCGTCAAAAACCATAAAATATGTATTTAAATTAAGCGATATTCCTAAATAACTAGCTAAAAACTTAGTTAAACAATAGCTGATTAACATCAATAAACATTACAATAGCCACTCATCAATTTAGCTTGTTGGAGTTGCAAAAGACAATTCTGCTATTA
>CBDTUD010000169.1:0-2318 GCA_965363545.1 uncultured Flavobacteriaceae bacterium | reverse complement strand
GGGCAACAGTTAGGGTTTGATTTTGAAAAAGTGGTTGAGGCTGGGGAGTTGTTTTGAGAGGTAAATACTCAACAATTTTAGTTTTAATTAAGTTTTAAAAGTAAGCTATATTTTATTTTAGCTTCCTATAACGTCAAGCCAATTTACAACATTTGATGGCAAAATATCTCTATTATCGTACATAAAAGCTTCTATATATTCAGGTTTAAGACAAACTACATTGGTATTCTCAAATCCGTCATAGTTTCCATTAGATTGAAAAAGAAATACTTTTTCTTTCCAATTTTCCCAATCTTTAGGTGAAAGGGAAGTATTCCCTGTCTTCACTTGAACTATAGCTCTTTCTTTAGTTTTACTATGAATAGCATAAAACTCGTAACCCATAGTATCTACTTTTCTAGAATTAGGAACTACTAACCAACCTTGTGTTTGTAAATATATAAATATTATATCCTCTGCTTCTTCTGAATTAAGAAAAGAATATATGTTTTTATATTTAAAGTCTGGTAGATCATAATACTGACTTTTATCAAGCTTATTCCATAGGAATTTTGAATAGTTGTTTGCAGTTTCATCATTGATTGATTGAATTGTCTTAGGTGGTCTGAAGCAAGCAACTACCTTACCTGGTACATCATCAATTGATGGTACTTTTCTTAATTCACATCGAACTATGTTAACGATATCTGCATCTTTGGCTGCTGGGCTAGACAAATACTCCCATTCAGAAGAAACCTTACATAAATAGTAACTTCCTACTTCATCTCTGGTCCAGATAAGATCATCTTGTTTCAAGTTATCTTTAAGATATTTAACTCTTGATAATTCGCTGTAGCCATGTATTTCAGTTGCCTCTAATTCATATTCTGCCCAATTTATATTTTTACTATCTGTTGTAATTTGCCATCCTAAACCTAAGACGCTTTCTTTTAAGCAGTAATCGAATGAAACTTTGGCATTGGCCAACCCACCTTTGGGTCGAATATGAATTCTATAAACACTCATATAATACTTAACCTCTTAGAAAAAAATTGTATTTGATAAATTATAGTATAGGATAAATTGATCACTCAATGTAATACTGAGCAAAATGTTATGAAATGAGTAGTATCGTATGCTTTAACTTTTATTCATATCTACTAATGCTATAAGATAAACTGATTGGATTAATTGGAATTTCAATTAAAAATTCTTCTATCGCTCCCAACTTAATAACAAAAATTATGACCTTCCTTTATCTTCCATTTTCTACCTTCCTGATCCTCTACATTTTGTTCAAATATTGGAAGACTACCCATAGGTAAAGGAGGTAATTTATAAATACTAGCTTGACCTTCGCCCCAAAAAACAGCAGCATAAGTTGCAAAACTATCAAATTTTGAATAGCTACTTACTGCAGAATTTAAATCTGAACTACTTAAAATAGTAGCAATTACAGAATACCCTTTTGACCAGCTGTTATCTTTCTGGTATTTAACACATGCCTTTTGTTTTTCAGCAGCTGAACTAAACGAGGTTAAAGAGAGCAAGAAAGCAGGAGAGCAAATAAAAAAATATTTTTCATAATTATTATGCCTAATATTACATTGATTGATAATATTAAAAATGGGTATTGCTACTTCTTGTATTTTTCTAAGCATAAAACTAATGATTTGGCTTTTTTATCAAGTAAACAGCTTTCCAACATAGAAATATTGTAGCTATGCGAGCGGCTTCGCCTGCACCTTTAGTACAAGCAACATTAAAAGCTTCATTTTGAGTGGCTTTCCATTCAAATTTAAAACTACTCAGATCTTCGATTGCTACTTTATATTCGTGTTTATGAGCATAATTATTTCTAACCTTATTAATAGCTTTAAAAGCTGAAAAATATTTTTCATCAATTATACCCATTGCTAAAGCTAAATCTACTTTTAGATCAAAAGATCGAGTTCGTTTAAAGAATTCTTTAGGGTCGGAAAGATTATTTGAAATCAAGGTTTCTAGTATTTTCTCAATGAAAATATGTCCCTTTAGAATTGGAGACATTTCTTCTTCATCAAAAATTAACTTTTGAATTACATGTTCGTCTAACTCGTTGAATGAGAGGTTGTTAAAGCTCATTGAGACATCCTAGAATGCTATATAATTTATTCTTACGCAAATTTAACACTAACAAACTAAACCAGCAATCTAAACATATCATCAAATCTAATTTTAGTAGGTTTTCAGACACAAATCCCAGACAAAGAAAAGCCCCTTAACAATTAAGTTAAGGGGCAAGTCTAAGAATAGAGAGCTGACGATGACCTACTCTCACATGGCCGGAGCCACACTAC
>CBDTUD010000168.1:0-2374 GCA_965363545.1 uncultured Flavobacteriaceae bacterium | reverse complement strand
ATGATTAATAGCGAATACTAACATTGTTGCCGATGCGGGGTTTTAATTCAATGGGGGAGTTTTGAGGTTGAGTTGGTGATTAGGATTTTGAGTTTGGCGTAGAGTGGGTTAGCTCAAGCGTAACCCACCAATATTGATAAACTACAAATCAAATCGGTGGGTTACGCCTTACTTTCATTCTATGTGAGAACTTGATAAGTCTAACGCTACCTCATATAAGTATATTTAATCTATTGATTTTATCAGCGTAGTCTTTACTTTTGACTATAGGAAATGGATATTCAGCTTCAATGACATCAATTAATTCGTATTTTTTTAACGTAAGACTTATAACTTCTATATCTACGCCAATATTTAGAGGTCCATCAAAAGGAAAAGAACTTATAGGTTCTATATATCTACTATCTAGAGCAATTTGAGGAGGTTTTTCTAAATATAGTTCGAAATTTGATTGCGCTTCCTCAAAGTTATCATATACTTCAAACCATGCTAAATGTTCATTAGAATCTACACTTAATAAAGGTTTCTTATTGCTTTTAAAAAATGCAGATAGTATGATTTCATCAACTACAGGCACATTACTAAATTTTGTACCGACAAATATTCTATTGCTATTTGAAATTACTGGTAAAACTTCATAATTAATAGCACTATCAAAAATCCATTTAGAATCTTTGAAAATATCTTCTAAATTATTTCTGACAAATTCAGCTTTTCTATTAGCTTGTCTTGAAGCTTTTTTTACTGCTTTTAATGCATTAAATTTAGATGTTTCTGAGTCAACCGTAATTATACATTTAGCTTCACATACCACTACAATTTTACCAAATCTAAAAATACAATCAATTTCCTCTTCTTCTCCATTAATTCTGAAAGTTTCACTAATTGCCTTATCATAATCGGAAAATTTTCTATTATTTTCTAGGCTAAGGTTTATATAATCAACTAAGTTATCTTCGTAAGTTATACCTTTACTGCTAATATCTTTGAAAGCTTTCTTGAGCCAGTAATCTAGTAACCTTCCTAGATTAGGGGTAACTATAGAACTTAATAGAATAGTTAAATTGTTTTTTCTTAAAATACATATCGGTTCACTCCAAAGATTATCCTTATAATATTTAAATGTAAGAAAGTCAATTATTTGAGTTATTACATTGTATCTCAATCCAGTTACTAAAGATAATTTTCTAGAAATTTCACTAATCTTAAAAAATGGACACAAATTTATAAAATTTTTATTGTATTCAGTATTCTCAATTTCTAAACTCTCATATACATCTCTTGAAAACATAACCAAGTTTATAAAAACATCTAAAACATTACTAATTGAAAAATCTTGATTACTAATCTTATCGTTAATTAACTTATCTGGGAACTCTATCTTTAGTTTTTCACTTTTATGGAATAATGAGTAATATGTAACTGACTCTATTTCATCTAAAGATTTGACAGTTTTACAAACAACTTTATTTTTTTTACAACCTAATATTTTATTATCTTTTAAAACATTACTAAAATCAAACAGGTTGTCTCCCATCTCTAATTTCATTTTTCTATTTAAAGACACTAAATGTGCAATGTTTTCTTCTGATTCTATTTGCTTAATTACAAGCTTACCCTTATTCGTTTCTAAAGTATAGCTTCCCCAAAGTATACCTTGCCAATAGCTTTCAAATAAATAATACATGTGAGAATAAATTATATTCGCTTTTAAGAATAAAAATATATCTACTTCATTACCAGAGCTGTTTTTATTGTCTAAATTGGCTAATCTAAAACTTACAGCATAATGTATCGAGTCTATAATACCGTCTATAACATCTTGAGGAGGGATTTCAGTATTTTTGCCTAAGATGTTAAAAGAATGACGCAGAAACATATTAAACACTTCAGGAGGATTTAATTTTAATTTTCTGTCTATTTTTTTATAGTTTAAATTACTATAGGCAAAATGTAATCTAACTAGATCCTCATTTGTACACTTAGGTATGTGCTCATTCAATTTTTTAATGTTTTCTCTTAACTCTTCAAATATTTTAAAAAAACTATTCCAGCATAAAATAACATATTGTCATCATATGTAGGTTCATCTAGTGATTTAAATTCTTTTATCCAATTTTCATATTTGAACCCTGGTTTGTTAGGAGGGTGGGGAGATATATGGGTGTTTTGAACTTTTTCTCTAAACGTCATAATAGCTCTCAGAATAATTTTTTATCAATTATATGGATTATACGTTAAAAGACTATATAGTAGACAAAGTTCATTGACTAGATCAATTTTTAATCACTTTAACAGCACCTTGCATAGATGAGCAAATACAAGTGTTTCAAAGAACTCTATTGCAAGAGTTTCACTTGCGAAGCTAAAATTA
>CBDTUD010000167.1:0-2394 GCA_965363545.1 uncultured Flavobacteriaceae bacterium | reverse complement strand
AGGCTAATATCTTTTTGCAGACAAAAAAACACCACCGTGTTTGGTGGTTGTGGGGTTTAGTTTGGTAGTTTTTGGAGCTGCTCATCAAGGCAAATATTATTAATTTATTAAACTTCACTACCTTGTAAAAAATCAATGTCATATTGACTTTTGTTTGTAATGAATTAGAATAACTTTTAGACCTATGAATAGATTTTATCATTGTGTTTCACAATGAGTGATTTTCATGCTACCGCGGACTTGTGCCGAATATGGCTTTCTTTGCGTCATACTTGTATGGCTAATCTATCTCCAATATGCATAGGAGTATTCATAGGTCTCCCCTCTCTCTATGACCTTTCATTATGACTACAACTCCAAAACAATTACAATTGCTCAAATCACTTTCCAATAGGAAGGATGTCGCGGAAATATTAAAAGTGACACCTACTACACTAACTTATCATCTATATGTTTGTGGTACATCGGAAGATACAAAAAACGTCGATAAGTATACTGAGTTTAAAATTCCAAAGAAGACAGGTGGCACAAGGATTATTTCAGTGCCAAATAAAGGTTTGAAAATCATTCAGTCTCGATTATCAAAGATATTATATGATGTATCAGATGAGATAAATAAAGAAAAAAATCATAACGGTAGACTGTCTCACGGCTACAAAAAGCATAGTTCAATATTCAGCAATGCTATAATTCACGAAAAAAAGAGATACGTATTTAATATCGATTTAAAAGACTTTTTTAATGCTATTAATTTTGGTCGAGTTAGAGGTTTCTTTATTAAAGATAGAAACTTTGAGCTTAATGAGGATGTTGCGACTACAATTGCACAAGTAGCCTGTCACAAAAACAGTCTACCTCAAGGTAGTCCTTGCTCTCCCATTATATCGAACCTGATTGGACACATTCTTGATATAAACCTATCTAAATTAGCATCAAGAAATGGTTGTAGCTACTCTAGATATTGCGATGATATAACTTTTTCTACCAATAAAAAAGTTTTCCCTCACGAAATCGCTTTTTCTCATGATGGTGAAATTTATGAGCCTAGTAAAAAACTGTCTAAAATAATCCTTAGAAGTGGTTTTGAAATCAATTTAAAAAAAGTAAGAATGAGTCATTTTTATTCTCAGCAAAATGTAACAGGACTAACTGTAAATAAGAAAGTGAATACACCAAGAGTATATCGGGATACTGTGCGAGCTTTAGTCCATAGCTTATGCTCTAAAGGTAGTTTTGAATTTAAAGGCTCTTTCAAAAAAGACAAAATCAACGAAAGTAAGAAAATGGATAGTTTACAAGGGATGTTAAACTATATTTCGCGTATAGAATATGATTATAAAAAAAGCAAAGGTACAACTCAATACAAGAACAAATATCCTAACCAATATGAACTTACTAAGAATGAGAGTGTTTTAAAAGACTATATCTTATATAGATACTTTTTTAATCCAGATGAAGTGACCATTTTTGGTGAAGGTAAAACAGATAAAACCCATTTCAAACATTACCTAAATTTTAGAGAATCCCACCCCTTACATACTCCTGCTAACTTATATAGATGGAAGCTTTTTAGGTTGCATAACTTTGAAAGTAACTTATTCGATGTAATTTCAAGAAGTGGTGGAACCAGTGATATATCAAAGCTGATGAATGATTATGGTTATCTTTGCAAAAAATTCCATAAAAAAGTTGACCGTAAACCAATTATCTTACTTCTAGATAATGATGAAGGAGCCAGAGCTAAGAAAGGTGGGATTTTCAGTAAAATACAAACTATAAAAAACTTGAAGACAAAACCTGATGGTAGTGAACCGTTTTATCATCTTCATCATAATATGTATGTTGTATTCCTACCTAGACTAAATTCTCAAGATACTGATATAGAGTCATTTTATCCAGAAGACATCAAAAAAATTATTGTGAGAGGTAAGTCTTTTAATAAATCAAATAGATCTTCCGTCGAAAGTAACCATTATGGGAAAAAGATATTCGCAACAGAAGTAGTAAAAAATAATGCAGACTTAGTGGATTGGTCTGTATTCGACTCAATTTTTGATAGAATACAGTTAGCTGTGGAGGACTTTGAAGCGAAGCAATATTGAAATTTTTAAGACTATTAAGCAATATTGGCTTATTGAAAGTGTATGCAAACTCCTCTAAGATTTTTTAAAATGAATCATTAGCATGTCTTTAGGTTAGACTTTAATCTCTCAATTCTAACTCCTTATAAACCCAACCTCACATCTCAATCTCTCTAAAACCCAACCGTCATCTGCCAATAAATAAGCACCGCACTCATACTAAAGAACGAACCCACGGTAGAGACGATGACGATAGCAGACATACGATCAACCAAGCCATAGTGCTGACCGATGATAGCAATGGTAGAAAACA
>CBDTUD010000166.1:0-2404 GCA_965363545.1 uncultured Flavobacteriaceae bacterium | reverse complement strand
AGCTTTGGGCAAACGCCATTGATACCATCGGTGGCGATTATCTAGCCAACTTACTGAAGCAAACCAAAGCAGGCGGCGCGGTTACTAGTTGTGGCTTGGCAGGCGGCGCTGAGTTTTCGATGACGGTATTGCCGTTTATCACTCGCGCGGTGTCCCTACTCGGTATCGATTCGGTCTATATTCCACTGGACGATAAAAAGGCCATTTGGGAGCGCGTTTCAACCGATATGAAACTGCCTAATTTAGAGAGTTATGCCGAGGAGATTACTCTAGAGCAAACGCCTGAGTACTTGGATCGCTTTATGGCGAGTCAAACGGTTGGGCGTTATGTGGTGAATGTGCGAGGTTAGATTTTGGTTCTATAGTTGGGTTTTTAGATGATGGCAGCGTTCTTTGGGGTGCTGCCATTTTTTCTACTTCTTAAGATTATTTTCCGAACGAGAACCTGAGTTGGTTCAATATAGAACACCATTGTTCTATAAGTAGTAGCGATCTATTATTTATAAAACAATTGTTTTATTATTTAGTAGTGTATTATGAAAGAATATTGTCTAATAATTAATAAAAAAGGAACTTGATAGTGCATATAATTCTCAAAAAAAATGTAGAAGAACTAAATAATCAGTTTGGATTTAACGAAAATGATAGTAAACTTTTCGAGATATTTTGTAATTTTTGTGTTGTATCTACATCGTTTTTAGGGAGATATAATCCTCGTATAGTCACTACTCAAGAGGACGATGCTTCCATTGATGGTATAGCATATGTCATTGATGGTGATTTGGTTACAACAGAGGACGACGCTAAACAGATTTTCAGCACCCATAAGACAGGTTTAGATACTAAATTGATCATTACTCAAGCGAAGAGTGGAGATAAATTTAAAAAAGAAGAGATTGCTAACTTCGGATTAGGAATTAAAGACTTTTTATCTTTAGACCCAAAACTTCCTAATGGATCTAAGAATAGAGAAGGACTGAAAATATTAGAGGTTATATTAAATAACCTTAGTAAAATTAGAAATAAAATTCCCAATATAGAAGTTTACTACTGTACAAGTGGAATATACAAAAAAGAAAGAGAGATAAAAGCTGCATTTGAAATTTTGAAACGAGAAATAGAAGACCTTGATATGTTCAATAGTGTTCTTGTTGAACCCTTAGGCAGAACAGAGCTTATTAAAATATGGAGTAATCTTAATACTACGAATGAAGCAAAACTTCAACTGAAAGAATATTTTGGTATTCCTAAGATGCCAAATATACCACAATCTTACATTGCTTTAGTAAGCGCAAAAGAGTTTGTCGATAATCTTTTAACAGACGAGAATGGTAATATTAAAAATGAAGTTTTTGAAGAGAATATTAGAGCTTACTTAGGAGAAACTCCTGTTAACAGTAAAATAAAATCAACCCTACAAGATAAAAGTAAAAGTAAAATATTTTCAGTATTGAATAATGGAATAACTATTGTTACTCCAGAACTTACTTTAACTCCAAACTCCAAAGTTATAGAACTAAAGAACTATCAGATAATTAACGGTTGTCAGACGAGTAATACCTTATTTGAAAATTACGAAAATATTGGTGAAGAAACTACCATAGTTGTTAAGTGCATAGAATCTACTGATGAAAACTCTATATCAGAAATAATATCTGCTACGAATAGTCAAACTGAAATACCATTTGAATCATTCTTTTCTCTTAAAGAAAAATCCAAACTTATACAAAATTATTTTAATGTTAAAAATGAAGACATTAATAGCGATAGTAATATATATTTCGAGCGAAGAGAAAATGAATATAAGCATAAACAGTATCAGCAATCTAGAATATTTGATATAAAGTTGTTATGTCGCGCCTATAATGCTATGTTTTTAGATGAACCACATAGCTCGGCAAGATATGTAACAAAGATCTTCGACGTTCAAAAAGATGAGTTGTTCAAAATTGACGACCATGAAGCTCCATATTATACTTCTGCTTTAGCTCATTATAAATTCAGCTCAATGATCAATAGTAAAAAATTTGATACAAATAAATATTCATTTTTAAGATGGCATATATTTTTCATTTTTAAACATGTAGTTCATGGGAAAATAGAAAACGTAAAGCCAAACTCAAATAAAATTGATAGCTATTGTTCAAAAATAATTACTATATTATCATCTTCAGATAGAAAGTATGAGCACTACTTTCAAGAATGTTTTAATATTATAGAAAGTATTGAAATTCCATCTAGAGATGTTTTAAAACGAGGTAAATATCAAAGTGATTTACTTGCTGCGACTAAAGTTTATTTGGACAAATCAAAAACTACCATCTCATAATTAGCGTAAAAAAAAACACCCAACCAAGTTGAGTGTTTTTTTATTTCAGCTAAAGACTAATTAGCTATTACTCCC
>CBDTUD010000165.1:0-2419 GCA_965363545.1 uncultured Flavobacteriaceae bacterium | reverse complement strand
TTTAACATTTAACATTTAACATTTAACATTTAACATTTAACATTTAACATTTAACATTTAACTGAATAATAATTTACAATATTTTATTCAGCTCAACTTCAGGGTCATTATACAGAGCCAAAATTTGGTCAATAATATCAACAACTTGCCCTCTTCCTAAAGCTTAAAATCTTCATCTTTAAGCTTTAGAAGATTGTCATAAATATGCTCTAAACTTTGATAGTATCTACCAGTTATGATTCATGGCTGTAAGTTATAAATTGCTATATGAATAACTTATTGGTCGTTAAGCAATAATTTTCAAAGCTCTAATCATAAGCAATATCTATTTAATACATTATAAATCTTGAACTATAGTACTCTTTATCTTATCAAACTCTTCCGAACTACTTAAATGGCTAAATAAGTTATGTGTACTACAAGGGTATTTATTTACAATCAAATTTTCATCCTTTAAATTTAGCCTTTCTATTTGATTAATATCTACAACTGATTCTTCACAATAGCTAACGATTGTTTTACATGCAAAGCCTCCAGAAACTTTTTGTACTAAAGCTAAGTCTGAGATAGACAGCATAGATAAATCAAATTTAAAGTTCATAAGGTTTCTATAATTATTTGTAAATGCACTGAAGGCTAAAGTTTGAGGATAATAACTAAAAGCCAAGTCTGCCCGTAAATAATGTCCAAACAATATTGAGGCAAATCCTCCTGCAGAAAACCCTATGGTATAGACTTTCTCAGCATTCAGTTTTTGTAAATGTACATATAATGCATTTAATATCAGTGGAAACCCCATTAAATACCAAAGCTGAAAATTATCTTTCACGAAGATATAATTGAAATCATCGTGTTGCCTTGCAAAACTACCAAAGCAAAAGCCAAGCTCACTATTATTTAATTCCTTGAGATCGAAGTCGTCATTTAAGGCATCTTTTACATACTTTTCAACAAAGCCTTGGAATATCACTATTACAGGTAAATCCTTACCATTTTCTTGTACTTTAAACATTTTTTTTATGTTTACAAGCTTCTCAAAACCCTCATTATAGTTGAGTGCTTGTTTCAATAAATACTTATCAGTACAACTATCTTCTAATAGCTTATGGTCTACAAAGAAATTCTTGTAACTTCTAATGCCTTTTAAATAATCTACGCGACTTTTCCAACTCATTAATTTAGATTCCATAATTAAAATAATCGATCGATTTAAACACTCTTTCTTTCTTAGTTATAGCTTGGAAGGAAATAGTAGGCTTTATGAAAAAAAGAGTACCTAATAAAGTGTAATACATAAGACTTCTATTGTAAGGTTTATCTAAATACCTTTTTTCAATATTTTTAAGCACTACAAATCTCTCAGGTTCCTTGACTCTATATCGCAGCCATCTATTATTTGCATTAACCTCATGATATAAATGAGTATCCTTCAAATAAAGACCACTACCTTTAAAAAACTCTCGAGACTCAGCATCAGCTAAATACCTACTAATTAATGCTACTGATTTATTATAAATTAAGCCTTCAATAAGGGCAGATGAAGATATGCTTAAATATAAATCAGCCCCTTTAATATCTTTATAATCAAGCTCTTTTACTATCCTAACATTCTCATGTTTATCTACATCCTGTCTCAGCTTAATAAAGAAATCAAGCTCGGTATTATCTCTAACTTTATATTGAAAAAAGATTTTTTGGTTTTTAGCAAAAATTAAAGTCAATTCCCTTTTAAAGCTCTCTTTATTCTTGATGACATTAGGAATATTAGTTTGCTCAAAAAAAATAGCGTGTTTATAGCCTTTATTACGTGAAGGTTTATTTCTAGGAACATTACGAGTTTCAATCCAACTCATTCCATATAATAGACCATTATTTTTGACTCTTAATACCCTGCAGATTTTACTATAAAGCTCATAATCCGCTCGAGAATTAAGCCAAACTTGATCTGCATTTAGCCTACTAATAAACGCATCGAGTTGATAGTGACTGACAATACCTGGGAATATCGAAATCACTTTAGTCTGAGTACTAGCCAACCTTCTAATAACAAAATTTAGTAGATAGCCACCTAAACAAGCCACAACATAATCATATTCAACTAAAGAATCTAAGTTATCTTTTTGAAGATATAATATTTCTTTGTAATCCTTAGGGCTATAGCTTGTGTCAATACCGATAAATCTAGGATGACACTTATACTGCTCACACAACCTTAAAGCTGTCGCATGGACAGCTTTAAAGTGTGAATCTTTTTGAAAAAGAAAAGCTATTTTCAAGTGTACTAACCGACTTGATCTTTCTTAAGTTGCTCGCCTTTAATGATGTCACTCTGTGCAACCTTACCGATTAACGAGTCATACTGATCGACCAAAAAATCTCCTGTCCCAGGACGACGCACCCAGAGGTTCTCCTCAGTTAA
>CBDTUD010000164.1:0-2452 GCA_965363545.1 uncultured Flavobacteriaceae bacterium | reverse complement strand
GAATGACGCAAAACGGAAAATTAACTCCAAAATATGCATATTTGCAAGATTATGTTGATGGAAAATAACTACAATAATCTACTATAATTTTATGCAACCGGATCCGCAATTTTTAATCCAATTGGCAAATACAAAAATGCCTTTCGGAAAATATAAGGGCACTTATTTAATTAATTTACCTGAATACTATTTGGTTTGGTATCGAAATAAAGGATTTCCAAATGGCAAGCTCGGTCAGTTCATGGAATCAGCTTTTGAAATTCGAAGAAACGGACTCGAAGATATCGTTCGAAAACTACAAACAGCGAGATAATATTTTTATTCTTTTTAAATACTATGGGTTACGAAATTTGGATCAAAGTATAACCTATTTTTCCCATTATTTTTTTTGAATAACCTCTCCAAAATATTTTTTAAACCTTCAAATTATAAAAAAATTGCTTCGGCAAGCGACAGAATAAGGCTTATACAGAGCCTAATTTTTTGTTAAAAAAATATTAACTATGATTTGTTAATAATTATATCAGTTTTTAAAAAAATAAGGCTCGTTTTATTATAATTTTAAGCCTCTCAAAACAACAATAATAAACCCAAACTATGGTAGAAGAAAAAGTAAAAAATGCAACCTACACCTATGAGGAAACCTTAAAAGCCTCATTATCATACTTTAACAATGATGAATTAGCCGCAACCACTTGGATTAACAAGTATGCAGTAAAAAATAGTTTAGGGGAATTTTTAGAAAAAAGTCCAGATGACATGCATATTCGTATGGCGAATGAGTTTGGACGTATTGAGGCAAAATATAACGAAAATAAAGAATCGCTAGAGGGACTTTCTAACTATGGTTTAAAACGAAAAAAATTAACTTCTGATACTATTTATAATCTGTTTAAAGATTTTAAATATGTTATACCACAAGGTAGTGTGATGTTCGGTTTAGGAAACAACGAAATTGTTGCGTCGTTGTCTAATTGCATCGTAATTCCGCCGGTGTATGACTCTTATGGAGGAATCATTCATACCGACCAACAAATGGCACAATTGTATAAAAGAAGATGTGGTGTTGGCGTTGATTTGTCAGAATTGCGTCCGAAGGGTGCTATAGTTTCTAATGCTGCCGGAAGCACAACAGGCTCGGTTTCTTTTATGAATCGTTTTTCTGCCACAACGAGAGAAGTTGCTCAAAATGGTCGTCGAGGTGCATTGATGTTAACCATGGATATTGCGCATCCTGATATTGAAGATTTTATTACCATCAAACAAGATTTAACCAAAGTAACCGGTGCAAATATTTCTATCCGTTTGTCCGATGAATTTATGAAAGCGGTAGAGAATAATGAAAAATATACGTTACGTTGGCCTATTGATTCGAAAGATCCAAAATATACCAAAGAAGTTGACGCCAATGAACTTTGGAAAACGATTATCAAAAGTGCACATAACACGGCAGAACCAGGACTGATTTTTTGGGATAGACAACATCATTATTCAACTTCATCTTTATATCCTGGATTTAAAAATTCATCTACAAATCCTTGTTCTGAAATTGCAATGCAAGGCGGTGATAGTTGCCGATTAATTGCTGTGAATTTGTATAGTTTTGTAGAGAAACCTTTTACTAAAGAAGCAAAATTTAACCATAAAAAATTCTACGAAGTTATATATGAATCACAACGTTTGATGGATGATTTGGTAGATTTAGAATTGGAAGCCGTTGATAAAATTTTAGATAAAATTGATAACGATCCAGAACCTGACCATATCAAACAAAATGAAGTTGACACCTGGAAATTACTCCGGGAAACCGGTAAAAAAGGCCGCCGTACAGGATTGGGTTTCACAGCCTTAGGAGATGCTATTGCAGCACTAGGAATTAAATTCGATACCGATGATGCTATAGCGCAAGTAGATCAAATCATGAAATCGAAAATCACTGCTGAATTTGACAGTAGTATTGATATGGCGATTGAAAGAGGACAATTTGAGGTATTTAATCGCAGTATTGAAGATAAGTCAGAATTTGTACAAATGCTGAAAAACGAATTACCCGAAGTGTATAATCGAATGATGGTGCACGGACGTAGAAATATTTCAATAAGTACGGTTGCTCCAACAGGTTCGTTGAGTATGTTGGCACAAGTTTCTTCGGGTATTGAACCGGTATTTTTGATGTCATACAAACGAAGAAGAAAAATTAATCAAGATGACAAAAATGCTAAAGTTGATTTTGTAGATGATTTAGGTGATGCTTTTGAAGAGTTCACGGTTTATCATAATAAATTAAAAACTTGGATGGAAGTAACTGGCGAAACGGATATGAATAAGAGTCCGTATGCAGGTTCTACCGCTCCTGAAATTGATTGGGCAAAGCGAGTAGAAATGCAAGCTTTGGTACAAAAATACACAACTCATTCGATAAGTTCTACCATTAATTTGGCTTCGGATGTTA
>CBDTUD010000163.1:0-2454 GCA_965363545.1 uncultured Flavobacteriaceae bacterium | reverse complement strand
GGCGTCAGTGCTTGCCGATTGATAGCGAGAGTGGTGATGGGTTTTATTATGCGTTGCTGCAGAAGACGGCTAAATAAACGCTTTAAACCCTAATTTTATGAATTATGATTTAGGCTGTGGCTTTAGCTTTAGCCCAGTATTTTGTTAGAAAATTAAATTTTTTCATCTTGTATTAGGATCAAGTTTTGGAATTAAAAAAACACAACGTTGAAATAGACAGTGATGACCCATTTGCTAATGACTGGCTAGAACGTAAAGGTTTTGCCATTCAATTAACAAATATTATTGAAAATAACAAGCGTGGCGAAGTAGTTATAGGTCTAAGTGGACAGTGGGGTGAAGGTAAGACGACTTTTGTAAAAATGTGGCAACAGCATATGGAGCAAAAAGAAATTGCTTCTATTTATTTTGATGCGTTCGAGTATGACTATCTAGAAGATGTGTTTCTCTCACTAGCGATTGAAATATACAATTTTGCCAAGGAAAAAGATATTGATAAAAAAGATGATTATCTAGACGAGTCTAAAAACACCTATTATCATTTGAAAAACATTATGGCAAAAACACCTACTATTAACCTCGACTCAAATTTATATGAAGAACTAGATAAAGCAAAGAATAGTGAGTCTGTTGTTGCCAAAGCAATTAAGACAAGTCTAGAATTTATATCAGGTAATACTTTTGATCAAGCACTGAAGCAAAAAGAAGTTTTTAACGATTTTAAAGAATCTCTTTCTGAACTCGCTCAGAAGTCTTCTGAACAAGAGCTTCCACTCGTTATTATTATCGATGAACTTGATAGGTGTAAGCCTAGCTTTGCCGTTGAAATACTAGAAAAAATAAAGCATTTATTTCTAGTAAAAGATGTGATCTTTATTCTATCTATGCACCATGAGCAGTTAGAAGAGTCTATCAAAAAAGTTTATGGGCAGAATATTGATGCTCATACTTACTTGCAAAAATTTGTAGATTATCCGACTAGACTGCCTAAAGCCGATTTATCTAGTAGTAGTAATCGCAGGAAATATTTTTGGAATCAAGTGGATTTTATAGGACTACCTTCAAATCCATCTCAATCCATGCATAGGTCATATGAACTGTTCTTGATACTTTCTTTTCGTTATAACCTTTCCTATAGACAGTTTAACAAAGCTTTACAAAACTATAAGTATTTCGCAGCTAGCTTAAATTCTGATTCTGATAATTCGTATCCTACTATGTTTTTGATGGTTTTTATAAGCATACTTAAGGTAAAAGATGGAGATTTGGTTACTAAGATAAGAAATAATACTGCTACTTATCAAGATTTAGTTGAAAGTATTTCAGTAGTAAAAGGGAAAAACGAGTTTAATCTTGGAGTGCTTCATAACCTTATTAGTTTTAGTTTCCTGACAATCGATAGCTTTAAAGAAACTGAATATAACTCTCTAGAAAGAAATTTTTATGATAATTTTAACAGTTTGATAGAAATAGATGAAAATAGAGTTTTAATGAGTTTAGTTCAGCGTTTAGAGTCGTTTGAAGCTTACTAATCTAAAGCTAACCAAGAAACTTAGCAACTTCAGCAGCTGTTACTCCTATAATGCTTGATATCGTACTGTTATTTAAAAAGTCTAATAATTTATTTTTCGCTTCTGGGTCACCACTTTTCTGAATTTCATTAATTAGAGTCTGTAGATTAATATTAATATCCGTGATGTTGTGAGTGTTAGTCTGGTTGTTATTGTCGCCAAACTGAGCGTTTCCACTAACGTTATAATTTGTTGTCATTGCTTCTTCCTTATTTTTAGCAATAGCAGTATCAATACTGTTAATTAATTTTTGAGAGCTATGTAAAGTCTGACTATCATTTACAGTTGGACTATTTTGAATCTCAATAAATATGTTAAATGCTCTTATAACCTCTTCATCATATGTATTGTCTCTTAATAGAGCAGAATGACCATGTACAAAAGTTATAAACTCAGTCTGACATTTTTCTAAAGCTTGAACAGTTATGGGGGAAGGGTCTACTAGATATAAACTTAATTTTGTTTTAAAGCTTGCAAGTATTGCCATCCAATTTGATTTATAAGACACTTTCTAACCTATTCTATTTTTGAGAGCTACGTCCATATTACCTTATATATGTATAGAAAAACTACGATTTATCCGATGTTTTCCGCTATAGTCTTGCCAGAGGTGCATTTTAGCCAAGATAGCAGCAAAAGCGAGAGTAGCTACAAAAACCTACAAGCTATTTGTTGCAGCAAGTTAGGTAAAGTGAGCTCCATAGTACCATTATGAAATTATAGTTAATTTTAAAACAGATTAAAGCGTCAACGGTGCATAAAATGCACCCTAAAAGAATACTTATTTAGTATTAACACTTAATTTTTAAAGATTATCAAAGACAGGAATAACCATGAAATATATCAGTACCCGTGGTCAGACAGCGCCGATGGATTTTAGTGA
>CBDTUD010000162.1:0-2498 GCA_965363545.1 uncultured Flavobacteriaceae bacterium | reverse complement strand
TTTCTCTTAAAAAGGATTTATCATTATAATTATTTTTTAGACTTAATTTTTTAAATCCGTAAAAACGTTGGTTTTTAATTTGCGGATAATCGTCTTCATACTCATCAAAATCCAACTTAAAAGCTAATTTTAAAATTCCTTGTTGCCAACTCGTTTGTAAACTTGAATTACCTTTAAAGCGAATACCAACTTTATACCATTGTTTGCTATTATAATACACTTCTGCTGGTACAAAAATAGGGTCTTCATCTGTATCAATCAATCCTCCTCCAGATCCACCTCCACCTGTACCGAATGCTCCGTAAAGACTTGTCATATCGGCTAACATAACCTTCCAATTAGTTTCTGAAATTACAAAATCCAATCTTTTAACTTGTGTATTATCAAATACTTCATCAAAATTAGGGTCAGCATCATTACTATGGGTTTCGGTAGTCCAATCTGTAGCTTCAAAATCTGGATCATCAATTTCAACTTCTAGGTCTTCATTCGAAATTTCTTCATCCTCTGAACAGCTTATAAATAGAAAAGTTGCTAAGAACAGCACATGAAAAATAGGTTTAATTTTTAACATTCTTGTTTTCATTATTAGTCTTTTTTTTAAATTATGAAACAAAGAAATGGCAAGTTTGTCATGATAAAAATTAGAATCAACCTTTGCTGGTTTTTTATCTACGAATGAAATGATTTTACAAATAAGTGTGTTGTGTACTAATGAGGTAATGAAGAAATTATCAAAATAGCAAGTTGTATAAAACAAAAAGGTCGACCTAAATTTAGGCCGACCCTTTTGCAACTAACTCACTCAAATGAAAAACTATATTTTCTTTTTTATAATTTAATTCTTAATTAATATCTCGTACTAATCGTACATAATTGTAATAACGTTCACCACCTTCACCTAAATTACCTCCTTCGTATTTGGTGTCAAATCTAACACCTCCAGCACCATGAAAATCTTCGCCTTCACCATTTACCGCCATGCCAAAAGCAACATACCAAGCGTAGTAATAAGGTTCTCCGCTTGTAAAATTTGCTGAAGTACTTGTCCAATAATAACCGTAATCATCATTACCGGCTTCATTGGTTATTGCAGTACAGGTAAACATTGGGTCAATTGCCGGGCCAATTTTATCGCTATCGGTTGCAGATGGGGAATACGAGTAATCAACAATACCTTGAAGTTCTTTTACATTGGGCAAACGCCAATCAGAATGTCCTGCGAATTCAGAACTTTCGGCATAAGCCAATGCATCTTCCCAATCCAATCCTTCACCGTTGTCATTTTGTGTCCACATTAATCCTGAAGCTGCATCAGAAATTGTAGTATCCCCATTGTCAACATATTCATTGGTGCCATAATCACCGCCACGAACGGCTCTTACATATTTTCCACCAACGGGGCCACTTGCATTTGCGGAATAAGCCTTAATATGACCTGTTACATGGTTTACTCCAAAGGCAGAATTAGAACCTCCTTCAACTGTAATACCTACATAATAGTTACTTGACCAAAATTGCTCGTCCTTTGTAACAGACCCGCTTGCCAGACTGAAATAATTGGTATCTAAATAAGGCCAACCCGAACTAAAATCACTGATAGAGAACAACTCTTTTAAACTTGGAATTCGCCAATCATCATATCCTGCAAAATTTAAATCATTACAATAATCTACGGCTTCTTGCCAAGTGAAATCACTAGATGAAGGCACTTGTTGCCACATTAAACCGGTATTATCATCTGTTATTGTGCCATCTCCATTATCATTATATGACATAGAAGCTCCCTTTAAATAATTGGCGTCTTGACCATATAATGCATCTCCTGAACTTAAACTATTTATAACTGCACCATCATTATCGTAAAGGGTAACTTGACCTGTCGAAATTTGTGCATAGTTGTTGATTACAAGTTCATTGTCGTTTGTTGAGTCATCATCAATTGTTGTATCATCGTCAGAACATCCGACAAATAAAGATGAAGCTAGAAATAAAATACTTAGAACTGTTAGTGTTTTAAATGTTTTACTTACCAAATTATTATTTGTTTTTTGGTGTTCGTGATTTTTCTTTGAAAAGTTCATAATTAAAGTTATTAATACTATTTATTTTGTTTTTAAATTATGGAACAAAGAAATGGTAAGATTATCATGATAAAAATTAGAATCAATGTTTACTGGTTTTTCATCTACAAATGGAACGATTTTACAAATAAGTGTTTTGTGTACTAATGAGGTAATGAAGAAATTATCAAAATAGCAAGTTGTATAAAACAAAAAGGTCGACCAAAATTTAGGCCGACCTTTTGCAACTAACTAACTCAAATGAAAAACTATATTTTCTTAGAATTACGTACTATAAGACTTCTTTTATAAATACTTCAAATTCAACTAGTATAAAGTCATAATTAAAATCCTAACCCAATTCTTGACTTAAATTAACCGATATTATCAACGTTTTTTTTCTTAAATTTTTCGCAATAGTTAACAGATTTTCAG
>CBDTUD010000161.1:0-2549 GCA_965363545.1 uncultured Flavobacteriaceae bacterium | reverse complement strand
TCAAGCTGGTCACAAGCTGCAAGGGAATGACAGTTGGGTTTGAATAGGTAGTGGATTGTGAAATTAATGAAAGATTGTTATGTCATTGTATCGTGCCTTCTTACCAGAGTATAGATAAATATAAAGGAATGAAATAATATCTTTTTCAATTCAATTTATTTAGTACATTCGTACTTATTTTAACTAAAAATTTCATGAATCAAAAGGCTAATTTCACCACACTCCCTGTTTTTTTAACTGCTATTTCCACCATTCTGGGTGCTGTCATGTTCCTTCGTTTTGGTTTTGCCGTAGGTTCTGTCGGTTTTATGGGCACACTGCTCATTATTTTGATTGGGCATATGGTTACCATACCCACAGCAATGGCACTCGCCGAAATTGCAACGAATCAAAAAGTTGAAGGTGGTGGAGAATACTTTATTATCTCCAGATCGTTTGGTATTAATATTGGTGCGGCTATTGGTATTGCCTTATATTTTTCACAAGCCATAAGTGTTGCATTTTACATTATTGCTTTTGCAGAGTCTTTTGAGGTTATTAAACCATGGATCGAACATAATCTAGGCTATGTAATTTATGATAACCGATTGTTTAGTATACCCGCATTGTTATTATTAATTTGGTTAATGATTAAAAAAGGTGCCGATCTAGGTATGAAAGCCTTGTATATTGTCGTTACTATTTTAGCCATCTCGCTTGTTTTTTTCTTTCTTGGCTCTACAGAATATGGCGCTACTTTTGACAGTTCGCTATTGTTTAAAAATGTGAGTACGGATAAAGGCTTTTTTTATGTTTTTGCTATCATTTTTCCTGCTTTTACAGGAATGACAGCCGGAGTTGGATTGTCAGGAGATTTAAAAGATCCGAAAAAATCGATACCTCTCGGTACCTTAGCTGCCACGATTACCGGTATGATTATTTACGTATTTATCGCTTATAAATTGATTTCTTCAGCATCCGCTTCCGATTTAGTAGATGATCAGCTCATTATGAGTAGAATTTCTTTTTGGGGTCCAATTATACCTATTGGTCTGGCAGCAGCAACCATTTCATCGGCTTTGGGATCTTTTATGGTAGCTCCGCGAACCCTACAAGCGATTGGAGGAGACAATGTTTTTCCTAATAATTTTGCGAACCTTTGGATAGCCAAAGGAACAGAAAAAAATAATGAACCTAGAAATGCAACTATTATAACAAGTGTTATTGCTTTTGTCTTTATTTTAATGGGAGATGTGAATGCTGTAGCAGAAGTCATATCGATGTTTTTTCTTGTAACTTACGGTTCGCTTTGTTTGATTTCATTCATGCAGCATTTTGCAGCAGACCCTTCGTATCGACCTTCTTTTAAATCGAAGTGGTATTTATCGCTTTTAGGAACTTTCATGTGTATTTTTCTCATGTTTAAAATCAATACTCCTTATGCACTTGCGGCAATTTTATTGATGCTGGTACTCTATGTATATATTTCATCAAAAAGTGGTACAACAGGTGGTATGGCTAAAATCTTTCAAGGTGTTATCAAACAATTGAGCAGAAGATTACAAGTTTTTCTTCAAAAAGCAGAAAAACAAAGTGCTGAAGAAGATTGGAGACCTTCTGTTATTTGTCTTTCTCAAGATAGTTTTAAACGTTTGGATGTTTTAGAATTAATGAAATGGATTTCGAAAAGCTACGGATTTGGAATGTATATTCATTTTGAGAAAGCCTATCTTTCTAAAGAATCGAAGAAAGCAGCGGATGATATTCTCAAAAAACTCATCCATAATGTAGCCGATAATAATTCCAATGTTTTTATGGATATTCTGGTTACACCTTCCACTACTTCGGCCATTGCAACCGCTATTCAACAACCCGGTATCTCAGGTCAGCCAAATAACATGATTTTATTTGAATACAAAAGAGGGCAAACAGAATGGTTATCAGAAATTTTTGATAATTATAGTTTGATAAAAACCGTTGGTTTAGATATAGGAATACTATCGAGTTCAGAAAAGGGCTTCGGATATAAAAAAGATATTCATATATGGATCAGAAAAGAAGATTTTGAAAATGCCAATTTAATGATTTTACTTTCTTACATCATAATTGGTCATCAGGATTGGAAAAAAGGTCAAATAAAGATTTATGCTGCGTTTCCTGTCGAAAATTTACAGGTAGAAAAAGACAATTTAATTCAACTTGCTTCGACTGGTAGGTTGCCAATTTCTTCGAATAATATCATTGTATTGCCTTTGGATGTTTCTAAAAGTAAAACAGATTTAATTAATGAATACTCCGCTGAAGCGGACTTGACCTTAATTGGATTTCATGAAAGTGTGGCAAAACATGAAAATCGCATTGCCTTATTTGAAGGGTATGATAAGCTGGGTAATATTCTATTTGTAAACACCTTAAAAAACAAATTAATTAAATAGGTATCGATTGTAAAAGAGAAGGACCTTGTACATTTTCTAACCATTGGAAGGTGTACAAAAATATTACACTATTTTTTTAAACATCACATAATGTCCACCTATTTGTGGAATATCAAATTCTTGTCCGATACTTTT
>CBDTUD010000160.1:0-2589 GCA_965363545.1 uncultured Flavobacteriaceae bacterium | reverse complement strand
AACCTTAGATCTAAATCTTTTAAGTTAGTCAGTTTGTGAAGGGTGCTAGGTAGCTTATCTAATCTATTACCTCCTAAATCAAGCACTTCTAAATTTGATAACTCTCCAATATTTTCAGGAAGGGCTTTCAGTGAATTGTCAGATAATATTAAGGTTTTTAATTGGGATAAGTCAGAAATAAAATCTGGGATTTCTTTTAAGCTTCGGTTATTAGATAGCTCTAGGTATTCTAAATTATTTATCTTGCTAAGATTCTCAGGCAACTCGTTAAAAGATTTATTGGAATTAATACTCAAAAATTTTAAGTTTGTTAGTTTATCAATAGTTTTTGGCAGGGTTTTTAAATTATTATTAGATAAGTTGATTGACTCTAAGTTTGTTAATTTGGTTATAAATGCGGGTAGAGATTTGAGATTGGCAAACTCAAGATTTAGAGATTTTAACTGTGTTAAATTACCGATTTCTTTAGGTAGTTTATTTAATCTGCTACCGCTGGTATTAAGCTCTTGTAGGGAAGCAAGCTTTTCTGCGGAACGAGGTACTTGTTCTTCGCTTAAAAAATTCTCATCTGCCCAATTCCAAATTTCTACCATCCATGCTGAGTTATTACCTTTCATAATACAGTCCTGTTATTGCATCAATAATATTAACTATTTATAAGTAACGCTAATCAATTATACTCATTAAGTGTTCGCTCTGTCCAAGGAAAAGCGTATGTTTTTGAACGATGATTAATTATGCTTGCTTAACCTAAAGGTTATAGTTGTAAATAAGAGAGAGTTGGATTTATTTGATTTGATGTCTTATAGTTTTGAAATCTATTGTCAAATTGCTAACAATCTTGAAGCTAGACATTTTTGCAATAATGAAAGCGTATCAGCTAAACTAAAATAAAATTTAGAATAAGGGTCATCAAATGAGCACTTTTAGCAATCTGACGGATACACCAAGAGTTGATAAAGACCAGCTTGGTATCGATAAGTATAAAAAAGGTTTAAAACGTTTTTTAATGAGTGCTCAAACACCCTTAACAGTTGCCATTCAAGGTGAGTGGGGAAGTGGTAAAACCACCTTGATGAACTTTTTGAGACAAGAGCTTTGCACAGACGACGATGGTTATTACGCGGTATGGATCAATACTTGGGAATATGGGTTGATGATGGATGCTAGCTCTACATTAACAAATATAATCACGGCAATTATTAACCAAGTTATCGAAGTTATTGAACAAGAAAATAGTGATGATGCCGCTAAGCTTAAGAAAAAAGCCAAGTCGTTTATTACAAGGGTTAGTAAAGTTGCTCTAAAAACATCAGCCAATATGACAATCGGTAGTGGTGCTAGCGATATAGTAGATTCAATGTTTGAGAACGAACAAAGTGAAGTAGGAGTTCGCCAGTTACGGGATGAGCTACAGAGCACTATCAATGACTTTATTGCTCAGAATCCTCAAAAAGGTTTTATGTTCTTTATAGATGACTTAGACAGAATTAATCCTCCAGTTGCCGTTCAAATATTAGAGCTTCTTAAAAACCTTTTTGATTTAGATAACTGTGTTTTTTTATTAGCGATTGACTACGATGTCGTTGTTAAAGGGCTTGAGCCAAAATTTGGTAAAAAGACCATGGAGAATGAACGAGAATTTAGATCATTTTTTGAAAAGATTATTCAGCTTCCGTTCTCTATGCCAGTTAACAATTACGAGGTTCAAAGCTTTTTAATAGATAACCTTAAACAACTGAAGCTAATAAATAACAGTGTGTCTGCAGCACAAATCCTTTTAATTGAGGAGATTGGTTTGCTTACCGTTGGTAAGAACCCTCGTGCGATTAAGAGATTAATGAATGCTATTTCACTAGTTAAATGCATTAATGATGTTGATACACAACAAGATGAAGTGTCAGAAATAATAAACTTCTTTCTACTGTCTGTACAAATTTCTTATCCTCAAATATACAATGTCTTAGCACATTACCCTAATTTTATGGGTTGGGATAACGAGCTTGAAGTTGAATATCAGCTTTTTGATAAAGATGAGGATATTGATTTAAGTCATGAAGATGAGGAATGGAAGCAAATTCTCTTCAAGCTGTGTAAAAAAGACTTCTTCTTACAGGCAAGGTATGCTGCTATTGTTAGATTATTCGAACGAATTGAAGAATTCTGTAAAGAGCAAAAAGTGAGCTTGCAAGATACAATCAGACAAGGTTTGGAACTATCTTCTGTTACTTCTGTAGGAGATGTGGTTGAAACGAATAAAGTAAAAAAAGATTTCTCAACTTATGATTTTCAGGGTAAATCTTACAATAAAGGAAGGTTGGTAAATGAGGTCATCAAGGCTTATGTTAGAGATAATCCAAACATTAGCTTTTCTGAATTGGAGGAAGCTTTCCCTGCAGAGATGCAAGGCAGCTTGGGTGTTGTTACAACTAAAGACAATGCGGTGCAAATATATAAGAGAACTGGCCATAAACGCTACTATATAAAACCAAATGAGCTTATTAAAGTATCAGATGGAAAGGTCGCTACCAGCAATCAGTGGAAAGTTGATAATATTGATAAGTTTATCAATCATGTCAATAAAATGGG
>CBDTUD010000159.1:0-2593 GCA_965363545.1 uncultured Flavobacteriaceae bacterium | reverse complement strand
CATGGGTTCATCATCAACAATAACACAAGTAATTTTTTGGTTGCTCATAATTTAGACAGTTTCAATTTCTAAAAGTACTAAAAAACGATTGTTTTCTACACTTGATTTTAAACTATGCTTGTTTGGATATAACAGTTGTAATCGTTTCTCCAAATTTTGTAATCCAATGCCCGATCCACTTTTATCATCAGTTTTTTTAGGGAAATTGTCGTTCTCTAAAGAAAATATTACCTTTTTATCATTTCTCGTCATTTTTATATCAATCGTACTTGGTTTACTTGCAGATACACCATGTTTGAATGCATTTTCAATCAAGGAAATAAATAGCAAAGGAGCAATCTGAATCCCTGTTTCTTCTGACGGAAAATTATGACTCACCACTGTTTTATCTGATACTCTTAGCTTCATCAACTCGATATACTTTTTCATAAAATCTATCTCTTTTGAAAGTGGCACCAATTCCATATTGGTTTCATACAACATATATCGCATAAGTTTACTCAAACTATGTATTGATTTTTTCGCTTCATCTGGTGAAATATCAACCATAGAATAAATATTGTTTAACGAATTAAAAAAGAAATGTGGTTGCAGCTGATAATGTAAATGTTGTAATTCCGATTGCAACTTTACATTAGCAGCTTCCTTACGCTCTGCTTCTGTTTTAACCCAACGTTGCGTTGTTTTTATAGCTATCGAAAATAATAAAGGTGCCAAATACAAAAGCATTTGTACATAGATGAACATCTTTATTGGTGGTCCACTAGAATCTGTATTTTTAGGACGTTGTTTTACAAGCTCGTTAAAAAAGTTAGTTTCAATAATTTCTTTCAAGAATAAAAAACCTGCTATAAGAACAAGGTTTATGATTATAAATTGAGCCATTTTTTTAGTAAATAAAAATCGATCAATGAGTACAAAATAATTTAAATAAAACACCACCGCATAAAACACTAATGGAATCCAAAAATGTGCTATTATTCTATTAAGATCTTGCTCTTGACCATAAGACAATAAATAAGGCATACTGAATAGCACAATCCATACGAGTAGATGCGAAAGGATTGTTATATTTCTATTTTTATGCATTTTATTCTAATTTGGGTCTTGTATTAATTAATCCCATTTGTTTGTTGTTGCTACGGCATATTGACCAGAACCTGTAAAAAAGAGGACTAAAGATCCTAGTGCAAATAACAGAATTAGCTCAATTTCTAAACCTCCAGTTTTAGATAATGCAAAATAAGCTCCCGAATGTTTTAAAATCAATGCCATTAGCATTCCGAAGAAAAAGACTAAAGAAGCAATTCTTGTTCTAAAACCAATTATAATAAGGATTGGCGCAATGAGTTCTGTAATGTAAACACCATAAGCCATTACTTCTGGCAATCCTGCTTGCGATAGCATACTTTTAATACCTGTTAAGCCACTTAATTTTGCTACACCGTGAAAGAGCATTAATCCAGCAATCGTTATTCTTAAAAGTAATAATCCGAAGTCAATATTCTTTTTCATTATATGAAGATTTTAATATGATTCTTCAAACTTAAAATTAATTACTTTCATTTCGTAATCAAATATATGTTTTGGCTTTTTCTTTATACGAATGATATGATTTTATCGACGGTATTTTTCAACAAGAGTGAAATGAATTTAGTTAAGCCTTCAATATTGTACTAGAATTAGTTGCAATAACCTTTATCCTTTAAGTCGCTAAATTCAACCAACTTTTTAAACGTAATATGGAAATGACAGCTACGCAATTTCGTAGTCGTAACTCCTAAGATAAATTTTTCAAAGCGGCAATTACCTCATCAGGTTCTGAGCGTGATCTGTAATCTACATTAACATAGCTCCATTTGATTATTCCGTCACTTCCCAACACGAAAGTGGCTGGAATTGGTAAAATATTAGCATTCCCATTGTTGATTTTTTCCAAATTAAGATGGCGATCTACTCGCATATGTTCCAACAAAAATTCTGGAACTTCCCAAGCAACACCATATTGTGAGGCTACTTTGGCATCTTGGTCAGACAATACAATAAACTCCATTTGACTAATTTCACTTGTTGTCATTGACCCATCAGGTACTTGTGGACTGATGGCAATTAAAGTTGCACCTAATGCATGAATATCACTTAATCTTTGTTGCAAAGCTCTAAGTTGCAAGTTGCAATACGGACACCAATCACCTCGATAAAATGTGATAACAAGTGGCCCATGATTTAATAATTTATGTAATGATATTAATTTTCCTTCAGGGTTAGGCAGCTCGAAATTTGGGGCTTTTTCTCCAACTTTAATAGCATTATCTCCTTGTTTAAATGCTTTCGCTTTATTAATAATGTCATCAACCCCTTTCATAAAATCAGGATTTGCTTTTCTTCCCGCTGCAATTTTAGCATCAGTTTGTTCTTTTAAGTTTTGCTTTTTTTTGATTGTTTTAATGTATTATCAGTTGCGAGTTTATTCAATTTAAATTATCCTATTTGCCATTGGTTTTAAAATTCTCAATCAAACAATGTTTCCTTACTTTTTTACTCATAACGTAAAGCAGTTATTGGGTCTAAAGCAGCTGCTTTTTTTGCAGGA
>CBDTUD010000158.1:0-2635 GCA_965363545.1 uncultured Flavobacteriaceae bacterium | reverse complement strand
TAATTCCTCCATTTTCATCTTTTATTTTCAATACATAAATACCAGAGGCTAAAGAGGAAACATTCATTGTATTTATTGCTGTTTGGTTCAATACTTTTTTTCCATAAACGTCAAAAACCTCAATTCTAAGAACTGTATTCGCAATAGATTCAATAGTTATGAAATCTTGTGATGGATTTGGAAAAAATTTAATAGCATTACTTTCAAACTGTGAAATCCCCAATGAATAATTGATCGATGTTCCAAATTCTGAAGTATTACCGTTTTCATCTGTAGCGGTTGCAACGATGTTGTTATAATCGTTCTGATCAAAACCATTAGGAAGATTAATGGTTATTGTTTTAGCACCGGGTAGCGCAAAAATATCGGAACTGATAAATTTTTTACCTTGACCATTATCCGCCCCAAAAAATTCAACTGTTAGGGGATAGGCAGAATTGGTTACAGCGCTTGGTACATTATAAGTGACTTCGACATCCGAGTTACCCAAATAATTTACAGCACTTATTTCAGGATAATTTTGAAGGTTATTAGCACCAGTATCTGGGTCGTCAGCATCATTTGTGATGGCACCTTCTAAATCGATTCCTAACATAGTATTATTATAGATGCTATTTTTAGAAATAGTAACTTGAGTAGGCGTACCTGAAGAAGGACTTAACTGTACTCCGTTTTGGTTATTTGCTATTATATTATTAGTGATTGTATTACCAGAATTATCACCTGTAATAAATATTCCTGTAAAATCATTAGCAAGATTGGTAATGCCATCTGCTCCAACACCTATTTTATTGTGACTAAAGGTATTATTGTTACTGGAAGACCTTACGAATACAGCGTTCGAGTTATGATTCCCGATGATATTACCCTCAACTTCAGAATCACCACCAATTATGTTATTGCTAGCGCTATTTATAAGTAGACCAATACCAATATTTACGACTCCTGTAATTCCATCTGGCAAGGTTCCTACTTTATTACTAAAAAAATGTACGCCATCTGCTCCAAAAAAGTTAACATTTCTGCTTGTGTTTGAAACTGTACCATTGCCCGAAATTGTGTTTTCTGAAACTTGGGTATTTGTTGAAGTTCCATTAAATGTGAATCCTACATTTCCATTTTTAATAATTCCATTACCATTGGGATTTAATCCTATATAATTATTTTGAATAATATGCGATGTTCCAGAACCATATATTCCAACGTCACTGTTTCCAGAGATAATATTTCTGTCTAAAGAATCAGGGCCTCCAACGATACAATTTGAGGATGAAGGCAATAATAATATCCCTGTATCATTTGGCAAAGCTCCAGTACCTGAAGCGTCTAAACCAATATAATTATTTTTAATGGTGTGCGATGTGCCCGAAACACTTATCCCATTAGTACTATTTCCGGAAATAACATTTCTTTCTAAAGAATCGGTACCTCCAATAGTACTATTAGTTGAAGAAGCAGCTAATGCGATTCCTGTAGTATTTGGCAAGGCTGCATTTCCTGAAGCATTTAAACCAATATAATTACCTATGACTATGCTTCCGCTCGATGCACTTTGTCCAATGTATATTCCAGTAGTATTTCCCGATATAATATTTCTAGAACCAGCTGCGTTTCCACCAATAGTATTATTACCATCTTCTATATTTATACCATAATTGTTAGGTACTGCAATGGTGCCTAATGCATTTGTACCAATATAATTCCCGATAATTTGATTATTGTTACCACTAGCTATGGCAATACCTACAGTAGTATTTCCAGAAATAACATTTTTAGAAGTAGCTGTTGTTCCGCCAATACTATTGTTATTGTTTTCTCCCGTAAGCATCATAACGCCTGCTGAATTTGGCAACGCCGCATTTCCTGTGACATCAACACCTATATAATTTCCTTTAATACTATTGGAAACAACAGGGTCTTCTGTATTTCCTTGAAGATAAACACCATATTGTCCGTTGCCTGATATGACATTTCCTTCTCCTATAGCATCCGTCCCTATGTTATTATCATGTGCTCCAAATAACACTAAAACACCACCTCGTACGTTCGGTATGGATTGGGTTCCTGTAATATCTGTACCAATATAGTTTCCAATAATTTTATTATTATAAGATGCAGGTCCTATAATAGCAACTCCAGTTCCTCCTTCGTTATCACTTAAATATTTAGCTCCAGAAATAATATTACGAGCCGCTTCAGTCTTTCCTCCTAAAATGTTATTATAAGAATCGACAATCTGGACATTGAATGTGTTACCTCTATTTAAAGTACCCGTGGCATCAGTTCCGATTTTATTACCTTGAATTATATTATTGAACGATTGATAAGAATTTATTTCTGATCCTGCAATATTAAGCCCAAAATAAAGATTGCCCGAAATGACATTTCCTTGATACGGTTCTGTCCCACCTACCAAATGACCACCAAGGTTGACTAAAGATATTCCGCCGCCTTTATTGCCGCCGACTGTTGTGCCGTCTGCCCTTAAGCCAATATAATTTGATTGTATAATATGATTTGCCGTGCTACTAATTATACCACGACCAAAATTGTATGGATAACTGGTCATTTTCGCAAAATTAACTATGCAGAGACCATATAATTCGCTTCCAGAAGAGTTATTGTAAAGCTTAAT
>CBDTUD010000157.1:0-2672 GCA_965363545.1 uncultured Flavobacteriaceae bacterium | reverse complement strand
CGGTAGAAGCTGCAAAAAATAGCTCAAGTATTTACAATAGCGGTTTCTTACCTACATTATCTGCTAATGGCGGAGCAAGTTATCAAAAAAGAGATAGTGAAAATGCTTTTCAAGATGGCCGTGTACAAGATGATGTTTCTAAAACACAAGCGTACAACGCCTCGGTTGGAGTGAATTATTTATTATTTGATGGCCTTGGTAGAAAATACAACTACAAAAGACTGCAAGAATTATACAATATTTCTGAAATTCAAGCACGTCAAGTTATGGAAAATACGTTATTGCTATTGCTAGCATCTTACTATGATGTTGCTAGATTGACTGAAAATAAAATAAATCTAGAAACATCTCTTGCCATTTCCAAAGATAGATTGCTTCGTAATAAGTATGGTTACGAATACGGACAAAACACACAATTGGATGTTTTAAATTCGGAAGTAGATGTAAATAATGATAGTATCAATTATTTAACAATTAACCTTGAACTTGCTAATTCAAAAAGAGATCTTAATGTAATTATGGGTAGAGATATACAAACTGATTTTGAAGTAGATACAATGGTTACTTATGCTTTAAGCCTAAATTATGAAACTATCCTGAATTCTGCAAAAGAAAACAATGCCCTACTTTTACAAGCAGAAAAAAATATTGCATTGAGCAATTATGATTTAAGAATTAATAAATCGAGCTATATGCCAAATATAGGCTTAAATGGATCCTATGGATGGAATGAAACCGACATCAATTCCAATAACAGTAATTCATTTTCTTTAGCTTCACAAACTGCTCTTGGTTTATCTGGTGGTGTAAATTTAACTTGGAATATTTTTGATGGTGGATTGACAAGAACAAGAGTGCAAAACTCAAAAATTGCCATTGACAGTAGCACCTTGCAAAAGGAACAAATTGAGCAAGATTTAGAAAGAAATGTTGCGAATGCTTGGGAAACCTATCAAAATTCTCTCTTTGTATTGCAGGCTGAGCAAAAAAACGTGCAAACCAACAAAAGAAACTTTTCTCGAAGTGAAGAGCAATTTAAATTAGGTCAAATTATTTCTGTAGAATTTCGCTTGGCGCAAGTAAATTTACTGAATGCTGTAAATAACTACAATCGCGCAAAATATACAGCAAAAATTGCCGAATTACGTTTATTCCAACTTGGTGGAATATTGCTGGGAGCAGATTATTAAATTATCTAAGGCAGTTAATTTTTTAAGCAACTTAGAGCACATAAACTAGTTGTAAATAAAATATATTTGAAGCTAATTTCGATAAAAAAACTATGGACAGAAGAAAATTTTTTAGAAACGGATCTCTTTTTGCACTTGGCTCATCCTTATTAAATCCTTTTGATTTAAACGCAACGACTTTAGACCTCGATACAATAAATAAAAATAAAAAAGCTAAAAATATAATTGTTGTAGTGAGTGACGGTATGAGTACTGGAACTTTAAACATGGCTGATTTGTATCTTTCAAGAAAAACTGGAAAGGGAAGTAATTGGCTTCAGTTATATAAAGATAACAAAGTAAATAGAGCCTTAATGGATATGGCTTCTGCTAATTCTATCGTTACCGATTCTGCTGCTGCAAGTTCTTCTTGGGGAAGTGGTTTTAGAATAAAAAATGGAGGTCTAAACATTGGAACTAAAGGTGAAGAATACATTCCAATTTGGCAAAAGTTTAAAAACGCCGGAAAAATGGCAGGTTGTGTAACTACTGTACCAATAACACATGCAACACCTGCTGGATTTTGTGTAAACAGTAAAAGTAGAAATGACCAAGAAGGAATTGCTGAAAAGTATTTGAAGCTACAATTTGATGTTATGATGGGTGGAGGAAATAATTATTTTTCTGCCGAATACAGAAAAGATAAGGTGGATATGTACCAAAAATTTGAAGCTGGAGGCTATCAAGTGGTAAAAACTCGAGACGAAATGTTAGAAGCAACTAATGAATATCCAATTTTAGGTGTTTTTTATAATGATGGATTGCCCTATACTGTTGATAGAAATAGTAGCAAAGAACTCACTCAAAAAATTCCAACGTTGGCAGAAATGACGCAAAAGGCGATAGATAGAATGAAAAATCATGAAGCTGGTTTTGTGTTGCAAGTCGAAGCAGGAAAAGTAGATTGGGCAGCTCATGGTAATGATATTGCAGGTTTAATATACGACCAAACAGCACATGACGAAGCTGTGAAAGTAGCTATAGATTTTGCGGAAAAAGATGAAAACACTCTTGTAATAATTACTACAGATCACGGAAATGCAAACCCTGGAGTAATCTATGGCAAAAATGCCAATAAACAATTTGACAGTATTCAGCAGTACAAACATACTAATGAATGGATTTTAAATGGTTTTGGGAAAGAAACAAGTACATCTCAAATTAAAGAGCGCATTGAATACGCCAATAATATTGCATTAACAGATGAAGAAGCTAATTTACTTTTAAGCTATTACACTTCTATTAAATCTGAAGATGGCCTTTATAATTACAAACATTTACCTTTTAATGAATTAGCTCAAATTCAAAAACAGCACAACTCTGTTGGATGGATTAGTATGAATCACTCAGCTGATTATGTTGAACTTGCTATGTTTGGCCCTGGAAGCGATTTATTAAAACCATTTATTAAAAACACCGATTTACATTATTTAATGTTAGAAG
>CBDTUD010000156.1:0-2695 GCA_965363545.1 uncultured Flavobacteriaceae bacterium | reverse complement strand
CAAACTACCAAACTACCAAACTACCAAACTACCAAACTACCAAACTCTAAATCTTATTTTCTAAAAGGGCTAGCATTTTTTCTTTTAATTTTTACGGCAAGTTGTGAAGAAAACGAGGATACAAATTTCTCCAATCAAGTAACAACCACCAATAATGTTGAGAATATTCAAAATAAATTTAAAAAGAATTTTTCAAAGAAAAAGTTTGAGGCTGAATTAAAGAAAACAAACTTGGAGGTAAATTGGGATGATTTTGTAACGACTAAAAATTTAGATAATTCAATATCATATGAATTTTCTACCAACAAAAAATCTGTTCTGTCTTATACAGACAAGGAAGATAAAAAACAAGCAAAGAATAAGGTAAAACTATACTCCTTTATTAAAGTACATGTCAATGTTGCAGAAGATGGTACATTAGATTTTCAAATACTTCAATATTATGGCAATAAGAAAGATGTGAAAAAAGTAAATTTACATAATTTAGATGCTTACGATGGTTCTGTTTATTATAGAGATATTGAAGGAAAACTAGGTAAAGTTGAAGTATATAAAAATGGCGTTGTTGTTGGCATGGTTGACTATCTTTCCAATAGTGAAGATAATAAGTTAAAAGAAGCACCAATAGGGGAGAATATGTATCCAGTACCTGTAGATAATTATGTGGATTATACGGTAGTAGATTGGTATAATGTAGCCTATAATGCAGCAACAGGAATATTATATTTTAGTTATACGCATTCAGTGTATCATTATACATATACAATTTATGTACCATTTCGTCCTTCGTTCTCTTTTGATTTCCATGAACACGAACTAGACGCAGGAATAACACATGGTTCTGGTAGCGGTCATGAACCAGATATAGACACGCATGAAGAAGAGGTAATTCTTGATCCATCTTTCATAAATAATGATTGTTTAAATGATGTTTTCAATAAATTTAGGGAAGGTGACAACACAATAAGCCATTATATTGAAAATTTTATTCCCGATGGTTCTGTAGCAAATTTGAATATAAAGACAGATGATAATTTTGGCATTAAATATCCAGATAATGTTACTGCAGGTGCATTTACTTCTGAACCTAATAATTATATGATTACTATTACCTTTAATACGGATCCTAATTTACCATCATCAGTAGGCAATTTTTCTTCAATTATTTTAGCAGTAGAATTTATGCACGAAATGATTCACGCAGAAATGTATAGAAAATTATTAGCGCATGCTCAACAACCTGAAATTCCATGGACCGAAGAATTTATACATAGTTTACGAAATGATTTTAACGGATTGGCAGATTATTATACTCGTTGGTGGTTAGAACAAGATCCCGAGGTACCGGCCGCATCTGCACAACATCAACTTATGGCAGAACATTATATAGATATAATGATTGACGCTTTAAGTGACTATGATGATAATCAACATTCTCAGGAGTTTTACGAAGCCTTGTCATGGATAGGCTTAAAAAAAGATACTGTTGCTTGGAACAATCTTTCTCCGGAAGAGCAGGCTAACATAAATTCACAAATTCAAAATGCAATGCAAAATGGTCCGTGTACTAATTAAATACTTAGTGTTCTTACTTTTTTTTTTAAACGGAAGTGTAATATTTTCTCAATATAAAAAGGAAGTAATTTATTTAAAGTTTGAAGAAAATTCTAAAGACAAAACATATTATAGAGGAATCAAATTTTATAATAAAGACGAAAAGGGAATTGTTTTTAACCTACTCAGTAAGGGAAGTCTTTTATTTCCGGATAAAGAAAAAGCAGACACATTATGTATACCACATTTAACGGATTATCCTATCACCACCATGGAAGAAGTGGAAAAAAAAGTAAAAGATTTTCGTTTAAAAACGTATAAAAAGAGACCACCAAACAAAAATGACAAGCTTTATCAAGCGTATACAAAAAACGATATTTTTAAAACCTACTTAATAGAAATTATTGGGGATGATAAATATGTAATCTACCCAGTTACATGGCGCAATCAAAAACATAATTAATTCATTTTAAAATGGATATGATAAAATGGGTTAAGATTAAAAAAGCGGAACGAAATTTGAATATGTGATTGAATATGAAAAATTTCTTATATATTCTCCTAATATTCAGTTTCACTAATATTTATTCACAAGAAAATAAAAACTATATTGTAATAGATAAAACTAGTTCAGAATATGTCGTTTTTGTAAATGGTATATTGAATGGGAGTGATTCGATTCAAGAAAAAAAATATTTTTTTATCACATCAAGAGATAATTACAATAAACATATTGAAACGAAAGAACCTTTAGACTATCCCGATGGAGAACCGTTAAACTTAAATGGTTTCCGATTTAGAACAATTTTAAAAAGTGAAATTTCTAGTTGTGAATTTAAAAAACTTACTACTGTTGATTATTCGTGGTTAACAAAAAATGAAAGAATTAAGACTTCTAAATATATAGAGTTAAATAATTTTAAGAATCTTTGTTTAGTCTTAAAGAATAGAAACAATTATTTAGTTTTCGAGATAATTCGTGAATTTACTTCTCATTAGCTTATAATACTGAATTCGGAGAAAGTTAAATACGACATACAATACACAAGACGAGATAGACCCAAGAATAGCACATGGTTCTGGTGGGGGTCATGAATCAGATATAGACACACATACAGAAGAGATAATTATTGATCCATCT
>CBDTUD010000155.1:0-2697 GCA_965363545.1 uncultured Flavobacteriaceae bacterium | reverse complement strand
ATGTAATAAGCGATTTCAATCATGACGACGGCACAACATGGCCAAGTTATACTGTTGAAGCAATTACTTATGATGATGTTGTAAATGAAACGGTTACAAGTACTGCTGGTCCGGTAACAAGTATTGTTTTTCCAACAAACCCAGTTCCAGGAACCGATATTAATGTTGTTATAAATTATGCAAGCACTGAAACAATTACCGAAGCTAGAATTTATTACGCAGTAGGCGACAGCCCTGAATATGTAAAAGCAAACAAAGTTTCAGGAGAAGATGATGCTTCATTCACACAAACAGGAGTGACAATCAACTTAAAAGATGTGGTAACGGATGGTGATGAATTATCATTAAGTGAAACAGGAGCTATGGTTTCATTCTATGTTCGTATTGCTACAGACACTGCAGAGTATTATTATTCAAATACAGGAGCAATGTCTATAGATGACACACCAGGGGGTGGATCAACAGATGAATCAGATGATTTTAAAGCAGATCCTTCACTTTGGAATGTTTATAATGTTCAGTAATTAAATGAGAGATAAAGCCATCTTGTAATAAGAAAACAAGATGGTTTTTCTTAAAAAAATCAATGAAAAAGCTAACTCAATATATAATAAGTATCGGTTTTCTGTTTGTGATTGCTGCTTGCAGTGATAGTTCTGAAAATCAGACAAAAGAGGATCTTGAATTGTTGTCCAGTTATGGAGTAAATGTTGCGGAGCCTTCAGGTTTGGCAATCAACGATTCAGGTACTATTTTATATACCGTTAGCGATAATACCAATAAAATTTATAAGATTTCTACCACAGGGAATGTGTTGCAAACCTTTAATTATGAAGGGAATGATTTAGAAGGTGTTTCTACTTATACCAAGAATAAACTTTTGGTTGCAGAAGAACGAACAAAAGAAATAGTAAGCTTTGATATGACTACCAATGAAGTTGTAAAACATCAAATTTCTTACGATAATTCGGATGCTAATAGTGGTATTGAAGGAGTTGCATACAATAGCGATGACGGAACCATTTTCATGATTAATGAAAAGGATCCGGGTTTGTTAATTCGATTGCGCTCTAATTTTACCATTCTTGCAGAATATAATTTGGGTTTTGCTTCAGATTATTCCGGAATTTTTTACGATAAAAAAAGTAAAAACTTATGGATTACTAGCGATCAAAATAGAACAATAAATAAATGTGATTTAACAGGAAAACTGCTAAAAAGTTATTCCATAAATGTTACGAAAGCGGAAGGAATTGCAGTAACAAATACTGAAATATATGTAATAAGCGATGCAACAGCCCAATTATATATTTTTAAAAAACCAATAGATTAATTTAAATAGAAAAAATAAAAATGACGAAACAAGAAATGAAAGTAGGAGAAATTTCTAAACCTAGATTTGAGTTCAGAACTTTCGGACAAAATTTTGATGAGTCAGCGAAAAGAATGGCGCGATTATCGGTGCCAATTCCTGAAAAAGTTTGGGAACGAGAATCCGAAGAAATTTATATCATGTCAAAAACAAATGATGTCAACAATACCAAATTAAGAGATGGTAAAATGGATATAAAAACTTATGTTCAAACTGTTGACGGATTAGAGCAATGGAATCCTTTAATGAAAGGTGAATTTCCTATTGCAAAAGAGGTTTTAGTAAACGATGTTTTTCCGGCCTTTCAGGTAAAAATGCCCGAACTTACAAAAGACACGTATACTGTTGAAGAATTTTTGGCAATGATTGATGCACATCCTGATTTACAGGGAGTTCGTGTACACAAACAACGTTTTGGTTATATGGTAAATGATACCTTATGCGAATTTGGAAATGTGTTGATTAACGGTGCAAAATTGGTAACAATAAATTCAGAATCAACTGAAGTTGAAGACATTAAAAAAACGATGGAAGATGTGAGATTAACTGGTTTTGAAAATATCAATTATTTACAAGCAATCAAAAGAGTAATCGGTTGGATTAACAAACCCTTAGAAAATTAAAGAAATGGCACAAGAAATAGAAAGAAAATTTAGAGTAAAAGGTGATTATAAAAAATTCGTCACTAAAGAAACAAAAATTGTTCAAGGATTCCTTTCAACAGTTCCGGAAAGAACAGTACGAGTTAGAATTAAAGGAGATGAAGGTTTCTTAACGGTAAAAGGAATTGGAAATAAAAGTGGAGCTTCTCGTTTTGAATGGGAAAAAGAAATTTCGGTGGAAGATGCGAATGCGCTTCTTGCAATCAGTGAACCTGGTGTGATTGATAAAACTCGTTATTTGGTAAAAGCCGATGGTGATTTGGTTTTTGAAGTTGATGAATTTTATGGAGAAAATGAAGGTTTGACTGTTGCTGAAATTGAATTACCTAGTGAAAATACTAAATTTTCAAAACCAGAATGGTTAGGTGAAGAAGTGACAGGAGAAGTGAAATATTACAACTCTATGTTAATGAAAAATCCATTTAAAAACTGGTAAAATTTAGGGATATCCCCGCATTTTTAATGCGGGTTTTTTTTAAGCCAAAGAGTAAGTTCAAAAAGGAAATTCTAAAAGTAAAAGTAAAGAGAATGGCAGAAGCAGTTAAAAAAGAAAAGTTTGATGTTTTAGATATGCATAATTACCGCATGGAAAAACTTCCGATACGAGAGAAGTCTAAATTTGAAAAAACTTTAATGACCATTGGGGCACCATTAGCAATTCTT
>CBDTUD010000154.1:0-2712 GCA_965363545.1 uncultured Flavobacteriaceae bacterium | reverse complement strand
GGAATAGGAAAAGCAACAGCAATTCATTTTCAGCAAAAAGGGTGGAATGTAGTTGCAACAATGCGTAATACAGACAGCGGAAAAGGTTTAGCAGATTTGCAAAACGTTTTAGTGACGCGATTAGATGTTACAGATAGTAGTACTATTAAATCCGCTGTAATGGCAGCAGTCAAAAGGTTTCAAACTATAGATGTTTTACTAAATAATGCAGGTTATGGTATGTTGGGGACTTTAGAAGCAACTCCTATTGCAACCATTCATGAACAATACAAGGTAAACGTTATAGGTCTTCTTGAAATGACTCAAACAGTTTTACCAATCATGCGCAAACAAAAATCAGGAACTATTGTAAACATATCATCAATGGGTGGTCGTATTGCATTACCTCTAGGTAGTGTGTATGGAGCTACAAAATATGCAGTAGAAGGAATTTCTGAAGCGTTACAGTACGAACTTGAACCATTGGGTATTAGTATAAAAATTATTGAACCAGGTGTCATTACATCAAACTTTAGTAAATCTGTAACTTTTAATGACGAAAACATTAGCGATTATAAAGTTGTTGTAGATAAAATAATGAAAACCTATAAAGGAGAGGAAACAAATGATACTTTCCCTGGAAGCGCACCAAACACGGTTGCTAAAGTAATAGACACAGCGATCCATGATACTACAAATCAACTTAGATTTCCTGCAGGTAATGATGCAGAACAAATGTTAGAAGCAAGAGCAAAATTATCTGATGGAGATATGATAGCTATGCTGAAAACAAATTTTGGTATTTAATCTAAAACAAAAAAAATGAAAAATATTATTATATCTGGAGCTACAAACGGGATAGGGAAAGCACTTATTGAAGCGTTAATAAAAAAAGGTGGCTATAAAATTGGTATTATAGGAAGGAATAAAGAGAAGTTAACTGACTTAACTAAGTTAGCTAACGCTGCTGCTAATCAAATTTATATTTATCAAGCGGACTTATCATCTTTAGCACAAACTAAAAAGATAGCAAAAGAGATTATTGCTGATTTTGACCAAATAGATTATTTGATTAATAATGCAGGTGCTTATTATTATGATAAAGAAATCACCTCTGAAGGTTTTGAGAAGACCATAGTCACTAATTATTTATCTACATTTCTTCTTAATAAATATCTTAGCCCAATATTAATTAGTACGGCTGCAGAAAAAGGAGATGCACAAATAATTAATACGGGGTCTATTGGACACAAAAGAGCTATTAATTGGGACGATTTAAATTTCGATAAAAAAGAATATGATGGTCCTTTTGTTTATGAACATTCAAAACATTTAATGATTTCACATACATTTGATTTATCAAAACAATTACAAAACACAAATGTGAGAGTCAATACAATTCACCCAGGTTTTGTGACATCAGGATTAATAAAAGGAAAAAAAATGCCTTTCCCAATGAACGTGTTAACAAAAATTCTTCCGATATTTATGGGCATTACTCCCGAAAAAGCAAAAGATGTTTATCTATGGTTACTATTTGACGAAGAAGCTAAAAAACTTAATTCGGAATACGTTAGTAATAAAAAAATTGGGAAAGTTTGGGAACCTATTATGGATGAGCAAGCACAAAAACGACTAAGATTAGAAACTGAAAAAATGATAGCAAATTATATCTAATAACAAATGAAAACAGACTTTATAACTATTAGCACTATTAGTGAAGTGAATGCTATTTTTAATGTAGACTCACCAAATCACCCATTAGTCTCTGTGATTCATTTAAACGATCCTAAAATTCGGCAGCGTTTTAATAATGAAAATTTTATAATTAATTTATATTCTATTTCGATAAAAGATATTTCTTTAAAGGGGTTTAGCTATGGCAGAAACAAGTTTGATTTTGAAAGTGGTACAATGATATTTATTGAGCCTGGTCAAGTTATTTCTCCAGGAGATGAAGAAATGAGTGAAAATAATGAGGGGTGGATGTTATTTTTCCATCCTGATTTAATTCTCCATTCTTCGCTTTCATCTAAAATGAAGTCGTACGATTTCTTTTCATACAACCTTCATGAAGCTCTACATCTTTCTGAAAAAGAACGCAACGAAATAAAAATATTGGTTGATAAAATTGAATCAGAATATTCTCAAAATATAGATAGACATAGTCAAAATGTAATTGTTTCTACTATAGAATTGATTTTAAGTTATGCGACGCGTTTTTACGACCGTCAGTTTTTTACACGTTCTGTTTTTAATACAGATAAAGTGAGTGAGTTTGAAACACTACTAACCTCTTACTGCAATTCTGAACAGTTAAAAGCAGAAGGCGTACCTTCTGTTCAATATTTAGCTGAAGCTTTAAATATGTCACCAAAATATTTAACGGAATTACTAAAAAAGGAAACAGGCAGAAGTGCACAAAGCCATATACATGAAGTTATTATATCAAAAGCTAAAATCACACTTTTAAATTCAAACAAGAACGTTAGCGAAATAGCTTATGATTTAGGTTTTGAATATCCTCAATACTTTAGTAGATTATTTAAAAATAAAACCAAAATGAGTCCGAATGATTTTAGACTTAAAACGAATTAAAAACTGTGCATAACACCGTATAAAATTAATTGCTGTTTTTTGCCAATTTACGAAAGTCTTCGCAGACTTTCTATCTGTGATTTATTTACTAACTTTAGTACTTAAAACACGCAACTAATCTTATACAACAACGTT
>CBDTUD010000153.1:0-2727 GCA_965363545.1 uncultured Flavobacteriaceae bacterium | reverse complement strand
AAAAAGTAATCACCCAATTGCATTCTACCAGTGGAAAAATCGGCATTACTATACATCATAGATTCTAACTCTCCTTTTGATTTATTGACAACTGCAAGGTCAGAGGGGTTTAGCGGTTTAGTGTCAGCACCAATGATTAATTGTGCCGCCCCAATCCGCACCAATTTTGTAGGGTCAGTAGCGTGTTTTACCGCAATCGATAAGCGATCTTGAATTGTTAGATTTCTAAATTTCATTAAAGCATTATATCTAACAATGGCAGAAGAATCATTTAATGCAGTTAAAAGCGCACTAAAATGTGCATCATTATAATAGTCTAAATTTTCAATAACGGTAGCTCTGGCTATTGCAGGATAAGTCAAATCATTAATAAAATCATCCAATTTTTTTCGATCATTAGCATTTAAATTATTGGTTTCACTAAGTAAAAGAGCATCTGAAAAATGATCGGTTCTTGTTGGTCCTAACCATTTTTTAATATAATCTGCTGCCCATTTATTTGTTTTCTCTTTATGACAACCGATACAAGCATTCGGAGTTCCAAATTGCTCGCTTTGATCGGGTCTTGGCACCCTGAAACTATGATCTCTTCTAAAATCATTTCCCATATACATTTGTCCGGTCATGTGGCAATTTATGCACGAAGCTGCTTCTGTATCTACTTTATGAAAATGATGTTCTGGTGTATCATATTTAGGCACATGACATTGCAAACACAAGGCATTACCCGATTTTTTTAATTTCAAACTATGCATATCGTGACAGTCGCCACATTTTACTTTGTTTTTGTACATTTTACTTTGTAAAAAAGAACCATATACATAATCTTCTTCATTGATTTGTCCGTCGCCATGATAAAAGGCTGTAGACAAATTTTGAACTAGATATTGATCTTCAAAAGGAATTCCAGTCTCTAAATTATCAGTCAATTTCACCCGTCTAGCATGACAGGGAGCACAAAGATTCATTTGCTCTGTTTGTGTTTTTCCACCAATAATAAAATGGGACTCTTTACTATCGGGATTTGCATTTGCCCAATTTACATGTTTTTCTCCGGGACCATGACAACTTTCACAACTCACATTTATTAAAGAATAGGTAGTATGAAAAGAATCTTTTTCGACAAAATAATTCTTTTTTAAATTGGTAGAATGACATTCTGCACACATGGTATTCCAATTTTGAGCTCCTTTTGTCCAATGCAACCAATCATGTGGTTCAATTTTATCTCCTGCATATTGATGATACCATTGTTTTTTAACGGTATCCCAAGTTGCGCGAAGTACCTGATTTCTTCCTTTATCAAATTCAATTAAATATTGTTGCAATGGTCTTACACCAAAGGCATAGGTGATTTCATATTTTTTATTAGTTCCGTCAATTTCATCAATCTCAACATGGAATTTATTATTCTCTTTAAAAAAGTGATAGGTAACACCGTCTAGAGTTGTCTTAACATCCTTAAAATCTCCTAATATAGTGGAATCACTGGCGACTTGCATTGCTAAATCATGATCAGAACCTTTCCAAGTTTTAAATTCCTGTTCATGACAAGATTTACAATTAACATCTCCTACAAAACCATCGGGGAAATTGCTTGCTATCGCAATTATATCTTTATAATCTTCTTTATTATCGTTAGAATTACAAGATATAAGTAAACTTATAAGTACAAAATAAAGAAAAGTGCGAAAAA
This sequence comes from uncultured Flavobacteriaceae bacterium, assembly GCA_965363545.1. Lineage (GTDB taxonomy): Bacteria > Bacteroidota > Bacteroidia > Flavobacteriales > Flavobacteriaceae > Lutimonas. The sequence goes on along the minus strand of CBDTUD010000153.1, from coordinate 1,031 downwards.
TGTTTTTCATTAAAAAATGCTCAAAAATCGGTCAATATTTGTTTCCTCAAATTTAATTAAATATGTTTTGTTAGTCCTAAAAATTAAACATAAATCTAAAACTCATTCTAATAGCAACTCTACTTTGGTTTTAATTAATGAACAAATTGTTAAAAGCAGTTTTCATCTATGATTTTTGGGCCATATCCAACTATTATTTAAACTGATTCACAAAGGAATTAGCATATTATGGAGCAACTTTAGAAGTTGAATTAGGTACTATAATTTCGAAAGAAACCAGTGCTACAATTGATTACCAGCGCCTCTATACATACATAAAAAAAGTTTCTAACATAAAAACCTCTGAAGTATAAGTTCTTGTTCAAAATGCTAACTAGTCATCATAGCATCTATTCTAGCAATAACCAACTTTTACCGAAGAATAGCTAGAAAAATTACAATACTTAAATTTGCTTGTTTAAAGTATAATCTTTTTTAATAAAACTGTTTATAAGTCTTGGAAAATACGATGAAATTAAATTTGAGAAATAAAGCGTGCAATTATCTGTTGTTGAAAGGCTTAACCATGCAATTGTCTACACTTTTAATAGTTGTAAAATAGGATAAATTTTTATTACAAAAAATTACTAAAAAGATTTGCAATATTGTATTGCATATAATACATTTGCAAACCGAAAATTAGTTCTTTAAAACATACAAGGAGAGGTGCCAGAGTGGTAATGGAGCAGATTGCTAATCTGTCAACGGGTAACCGTTGCCAGGGTTCGAATCCCTGTCTCTCCGCATCGTTTACGATAATACTATTTATAATAATTAAAATTTTATTTTCGGGGTGTAGCGTAGCCCGGTTATCGCGCCTGCTTTGGGAGCAGGAGGTCGCAGGTTCGAATCCTGCCACCCCGACTTTTTTACTGTTTTTATGAAAAAAATAGTACTGCGATTGAATGGTCGCGTAGCTCAGCTGGATAGAGCATCTGCCTTCTAAGCAGACGGTCACAGGTTCGAATCCTGTCGCGATCACTTAATAATCA
>CBDTUD010000152.1:0-2735 GCA_965363545.1 uncultured Flavobacteriaceae bacterium | reverse complement strand
TTTTTGAGTCCCTTGACCTAGCAGTTGTAAGTTTTCAGTATTTATCATAGAGAAGGCACTCCTATCTTAGTGATGTTCTCAGAGCTAGTTAGTGATATATGAAATAACTACGCCTATCAATATTCATTTACTAGATAATCCAAAAAGGAACCTTTTCTTATGCTCCGATATTTATAAGTTATTTTATGAATATTAGATGATTTAATTATGTTATTAAAAGCATTTGTATCGAAATCTTCATCTAAAGCTTCTTGAAGGAGATGAGGTTCTTTATTGGAGAAAAACTCTTGAGACTGCCATTTTTTAAGATAATTATCGCTAGAATGTATGATGTTATAGGCCATAAAGTGAAAACAGAAATAATCAATCAATTTGTCTTCATTCTTCCAATAGTTAAAGAGTGTTTGTTTAATATCTCTAATAAGGGGATGGTGTGGTTGGACATGTATAAACCAACTTGAAAAAGAATGAAAATCATAGTTCGGATGATCTTCGGGCACATAAAACGCAAAAAAGTCTGCATTTAATATTTTTTCTGGAATTTCATCTGTGAGTAAGACGGTAGCATCTATCCATGTCCCACCATATTGCTCTAGAAGGCAAATACGAACAATATCAGAAAAATGCGTATTCGAGATGATACCAGCTTTCTTTTTTTCAAGAATAAAGTCGGGCAGGTCAAGATGTTGTAACAGGGTATGCTCATCTAAAATAATAATGTCTCGTCCAGATGAGTAGACTTCAACACTTTTGAAGCACTTTTTGACTATGTGAGGTGCTTGTTCAGGGCCCTGAAGCCATAATTGCCATATGGGTAGGTCGTTAGAAGAAATACTCTCTAAACATGGACTTTCGGCAGAAATCACTGTGTACTTCTTAAGGTAGTTCTGTACTTGTAAGTTTTTTCTATAATCGATATTAAATATGGTATTAAGATACTGCCTAAAGGTGCGTCTTGGTTTTTGAAAAGGTATCCATACTGAAACGATTTTTATCAATCTCATAGAGTTTTTATGTGAAATCATATTTCTTCCAAAGGTCAGGATTTAGAGATCATTAATTGTATCAATAAGTCGACTATTGTCCGTATCATCAAAGCTGAGATTGAATAACTTAATGGCATCTTCTCGCTTTGCTGATAACGTATCATGTCCTTTTAATTTGCTTAGCATTATATCGAGTAGAGACTCTAAATTATATAGTTTTTCACCAACAACTATATTTCCTACCTCGCTATAAATCTGGCGATTTTGTGATTTATAAATGTCCTCATCAAATACGTAAAATAGAACAGGTCTATCCAATACTAAATAATCGAAAAATATTGAGGAATAGTCTGTTATTAAGCAGTCAGATTCAGATAGATAGTTATTGGTATCTTCAGAGGCATCAACGAATACTATCTGATCATATTGAGCTGTATCAACATTATGTTTAGTATTGGGGTGAAGCTTTATCTTGAATAGACAATTATGTTTTTGGCAAAAGTTATTTATTTTATATAAGTCTAAGAAATCACTATTGATAAAGTCGACTTTACTATCACGCCATGTAGGTGCATAAAGAAATGTATAGCTCTGGTTTTTTTGAGGATTTAGTGATTTCAGATAAATACTACGAGGATATGGGAAGTCTAATATTTGATTGTGGCTAATTTTAAACGCTGTTTTATATGAGTAGTTATACACAAATTGAGAAGAGCATAAGACGTAATCTACTGGTCTATAAATTTCAGGATGTTTAATTCTACTTTTAATGGAGCCGTCAAACTTGCGAGTCAATGGACCTTTTTTTATATCGAATTCAATTTTTTTTAGAGGTATGCCATGCCATAAATTAATTGCTATAGCATTTTTACTATATTGATAACCAATGTCTGATATATAACAAGTGTATATAAAACATTTAGCCGTCAGACTATGAATAACAGCCTTGTAGCTTCCTTTAATATAACATTCATAGCCAAGTGAAGAAATATAGATATATTCTTTTTCGTTCCTAGCTATCCAAATTTTACGGATATCATATGGATTGTAATTATCTTCGAATAAATATCGACTATTATCAGAAAAAAAATTGTGACTGGAAAATATCCATTTGTTAGAATCTCTTCTAAATAAGCCAGACATAAAAAAAATAAGTTTTTTGAATAGCTTATCAATCATAATGTTATTCTTTAATTAGTTCTATTACTTCAGTAGTTGAAATTGAAGGAGTGCGCTTCAGATAAACGATCTCACAAATGTCATTACAGTAGTCAAACCTACCTTCCCAGTCATCTCCCATTACTAAAACATCAGCTTTATAGTCAATAATGTATTGTCTTTTTAACTCTAAAGATTCTTCAAAGAAGACTTCATTTGTAAAACGGATAGAGTCAATTATTTCTAAACGAGATTTTTGACAATAAATTGGTTTCTTATTTTTTTTCTGAAGATTAAGTTCATCAGTAGAGATGCCTACAATCAGATAATCTCCGTATTCCTTTGCTCTTTTTAATATATTTAAATGCCCAACATGAAAAAGGTCGAAGGTGCCGAACGTGATTACTCTTTTACGCATTTGGACTCTCTTAATAATAGCAGATATAAAAGTAAGTTATTTAAACATTAATTCTTTTGCTAACAATGTTTTTTTAGCTTGAAGTATTACTCGAGAGGTTTCTCTTCTTAACTTGTGCAGGCTCGATTTCATTTCTGAATGCATGCGATCTTTACGGTCTTTTAAAAGAGCAC
>CBDTUD010000151.1:0-2755 GCA_965363545.1 uncultured Flavobacteriaceae bacterium | reverse complement strand
TTTCTCTTAAAAAGGATTTATCATTATAATTATTTTTTAGACTTAATTTTTTAAACCCATAAAAACGTTGGTTTTTAATTTGAGGATAATAATCTTCATACTCATCAAAATCCATTTTAAACGCCAATTTTAAAATACCGGATTGCCAAGCAGTCTGTAAACTTGAATTACCTTTAAAACGTAGTCCTACTTTATACCATTGTTTACCATTATAGAAAACTTCTCCAGGTACAAAAATTGGATCTTCGTCAACATCACTTAACCCTCCAGATCCACCACTGTTTTGCCCAAAAGTACCATAAAGGCTTGTCATATCGGCTAACATGGCTGCCCAATTGTTTTCGGAAATAACAAAATCAAGTCTTTTAACTTGAGCATTATCAAATACCTCGTCAAAATTAGGATCAGCATCTTTACTATGTGTTTCGGTTGTCCAATCGGTTGGTGTAAAATCTAAATCATCGATTACCACTTCAACATCTGTTTCTGTTTCTGTCAGAGCAGAAGAATCCTCTGAACATGCTATAAGCAAATAAGTTGCAAAAAACAGAACAGTTAAGAGTTTTGTTGTTTTAAAAATAAGTTTTGTCATCATTTTTGTTTTTATAATTGTCATTAAAATATGCCGCAAAGCACTTTATTTTTTTAAAGTTTTAAAAATGAAATCAACGAACTGGAAGATTTCATCTACCAAATTAGTGCTTCATCATAATTACTTCTTTGGTAATAATAATCCGCTTATAATAAAATTTCATAAGCGGATCTTAATTCTTACCTGTTTTGTTTAATTTCTTTTTGGCCCTCCCTTTTTATTCTGACCCTGCTTTTTCAAGTAAGCTGTATAAGCTTTTTGCTGATCATCTGTTAAAACAGTCTTTACCTCTTTTTCAAATTCTGTTTTTAACTTTTCCATTTCATTTTGATTTGGTTTACCCGAATTTGTTTTTGCTTTTATTTGTTTAAAATGTGCTGTATACAAGTCAAGCACTTCTTCCTCTTGTTCCTCATTTAAGGATATCTCTTCACCCAAATCACTTACCATTTTTTTAATTTGTTTATCAGATGGTATTGGTGGAGGACCTTGTTCTTGACCACCTCCTTGCCCACCTCCGCGTTGTTGCGCAAATGTGGCACTCGTTATAAAAGTTATTACTAAGATTAAAACGATTTTTGCTGTTTTTTGTAATTTCATAATATTCTATTTTTATTGTTTAATGTTTAATTTATGTTTCTAACTAATCGAATGTAATTGTAATATCGTTCACCACCTTCACCTAACGGACCTCCTTCATGTTTTGTATCAAAACGAACACCACCTGCTCCGTGAAAATCTTCTCCTTCACCATTAACCGCCATTCCAAAAGCAACATACCAGGCGTAATAATAAGGTTGACCACTGGTGAAATTAGCTGAAGTACCTGTCCAATAGTAACCGTAGTCATCATTACCAGCCTCATTGGTTATCTGTGTACAAGAAAATAGGGGGTCAATTGCTGGGCCAACTTTAGAAGCGTCTGTTGCACTTGGCGAATAGGAATAATCTACAATACCTTGTAATTCCTTCACATTTGGTAGTCGCCAATCTGAGTAACCTGCCAGTTCAGCATTTTCAGCATAGTTTAATGCATCTTCCCAGTTTAATGCTTGTCCGCCATCGTCTTGTGCCCACATTAAACCTGAATTGCTATCAGATATGGTTGCATCTCCATTATCAACATATGCATTTGTACCATAAGTGCCACCACGGACAGCTCTTACATATTTTCCACCAACGGGACCACTGGCATTTGCCGAATATGCTTTTATATGCCCAGTTACATAGTTTACACCAAAGGCTGCGTTAGCCCCACCTTCAACGGTAACACCAACATAATAATTACTAGACCAGTATTGTTCATCTTTTGTTACTTGTCCGCTGGCAAGTGTAAAGTAATCTGTATCTAAATAAGGCCATCCAGAACTAAAGTCGCTATTGGAAAACAGTTCCTTTAAACTTGGCATTCGCCAATCATCATAACCTGCAAATTCAAGGTCATCACAATAATCTACTGCTCCTTGCCAAGTAAAATCATTTGAAGAAGGAACTTGTTGCCACATTAAACCAGTATTTTCATCTGTGACTGTTCCATCACCATTATCCATATAATCCATGGTTGCACCTTTTAAATAATTGGCATCTTGTCCGTAAAAATCATCACCGGAACTTATGCTGCTTACTACGGCTCCGTCATTATCATATAATGTAACTTGTCCAGTTGCAACCTGTAGGTAGTCATTTATTGTAAGTTCCGTATCCGTATCGGTTTCTGAAATTGTGTTATCATCATCGCAACTTGTAATTGTTAAAAATAACGTAGCAACAAAAAATAAGCTTAATAGTTTTGTTGTTGTTTTCATGTTTGTTGTTTTCATGTTTATTATTTTATTTATTTCTATTTGATGGCACAAAGAAAGGATAGATAATGTTCATTCAAAAAAGCAATCAATGTTTATGGCTTTTTCATCTACCAATCGGGCATAAATACCACCGAGCATTATTAAATAATAACAGGTTAAAAATGTTTTAGAAGTGCTATAAAATAAAAGGATCGACCTAAATAATAGACCGGTCCTTTCAAACTAACTCAAATGAAAAATTTTATTTTTCTAATAGGAAGAACAATGCTACTTCCATTGTGGTTTCAGTAAATTGATTAATTTTTAAAACACAATTCATAAATAGAAATTATGAATATAATTCTTGAAGTAAATTAAC
>CBDTUD010000150.1:0-2776 GCA_965363545.1 uncultured Flavobacteriaceae bacterium | reverse complement strand
TATTTTTGAAATTTTTCTTTATGTTGCTCACTAACAGGAATATATACTTTTTCATCAAAAATAATACGATTGCGTTCTACCGTTGTTATTTTATTTAGATTTACTATAAAAGAGCGATGAACCCGCATGAAACTAGATTTTGGAAGAAATTCTTCCATCTTTTTCATACTCATTAAAGCCATTACAGGTTTTTCATTCGTCAAATGAATTCGAACATATTCACGCATGCCTTCGATATATTTTATATCGGAAAGATTAATGCGAAGGATTTTATATTCCGATTTGATAAAAAGAAATTTATCATTGCTTTGAACTTCTGTATTTTGAGTTTCTTTAGGCTGTACCCTATCTTTTGCCTTTTCTGCTGCCTTTAAAAACTCACTGTAACCAATTGGTTTTAATAGGTAATCAACGGCGTCAACCCGAAACCCTTCTAGTGCATATTCACTATAGGCGGTTGTGAAAATTACTTTTGGCGGATTGTTTAATGATTTTACAAAATCCATTCCGCTTAAATCGGGCATATTAATATCGACAAACATGAGATCAACTTCATTTTCCTGTAAAAATAAAATCGCCTGCAAAGCACTTTCAAATTGTGCTATTAAAGTTAAAAATGGCGTTTTATCAATATAACTGGCTATCTGTTTCAGTGCAAGAGGTTCATCATCTATAGCAATACAACGTATCATAACGGAATGTTTAAGTTTACAGCATATTTTTCTTTGGTGTCTATAATGCTAAGGTCGTACTCTTTTTTAAACAACAAATCCAATCGTTTTCTAGTGTTTTCAATACCTATGCCTGAAGAGATATCTGTCTTTTTTGAATGATTGCTATTTTCTATTTTAAAACCCAATCGGTTTTCAGTAAATGACATCGCAATTTTTATGAATGAAGCATGATTATAACTGACGCCGTGTTTAAAAGCATTCTCCAACAAAGAAGTAAACAATAATGGTGGTATGGATTTATTAGGGATACCCTCAGGAATATCAACTTCAATTTTCACCTTATCCGTAAAGCGAAGACGCATGAGTTCGATATAACTCTGTATAAATTCCACCTCTTTTTTAATGGGTGTTAATTTCTCTTCTGAATCATAAAGCAAATGACGCATTAATTTGGAAAGCTTTATTATAGATGTTTTAGCCTCTTCGGTATCAATATCAACTAGGGCATGAATATTATTGAGTGTATTCATAAAAAAATGTGGGCTGACCTGATTTCTTAAAAATGCCATTTGATTTTCAACACTTTCTTTTTGAAGATTCGTTTTTTCTTGCTCTAAAGCTGCCCAGCGCATCGAAATTTGCAATCCGGCATCAAAGCCAACCAATAAAACTGCTAAAATCAAAAAATTGGCATACATTGGAATGGATTCTGGTCGTTTCTCCTTGGGCAAATTTGGAGGTCTTTTATTATCGGAGAATTCTGGTGGTGGAGATTGCTGAAAGTCTCGAGATTCCATTCTTGTTGGCGGTGGAAATTGTGGTTTTCTATTTTTATTTTCAAAAACATAAAAAATAGCAGCCATACCAATAATTATTACTAATGTCCAAAAGAAATACTGCAATTTTTTTCTTTTAAAAAATAATCTTGGCAGTAATAGAAATCTGTTCATAAAGAACAATACCAGCAATGGTAAATAGTTTAACCAAACTTTAAAAATATGGCTCCAATCTACCTCCTCTTCAAACCTTCCAAATAATAAGGGCGATGCAAATAATAATGCCCAAAAAGCAATGATTATTAGCGGTTCAAAATAATTGAATTTATTTTTAAGTGGTTTCATTAGTTAATTATTACTTCCATATTTGATAAATTGTAAAAAAACCTTTGTTTATACAACAAATATCGAAGTACAAACAAAGGTATTAAAACAAAACTAATTAATATAATCGTTAACTGCAGTTGCACGACTGGCAGCATGCGATTTTAATGTTGCAATAGCCTGTTGAAAATCTGAACTATTATTTAAAAATGTATAGCCAGCAATTTCAGTAGTTGCATAAGGATCAACCAGGCTAGCATACGTATCATAAGTACTTTGCATAGCAGAAGTATTAAATGGCCCATTAATAGTTTCTTGGACATAAGTATCATATTTAGCCTTATAAACCTCGTCTGCATATAAATAACCAATTAGTGGCCATTGTGCTGAATTTAAACCTGAGAAATCTAATGCTAAAGAGCCTCCTTGTTTCCCAGTTTCTAATGCTTCATTATTATCCCACGGTATCCAAGTTAATAAGTTGTTATCAGGGTTGTTATACAAATAATAATTATGCTCCATTACACCGTAAGTATCCCAATTTTGAATAACCGTGTTTACCGCTAAGTAATGTAAAAACACATCGGTATCTAATACAGCATCCAAACCTGCTCTCCAAGTTGTGACATCTGTAGTTCTTGTATCTGCATGCAAGGCACTAAACACAGCTTTAATATCTGTCCAATCGGCTTCGTCTTCGTTTGTTTTCTTTTCGAATCCATATTCATTAAAGGTACCTTCGGCAAAACTTGCTCCGTAATCTTCAGGTTTGTACAAGTTTCCGTTATCGCTTGAAAATTGCGTATCGATTAGCGTATCATCAACTTCTTCCACCAAAGTGTAAAGTCCAAAATATTCCGGACCATCGCCATGATCCACATAAAGCGTATAAAATGCCGTATGAGAAACTGCTAGTCCAGCACTTTTAAATACATCAGCGGCAACTTTTTCTCTTAAAAAGGATTTATCATTATAATTATTTTTTAGACTTAATTTTTTAAA
>CBDTUD010000149.1:0-2791 GCA_965363545.1 uncultured Flavobacteriaceae bacterium | reverse complement strand
CCGGTCTAATATGGTGCATGTGTTTGGCACTATTGGCGTCACAGTTTAGTAAAAGCTTGAGAGAAAACCCAACAACCGAATCCATTTTGAACAAAATAAGTGGTGTTGTATTTATTGGCTTGGGTATTAAGCTTTTGACTGAGAAGGGTTGATGAGATTCAAAAATTCATAACAACCTCTATATTAGTAGACTCAAATAGCGAATTTTTCTATTTTGATATGGCTTAGTAGAATGTTTATGCTCGTTAACATCACAGACATGACTTATAGTAAAAGCTAACTTATGAGACTAAAATATATATAACTCTAGTTCTATGAACCAAATATAAAAAACTGAATAGTTTTTCAAAAATATGTGAACTAATATCAATTGTAGCTTTAATACTATAAAGGTTTTATATGTCGTATAAATCAGAGTGGTTAAGAATACTTGCAAGTCTTAATGCTAGCATCAAGCTATACATGAAAAATCCTAACAATAAAAACTTTCAACCGCTTCAAAAATCTATGGATAACTTTACAACTTTTGTCACTGGCCATTTGCCTTTACTGAGGAAAGACGCTTATAGTATAGGTGTTATTGAAAGTTTTAACCTAAACCTATCAAATCAAACTATTTCAGATGAATCGTTTAGTGGAATGCAAGAGTTTAGTGACATTCTCGAAACAGCAATTTTAAACATCAAGGAAGATAGCAGCATGAATATTGAGATCGGAAGCATTACAGGTGGAAACCAACAACTTGGTAATGATAATACTCAGAATAATAATGATATTAACATCGACTTAAAAACCCTAATTAATCAGATCGAGGAAAGTGATGATGCAGAAGCTAAAGGTAGATTAAGAGATTTACTTAATAACAATACAGTAGCTTCAATTATAGGTGCGTCCGTCCCTGCTCTAATGCAGCTAATTCAGAATATATAAAAACTATATATAAATTAATAACTTTCAAACGACTCCAAACTAGCCAAAATATTTTTAAGAACTGAGTTCTCTTCTCTTGATAGGTTAAATACACTGAAGAAATCAATTTCGCTTTGATCCTCGCTATCTTGAAAGTAATCAAAATCTTGAAAGCAAAGTCTAATATATGTTTTTAAACTAGTTACCAGATCACCCTGATCTTTAGAATACAAATCTTCTAATTCACTATCTAGATCCTTAATGGACACATTATTCGTTCTTATTTTCTGGACTAACTCATTATTCGCGACTTTTAAAATGCTCATAAAAACATATAGACATGACTTTTGATACCCAATGCCGAAATTTCTATCGTGTGAGTCAATAAATATTTTAAAACTATATAATGCTTTATTTATTTGTCTATGAGATAAATCGTAGTAATTAGATAATTTTGCAAATAAATCAAAAACATGAGATGAATTATCAAATTCGTTGATACTTAAAAAACTGATTTGATTACGAAGATAATCACTCCTTCTATCCAATGAAAAATTAGCTTTTGGTAATCTTGTAGGATAGTCTATAAATTTTTGGAGATAAGTGTGAGCGTCGAGATTTGAACCATAGACTTTTTTTATTGATTCTTCGAGTTGCTCATGATGCATTGACAATACAAAAACTACATTATCTACCAGAAATAAATGCTTTATCTTTTCCAATACTTCTACAGCATAGTTAGGTTTGCACCTATCAAGTTCGTCAATTATTATTACTAATGGTAAATCTTCAGATGATGTGCTTGAAGCAAGCATAGATAGCGAGTTTTTAAAACTAGTAAAAACTTTTGTATGATTAATAGCCTGATCAAATGCATTGTTTAGTAAATAATTTAAATTATCCTCAATATCATTAGCAACTTTATTACTGGTATTTTTATCCGGTTTATCTAAGGGTTTTGACTCAAAAACTATAGGTGAAGTATTCATCTTAATAGATTGCAAATGACTGAAAACATTTTTTGACTCTTTAAGATACTGCGACGACAGAGCGCAATCTTCCTTATTGGCAAAGTTATATATTTCTATCGCAATAGATAAAAATACGTTTTCCATATAATCATATTCAAAAGCATCGAAGTAAATACAATTTATTTTTTCATTCTCCATCTGTTGTTGCCACATCTTAACAAATGTAGTCTTACCTTCTCCCCATTGAGCACTAAGTCCAATTACAAAGCTTTGATTGCCATTATTTTTGATAATATTAGTCAACTGATTGGCAAAGACTTGCCGTTTCAACCAATCATTCTTGAATGGATTTGCCTCATCGATCTCAGTGTCATGCTTTTTAAGCTTCATGCTTATCCTTTTGTTCTTTCAGTTCGAAAATTTTTAATAAACATTTATTTATAAAATTTACTAGTTTAGTGACTTTGTTTAAAAAGAGCTACTAATAATTATAGTGTGGGTTAGCAAAGCATAACCTACAACACAGACCGTACACCTTCTTTAAAAATATGCTATTTTAAACCACGATAAATCTCAGCAAAAACACGATGTGACCGCTGGCCCTGATTGAAGCGAATATACTTGGTTGATCACTAGGTTTCGGGCGATTGGATAGAGGTGGTCGCTCGAATGTTGGAACTCCTCTCGCCTTAGCGCCCGCCCTGGTGGACGACCAAGATACAAGCAAAAAGCAGGATTAGCTCCCTTATATAAAATATAACTATCATAAAACCTACACCCACAAAAAAGCCCAATCGCAAAGATTGGGCTTTCTCTAATTCTAACTCTAATTAACCATTACGCAGCGTCTTTGCTCTCAGTAGCGAGCTGACGTAGCACATAGTGCAATACACCGCCATGACGCACGTATT
>CBDTUD010000148.1:0-2809 GCA_965363545.1 uncultured Flavobacteriaceae bacterium | reverse complement strand
GCCATGGCAACTCCTTGCGCTCTTCCTAATTTTAACATCGATTGCACATTTTTACCAAAAAAAGGAGCTTCAATCGCAATTTCATCCGGATGATAGGTATCTATAAGTTGCAAGGTCCGTTCAAAAATGAGTTTTAACTTGGTATAATGATCTGAATATTTTTTGAGCATTAATTCATCCAAAACCAATAATTCCATATTTTTATTCACCACTTTTATGAGTCCGAAACCCATGATAGTTGTACCGGGATCAATACCTAATATTATTTTTTCAATTTGCAATCGTGTAGATTTTAATTTTTCTCTTTAGTGCGAGAAAAGAATATTTTGTTTCTTTGCGTAAATGTACAATAACTTACATAAATATAAGTCGGTAATTTTATTTGCCTTAAAACTCTTAATTATCGGAGGTGCCTATTATTTTATTGTGCATAAAATTTCGAACAATACGATTTTTTCTCAAACGGATTCTCTAGCTTTTTTAAAAAAGAATTTGCTTGGCAATTTTGGGATAGTATTTGTTCTTTTAAGTTTTACCTTGGCGAATTGGCACTTCGAGATTTTGAAATGGAAAAACTTAATTTCTTCTTTCAAACACATTTCATTCTATGACGCTGCAAAACAAAGTTTAGCTTCTTTAACAGCCTCCTTATTAACTCCGAACCGAGTGGGAGAATATGGTGCAAAAGCCATATATTATCCTAAACAGGAACGATATAAAGTTTTATTCTTAAATTTTTTAGGTAACTCGAGTCAATTGTTAATCACCATATTTTTTGGCTTTATCGGAATTTTACTTCTTTCAGAAAATAGCCTTTTTTCAATAAATATCTCTTGGCAAATAGTTATTGTAGTATTAGCTATTTCCTGTTTACTTTACCTTATAATACCAAGCAAATTTTGGCTGCCATATTGGATGAAAATAAAGCGAAATTTTAGAAAAATTAGTTCTAAAAAACATCAAAAAAATATAGGGTTTTCTCTAGTTCGATATCTTATTTTTTCTCATCAGTTTTATTTTTTATTGTTCGTTTTCGGAATCAATTTAGACTATTCTCTCAGCATGTCGCTTATATTTGCAATGTATCTTATTGCTTCCATCATTCCGAGTTTTGTTGTTTTTGATTGGTTGATAAAAGGTTCGGTAGCCGTCTCTATTTTTAGCTTATTTGAAGTACCGGAGCTTGTCATTTTAAGCATCACCAGTTTGATGTGGATATTGAATTTTGCCATCCCGGCTGTCCTAGGAAGTTATTTTGTATTGACTTTTAAACATTCTTCACCAATACCTATTCTTTCTAAAAGCACCAAGGTATGATCGTTTTTTCTATTATTATCTTCGGTATTTACACCATTTTAATTTTGTCGTTTATCATCGGATTTGATAAAGTACCTGTTTTTCAAAATGATTTTGATGCGGCCGACAAAACAAATTTTTCAATTATCATTCCCTATAGAAATGAGGCTGAAAATTTATCCATTTTGTTAGAATCTATAAAACAGTTACGTTATAATTCGGGACATTTTGAAGTTTTGATGGTAGACGATTCCTCGGAAGACGATTCAGTTCAAATCCTAAACAATTTTCAAAAAGAAAATCCAAGTATACCTTTGCATCTTATAAATAATATTCGCAAAAGTAATTCTCCTAAAAAAGATGCCATTGAAATCGCCATAAAAAAAGCAAAATTCGAATGGATAATAACTACCGATGCCGACTGTAAACTCCCACAAAATTGGTTACAGTCTTTCGACAGTTTTATTCAAAATAAACATCCAAAACTCATTGTTGCTCCGGTAACTTATAACCAAACCAACACTTTTTTTGATTCATTTCAAGTCTTAGATTTTATGAGTTTACAAGGTAGTACCATTGGTGGTTTCGGCATTCATAAGCCTTTTTTATGCAATGGCGCTAATTTGTGTTATAACAAAAAAACCTTTCTTGAAATAAACGCTTTTGATGATAATAATTCTATAGCGAGTGGTGACGATATTTTTATCTTAGAAAAAATTCTACAAAAGTATCCCGAAAAAGTATGCTATCTAAAATCGACCGAATGCATTGTAAAAACCAATCCTGTCAAGTCCGTTTCCGAATTGATACAACAGCGTATTCGTTGGGCTGCTAAAACTAGCGCATATCAAAATAGTTTTGGTAAAATTGTAGGTTTGATCGTATTTACTTCTAATTTATTTTTGCTTTTTTTGCTTTTTATAGCTTTTTTCAACCAAATAACTTGGGCACATGTCGGAATCGTATTCTTAATCAAATTTAATATAGACTTTGTATTACTTTTAAAATCTGCAACTTTTTTTCAGCAAGAAAAAGCCTTAAAGAACTATGTTGTGAGTAGCATGATTCATCCTTTTTTTATTGTATTTACGGCAATTCTTTCTTTCGGAAAAGGATACAACTGGAAGGGCAGAAATTTTTCGAAATAAAAGTATTTCCTAATTTACAGAAATAAAAACCGGAAGTTTGAACTGTGTTTTTACTGGAATTCCTCTTTTTATTGCGGGTTGAATAACAGAAGGTAATTGACTTACGCTAACTCTTAGAATACTATCTAATTCGGGTAAATATTCTTCTACATTTGGAGTGATTTCAATACTTGCGATTTTAATACGATAATCTTGAGCAATGGTCAAATCGATATAAATAGTATCTTGAAAAGTCATAGCGGTATTTGCCGTTTTTAAATATATCAGCTGATGTAACTTATTCACCAAATTGTCTTCAAAACACTGAATTTGGGCCTCTTGCATATTCAAATCTTTACATTCAGAAAATAAAGGATAAACATCAA
>CBDTUD010000147.1:0-2954 GCA_965363545.1 uncultured Flavobacteriaceae bacterium | reverse complement strand
AGCAATTAATTCTGAAAGTACTTGTTTAAAAGTATCGACTGGTTGCGCTCCTGTTACTGCACTTTTACGGTTAAATACAATGGTTGGTACAGAGTTAACACCCAAGTTTTTCCAATAATCTTGTTTGCTTCTTACTTCGGATCGTGCTTCTTCATTATCTAATTTTGTAAGTGCTTCGTCTGCATTTAAACCAACTTCTAAAAGTATTTCTTTTAAAACATCTTTTTTAGACACATCTTTTCTGTCGCTAAAAAATGCTTTAGTCAATGCCATTGTTAGTTCGGTTTGTTTACCAAAATCTTTAGCATATTCTAATAAAACGTGCGCATCAAAAGTGTTTACCATACGCATCTCATCAAAATAATCGAATGTAAAACCCAATTCTGCACCTACTTCTGTCATGTGTTTTTTGGACTGATTTTGTTGCTCAGTGGTAGAACCATATTTCTCGGTAATATGCTCGTTTACATTTTGACCTTCGGCTGGCATATTCGGATTTAGTTCAAACGGTTGCCATTCTATATCTACTTTGTCTTCAATTCCTAATTCTGAAATGGCCTTTTCCAATCGTTTGTATCCAATGGTGCACCAAGGGCACACCACGTCGGATACGATGTCTATTTTTAATTTTTGTGTCATAATATTATTTAAAAGTATCGAGTATGTCGGCTATTTTTTTTAAGTCGTTTTCTATAATTTCAGGTTCAGGCGCTAAAGGAAATAATTGTTGCCCAGGTCTCGCTATAAAAGCAGCTCTAAAACCAGCGCTCATTGCTCCGTAAACATCCCAACCATGAGCTGCAATTAACATGCATTCTGCTGGTTTTACATTCATTTTAGATGCTCCCCAAAGGTAAGTATCTGTAAAAGGTTTAAACTTACCAGTTTCTTCAACACTCAATCTTTCATCAAAAAAATCAGTTAATCCAGCATTTTCAAATTGATTTTTTAAACCTTCGGTTGATGAGTTTGTAAACGCAACCAACTTGTAACCCTCTATTTTTAATTGAGATAATGCTTCTTTAACTTCTGGGTGAGAAGGTAAGTTTTGCATTGCATTTACAATTACTTTGCGCGCATTTTCTTCTGAAATTGTTATGCCAACATTGGCTCCAACCATTTGCAAAGCTGCAGCACCAATATGTCCAAAAGGTTTATAATGTCCGCTTGCGGATGTCACTAAAGAATACTGTAACATTGTTGTAAACCATAACGAAAGTAAATCGTCTCTTCCATTTAGTGCTTCTGCAACTTGCTTTTTCATCTTATTTAAATCTAAAAGTGTTTCGTTCACATCAAAGAATAATACTTTGGGTCTTGTTTTATTAGTCATAATGTTTGTGTTTTCTTGTGGGTTTGCTAAAACTAGTTTTGGTATCAATAGCGCTGTTATTCCTATTCAATATATTCCTTTTTTCTAGCCAATGTGTTATTGATTTGATTGTTAAGTTATTTTTAGTACTATGGTCTACCCAACGCATTTTCTTTCAAAAAATCTATTCCTAATTATCCTTTGAGTCGATATGCATTAAGGTACTGATTATAGTATCGATTACTGTTAATGACTCAGGCATTCCGAAAAGAGGAAATGCATGCATCATGTTTTCATATTCATAGTATTTATGTGAGATGTTTTGTTTTTCTAATTTGGTGACTAAATCTTTGATATCAGGCAAAAGAACTTCTTCGGTTCCCGCAAAAATAGTAAAATGACCTAACTCGTTTAAGTCTCCATAAGTTGGAGATACAATAGGATTCTTAACGTCTAAATCTCCTTTCCAATACTCTCCAAGTAAAGCAAGTGCCTTAGCGTCAATCATGTGGTCCCGTGTTTCTAAATCTTCAGTTATCAAAGGATTGTCCATAGAGATCTCTACCCATGGAGACATTAAAACAAGTTGATTTGTAGCATACAATTTGTTGATTTTAATCTGTTGTGCTAAAGAGAGCGCAAAACCACCTCCTGATGATTCCCCCATAAGGATGATTTTTTCATCAGTCCAAGTTTCAGATATTGTTTTGTACATCATCATCATTTCTTGATGAACTTGTTGAGCATTCGTGTAAGGAGTTAATGGAGAAATCGGTATAATTACTTCTGCATCAATAGCTTCTCCAATTTTTAATGCGAAATCAACATGTTCGTTCAATATTTCATTTGCAAAACCGCCACCATGAATATAGATTAGTTTCTTCTTAGTCGTTTTTTTGGTAAAGAACCTGTAAACATCTGTTTCTCCATATGAATCTTTTACAAAACTTTTATCTGTAGTACCTTGCATTAGGCTGTATTTAATTTTAGAGCCTGCTACCTTTTCGTTCATGAATTCTTGTGCTATTTCTAAACTCGAAAATTGACTTGGTCCAATTTTTTTTCCATCCATCAATTTTAAAACATCAGAAAAAATCTGAGCCTTAACACTTCTATGCTGTATCAGTTTTGCGTTAATAGTATATGCTATAATAATTATACTTAAAAAGATTAGTGGATATACAAGTTTCTTGGAAAGTTTCATTTTAAATTTATTTTTTGGTTGATTTTAAGTTAGTGTCAATAACTATTTATTAAGTAATGTTTTTAATTTATATATTGAAAGTGCTGAAAGAATAATTGCAATTACAACAAGCATCATCATTGGTTCTGGCCTTGCAAAAAATTCCATGATTAAGCCACCAATCATTGTTGATAACAATAAGAAGTATGCTAATTTCCCTAAACTATTTGTGTTTTTTATTGTATAAATAATTAGAAGCAGCACTATTAAAAGTTGTACTACACCCGTAAATATTCTAAATACATTTGGGTCTAATAGTACTAATGATTTGAAATGTTCAAATCCCGCTACGACTGTTTCTACTCCTATCAGTTTTGGTATTGCAAAGAAAAGCATTAATGCTGCCGCTATTAAATTTGTTGCTTTTTCGAAAATTGTTGCTTTTGTCATTGTTTCTTG
>CBDTUD010000146.1:0-2955 GCA_965363545.1 uncultured Flavobacteriaceae bacterium | reverse complement strand
TATAAAATGAAAAAGTTTGTTCAAAATTATCTTCTTCTACCAAACGGTTAAAAAAACGAACTCTAACCCCAACAGTCAGACGGTTTTGGGCAGCAGTTTGGTCGGCTGTTGCCGCAATTGGAATAACACGATATTCTGTGATTTCACCTTCAAAATGCAAATCACCACCTGAATTTGTCAAACTTAAATTGGTTTGTCGTAAAAATAAATCTTGTAATGCTAAGGTAAATTCCTGACTCAAACTTGGCTCAACTAAACTTGCATTATTCGGAAAATAATCTATCTGAATTGTTTTTGCATCACCAGTACTTCCTCCGGTAAACGAATAAATACCACAACTTTGCGTGAAAAAAAAAGAAATTAAGAATAGAAAAAATAAAGGTTTTCTCATGATATTTTTTATGTTTTGCTATTGCTTATAGCGCGAGATGTGCAGAGCAATAATTTTGCTCTAGACTGTTCTAAATAGCGCTTCAAAATAACGATTAAAGCCTAAGAATTACAAATTATATTGATTTATTTTTCTATATAGAGTTCGCTCTGAGATTCCTAATTCTTTGGCAGCAAGCTTACGTTTGCCATTATTGCGCTCTAACGCATGCTTTATCATTTCAACTTCTTTTTCTTGTAATGAAATCGTTTCTTCCACGGTTTCTGCATCGTCATACGCATCTAAATCTTCATTATTTTGAAAAGATTCATTTTTTGGACTAGCGATTATTTCAAAAGAATTGCTGCTTTTTTCTTCCTGAAGGTTTTCTTCTAAGTCCTCTTTACCATAAATTTTATCAATCAAAACCTGCGTACTTTTTTGAGGCTGATTTCCATGAATATCTTTAATTAACTCGTGGGTTAATTTTTTAAGATCGGTAATATCATTTCTCATATCAAACAAAACCTTGTACAATATTTCACGTTCATTTTTAAAGTCACTACTTGAAGTTTTTTCAGAAACTACGGCAGGTAAATTATGACCACTATCCGGCAAATAATTTTTTAAAGTTTGAGCGGTAATATTTCTATTTTGCTCAATTACGGATATTTGCTCTGTTAAATTCCGCAATTGACGAATATTTCCTTTCCAGGGATAAGAAAGCAAAATGTTAACTGCATTATCTTCCAATCGAATAGTTGGCATTTTATATTTCTGTGCAAAGTCAGATGCAAATTTTCGAAACAATAAATGAATGTCATCTTCTCGATCTCTTAATGGTGGAATATGGATTTCAACGGTACTTAATCGATAAAATAAGTCTTCACGAAACTTGCCTTTTTTAATGGCATCCATCATATTGATGTTTGTAGCTGCTACGATACGAACGTCTGTTTTTTGAACAGCGGAAGAACCCACTTTTAAAAACTCTCCATTTTCTAAGACACGTAATAAACGAACTTGCGTTGTAAGTGGTAATTCACCAACTTCATCTAAAAATATGGTTCCGCCATCGGCAACTTCAAAATAACCATTTCGCGCTTGGGTTGCTCCGGTAAACGATCCCTTCTCATGTCCGAAAAGCTCACTGTCAATAGTTCCTTCCGGGATTGCACCGCAATTTACCGCGATATATTTCCCATGTTTTCTATGCGATAAGCTATGAATTATTTTAGGAATAGCCTCTTTACCAACACCACTTTCACCGGTAACTAAAACAGAAATATCTGTCGGAGCAACGCGAATGGCTTTTTGAAGCGCATTATTTAGCTGATTATTGTTGCCAATAATGCCAAATCGTTGTTTTATGTTTTGTAAGGATTCCAAAATATATTTATTTAAAGTTAATCCGCTTTTTTTAAGTCATTATACTCTTTCGCCAAGAAGTGTTGCCGAGGTGCAATCTAAAATTTTCACCTGTACCAAATCGCCTATTTTTTCATTTCCTTTTGGAAAAACTGCAACGGCATTTTGAGAATTTCTTCCCATCCAATGAGCATCCGATTTTTTTGAGTTTCCTTCAATTAAAATCTCTACCGTTTTACCAACAAATTGTTCCATGTGATAGAGACTATGTTTTTGTTGTACAACGATAATTTCTGCTAATCTTCGTTTTTTGATCTCTAACGGAACGTCGTCCTCCATGTTTTTGGCGGCTGGAGTTCCAGGTCTTTCCGAATAAGCAAACATAAATCCAAAGTCATATTTCACATATTCCATTAAAGACAAAGTATCTTGGTGATCTTCTTCTGTTTCACCGCAAAATCCGGTAATCATATCTTGAGAAATAGCACAATTTGGAATGATTTTTTTAACATTGTCAATTAATGCCATATATTCTTCACGCGTATGTTGACGATTCATTCGCTGTAACATTCGGGTGCTACCTGACTGTACCGGTAAATGAATATAATTGCAAATATTGTCATATTTTGCCATAGTATGCAACACATCTAAATGCATATCTTGTGGATTACTAGTCGAAAATCGAATTCTCATTTTTGGTAAAGCAAGAGCAACAATTTCCATTAAATTTGCAAAATCTACAGCCGTAGCTTGCGCAATAGTAGAGGCATTTTTAAAATCTTTTTTCAATCCACCACCATACCATAAATACGAATCAACATTTTGTCCCAATAAGGTTATTTCTTTAAATCCGGTATCCCAAAGTTGTTGAGCTTCTTTTAAAATACTTTCCGGATCTCTACTGCGCTCTCTCCCTCGAGTAAACGGAACCACACAAAAAGTACACATATTATCGCAACCTCTGGTAATTGAAATAAATGCAGAAACTCCATTAGTGTTTAAACGCACCGGTGCAACATCGCCATAGGTTTCTTCTTTAGAAAGAATGACATTAATAGCATCTCTTCCGCTTTCTACTTCCTTAATTAAATTGGGTAAATCACGATATGCATCTGGACCAACAACTAAATCCACCATTTTTTCTTCTTCCAAGAATTTGGTCTTCAAGCGTTCTGCCATACATCCTAAAACACCAATTTTCATGTTTGGATTTATAC
>CBDTUD010000145.1:0-3034 GCA_965363545.1 uncultured Flavobacteriaceae bacterium | reverse complement strand
CGAAGGTGAAAGATAAGTCTAATGATGAAACTTGGTACTTTTTAGATCCAACGGTCGCTATGACTGTAAGTCAAAAACAACCGTGTATTTGTGGGTCTGGGGAGAAATTTAAAAGGTGTTGTAGTGGGTACTTAGCTGTCTAGTCAAATCTCTTAAATGGCTGACTTTTTCATTTTTAGAGAACTGCCTTTATTTTCTAACTCCATCCATCTTTGTTGTTTTAAGGGGATTTTTAGTAGTTGAGCTATTCTTTGCTTTTCCCTAAAATTTACTGGATACATATATATATGTTGAACAATCAACTGCTTCATAAGTCTTTGGCATACTACGTTGTTACTAAAGTATTGATTTAACCTAATGATTTCCTGAATATTCAGCGTTTTATTAAACTGTAAATCTATAGATAGTTTTATTAAAGAGTGCACTGGAGTATTTTTTGAATTCTCAATTTGTCTATAGACTTCAAAAGCTTCTTTAGAGCCTATAGAATGCGCTATCTTCTGGATCGTAGCATATAAAACATTATACGTTAAATGTAAATATGCTTGCTCAGCATGTTCTTTAACTTCAGTATTCGTCATATTAGAATCTAAAGCTATATTTTCAGCAATGAACCTTACAATACTTTCTTGTGCTTTGTCTGATATATTTAAGAAAAAATTTAAAAATCTCAATCCTGCGTCAATCCCGTCTATAGCAAGATGCGTTATAACTGACTTCTCAATGCTAGCATGCCTATTATTTATTATTTGACCAGCTATTTCCATAGATTTAAAGACTTTGTTAATATTAGACAAAATATCATATGATAATTCGTCCTGCTCTACGTCATCGTTATCTAGTTTTTCTTGCGTATCTAGATATTCAT
Organism: uncultured Flavobacteriaceae bacterium; assembly: GCA_965363545.1. Classification (GTDB taxonomy): domain Bacteria; phylum Bacteroidota; class Bacteroidia; order Flavobacteriales; family Flavobacteriaceae; genus Lutimonas. The sequence continues at coordinate 2,166 of CBDTUD010000145.1, read as the reverse complement.
TTTTTCTTTTTCGCTCTACGCTAATCTCTCTCTGCTCCATAACTAAATCAGGAATTCTTAACATAAAATTTTGTATGAATTTAAGCTGTTCTCTTGAGAAATTAGTTTCTTTTATAGGCTCAAAGAATATACAGAAAGGTATGACAGCTTTATTAATACAGGGAAAAAATTGAAAGTTTCCTAAATCATCTTTTCCCCATAGGCTTATGCTCTTTACTTCTCCATTAAACTGGTCTTTTAAACATGATCTTATTTTATCTAATATCCAATTGTTTTTTGTATGATGTGTTACAAAAATCAATATATTAGCGTAATCTTCTTTATGTAAGTTTTTTAGTAACTTTTCAGTAGCTTTTCTAGTCTCTGGACTTTCTGTATAAGATTCTGCTATCTTCTTACCTACAAAAAAGTAATATATATATGGATACTTAAACTTATATTCAACTTGATCAGTCGTTAATATTGAACAATCAATGAGACTGTCAACAACATTACTTCTATCAGAAGAAAGAAATTTACTTTCATATTCATTGAAAAAAATGTCTATATCACTGTAGTTGGGATTTTTATTACTTTTAAATATCCACCATGATAGCTCTGTTAATACATTTAAGTACTTTTCGTACTGCTCTTTGTTTATTTTTCCTGTTTCGAAGTTAGCATATATAAGCTGTTGATAACAATGCCCATATGATGTTAACTCTATATTTAGCTTTTTATGTGCTTCAAACATTTGAAGTATCATTAGTATATATATAGGTCTAGCTGGTACTATTTTTTTCTTTAATATGCCATCAATTTTATTCTTTACTAAATCAGTTTGTTTGTAGTTCTCTCCTTCTGAAGATATCGACTCCTCTTTACCTAATGATATCCATTTACTAATCAACTCTTCTCTCTTTTGATGACCCAACTCTAGGATCTTAGGTTTTCTAAAGTTATCAAATGAAGGTATATCACTACTTATGTAAGAATAGTTCGATTCGCAAGAAACTATGACTCTGATATCATTTTCTTGTAAATAATCAAAAAATTTATGTATATTATTTTTCTTTAGAGATACTTTTTCAAAATCATCAATTAGTATTGTTTTATTTTTAGCTGAAGTAAATTCAGGCAATGATAAATTACTATATTGTAAACCCAAAGCTTCTTCTAAAACTTTATCAAAATTATTATTTATATTTTTAGCATTCAGATAAATACATCTTTCGCTATTTTTCAATATCTCAATATAAAAAAACTTAAATAAAGATGTTTTTCCTATCTGTTCATCACCAGATACAATAAAATTTTCGCGGCTTTCTAATATAGAATAAGATGTGTTTATATCAATGAGTTTTTCAGTTTGCTCATCATATTCCTGTATGTCAGGAATAACATATACATCGTTAAGTTTTACTTCCCCCACTAAACGATGAGATAACTTAACTCCATTATCATTTAGCCAAGATAGAAAACTGTGTGTTACTTCAATGTTAGAATTATCTATTGTATCTTCAACTTCAACTTCAACTAGAGTTTTTTTTTGAGCTATTCCTTTTGCAACATCTTTTATTCCTTGTACAACATCTAACCAAGCCTCATCTTCATCATGCCAACTTTTAACAGCTTTACCATCTTTAGGTAGACCTTGGAATTCTGAAAAGCACATTTCATGCCAGTCACAAGCCCTAATAACAACTGGTATAAGTACAGATCTGCCTTCTTCATGCTGCTTTACAGCTGTTTTTACTTCTATTTCCTGACTATAATCAGAGTTGATAAAGCTTGAACTAACTAAAAAAATAATTATGTCGGCTGCTGACAAATTACTATCAATTTCATCTTTCCATTTAGTCCCAGGCATAATTTTTCTATCATGCCAAGAATCAATTACTTTATTTCGAATCAACGGAGATAAGTGTTCTTCCAAATCTTCTTTGTAAGATTCATCTTTGTGTGCATAGCTTACAAATAATTTAACAGACATATTTTATTCCTATATAAAAATTTATCACCCCTAAACACTCGCCCCAACCGCCCGCGCAATCGCAATCCCTTCCTCAACAGTCAAAAACTTACGCTGGCTAGGACTGTCTTTGAAGAGTATCTCGCCATCTTCAAATATCAGACACTCATTCACCGCGAGCTGTTGCCATTTCTCATTTTCCGTTAAAGGTACGG
>CBDTUD010000144.1:0-3171 GCA_965363545.1 uncultured Flavobacteriaceae bacterium | reverse complement strand
TAAACAAAGGCCTCCATTGCTTTATTTTGTGTTAGACGAAGTAAATTCTTTGCTAGTAGTTTTCCTTGTTGTTGTGCTACAGGAGCAAGCATTGGTAAGCCATGTGGGTTTTCTTTGCTCAAATGGGCGGCAACATCGCCAATGGCAAAAATTGATTCAGCATCTATCACTTGGTTATACTCATTTACTGAAATTCTGTTTCCTCCAACAATTGCTGTTGCCGGCAAACCACCGATTGGAGCTGCCTTAACTCCGGCCGTCCAAATTACAGTATCCGTAGAAAATTTTGTACCATCCGCCAAGCTCAATACAGAACCATCATAAGAATTAGCTCTCGTGTTAAGATGCACATTTATACCTAGTTGCTCTAAATAAGTTAAAGTTTTAGCCGAAGCTTCCTCAGACATTGCATCCAATAATTTTGATGAAGATTGGTATAGATTAATATGCATTTTTGACAAATCCAATTCTGGAAAATCTTTCGGAATTACATAGCGTTTCATTTCGGCAAGAGCACCTGCTAATTCAACACCTGCCGGACCGCCACCAACAATAGCAATATTCATGAGTAGCGTTTTTTCCCCCGATCTTTTTACTACCAATGAGCGCTCTAAATTCTGAAAAATAAAACTGCGAAGGTTTAAAGCATCCGGAATTGATTTTAGAGAAAGTAATGATTCTTTAACAGGCTCAAAATTGAAAAAATTATTCTGACTCCCAGTTGCAATTACCAAATAATCAAAAGCAATATTACCAATAGAAGTTCTTAATTTCTTTTTTTTAATTTCCACACGAGAAACCTTTGCCATTCGAAATCGAATATTTTTATATTTTCTAAAAATTCGGCGTACCGGATATGCAATACTATCCGGCTCCAGACCTCCTGTAGCAATTTGATACATCAAGGGCTGAAAAGTGTGGTAATTGTTTTGATCGATTAGTAAAACATCTACCGGCTTTTTTTTAAAGGCTTTAGCAATCGTAATCCCTCCAAAACCTGCACCTATAATGACAATTTTTGGTAATTTTTTTTTAGTTTTCATTTTCATTGAAATGCAAGATATGTAAAATTCTGTGAGCAATTGGAGCAAATATTACGGCAACTGTGCTCAAAAAAACAATTCCACTGAAAAGAGCATAAAATGAGGAGAAAAGCTTGGCACTATCTGTTTTCATTTCATTAACCGGCCCCATTCCTGTTAAAATCATTGAGGCATTATAAAAAGCATCTATCCGAGAAATTTTACCAAAATAATAATATCCCAACGTGCCAATACCTAATGAAAAAATTATCAGTATCATTGAAATTGAAAAATAATGAAACAGTCTCCATAAAAACTTATTTAAAGGCAAAACATCATGCTTGTTATGTTCTAATCGGAGTCGGTTGAAATTTTGATTTATTTTCATTTTTCTAAAATTATTTTAAAAACTGCTTAACTGAAACTAAAAAATAATATTGCAATAAATAATTCCTTTATAAAATGTTAAATTACATCTAAATAATTATCGAATATGGCTACCGGCATTCACATCAATGGTAGCACCTGTAGCGTGATCCATCATTCCGCTACACATCAAACCAATCATCGGCGCTAAATCTTGAGGTGTTGTCAAGGTATTCAAAGCAATTTCATTCAACACTCTTTCTTCCCCATAAGTAGCAATAAAACTTTCTGCCATTTGTGTTCTAGTAAAACCAGGAGAAACGATAAAAGATTTGATATTATTTTTACCAAAAGATCGGGCGACACTTCTCGCTAGAGAAACCAAACCTCCTTTGGAAGCCGCATATGCTAAATATTCTTGAGTTTCTCCTCGAAAAACCGCTCGACTACCTATATAAATAAATCGTCCGTCCGCTTTTTTCAAAAAATGATCAAGACCTAATTTTGTGAGTAAACCAACGGAATTTAAATTGATATCCATCGTTTTTTTCCAAATTTCATACCAGTTTTCTACCGTTTCATGTATTGGATGTTTCATAAAGACGCCGGCATTTAAAATAATAACATCGATTTCTCGGAATTCTTTTTCTACTTCTTCAAATAAGCGAATTACCTCTTGTTTTTTAGCTAAATCTGCTTGAAAAATTTTAGAATTTGTTTTAGGGTAACGTTTTACCAATTCTTGGGCCGATTCTTTATTGCTATTATAATGAACAGCTACCTGAGCTCCCATTTGCATTAAAAATTCGGAAACTGCTTTTCCAATACCATCAGAAGCTCCAGTAACTAAAATCTTTTTATCGTCTAAGTCTATTTTTATCATATTTTAAACACTTTTTATCCAGCCACCATCTACAGGCAATGAAACTCCTGTGATATAACTAGCTCTTTCGCTTGCTAAAAATGTCACAGCTGCAGCAAATTCTTCAGGATTTGCGAATCTTTGCAACGGAATTTCATCTACAGCCTTTTTCATTTCTGGATTTTTTTCAAGTAGAGTTTGTAATCGGTTCGTTTTTGTATAACCAGGCATAACATTGTTAACTGTAATATTAAACGACCCAAATTCACTTGCTAGGGTTTTCATCAATCCAACCACCGAAGATCGCACGGAGTTTGATAAAATCAAGTTAGCAACCGGCTGCTTAACCGCTTGCGAGGTAATCGTAATGATTCTTCCCCATTGTTGTTCTTTCATACCAGGTAAAAACCCTTTAATCAATGCAACAGCGCTTCCTAAAAGTAATTCGTAAGTTTTTTGCCAGTCTTTGGCATCTAGCTCTTCAAATTTCCCGCTTGGTGGTCCGCCGGTGTTAGTTACTAAAATATCCACTTTTTTGAAATGCTCAAGAACTTGTGCAATCATTTTATCCCGTTCAACGGATATAGATAAATCGCCAACTAAGGCCATTACTTCTCCACTACCAACCTTTTCAATTTCTCTTTTTGTATTTTCTAAAGTTTCTTTATTTCTACCGCAAATAATGACATGAGCTCCTTCTTTTGCTAATTCCAAAGCAACACTTTTACCGAGACCTTGACTTGAGCCACCGATAAACGCTATTTTGTTTTTTAAACCAAAATCCATAGTCTTATTTTTTTAAATAATCATCTGTACCATCTAACCAATCTTTTCGAATTGGTGACCAAGTATCAATTTCTTCAACTTCTCCAATCATCAAGGCTTCATGAGGCACATTACCTGGAATTACCAAAACGTCAC
>CBDTUD010000143.1:0-3192 GCA_965363545.1 uncultured Flavobacteriaceae bacterium | reverse complement strand
CCTATCGCTTTGATTTGTAATAAAATGTCTAAGGTGCAGCTTTGGTGTGGCGGTGCTAGTCAATGGTGCACGTGCTGCTGGTGTGCTCAGTGAGTCGTGTGTGCTTAGTGTCTGATGTGATTTTTTAGTATAAAAAACCGCTCACAGTTTTGTGGGCGGTTTCTTATTGCTAAATGAAGTGATAAAACTACTTCATGATAAGGATTTTTATATAACGAATAAAAACACTCTAAAGTTTACATATCTGATCAAATATAAGTAACTTACATCCAATCTTCGAATATCTATATAAAATTATTAATCTGAGTATTAACTTCTATTTTACCTCTAATATCGTTTAGTTCTTCATCTGTTAAAATCTCCCAGTTTTCAAACATAAAATAGTTTCTAGGATCTTCTTTAACCATTGTTACTATATTTTTTATTGCTTGAGCCCTAGTGTTATCGACTAGTAAGCGGGATGCCGTTTTAATTAATTTATTTTCGCTAGACGACAACTTCCTTAGTAAATTTTCGTCATATCCCACCTCGTTAGAAACCTTATTAGCATACATTGAGTTAATTAGTAATACGTTATAATCTTCTTCAAAGTCAAAACTCTTAGATTCATAATACTCTTTAAGATCAGTAACTTTTTCGTATAACTGACTTTTCAAAAGTAAGTAGCTTTTTGTAGAAAAATAACTACCATCTATAGCCTGATATTCATATTGTTTCTCAAAAGACTTTAATGCTTCTTTATAATTTAATTTTGCACTATATATTGTAGTTAGAAACTTATAATAGTATTTAGGTTTTATATCAGAAGACTTAGCATTTATTAGGTTTTCCACTCTATCTATAAGAGATGGGTTTATATAACGTGCTAAAGTTACTATTCGTTCTAGCTCATCGAAAAAATTACGTGTTTTAATAATTTTTTCTATCATACCAGATAACTTACTAGTATCAGCTTGGTTCAAAAACAAAATTTCTATCTTAGTAAGAATAGACTCAATAGGTGTAGAATCCTCGAAAGCAACATAATCCTTATAAAACTTTACTTTCTCACTTAAAGGAGTATCCAAATCAGTATTACTAAACAATTTATTCAAAAGGATAGAAATCCTATACTTGTTAGACTTATTAGTCTGTTCATAGTTCATGAACAAATCAGTTACCAAGGAGGATGCATGCACCTTAGCATCGAATAGATTAACGAAATAAACCTCTAGATCTAAAAAATCCACATCATGAGAATTAATTTTTTTAGCTTTCTGGACAAAGTTATATGCATCTTGTTGTATTTCAGATTTTTTACTTTTATCTAGTGACAAACCATACCTTTTAAACAATAATTTAATCTTATGTTTCCAAGCTACGTTTTCTAAACTAGGATTTAACTTTAAGCTAGTTTTAATATACTCTTCAATATTAAGAAGAAACTCATCATTCTTATTATTATTGTTTGAGTCAAAAGCATCAAAACCTAAGACTGAAATATAATTGTAATAATTAAAATCATTCAAAAACTTGTCCATCAGATCAATAGACATATAATATTTATCTTCTGCTACAGTAACATTTTCAAATTTTACTTTATAAAAATCAAGACGGTATGGATCTAGTTTGATTAGAGAGTCGACCCACTTGTCGTACTCATCATGCTCTTTTAATTGTAGAGAGTAGTTAATCAGCTTCTGTAAAATATTGTTTTTTAGCACTTCTGAGCTTTCTTCATTCAATACTTTTTTTGCCATATTATATGCATCTTCAATACTATCTGAAGCGAGCTTATCAATTTCCATGAGTTTCTTAGTACTTCTAAACTTAGTTTTTAGCTTAGTCATATCATCTGGCATATCCAAGTCTTCAGTTAATGAGTAAGAAAAATCCTGTCTCTCAGACTCAAACTCAAGATATATTATATCCTTAGTAATATATTCACCGCTGTAGCTTTCCCTATTTTCTAATATCTTCTGTATTATCTTCTGCTGTTTAGATTCCTTATAATTGTTTAAAAACTTAGTATTTGGTAATAATTGATGGTGTACTTCAGCAAAAAACTCATCGAACCCATCAATTAATACAGGGTATATTCTCTCTTTCCAAAATAGATTTTTAAGAGTAGGACTAATATCGTCCTCTTTTCTAACACACCAATATATCCCATTTCTTAAATAAGTATCGTTCTTAATTAAGTAGTCTAATATATCCATTATTGAACGGTCATTACCAGCATACCCTACGACAATTAGACCATACTCTTTACAGAACTCAATTAACTTGTCCTTAGTATTAACTTCTAGTGATTCTGTCTCTCTCAAGGTGCTTTTTATATTTTCAAATAGGTAATCACCATGTAGTTTTATTATTTTTGGACGTTTAGACGATACTGAGATTGAATGAACGGATGAATCATGAGCACAAACAATTGGACGTGTACTAGATAGCTGATAAAAAGCTTCATTAAGCAAGTCATCAAAGTTTGTTGTAAAAATAGCATTAAAAAAATTATTCTCCACAAGAGAAACAAGATATGCATAACCAATAGACGGAAGTTTTCCATCTACTTCTTGTTCTACAAATCTTCTTCGCTGAGGTGCTAAATCAAACTTTCTTTCAAATAAAGAAGAATATGCATTCGAAGAATCAAACCAGCTTGAGTGTTCTCTTTCAAAGAAACTTACTAATTCACTATGATTACCATCATTTATATCAGACGCTTCAAAAACCTCTCCTCGATAACGCTCATATAGTTCTTTCATCCAAACTTCAATAAGTTCATGTGCTGTTGATACGCCTGAACTTCGTGACGCTCCAGCACCAAGAAATATTGAATAATTAGATACGTCCTTATTTTCTTTCGTTTCAATAAAACGAATCAAGTCTTTAACAGTTCTAACTTTATTTTTTAATTCGCCATGTTGAGAGTGAAACAAATCCTTCGCTTTCATATGCGATTCCTTTATATAAAAGTATTATTGTAAATAAAAAAAGTTACAACTAAGGCTGTAACGCCCTCAACTGCTCCATCTGCCCTGCCATAGTCTTAAGCTGCCCTTCCAGCTCTTCAAGCTTCACTTTCTCAGCCTCTACCACTTCCGCAGGTGCTTTACTGACAAAGCCTTCATTACCCAGCTTACGCGAGATACCACCAGCTTGCTTTTGGAGCTTCTCTTGCGCCTTACTCAGACGGCTGAGCTCAGCAGT
>CBDTUD010000142.1:0-3209 GCA_965363545.1 uncultured Flavobacteriaceae bacterium | reverse complement strand
GTTTAAAACTCACCATATTAGGATGTCACTCGGCTACACCCCGAACTTTTGCGCACCCTACTTCTCAAGTATTAGAAATCAACAATCATTTTTTTTTAATAGATTGCGGTGAAGGCACCCAAACCCAATTGCGTAAATTCAAAGTGAAGTTTTCTAAAATAAAACATGTTTTTATTTCTCATTTACATGGTGATCATTTTTTTGGTTTAATTGGTCTGATTTCAACATTCGGCATGCTCAACAGACAAACCGAGTTACACATTTTCGCACCTAAAGGAGCTGAAGAAATCATTAATTTACAGCTCAAATTAACAAAGTCATGGGTTCAGTACCCGCTTTACTTTCATATATTGAAATCTAAAAAAAATGAATTAATTTTTGAAGATGATAAAGTAACCGTTTTTACAATTCCTTTAAAACACAGAATTTATACCAACGGATTTCTATTCAAAGAAAAACCTGGTGATAGAAAATTAGATATGTCTAAAATTCTTCACGAAGAAGAAATTGAAATATGTGACTATCAAAATCTAAAAAAAGGAAAAGACTTTGTAAAAGAAAATGGACAAATATTATTGAATAAGAATCTCACCATTGACCCGCCAAAACCTTTAAGCTATGCCTATTGTAGTGACACTGCTTATAATGAAGAAATAGTTTCTTTTATTAAAAACGTTAATTTATTGTACCACGAGTCTACTTTTTTAGAAGATAATGCAGAATTGGCAGAAAAAACAAAACACAGCACAGCTTTACAAGCAGCCACGATTGCAAAAAAAGCAGAAGTCACAAAATTAATTTTAGGACATTATTCCAGTCGATATAAAAATCTGGAAGTTTTCAAAGACGAAGCTCAAACTGTTTTTCAAAATACCGAGCTGGCTGAGGAAGGTGAAATATTTTCAATTGAGAATTAATATTGTCCGGTTTTTAAAAGCACCAAAGTACAGGCATGTTCAAAAGCAATATTGTTTTTAATTAACAAATCTTCCAATTCCTTATTTCTGGTTCCGGGGTTGAAAATTACTCGCTTCGGATGTAAGCCAAGCACATAATCATAATAAACAGCCTGATTTTTCGCACTCACATATAAAGTAACGGTATCTACATTTTCAATGGGCAACATTTCATTTGAAATGTTGACTCCTTCAACCACTCCTTTTTGCAAACCGATTCCGATAACTGTTTCGTTAGCTGCAACCAAATCGTGTATCGCCATATTTGAATACCGATCACTTTTTAGTGAAGCTCCTAAAACTACTGTTTTACCCATAATTAATTCAATTATTGTTCGAGAATTCAAATGTTAAAATCTACTTTGAACTATAGAACAAAACTAACCAGAAAAATAGTTAAATAAAAGCTTTATTTAAATTCGTCGCTGTATTAACACTTTCAAAATAAAGTCATAAAAACATTTCGAATTTTGTTATACTTCTGCATATTTTATCCATTTTTCTTGTAACGAGCTGTTTTTTTTTGGATATTGCGACATCAAAATTCTAACTAAAACTTTCCAATGAAGAAAACACTACTAAGTATCTTACTTTTTGTACTTCCATTAGCAATTTTTGCGCAAGAACAAACTACTGTAGAAAAAATCGATACAGTTTTCAAAGAATATACCGGATGGTTTGTTGATGCCATTTTTTATGAAATTCCCTTTTCTGAAACCTTTAGAATTCCGTGGGTACTCATTATTTTAATTGGTGGAGCTCTTTATTTTACAGTCTATTTTAAGTTAATTAACATTACTGGATTTAGAACTGCCCTTCAAGTAGTTAGAGGTAAATATGAAGATATTGAAAAACATGGTGCTGATACCCTTTACGGGGATGTTACCGACAATGATCACCACAATATTATCGAAACTTTACGTGATGACGGTGCTGATGGTGAAGTCTCTCATTTTCAAGCTTTAACCGCTGCGCTATCTGCAACTGTAGGTTTAGGAAATATTGCAGGTGTTGCAGTAGCACTTTCAATTGGAGGTCCGGGTGCAACTTTTTGGATGATTCTAGCAGGATTTCTTGGAATGGCTTCCAAATTTGCAGAGTGTACTTTAGGGGTAAAATATAGAGATGTTGGAGAAGATGGAACGGTTTACGGTGGCCCGATGTACTACTTAAAAAAAGGACTTGGTGAAAAAGGAATGGGTGGTTTGGGCAAAGTTCTTGCAGTAGTTTTTGCTGTTTTTGTAATTGGAGGTTCTTTTGGAGGTGGAAATATGTTTCAAGCCAATCAAGCTGCCGCACAATTTGTTAAATTATTTAATATTGAGGGTGGCAACGGTGGTTTTTATTTTGGTATTGTAATGGCAATTATCGTGGCAGTTGTGATTATTGGCGGTATTAAAAGAATCGCATCTGTAACCGAAAAAATAGTGCCTTTCATGGCTGGTATCTATGTATTAGCTTCTCTAATTATTTTAGGGGTAAATTACAAACATATAGGCGATGCTTTTTTACTCATTTATGAGGGTGCTTTTTCTGGATTGGGAATTGCAGGCGGATTGATCGGTGTGATGATTCAAGGTATTCGACGTGGTGCTTTCTCTAATGAAGCAGGTGTAGGATCAGCTGCTATTGCACACTCTGCGGTTCGAACTCGTTACCCTGCAAGTGAAGGAATTGTTGCCCTTTTAGAGCCTTTTGTCGACACCGTTGTAATTTGTACCATGACTGCTTTAGTAATTATAATTACCAATTTTGACGGGCAATTCATGGATTATGGTGTAGAAATCACACAAGGTGTTGAAATTACTGCGGTAGCGTTTGATAGCGTTATTCCACATTTTTCAATAATTTTAACCATTGCAGTTATTCTTTTTGCATTCTCAACCATGATTTCTTGGTCTTATTACGGTATGCAGGGTTGGGTTTACCTTTTCGGGAAGGGAAAACTTACAGATTTGGTATATAAAGTCTTGTTTTTAATTTTCGTTGTCATCGGAGCTTCAATCAGTTTAGGTGCAGTAATCGATTTCTCGGATGCCATGATTTTTGCCATGGTTGTGCCAAATATAATTGGCGTATTATTACTAACTCCGGTTGTTCGTAAAGAACTGAACCGATACATGAATGCTATCAATAAAAAAGACGATGCTATCGAAGAAGGTTCTGTAGATTATAAAGACCATCTATAAAAATATAACATGAAAAAATTTAAATCCCATTTCTGGTATAATAAACGCCAAAGAAATGGGATTT
>CBDTUD010000141.1:0-3254 GCA_965363545.1 uncultured Flavobacteriaceae bacterium | reverse complement strand
CCCAATGGTTCAATCTACGCTTTAGCGTGCCGTGGGTAAACTTAGGCATTGGCGGTGCGTTATTAATCGCGCTACTGTTTGCTATCGCTATTATTTATGTGAGATTGGTGATTGGTCGCGGGATTATGGCACGGGTCAGGGCGATGGTTTAAGACAAAAGTCATAAAAAGCTAGACTAAATGTCTAGCCTTTTATTTTTGGTAATGAGCTGCGGGATTAATAACCTATCAGATAAATACGTCTAAAGTTCGCTGAGCTTGAATATAGTTTCTAACCGCTATATACATAACTCTCTTCCAATGATTTTTTGACATACTAGGTGCTTGAATTACTGGGTCTAATAAAACTTCACACACATCATCTGTATCATACCCTTTACACTTCATAGAGTATATTTGGGGAAGTAAGGTACTAAGCTCTTCTCCTGCCGAGGTAGAATATCTTTGCTGTAAATTGAATATGCAAAAATGAGTCTTTACTCTATCTTTATGAACGCTATCCCAGCTATCTGGCGGGTCAGTATAGTAATTTATAGTTATATCATCAGCTCCATTATTTTCCAGATTTGCGCTCATCCAGCGATTATCATAATATAAATTATGATCTAAATATGGATGTAAAATCTGACCACCTTTATTTTTAGCAAAACTGGTACCTTTTCCATACTTATTACAACGTTCACAGGAAGGTACCAAATTTAGAGGTAGAATAGAAAACTGTGGAAATTTAGATTTAGGTAAATAATGATCTAGTTCAATAGGCGAGCTTATACCGCAATAAGGGCATATGCCTTTAGCATTAACCATAATTTTGTCGTATATCTGACGCCCTGGCTTACCTCGTTTAGCAAAAAAGGTTGTATATACGTATGTTAGCTCTGAATGTAATAAGTTTGAAAGGACTGTTGGATCAATATCTTTACTTTTACTATAGCCTTTAATGGAATAAAGTTCTTGTAGGACAGCTTTATTATTATAGTCAATGAATGAATTTGACATAATAATTTTTGCATTTTCTAATCGTTTCTTTAAGTTTATGTTTTTAATTATGCCGTCACAGCAAACTTGAATCACATCGACATGAGAGGGGAAATTCATACTAAGTTTTTTCATTCTTTACTCACTACCCTTCGAACGCAGTAACGACTTAAGAATCAACCTACCTTCTAGACCAAGTTGATTTTCGTAATCATCAATAATACTTTGATAAGTTCCACCATTCGATACAGACTCTGCTAGTAAATTATAGAAACCTGATTTTTCAACCTCTAAGCCGAATACATCTCTAGTTAAAGTGCCAACATTCTCACCAAAAGTTTCAATATTAGGACGAGAACATATAGACTCATTACCTGTTCTTATTATTTTCCATACACATGACTTCGGTACTTCTTGTAGTACAACAGGTGAGTGCGTAGCAATTATAGCCACTCCATTATGATAAATTAGTATGTCCGATAGAGTTCTTATAAAAGCTGATAATAATGGAGGGTGTAAATGACTCTCAGGTTCATCGAGCAGTACTAGAGTTTTTTCTTCCACGGTAGCCAATAACTGAGTTAAAATGATTAGTACAATTGCGTGACCTGAACTCATAATTTGAATTTTCTCTAATGCTTTTTCTTCAAGTTCATCCTTTGTATAATTAACTAATTCTTTCAAATTCATTTCAGAAAAATTACTGTCAGACTCTAAAGTTTGAATTGCACTTAACCATCGATTTTTTTTCAAATGAAGACATACTTTGAGTGCTTTAATAAATTCAAAATACAACTCATTAATATTTTTAAGACCTTCTTTTTTGCCATTACTCTTTAAGCCTATGTAGCTATAACGAGTACCTTTTGTAGGATCATTCTGTTCTTTATAAGGTTTAAAAGGATCAAACGCACTAAATGAAACTGAAACCATTCTACTAAAGTAATCTTTAGAGATATCCATCTCTCCTACATAAAAATCTTCAGTAACAAACCTATAATTTGGACTATGAACTCCTATCACAGCATCAATCATTCCATTCAATATAGTAGTTTTTCCTATACCATTTCTGCCAATAAGCACATGAATATTAGTATTAGGCTTAGACTCTGGATAAACTTCAAAATTTAGAGCAATATCTGAAAAACTATCCATATTTTTACGTAGAAACTTAAATTTAAACTCAGTTAGCGGAGCGTTACCATTTAATATTCTATTATATTGATTTTTTATGGTCGTTAAACTGACACTCCTCAACAAAGATGTCTCGAACACCGCTTCACCTTCAACATCTTTAATAATATCAATATTATATGCGATATCTCTAAGAGAAATTAATATAGTATTTTTTAAACTTTCTGTAAGCTGGTTAAATTTACTATAATAATCAACACTTCCACCTATGGAAAAATATTTTTTATCTAACTTTGTGAACTCTTTGTCGATTATAGAGTAAGTATGTTGAGCTTCTTCTTGTCCTTTAAAAGCTATTTGAACGAGACCCATTTCATGCTTTAACCCCTGTTCATCAAATATAACTAAAGAAAAAGTAGTATAAAAACCATAGTCATTCCAGTTATCTTTTATAAGAATAACCTCACTTACAGAGCTAGAAGGTACATTCCAAGGCTTATTGACAACAGTTGCTAACATAGCTATCTCAGTTAATCTCAATGTAATATCGATAATAGTAGATTGCCAGCTTACCAACTACAAGCGTAAAGCGGGATTAGCTACAAATATGTCTTTCTGAAACCTCAATCGCCTTCTATTCCTGTAGAGGGCGTTTTTTGATTCATTCGATATATAAGCACATACACCAATATCAGCCATGCGCTTTGCTTATTTATTGGGGGGATTACCTAGCCCTCATTTGTTATACTAGCCCCCACTTTATCGATTAAATAACACCTTATAAAACCCTCCAAAATAGCATGGTAACTCTATGAAATTCTCAAAGTTCGGTCAAAAATTTACCCAGCCCACTGGTATCTCGCAATTGATGGATGACTTGGGCGATGCGCTAAAAAGCGATCAGCCAGTCAACATGTTGGGCGGTGGTAACCCTGCCAAAATTGATGCCGTTAATGAGCTATTTTTAGAGACTTATAAAGCACTTGGTAATGATAATGATACGGGTGAGGCCAATAGTAGCGCTATTATTAGCATGGCGAATTATTCTAATCCGCAGGGCGATGCTGGGTTTATCGAGGCGTTGGTCGGCTTCTTTAATCGTCATTATGATTGGAATTTGACGTCTGAAAACATCGCTTTGAC
>CBDTUD010000140.1:0-3284 GCA_965363545.1 uncultured Flavobacteriaceae bacterium | reverse complement strand
AAGACGACATCGTAGAGTTTTATGTCAAGCAGTACCGTCAGATGCTAAGCGACAACCTAACTGACTACGCACAAAACTTTGATAAATATGTACAGCTGAATAAAGATGATAAACCGTCTAAATAAGAACCTTATTATTCATTTTTAAAACAAAACCCCAGCCTATTCGTAGACTGGGGCTTTTTATTTTTAGTAGGCGTGTGTATAAAATAGCTTGAAATCTTTTTAGACTATATATAAATTAAATATATTTTTACTTGACATTATACATTGATCATGTGCAATATAAAATTGTATATTAAGTGAGCAATTCGTATATTAAGTAATCAAATATCACCTTAAGTGAGCAGAATAAGTTGAATAAACGGCTATGAACTGGCTAGATATTTTAATTCCTTTATAAGTTTAAGGTACTAAAACATTTATAGAGAAACGATATTTTTTAAGATAGCAATAACATAATTAGTTCTAAACATTTTTTATTTCTAGTTTAATACTCTGTACTTAATATTTTACACATAGAATCATTAAATGTCTCAACTTACTTAATTACATTTTTCAACTGATTGGAAATAAATTTTTATTAATTTAATCAAGGCACATGTTGAAAAGTAAAGTTTTCTAAGCTAAGTCAATTAATTAGTAGCGTTGAAAATGACGCTAAATAATTAATATACTTTTATTTGTAGAAAGTGTTAAGGGGCATATCATGATTAACGAAAGCACGTTAAATGACGTTTTCAAGTTTATTGAACTAAAACCTGCAAACATTCTTAGTCCTTTCCCATTAACCAAAACACCTGAGATAATAGAGACTCAAGATGAAAGTCTAGAGGTAAAGCGAGAAAAATCTGAAGCATTTTTAACTGCTTTGAATTTTGATATTAAACACCTAAAGTATGGTGAACTAATTATTAAAAACTTAGATAAGTTACTAAATCAGGACGTTCAAAGCACAACTCATCTCAATCAATCAACAATTCCAAAAGTCCTTCACTTCTATGAAGTTGCCAAAAGTAATTACATTGATGTTGAGTCTGACACGTTCAAGAACGACTTAAACATTCTATCTAACCTTGTATATTTCACCAGTTACAGCAGTCAGAAAGTCCTAAGTAAACAAAACCGTAACCTATATCTAGCTTATCAGACGCTGATAAAAGCACATATTCAGTTATCTTTCCGAGATACTCTATTAGCATTTTTATTTGGTAGATCTAACAAACCTTTTATTAAGAGTGTTGGTAAAGAACATTTACTAGTTGTAAAACAGCATCTTTTGAGATATGAAGAAACGGATGTCGCTCACATAGAAAATGTGATGAAAGGCGAAACCCGTACTCGTGAACACAGGTTTTTAGACCGTTTCGAAGAGACTCTAACCTTTGAAAATGAAAGAACAATAGAGAGCGAAAAAGAGCAAGAAAATAAAGAACGTTTTGAGATGAATCGCGAAACGAGTAAAACCATCAAAGAAGATCATAAATTTGGTGCGCAGCTGTCTGTCTCTGGGAAGCTTGGACCAGCAGTAGAATTTAGTTCTAATTTGTCATATGAATATGGATTGGAGACAGAAACTGAAAACAAGACAGCCTCTGAGTATGCAAAAGACATTATGGATCGCTCTTTAGAGCGTGTGAATGAGCGTGTACGAGAAGAGCGCATTACTAAAATTCTTAAAGAGAATGAAACTAAAAACCTGCATTCCTTCACCAATAAAACAGCTGAAGGACCTGAAGCGGCTGAAGCAGTACATTTCAGTGGGATTTATCAATTTGTAGATAAAGTCTATAGAGCGCAGGTGTTTGATTACGGGTTAAGGCAAATGTTCGATTTAATGATTCCAGAACCTGCCTCATACTTATGGCATTTTAACAAATACAGTGAAATGCAAAGTGGATTTACCCTAAAAAAGCCAACATTCAATCTTAATAATCCGTTTGAAATAGAAACCACACATGTTAAGTACGTGATTTCAGGAAGACCCGATGCTATTAATCCGCTACATTACGCAAATCTTGCAAAGACTTATGGGGCTACAGGTATTGCACCACCACCGACTACCAAAGTCGTCACATTTTCGTATGTACAACCTAAAGCGGAAGAGACTGATGCTGGTAACCGTGATTGGGCGGCAGAAAACTCAGGATCGACAGAGGGATGGCAATTTTATCCTCCGGCTGTTCTGGATATTGATATTCCTAAAAAGCACTTGCCAATAAAAGTCGAATTGAACATTCAGGCCTACTCTGATAACAGAAACAGTCCATATTTATTTTTTAATTTCGACTTTGGAGCCAAAATACATAGGCTATATAATGTTAGTACGGATTTTTTTAATTCGCGGTATGAAGGTCGAGCTAACAATTTATTTGAGTGCTCAGACAGCTTTATTATAAATGAAGACGATCGCTACAAAATACTAAGTGATCAAAGCAAGTTCAAAATTTCTTACTCTTCTCAAGATTCAGCCAACCATACTATATCGATAGCCATTACTTGCGAGCCATCAGATGAATTAATTCAGCAGTGGCAACTTACTACATTCGATTCGTTATATTTATCCTATGAAGATCAGCTCTTAGACTACGAAAGTAAATTAGCTCAATTCAATGCTGAGCAAAAAGCCAGAGAAAACTTAACTCAAGACGCTTATGGGGTTCCACCAAGCAAACAAAAGCAAGTCATGCTGACTGAGATAAAGAAACATGCTATCTCTATCTTTACAGATAATGCAACTTCTAAAGCCCCTTATGACCAAAATTATTCAGTGAATACAAACACTACCCCACCGACTATCGATAGATCCAAAGCTAAGATTCAGGGAGAGTTCATACGCTTCTTTGAGCAGGCGTTTGAGTGGGCGCAAATGCAATACGCGTTTTATCCATATTTTTGGTCTTCTTATAGCCGATGGGAAGATAAATTTAGATTTGATGACCCTAACTACGAGTTTCAACAATTCATGCAAGCTGGCTCTGCAAGAGTCATCGTGCCAGTACGCTTAGGATATGAAGAAGCTGTCGCTCATTATCTGCATACAGGTGAGATTTGGGATGGTGAATCTCCTCCCCAAATAGGTGATCCGCTGTATTTCTCGATTATAAATCAAATTAAAGAAAGAGCTGGTCATAGTGACAAATCTCCAGTCCCTTATGGTGAACCATGGGAAGTCAGGGTGCCAACGAGCTTAATTAAGTTGAAAGCAGATGACGAGCTTCCCAAATGGCAACAGATAGATGGCAGGCTTTGGGAATGGGAAAAAAATGAAGATGAATAGGGATT
>CBDTUD010000139.1:0-3355 GCA_965363545.1 uncultured Flavobacteriaceae bacterium | reverse complement strand
CAGTAAAGGGCGCGTTATCGATACTCAAGAAGTGCTGGATGCGATGGGTAAATCTGATTGGAATATGCCGCCGACCGGCTATGTAGCCGAATGGATTGAGAGTGATAATGACCGTCCGTGGCCGCCTTTAGGTTAGGCTAATCGCAAACTTACTTTTAATCATTTTTCACCATAAATTAACCTTAAGACTACCATTCCATAACATTACATTATATAAATACATATAATAAATGTTAGGATATTAGTGAGTAGAATATTCAATCGAATACTATTTAATTAAAAAGAAGCTAAGTAAACACAGTCTAATAAGGAAAATAAAATGGTTAATAATACGGATTACGTCGGTACGCTATTTGATAATAGTGAATCAAACCCAAGCAAAATTACTTTAGCTTTTACTATGGCGGGTGTCGCGCTTAAAAAAGGTCACTCTGCATCCGTTATATTGATGGTAGACGCGGTACACCTAGCATTGCCTAATGCTTTGGATAACGTCGATATCGGCGCACCGTTTGACCCTGCTAAGGATTTGCTAGAAGCCTTTATAGAGAAAGGTGGTAACGTATTGGTCTGCGGAGCCTGTATGGAACATAATGGTGTAGAAGAATCCGCCATTGATAAACGCTTCACAAAAATTAGTGGTGATGATGTGGTTGAGCTGCTGATGAATGCGAAGGGCTCTTTACAGTTGAATTAAATTGCAGTCAAATTAAGCATTTAAGCTAAGCAGTTAGATTATAAAAATGGGTCAGTTTTCTTAATTATCTTTTTAGAGATTTAAGAGCTGGCTTTTTTACTATAAGATTTTAAATAACTATTCATTTAGATCAAGAATTTATGTTAAGAATGTCGTTGTTATTTGTCAACAAATATTGTATGTTCACACTATTTATCAAAATACTACTACTAGAAAACTTTTTAAATAGATATAAGGTCAGTTAATTATGAGTGATATTGTGCAACATTATATAAATATAATTAGAGAAGAGTTATCTGTTTCAAAAAATAAAATAGATATCAACCTATCTGATGAGCTTTTATTTGGTACTATTTGCTACAAATATTTTTATAATGAAGGTAGATTCGATGTTACTGATTTTAAGAACTCATATACTGATGGTGCAAACGATGGTGGAATTGATCTCATCGCTGTAAACGAAGGTGATATATACAAAAGCTTAGTTTTAATTCAATCTAAGAACGTTAAAGATTTTAGTTCAAAAGATGAGATTAAAGATATTTTCACTAAAATGGCTCAAACAGTAAAGGATTTTAGAACTGATAAGGTAGGATCATATAACAAGAATTTAAGACGTATATATCGTGAAAAATACGACGATGCAGTGGAAGATGAAAATTTTTCTATAGAGTTAGTATTATTCATTAATACCAACAAATCTGAAGAGTATCGGGATGAGATATCTTTACATCTAAAAAAAATAGAAGAGCTTGAAGATTTTGAGATATCTATCTTTTATAAAAATGAAGTTGAACAGCAAATAAAAAATTTTGAGAATGGGCAAAGATATGTAAGGGAAGGAAAAGTAGATATATATAAAGAGCATGGGTTTATTAAGAACGGTGATAATGGTTTACTGGTCAATATTTCAGCTCTTTCAGTTAGAAACCTTTATGATAAGTATAGAGACGAAGGTTTATTTGAACAAAATTTTAGATACTTTGTCAGGAATAAGAAAATTGATGATCAAATTAACAGTTCCCTTAAGAAAAAACGAGACAAATTCTGGTTCTTGAATAATGGGATTATTATTGGTTGCAAAGACTTTCACCTAGATGGTGATAATATCAAGTTAGAAGATTTCTCAATTATTAATGGGTGTCAAACTACAACTATACTAGGTTCTTACAAAGGTTCGAATGAAGATTTAGACTTCCCAATATCTTGCAAGATCGTCAAGCCAGACCATGGAGGAGAAGATTACTTTAATGTTTTTATCTCTGAAATTGCTGAGGCATCAAACTCACAAAAGCCTATTTCGGATAGAGATCTAAAATCTAACTATCCCGAACAGAGAAATTTACAGCAAGATTTAAAAACTCATGAACCTAAAATATATCTTGAAATTAAACGTGGAGAAGGTATTTTAAGAAAGAAAAACATTCAAAGCTGGCAAAAAATAAAAAATGATGCATTAGGACAATTGATTCTCAGTGTTCTACTACAACGTCCTGGAACAGCTCGAAGCAACAAGAAGAAAATTTTCTCTGACCGCGGAACTTACAATAGCATTTTCAAACGCAACCATGATAAAGACACACTTGTAGATTTGCTACAGTTAGCGAACTACTATGATGATTTTGTAAAATCATCAAACTTGAGTGAAAAGCCTTCCAACATAGCTAAAAATGGTAAGTTGTGTGTTCTTGCGATAATAGGTTTTATTATAAAGTACAATCGTCAGCAAATAGATATTAAATTAGAGAGTAGTAGCGCGGAATGGATATCTGATCTTACTAGCGATACTCTCACTGGCTCGTTTTTTGATAAAGATAGACCTGACGATTATAGAGATGCTCTAAACTCGTTATTTAATCAAATCATTATGGCTTTGCTAAATTTATATACATCTCGTGGAGACACTGAAACTTCTGTAACAAATTTTTTTAAAACTGACAAAAAATATTTTTCAGTTATTCTTGAGTTTATTAAATCCAGTATAATTTTGGATGAGTATGAATTCCGAAAAGTGAAAGATAAAATGGATCAAATATTTTATTAGCTTTTATTCACTTCTTCTTATTTGGCTACAGCTTTGTAGCCAAAACCCATCCTCCTATTCAGCAACTAAATGAACAATACCTAACACGCACGCCTTTCAGCTTTGCTAAAGTAAGTCATGTAAAACGCCTAATAAAATAACAAGGACGCCCGTCATGACCTTACTGAATACCCTTAATTTAACCTACCCTATAGTTCAAGCACCAATGGCAGGAGCGACTACGCCTGAGCTGGCGGCGACAGTTAGTAACTTTGGCGGATTGGGATCATTGGGGTCTGGCACGACGGCGCCAGATGTTTTAGATAAGCAAATTGACACTATTAAATCGCTCACCGATCGCCCTTTTATGATCAATCTGATGGTGTTGTCTGAGCATGATTCAAGCACTTTGGATAGCGAAATGCCTGCTTGGCTAAATCAGTATTATCAACAGCAAAATATTGAAATAGAGTTACCTGCACGCCCAGCGCTAAACTTTGCAGATCAGCTACAAGTGCTCTATGACAATCCTGTCCCTGTCGCCAGCTTTACTTTTGGTATTATCAGCGCTGAGCAAGTGCAGCGCCTGCAAAGTCTAGGCACGCGCGTCATCGGTACCGCTAATCATCCATTGG
>CBDTUD010000138.1:0-3385 GCA_965363545.1 uncultured Flavobacteriaceae bacterium | reverse complement strand
AAAAAAGCATTTTTTATTTTACAAGATTATTATAAAAAGGAGAACTTGAATTAAAAAATTATGATACTGAAAAAAGTCGTACTGCTATTTCTGATTTCTTTAAGTATTCCCCAATTAGCAAAATCACAAGAGGCCAAAGCGGGTTTTGTGACTAGTGTGGATCAGAAATTTTATATAAATGCAATAGAATATTCATTTTTAGGAGCCAACTATTGGCAAGGTATGAATCTCGGTGCGCCGAAAAGTGGAGATAGAGATCGTTTGCTTCACGATTTGGATCATTTGCAGGACTTAGGAATAACCAATTTAAGAGTTTTAGCGGCGAGTGAGGCGGATAGCGATATGAAATATTGTGCTCTTCCCGCTCTTCAAATTGCTCCAGGAGTTTATAATGAAGATATTTGGCAAGGTTTGGATTTTCTGTTGATTGAAATGAAGAAACGCAATATGAAGGCCGTAATGGTTTTAGGAAATTTTTGGACATGGAGTGGAGGCTTTCCGCAATATTTGAAATGGAGTCGCAACGACACTATTCCCTTTCCTCAAGATCCGGAATATTCTTGGCAAAACTTTACCGACTATGCAAAGCAATTTTATTTGGATGAAAAGGCGCAAAAAATGATGGATGACCATATTAAAAAAGTCATTTTGAGGAAGAATTCAATTTCAGGAATTCTTTATAAGGAAGATCCAACAGTAATGTCATGGGAAATTGCCAATGAACCAAGAGGCTATGACATTCCGGAAAAATACAGAGAATGGACACGAAAAACTGCTGCTTATATCAAACAATTGGATAAGGATCATCTCGTTTGTTTGGGTACAGAAGGAAATACGGCTAGTTATGATGCAGGTGTTGCTGTTTTACTCGATAATGACGATCCAAATGTTGATTATATTTCCATGCATATTTGGCCGCAAAATTGGAGCTGGTTTGAACCTGCGCAAGGAGAAAAAGTGTATCAAGAGGCCTTGAAAAAAGTAGATGCTTATTGGAATGATCATCTGGAAGCGGCAAAAAAATTAAATAAGCCAATTGTATTAGAGGAATTTGGAATTGCACGAGATAATTCATCCTTTGATCCTGAGGCCACAACGCTTTGGAGAGATCGTTTTTTTACTTATTTGTTCGAAAAAGTTGCCACTTCGCATCGAGAAGGTACCGGTGTTTGTGGGGTTAATTTTTGGTCCTATTCCGGAAATAGTACACCGCCAAGACCTGGTGAATATTGGAAAATCGGGGATGTGATAATCGGTGATCCTCCACATGAACTACAAGGTTGGTATGGCGTTTATGAAAAGGATTTGAGCACCTTAGAAATAGTGAAGAAATTTGCAGCTAGAATAAAATAAGAAACAACTTTAAGTGTAGCTGTGTTGAAGTAAATATATAAATGAATACAATTAAGTAGTAGGATTTAAAAATGTATTTGCTATTGGTGACGTTGCATCGCACCTGTATAAAGTTCATCAGAAAGGATTACTCATGTTAGCTACCTGTTGCCCAACAACAAGAGAAACTATTGGCTAAGAATAGTATAAACCAACTTGAGAATAAACTATTAGAACTGTTCAAGTATATCGAAAAAGGAACCTTAGCTACCATAGGTAGAAAAAAGGCTGTGGTAGGTTTACCAAAATGCAACTACCAATGCACCTATAAAGTATGGTAGAACTAGTAAATTCGATAAGAATTTCTTATCTTTATGTGTTTAATAATGTATTGATAATGTTGGGGAATCATCAACTAATATAATACACCATAAAATGCTCATATTTTACCGGTAGGATCGTGACAAATTTAATTGATAGCTTTAAATTTATAAGGCATCATCCATTGCTTTAATATAAGCACAATAAAAAAAGTATTCTAAGTTGATTTGTTTTTTTATGTATTTGAGAAATAATTAAATTAATAGGATATGGATATTGAAAAACTTTTAGGAAAAAATTCTTCTTACCTTTTAGATCATCACAGTACTACGATTCTAAAAGAAAAATTACACATGCCTGGACCTAATTTTGTTGATGAGGTATGTATGGCATCTGATCGATCCCCAAGGGTTTTAGGAAGTTTACAGCAAATCTTTGATCATGGAAGACTTTCTGGAACAGGATACATGTCTATTCTACCTGTAGATCAGGGTATTGAACATTCTGCTGGAGCTAGTTTTGCTCCAAATCCGGAATATTTTGATCCTGAAAATATCGTAAAGCTGGCTATGGAAGGTGGTTGTAATGCCGTGGCATCTACGCTTGGGGTACTGGGAAGTATTTCAAGAAAATATGCGCACAAAATACCGTTTCTGGTAAAATTGAACCATAATGAGCTCTTAAGTTTTCCGAATACTTTTGACCAGATTTATTTTGCACAAGTGGAGCAAGCCTGGAATTTGGGAGCTGTGGCCGTAGGAGCTACTATTTATTTTGGCTCAAAGGAATCGGATAGGCAAATACAAGAAACAAGCATCGCTTTTAAACGTGCGCACGAGTTAGGAATGGCTACCGTTTTATGGTGTTATCTTAGAAATGATGCTTTCAAAACAGATAAAGACTATAGCGTAAGTGCAGACCTTACTGGGCAAGCTAACCATTTAGGGGTCACTATTGAAGCAGATATTATCAAGCAAAAACAACCCGAAAATAATGGTGGTTATCTCGCATTACCAAATTTTGGAAAAACCAGTAAACTCGTTTACAATACATTGACTACAGATCATCCTATCGATCTTACACGGTATCAGGTTGCGAACTGTTTTATGGGCAGAGCTGGTTTGATTAATTCAGGTGGTGCTTCTGGTGTAGATGACTTTAAAGATGCAGCCTTTACTGCGGTAGTTAATAAAAGAGCTGGTGGTATGGGTCTTATTTCAGGTAGAAAAGCATTTCAGAGACCAATGCAAGAAGGGGTCGAATTACTACATCTAATTCAGGATATTTATTTAGACAAAAAGATTACAATTGCTTAAATAGGAAGTAGTTATTAGTCACTTTATGACCTGCAAAACGAGACAAACGTAACAAATTCGGTATAAGAAAAGAGTCAAGTGTAATCAGGATTGTTAGTAATAATACAAAAGATCAAATAACAAAAAAAGTCAAGATTTAAATCTTGACTTTTTTATTGTTTTATTGTAGCGAGATCGGGAATTGAACCCGAGACCTCCGGGTTATGAATCCGACGCTCTAACCAACTGAGCTACCTCGCCATTTTTAGCATTATTCCCTATATTAAAAAGAAAATATCTATCTCAATTTTATGTATAAAATAGGATGCCGTTTTTCGGTTTGCAAATATAAAAACAAATTCAATTGTGACAAGAAAACTAAGAGAAAAATTTAAATAAAAAATTTTTTTAAGAATGAGATAATATATATATTGCCT
>CBDTUD010000137.1:0-3410 GCA_965363545.1 uncultured Flavobacteriaceae bacterium | reverse complement strand
AGGCTGGGCTCTGCAAAAGCTCCCACAGCGGTTCGAATCCGCTTGACGCCTCTTCTAAAACCTTATGTAACATATGTTATCATGAGGTTTTTTTTTGATTTATTTAACAATCGTTTCTGGTTTTTTTTGGATATTTGCATCACTTATCAAAAACTATGAAAATTTATCCTATTGAAACTGGAAATTTCAAACTAGATGGTGGTGCCATGTTTGGAGTAGTTCCTAAAGTTATTTGGCAAAAAACAAATCCTGCAGACAGTAATAACCTGATTGACATGGCTTTGCGCTGTATGCTTATTGAAGATGGAAACCGATTAATTTTGATTGATACCGGGACCGGCGACAAACAACCAGAAAAATTCTTTAGCTATTATTACCCTTTCGGGGATGCTACTTTAGACAGTTCTCTCGCAAAATTAGGTTTCCATAGAGATGATATTACCGATGTTTTTTTGACACATTTACACTTTG
This sequence comes from uncultured Flavobacteriaceae bacterium, assembly GCA_965363545.1. Lineage (GTDB taxonomy): Bacteria > Bacteroidota > Bacteroidia > Flavobacteriales > Flavobacteriaceae > Lutimonas. The sequence continues at coordinate 2,939 of CBDTUD010000137.1, read as the reverse complement.
ATCATTGTGGCGGAAGCATACAATGGAATAAAGATAAAACAGGATACGAACCTGCGTTTAAAAATGCTAAATTTTGGAGTAATAAAAACCATTGGAAATGGGCAATTGAGCCAAATGTTCGCGAAAAAGCTTCCTTTTTAAAAGAAAATATTCATCCGATAGAAAATAGCGGACAATTAAATTTTATTTCCATTCCTGAAAATAAGTTTTTGCAAAATTCAGATCTAGGTTTTGATATATTCTTTGCCGATGGTCATACAGAAAAGCAAATGATTCCGCATATTAAATATAAAGGCAAAACCGTTGTATTTGCGGCAGATTTACTACCTACAGTTGGTCATATTCCGTTACCTTATGTCATGGGTTATGATACCCGACCATTGCTCACTATGGATGAAAAAGCTTCCTTTTTACAAAAAGCTACAGATGAGAATTATTATCTTTTTTTAGAGCATGATGCCCAAAATGAACTCTGTACCCTCAAACATACTGAAAAAGGAGTTCGAATGGATAAATCCTATACTTTTAAAGAAGTCTTCGAATAATATACAACCAAATTTTATACAATAACTTTAATAAATAAAAAAGATGATTAAGAAATTAATTTTAGGCCTAGGTTTGGCAATCGTACTAGCAAGTTGCAGTTCTACCAAATCTATTCATAGTATGGCAGTTCCTCAAGGTTCAGATGTCGCAATAACAATTCCTGCCAAAAAAGGCACCATGACCAAAGAAGAAATTAGAGATTGGCCATCAGCAGATATTACAACCGACTCTATACCGGGTATGAGTTTACAAAAAGCATATGAATTTATTGCAGATAAAAAAGGAACAACTGTAGTTGTTGGTGTAGTTGATTCAGGAATCGATATTGATCACGAAGATTTAGTTGCCTCTAAATGGGTGAATATTGATGAAATTGCAGATAACAATTTAGATGATGATAAAAATGGTTATGTTGACGATGTTTATGGATGGAACTTTTTAGGAGGTGAAGGACAAGCAACACCAGAACAATTGGAGGTTACTAGACTGTATAAAAAATTGAACGAAAAATTCGAAGGAAAAACAGAAGATCAAATTGCGAATGCCGATAAAACCGATTATACTTTATATCAAAAAGTAAAAAAAGACTTTGAGAAAAGAATTGATGAAGCTACAAAAAATTACGAGTACTACACAAGTATTGAAAAAATGCTTAAAGATTCTGATGAATTTGCTCAAAAGAAATTCAATAAAGAAGTATATACTCTTGAGGATTTAAATTCATTACCTGCCGAAGATCAAAATCCATTATTGGTACGTGTGATTTCATCAGGAGGAACTGTTCAAGAAGCAATAGACCAATTGCAAGGTGGGATTGATTATTATGGTAGTCAGGTTCATACGATGTACAACTTAGATTTTAGTGGTAGAATTACAGGCGATAATCCTTATGACATTAAAGATGTTCCTTACGGGAATGCTTTTGTTATTGGTTCTAAAGATGACGAAATGCATGGAACGCATGTTTCGGGAATCATTTTGGCAACAAGAGACAATGGTAAAGGAATGAATGGTGTTGCAAAAAATGTAAAATTATTAGCGGTAAGAACTGTTCCAGATGGGGATGAGTATGATAAAGATGTTGCCCTAGCACTTCGATATGCAGTTGATAATGGTGCAAAAGTAATCAATATGAGTTTTGGTAAAAGTTACTCACCAAATCCTGAATGGGTGTATGATGCAATAAAATACGCTGCAAGTAAAGATGTTTTATTAGTTCACGCTGCGGGAAATGATCATAAAAATATTGATAAAAGTGATAATTTTCCGAATGATGCAGAAGACAAAATTAAAGAATATGCCGATAACGTTATCACCATTGGTGCAATGACACGTCATTATGACGAAGATTTAATAGCCACTTTTTCTAATTATGGTAAAGTAAATGTAGACCTTTTCGCACCGGGATTAGAAATTTATTCTACGGTACCTAAAGACGAATATCAATCACTTCAAGGTACCTCAATGGCAGCTCCCGAAGTTGCAGGTGTTGCTGCTTTAGTTCGTTCTTACTATCCGCAATTATCTGCAAGTCAAGTAAAACATATTTTGATGAACTCAGGCACAAAGGTTGATTTGGAAGTAAAACTTCCAGGAGGAAATGGTGAAAAAGTTCCTTTTGGTGATTTATCCGTTTCCGGAAGAGTGTTAAATGCCTATAATGCCTTAGTTATGGCAGATAAAATGGTGAATGGTAAATAATACTTTCGCCTTATAATGAAACTAAAAACTACAAAAGTAATAACACTTTTGTAGTTTTTCAATTTAAAAAAAACTTAATAATCGTAGGATGAATAAATATATACTTTTAGTTTTTCTCTTTTTAAATAGCCTAATGTGGTCGCAAAATACAAGTTATTGGCAACAGCATGTAGACTATACAATGGATATTGATATGGATGTAAACAATTATCAATTCAAAGGAAAACAAAAATTAATATATACCAATAATTCGCCTGATGACCTTTACCAGGTTTTTTATCATTTGCAATTCAACGCTTTTCAACCAGGTAGTGAAATGGACATGAGATTACAAAATGTTGTCGATCCTGACCGTAGAATGGTAAAGAATATAGGCACCAAAGAAAATCCTATTTACGAAAGTAAAATTGCAAAATTAAGTCCAGATGAAATTGGGAACCAAAAAATCCTTTCCTTAACTCAAAATGGCAAACCTGTGGCATACGAAGTTATTGGCACCATCTTAAAAGTTACTTTAAACGAACCTATTCTTTCCGGCACAAAAGCAACATTCGACATGCTATTTATAGGTCAATTACCAGTTCAAATTAGACGTTCGGGCAGAAATAATTCTGAAGGAATAGCACTTTCCATGACACAATGGTATCCTAAAATGGCAGAATATGATTTTGAAGGATGGAATGCAAATGCCT
>CBDTUD010000136.1:0-3445 GCA_965363545.1 uncultured Flavobacteriaceae bacterium | reverse complement strand
AGTCCGACAGCAGTTGCATTTGTAGGTGCAATTTTCGCTTTATTACCTAAAATAGGAATTGTAGAATGGAATGATGTTGATATTCCTTGGCATTTATTGTTGTTCTCTGCAGGTGCCTATACTTTAGGAGCTGGCTTTAAAGTAACCGATTTACCATCCATTTCAGTAAACGCATTTTTTGATTCTTTAGGTTTTGGAGAGAGTACACCATTTTGGATGTTGTACGTAATTTTAACTGGAGTAATGGTGTTTAGCGCTTTATTCATGCAATCAAAAACAATGCGTACAATGATTTTTGTACCTATTGCTATTGGGGTTGCAGTTCGTTTTGGGTTTCCGATATTAAGTTTAGCTTTTCCGGTTGCCATGTTAATAGAACATGTTTATGTATTACCTTTCAACAGTAAACCGGCATTGTTATTATATTCAACGAATCATTATAGCTGGTCAGATACTTTTAAATATGGTTTTACAATGCAAGTAATTGCCTGGATAGTTTCAATTATCATGGCAATGACCTATTTTAAATGGCTAGATATTACACCGAACGGATTATTCTAAAATTATAAATGGTAAAGAGTTCTATAAAAATACACGATAAATTTAGCGTGGTTATTGAGGTAGCCTATGATGTGGTGTTTAAGAAGAAAAAATCTTCTTATTCAACCGTTACTTTTTTATTTTTCCCGGATACTTTAAATATTAACGAAAGAAAATATCCAAAATCTAAGTTTTATAACGATGTTAGATTATTTTTAAAATATGATATTAATTATAAATCTTTACAGGATTTAGGTCATGGTGAAAAATCCCTATTGTTTAAAATTCAACAAAGTACTGCTGCTTTACTTCAAAATAAAATAGGTAAGCGCAAAATTAGTTATACCCAGCAAATAAAGATGTTTGCATCTACTTTTAATAATTTGTTGCTTGAAGAGGTTGAAAAAATTATTCTAAAGAAAAAACCTTCCAAAATTGAAATTCAAGATTTGGTTCAAGAAACAGAAAAAATTCTTGTAGATTTTAGAGTAATTGTAGAGAAAGTGGTTCAGTCTTCTGTCGGAAAATCCATAAAAAAAGACATTCTTTTTGTAGATGAACACATTAGTAATGCAGCTGAATTGCAATTGATGCATTTATACATGAATTTAGATAAAAGAAGCGATTATAAAGGAAAAGTAGATGGGATTATTAATTATATTAATTTCGAGCAAAAATATAAAAAACAGCATGGGTATGATTCGCCAAAGGATAAATCGGTGAATCCGGAAGAGCTACTATACCGTCGAAATCAGTTGAAAAAATATATGGACAGAGTGTTTTTCTTAAATCAAGATGTTCGTAAAGATGGCGCTGTTTTCGAGCAAACTATTTTAGCTTTAGCAGCTGGATTGGCTATGATTTTTTCTACAGGAATTGCCTTTTATTTTCAACAGAATTACGGAAACTTTACGACACCATTTTTTATTGCATTGGTGGTAAGTTATATGCTAAAAGACAGAATTAAAGGTTTGATAAGCATGCTTTTTGTAAGCAAATCGAGTTCCTTTTTTTACGATTATAAAATAAAAATAATGAATTCTGTTGCAAAAAGAGTTGGGCTTTTTAAAGAGAATTTTGTTTTTGTACCATTAAAAAAACTGGATGGAAAAGTAAAAAAAATCCGAATGAAGGATTTAATTTTAGATGTTGATTTCGAATCACTTGGAGAACAAATTTTACAGTACAAAAAGAAAATCATATTGTATCCCAATAAATTTGGAAGCGATTTATCCGACGATAATATATCTGGTTTAACCGATATTACCCGATTTAATTTTCATCGGTTTATTCAATATATGGACGACCCAAAAAAAGATTATATTTTAATTAAAAAAGGGGAGGCTTTTACCAAATTTGCGAATAAGGTATATCATATTAATATGGTCCAAAAATATTTTACTATTGACGGTGTCGCCTATAACAGGTACAGAATCGTTATGAATAGAAATGGAATTAAGCGCATAGTGAAAATTGATTTGGATTAACTATTTTCAATTTTAATCTGTTCGTTTTATTTAAAAAAATCCAATTCTTTTGTGAGATTTCCGAAACCGATAATAGCCTGTAAACTAAAGCTACAGGTTTCTATCCAATTCGAAAAACACTTCCGTATCTTTGTGCAACAAATTTTGAAAAAAATAAAAAACTTGCAAGCAGAAATTATTACCATTGGCGATGAAATATTGATCGGTCAGATTACCGATACGAATTCAAAATGGATTGCCGAAAGATTGAATGAAATAGGAGTGGGAGTTTACCAAATTACTTCTATTCAAGATGATAAAACACATATTTTAAAGGCTCTCGCTGAAGCGGAAAACAATGTAGATATCATTATATTAACTGGTGGATTGGGACCTACTAAAGATGATATTACCAAAAAAACACTAGCCGATTATTTTGATGATGAATTGGTGTTAAATGAACCTGTGGTTGAGCATATTAAAATCTTATTTGGTCGAATAAAGTATAAATATACTCCTTTAGATATTGAGCAAGCTATGTTGCCAAAAAAGGCAGTTGCTTTAAGAAATGATATCGGTACAGCCTCCGGAATGTGGTTTGATAAAAACGATAAAGTGTTTGTTTCACTACCAGGTGTGCCTAATGAAATGAAGAGTTTGCTATTGAATCACGTTCTGCCAAAATTGCAAGGATCGTATAAATTACCATATATTTTACATAAAACCATCCTAACTTATGGTATGGGTGAAAGTGCTGTTGCTGTTAAAATTTCTGATTGGGAAGATGCTTTACCGTCGTGTATAAAATTGGCTTTTTTGCCTTCTTACGGTAAAGTTCGTTTACGCTTAAGTGCCAGAGGAACAGATAAAGCATTTTTAGAAAGTGCTCTTGCCGAAGAAATCCTAAAACTGCAAGCCATTATTGGTGATATCATTGTTGGGTATGAAGATAAAGATACCATTGAGGTATTATTGCAAAAACTCTTTAGTGCTTCAGGTAAGACTTTGGCTGTAGCCGAAAGTTGTACGGGTGGCGATATAGCAAAAATGATAACATCGGTTGCGGGTGCATCAAAATTTTTCAAAGGAGGAATCGTTGCATATTCCGCGAAAGCGAAAGAAGAAATATTACAAGTATCTAGTATGACAATTGACCAATATTCAGTAGTAAGTCAAGAAGTAGCAAAAGAGATGGCCGTAAATTGTAAACGAATTTTTAAAAGTGATTACGCTATTGCGACAACGGGTAACGCAGGACCAACAACAGATAACACAGATAAATCGGTAGGTGTTGTTTTTATTGCAATTGCCTCAGAAAATGGAGTTTTGGTAGAAGAATTTAATTTCGGACAACCTCGCGAAAGGGTAATTCAAAAAGCCTCAGTCAAAAGTTTGGAAATGTTGCAAAAAGAATTTTTAAAAAACAACAAAAATAGTTT
>CBDTUD010000135.1:0-3496 GCA_965363545.1 uncultured Flavobacteriaceae bacterium | reverse complement strand
GCTCTTAAACCAAAAATTTTTGTGCTGCTTTTTTCCATGGGTGCAAAGATATATAAATAAAAAAAACCATCCCGATTTCTCGGGATGGAATTAACATATAAAATAAGTGTCTAATCTAAATTATATCGTTTTAGTTTCCTTGACCGGTAACATCCCAGAAAACTCTTGAATCTAATGCATCACCACCGATTGCTGCAGAAGCTGCATCGTAGTTGTCTCCATTAATTTGAGCATCATCATTACCATATAAATAACGTCTAGGTACTGGAAGACCAGACATTTCTGCAGTATTCATTGCAGGATAATCTAACAATCTCCAGCTACTCCATGCTTCAAATCCTTTGCCAAATAAAGCAATCCATTTTTGCTCACCAATAGATTTTTTCCAATTAGCAGCATCATATTTTACAGCAGGTTGTGCTATATAGGCTGCAGCACCAGTAGTGCTACCAGTCCAATATGCTATAGAAGCAGTAATAGCTGCATTGTAATGCATTTCAGCATCACCGGAAACTAATCCACGAGCAATAGCTTCTGCTTGTAAAAATTCAACTTCTTCATAACTAATTAAAACACCTTCTAAATCTGGTTGCTCAAAAATAGTTCCCAAATGCGTAAAGTTAGCATATGGGTTATTGCCTCCATAAGGCCCGCCTAGGTAAGAATCTAGATTATCATCCATAAAAACTGAACTTCTAGGATCGTCTAAAGGCGCGATAACATCAACAAAAGTGTTCGCTACAATAATATCGGAACGTCCAGATTCAACAAGGTCAGTCCAAATTGAATTTGCATTTGGTGGTCCACCTTCGAAAGCGAAGTTCGCATTATCAGCAGCTGATGTGAATACACCTCCAGAAATAGCTTCAGAAGCTTTTGAAGTTGCTAATCCATTATCAGCGTCAGAAACTCTGACAGCCATTCTCAATTTAAGAGAGTTACCAAATTTTTTCCAGCTGGAAACATCTCCATCATAAATTAAATCGGAAGCTCCAAAAGAAGTACCACTAGTTAATTTTGCCAATGCAGCATCAAGTCTAGCAAATAAATCAGTATAGATAGCCGCATCATCATCATATTTAGGTGATAAATTTCCAATTCCTTGCAATGCTTCAGAATAAGGTATATCACCAAAAGTATCTACAAGTACATGCCAAGTATATACTTCTAACAATTCAATAACTCCTAATTGATTTTGTTTGATAGCTTCGGTAAAAGCAGGAGTTGTTGGTTTTTCGGTTACTAATCTCTTAGCTTCTTGTAAATCATTTAGTACATCTCTGTATAAATAGATAAAAAAAGTTCCACTTACATCTCTCTGACGCAAATCGTAGTTTGCTTCATCGGTATACGTAGTAGCAGTCCAATGTTGTGCAAACATTTTAAAAATGTTATAATTTACATTTGGGCTATTCATCCGAATGAATAAGGTTCTTTCCGCACTAGTCATTAAAAAACTAGCAGGTACTTCGCTCGGATATTTGGTATCCACATTCCAACCTTCAAAGTCTTCACATGAAATTGTCGCACCAATAAGTATGGCGATTAATAGTATTTTTTTCATTGTTTTTATTTTTTAAAATTCTAATTTTATACTAAATCCGTAATCTTTAGTTGATGGATAAGCACCTGATTGATAACCTTGAACGTTACCAGAACTTAAACCTGCTTCAGGATCACCATAAGGTAAACTTTTATCAATAATCCAAAGATTTCTTCCGATAGCAGTAAAGGTCAAACCTTGAATAAAGTTATTAGCAAATAAGTGCTTAGGCAAACTGTATCCTAAAGTCATTTCTCTTAATTTAATGAATCCTGCATCGTAAACATGTTTTGCGTTTGGAGCTCTTACATAACCGTCACCATTTGCATAGTAATCATATCTTGAACGAATTTCATTTGCACTTCCATCAGGAGCTACACCTGGTAAAATTACACCTCCACCTTGATCTAAAGGAAGACGCTTTTCATTACCTAAGTCGTTTAATCCACCTTGGAAATCATACAAACCTGTTGCATAACCATACCAAGTATCTAATGAGAATACACTTCCTCCTTCTTGCATATCGATTAAGAAACTAAAGGTTAAACCTTTGTAGCTAAAACGGTTGTTAATACCACCTCTCCAATCTGGTTGGAAAGTACCTAGATTTTCTGAAGTACTAGCAGTTTTTTCGTAATAACCAGAAGTTTGATTTACAACCGGTTTACCATCAACATACACATAATCAGACCCTTGGATTTGACCATAAGGTTGACCTACTGTTGCATTGATAGAAACACCACCTTGCAAAGAAGTTAACTGTAAGTTATCTAAACCTTGAGGTAATGATAATACTTCACTTTCATTTTTACCCCAGTTGATATCAATTCTCCACTCAAAATCATCTGTTTTTATAGGAGAACCATATAAAGTTACTTCAAAACCTGTGTTTTGAACCTCACCAGCGTTTAACCATTGTGCGGTATAACCTGTTGCAGCAGTAATAGATACTGGCGTAATTAAATCTTCAGAGGTTTTGTCATAATAAGAAAGATCAAAACCTAATCTATTTTTAGCGAAAGCCATTTCTAAACCAACTTCCATTTCATTAGAAACCTCATTCTTTAATTCAGAGTTGTTATTCGTTGAAGGTAATGAACCTGTAGGTTGACCACCAACTAAAGCACCTAAAGAGTATGTATTGTATACAGCCAAAGGTCTTGCTGAGTTCCCTGTTTTTGCATAACCAACTCTAAGTTTACCTAAACTTAGTGAGTTAGAATTTATTAAACTTGAAAACAAGAAAGATCCTGAAACTCCGTAGTAAGAATAACCATTTTTATCTGTAGGCAAAGTAGATGCCACATCGTAACGGTATGAACCTTCTAAAAATAATAAATTGTCATAACCAAAAGAGGCATTAGCAAAATAACCATCAGTTCTTCTATCATATACATATTCAATAGGAGCTAATAAGGTACCTGCTGAATTTGAAAGAGCATATAAACCTGCAATATTCAAACCACCGTTGGTTGAAGATGTAATGTTAGAATAACTTGTTTTTTGAATATTTGTACCAATTACACCTTTAACGTTTAATTTATCGGTAAGGTCTTTATCAAAATTCAACATCAAATCAAAGTTGTTTTCATTGAAAGTTTCATTGAAACGAGAATATTTAGAAATATCAACACTACCTACATTGATTCTTTCTTCTTGCATTCCACTGTAATTATCTAAAGTAACTCTACCGTAAATACTTAACCAATCATTGATTTCATAATTTAAAGCAACATTACCAAATACACGATTTCTACCATCTGTTTGAAAATTTTCATAACGTGCCCAATATGGGTTGTCAGAATAAATCGGACTTAAATCGGTTAATGGATCATTAGAGTTCCAAGTAATATTTTCTCTTGTAGCAAAATAAGCCGCTTTTTGATCTTTTACATCAGTATTCACTTGCCACCATTGTCTCATGGCTTGCATTGGGTTATTAGAATCATAACC
>CBDTUD010000134.1:0-3501 GCA_965363545.1 uncultured Flavobacteriaceae bacterium | reverse complement strand
TTTTTCCAGAGTTTATCGCTATGTACCCCAAGCTTGCGCCTGCCTTTGAGATATTAGGGCGTGATCATGAGAGTTTGGATGCGCTACTTGATGAATTGCAAGCGCAAAATGACTTGCTGGCGAGAAGTGAGGTCGAAGATAAAGCGCTTGCCGAGCAATTGCATCAGACTTTGGTGGAGGCGACCGATTTACTCTCGCAACATTTGACCGATGAGGAAGATTTGGTGATTCCCATTTTGGGGTTAAGGCAGGGTTAGGGGATAGATTTATCACTTATAGGATGCTTTCTATTCACCTTCTTTTAAAATTATTGTTGTTAGAGGTATTTATAACGTACTCTACTTCAAATGTCTTATTTCTGATAAAACCTCATGTTCAAAAACATTAACATTAGACTGTTAATCGCTCTTATTTCGATAATGGTACTACCTTCACTCTATCAAACAATTAGAGTGAATTTTCTCGGTGATTTGCCTAGTGACTCAGGAATAAATATCGCGAGTCAAATACTGTGGCTGAGTTTGATTTATGAGATAGCGCAAGAAGCCTTAATTTTGCCTTTATTCTATCTTTTCGGAAAATCTTTGTCTAATACAAAAGAGTTTGAAAATAAAGTTCAAACTGGGTTTATCGTTACCCTGGGTATCATGGCTTGTCTATCTGCGATTTTATTCATTTATTCACAAAATATTGTGATTTTTATGGAGCAATCCGAGCAAATTATTGGACAAACGACACAATATATTCGCCTGGAAACCATAGCAATTATGTTTGCTACGCTAGTCAAGTATATGATGGTCGTTATCATTAGTTTAAATAAGGACAAGTATATCTATGGCTTGCTAGCAGTGCAGATGACTCTGTCTATATTATTAGATAGTATGTTTTTCGGACCTTTTAAGTTTAGTCTGGATATGGGTGTTATCGGTATTGCTTGGACGAATATAATTGTCAATATAGCTATTTTACTAGCCACCTATATCTCTATACGACAATATGGATTGAAGCTTTTATCAGTCAATCAAATGTCATTTACATGGATGAAAGAGTGGTGGACGACAGGTGTATTTTCAGGATTAGAATCGCTAGTCAGAAATATTGCTTTTATAGTCATGATTATAAAAATGATTAACATGGTTGAAGAGCAAGGCAATTACTGGGTAGCTAACAGCTTTATTTGGGGCTGGTTGTTACTACCTGCCTTAGCGTTATCCGAGCTAGTAAAAAGGGACGTTGGTGCAGATGTAAAGAATATTGCTAAAAACACAAAAGGCTATTTTTTACTAGGGCTAGCATTTGTCGCCCTATGGTGTATTACCCTTCCATTTTGGCATAGCTTTCTTACGAACGTTATGAATGTTCAGGACATAAAAACGGTGATGTATATTGTTGGAGTACAGACAGTATTTTATTTTGTATTTATATTTAATAATAGTATCTTGGATGCTACATTATATGGCTTGGGTAAAACGAACTATATGTTCATTCAGTCTCTTTGGGTTAACGTTGGCTACTATAGCATGATGTTTGTTTTATACAAAATGAGCATATTTACGCCGACGCTGTTAAATATATGCTTGATGTTTGGATTTGGTATATTGATAGACCTAATTCCAACTGCTATCTTGTATAAGAAAGCGTTGCGCGAACAAAATATCAAAGTACTACGATTGTTTTAGCATTTATTGGTGCGTGGAACGCACCCTACTCAAAAATTTATTTTCCTAATATTACCGATTTCCCACCCCGAAAAATTAATACCATCATCAACCAGTAAATTATTATCATTAGGTTTGAATGGATTTACTCCTGACATGATGAGGCTCTTTATTTTATCTTTTTGTTCATCCGATATACCGCTCCACCACACAGGTGAAGTAAATGTATTTTCAGCAACTCCAAAGAAGAAACGAATCAACGCACTAAAAATTTTGTTTGGTTCTAAAGCTAATAATGAGTTAATAAAGCTTAACACTTTGGTAGAGTTTTTTGACCAACTGAAAACCACATACCCTTTACCATCACTAGAAAATGAATTAAAAACTAAGTGCTCAGCAACAATACTTAAGTCACTTAAATCTTGGATTAAATTTCCATTAAAGTCATTTATAGGGGAAACAATTGAAGAAACAGCGACAGGCATAGGTGATGTTGAATCAATAATAAGATGGCTTAAATTGCCAACTGATTTTCCTAGGAGCTGATCATCAAGTTCAGATTTAAGCTCCGATAATTCTGCGAGAGCAGCATTAGTTCCTTTCTGATGGTTTATAGCAAAATTTTGAATAAACATCTGATCTAATACGTTCTTACCTTTATCACCTTTTTTAACGAATTCAGAGATGTTAAGTCCACCTTCTTTAGCATAAAGCTCTTTCGCTACTGAACGATACATTAGAGCTAAACACTGTTCGTCATCTCCAACAAACTCTCTATCTTCGATACAAGAAAAAAGAGATTTGTCATGTGTTGAGCAGAACCCTTTAAATGTGGATGCTTGATTAATACCTATTCTTTCAGGAATTAGCTTTCCTTCATTTTTTATTATATTCGCTAAGTTTATTTTTAGTCCTAAAACATGATTACTTTGATCTGCAGTTTCTTTTAGACTACTACTTTTTGAAACGGTATGAGCGTTAATGATTTTTTTACTGCACTCATGCTTCAAATCAGCGGGAACATAACAACACTTTCGTAAAGCGTTTTTCTGACTATGACTAATAGCCTCGCCTTTACTCACAGGAGTCCCATACTCGCGTCCATTGTGGCAACGTTTAAATTTCTTTCCTGAGCCGCACCAACACTTCTCATTGCGTCCAATTTTCATAGATTGTTACTTATTTTTAGTTTGCTGACAAAATACTTGATAGTAGAGCTAAATTTTAACGCCTTGCTCAGCGGAAAGTGCGAGTGCGTGAGCAAGTAATAAGCGTAGGCTACGTTAAAAATTCAGCTTAAATTATTTGTTATAGGTTATTATCCATATTTATTTTGATTATTTCTTGCTCGGACAATAATTCACTCAGAAGTTTAAAGACAGATAAAGGATCTTCAACAAAAATTAAGCTTTCTTTACCATAACAGTGTACTTCAATAACTGCATGATGATTAGTATAGCCATGAGCATAATTTTTGATATCTGCTCCCGCTGTCTTAACTGCTATTGAATAGTCTTGAGCATCATAACTGCAACTATCTTCTAACACATATACATCTTGTAGAATGTCAAACCCTATAGCTTGAGCCAAGTTTTCATGTTTATCTAAATCGAAACTTTTTTTCATAAACTCAATTTGTACGTAAGGAATCTTTTCCAACTCCGATAAATTTTTATATTTGTACATAAAATACTCCTTTTTTATAAAAAACATAAATTAAAATAATAGATTTAAGTATTGTTAAACTGATTTTTTTATTAAAAAATCAAACTCTAACCCGCCACAACACTCGTCACATTCTGAAAACCTCTCGGCAGCTTGCCACCGCGGCTGCCACGTTTGC
>CBDTUD010000133.1:0-3556 GCA_965363545.1 uncultured Flavobacteriaceae bacterium | reverse complement strand
CCAATTTAACCCGTAGACGTAATAGTTCATCCGTAACCTCGGCACTATTGACTTGATTCAGTGCATTCAAAGCTTCCTCTATACGGCTTTCTTTCCACAATATATTAGCTAGTTTAACCGGCTCGTCTTGATAACCAGTCTGAAGGACCTGCTCTTTAATTTGTGTGATTTTTTCTAATTGCGCTTGAGTAATATCAGAATGCTGTAGAGCATTATTAATACGCTCTAATGCAAGATCCCAAGCTTCATGAGTTATCGCTTGCTGAGCGTACTCCATAATGGTATCGACGGAAACTTCTGACGTATCAGGACGATCCAAATCTATGATTGCTTCATATACTCGCTTACAATTATTAGTATCACGATAGGCAAAGGTATTTTGTATTCTTGTCACATATGGCTCTAAGGGCTGTCCATTATTAGCTAATATTTTTTCTAACTCCAACAGTAAGTATTTTTCTTCAGTAACGACAGGACCGAAACCGTCTTCTTCATAACTAAAGTAACCCGGAGCGAATACATGACCAGTATCAAAAAAACTATCTTTATCAAATTGATAATACAGAACAGCTTTATTCAAAATAGCCATTTCGAAATGTACAGACGAGTAATCAGTAATTATTAATTTAGAATTCTGAAATAATTGTTGAATACTACCATCTATTGATTTCCAAATCCTGATATAGTCTGGAAATGATAAAACTTCTAAATAAGGCTCAATATTAAGATGAGGAGCAAATATAACTTTATAATTAAAATTTTGGGTAAGCTCTTTTAGCTCATCACTATTTAACAAGTTCTGCCAATGCACGGCATAATCTGTTTCTATAAAATCTGGATTAATAGTTCTAGTATTACCACCTATAACCTCTCCAACGATACTTTGACGCCAAGTAGGCATAATTAGAATAATATTGCTATCCAATCGGTTACCAGCAATCAATTGGTCATGACGAGGGAGTCCAGTCAAACAAGCCTCTTTCTTAGTTATATTATAGCGTGTACAATCACCTGAAATCGCATTATACTCATCCTTCGTTGATGTAATAAAACACCTTAAGTTCTTTTTGGAGTTAACCCAAGATGATAAATCATTCATAATTATTCCATGCTGCAAAAATACAAATTTCTTGCTGTACTCAAAAGCATCACCAAAATAATCATTAATATATCTATCTAGATGACTACTGATAAGCTTTCCTGATTTTTTTAGTATCTCTTCAAAATTAGGTGAACCAAACTCAATCAAATTAAAACCATCTTTCCTCAATCGCTCCCAGTCATATGAATCCTTGCTTAAAGCAAAATATATTATTTTTTCTGGGTGGTTATTTCTAATATATCGATAGAGGTGTTCAGCATTATCATCAGCTTGCGTATCTCTATCCATAAGCAACCAGATATCACTATCACTATTATATTTTTCCGTTTTAAATCTATCAAAGATTTTTTGGATAACTACACCATTTCTATACTTTTTTCCTTGTAATGACAACACAGACTGTTTTTTATCTATAACCACTTCAATACTGTCTTGATAGCTTTTATTTTTGTAAGAAACCCAAATCCTTCTCTCATTGACATAAGTTTTATTTAGAATATCGTACCTTTTCATTTTAACAAATGAAGGAATAACATCTTCTCCTCCTATTCTAACATGTTCAAAAACATCAAGATAAGTAAAGTAACATAGAAGAATCTGCTCCTTTTCCTTATCAATTTCTTCTATATACACAGTCTGAAAAGATGGTTTCTCATTTTTTAGAAATCCTAGCCAAGCAACTCTCTGTAAGAACCATGTTCCAGCAAGCTCAAAATCCATTATTGTTTTAGTTTCTATATATAAAAATATCTCCAACAACAGATTCAGAAAACCCTGCTTCTCATTATCACTTAGAATATTTAACGAGGAGTCTTTGTTCACAATATATTTAAAGTACCATGATAAGTGATATAGAACAGTACGTTGCAAGTGTACAGGAACGTAACCCAACTTTTCATCAGCGGACTTCAATAAGTCTAGACAACCTAAAGAGAGGACATCAGAAAATAGTAACGGATTTTTCCAAGCGCTATCTAGTGTAGATGTACCATCAGAACGTTTCCGATAAAAATAGCTTATACCATCAATAAAACCAACTTTTTTATTAAAATTAGCTAGCAAATAGTCTGCTATAAATTTAGCATCTTCGAAGTTCGGTTTTATCCCTTCATTAAACCTAACCTCATTAATGTATCTAGCATTAAACAAAGCGGTACTCACTGATAACTGTAAATTACCTTCTAAATTATTAATTGGATAAACTTGGCTTCCTTTTTTAAAACGATAGTTTAAAGGATGTCTATCTGTGAATTTATTTTCATTTTCAAAGTAAATAGTTAAAGGACATCCTATTAGAACCATATCTGAATCTGAATCAATAAATCTATCCAATTTAAAAAAATAGTTATTACTCAAAAAATCGTCAGGATCTATAAAAGTCACCCATTCAGTTCTTATGTATTCTATCCCAAGGTTGCGCGCTGAAGCCTGTCCTCCATTTTCTTTATAAATATACTTAATATTTTTAGGATATTTTTTTTGCCATTTTTTGATAATTTCAGCAGAACTATCAGTAGAGCCATCGTCTACTAATATAAGCTGAATATGTCTCTTGAAACTTAAACTTTGATTAACTAAGCTATTAAAATATTCATCTAGGTATTTTTCTACATTATAAACAGCAGATACTACCGTAAAATCGTTACTACCTTTAAATTTAATAGGTGTTTTACCTATCAATTGTGCACTGCGCTTATTGTATGAACCCTGTAAAAACCCCCTAGGGTCTCTAGCAAATTTATTTAGTCTACGATCTAAAACTCTTCTCTCATCATCGCTTATAGGTAGCTTAGTAATAATAGAGCTTTTAATTCTTTGAAATTTCATAAATAATCGTCTCAGGCTAACCAGTCACTAAAAATAAAATTTGCACTTAGTCATTTTTTAAATTCGAATACAATCAATTAACTGGTAAAATTAATTTTTATGCATAACTTTTAAAAATAAAAAAGACACCCCATTGTAGAGATGTCTTCATATTTTTTCAATGCAACTTTAGTAGTTAATTCATAAAGTTATAAACAATTTATTGTTTGAACAGTTTATATTTCAGATAAACGGTCTACCAACCAGTCACTTCTTTTAGCTTATCACCGATCTTTGCTGGGTCACGAGTATAGGCGATGCCTGCATCTTCAAAGGCTTTGAACTTCTCTTCTGCAGTACCTTGACCACCAGAGATGATCGCGCCAGCATGACCCATACGCTTACCTTCAGGAGCCGTTACCCCAGCGATATAACCGACCACAGGCTTAGTCACATGATCTTTGATATAAGCAGCCGCTTCTTCTTCCGCCGTACCACCGATTTCACCGATCAGTACGATGGCTTCTGTTTGTGGATCGTCTTGGAACAATTTCAAGGCATCGATTTGGTTCATACCAGGGATAGGGTCACCACCGATACCGATACAAGTTGACTGACCAAAGCCAAGCTTAGTCGTTTGCGCGACCG
>CBDTUD010000132.1:0-3616 GCA_965363545.1 uncultured Flavobacteriaceae bacterium | reverse complement strand
ATTCGGTGATGTTATCTACTTTGGCAGGAACAACTTTAGGAGTTTGGATTTCTCACGGAGAAGGAAAATTTAAGTTTCCATATTCTGAAGATAAATACAATATTGTGGCAAAATATGGTTACGAAGGTTATCCGGCAAATCCAAATGGTTCCGATTTTAATACTGCAATGATGACTAATAATGATGGTCGTCATTTGGTAATGATGCCACATATTGAGCGCTCTACTTTTCAATGGAATTGGGCCAATTATCCAGCAAATAGAAAAGACGAAGTCAGTCCGTGGTTAGAAGCTTTTGTGAATGCGAGAAAATGGTTGGAAAACAAGTAGTTGTTACAAATTCATTACCTAAAGAAATACTTTTTAATTTCTTGAGTTAACGAGTTAATTTTGTAGGGGTTTCAATTTTAAATACACACCCCTGCCCCTCTCAAGAGGGGAGAAAAGAGCTCAGAATTTCCATCTTGAGAGGTGAGAAAGAGCCATAAAATTATTTTGTCAGCACGATCATGAGACTCGAATTAGCCGAAGTAGCATTTTGAAATCTAAATTCTCTATCTAGGATTCTAAACAAATTTAGATCTGACTTTCCCAGTAATTGTTAATATTAATCCAGAACCAGCAAGTAATCCAAATAAAAAATCAACTCCACTATTGTCAAATGCGTAGAATAATACAATCCCAATCAACAATATTACTATTCCGAAAATTCTGATTTTATTCATTTTTATGGTTTTTCTTATCATTATTCGATCTATCCCAAATATAGATCTTATAAAATTTTCGAAGTTTATAAAACTCTAAGTTTTCTGCTTCTTTTTCTTTGCGGCCGGAAATAAAACATTATTTAAAATCAAGCGATAACCTGGCGAATTAGGATGCAATTCGAGTTCTGTTTTAGGGTCTCCTACTCTATGCTGATAATCTTCCGGGTCATGTCCGCTATAAAAAGTAAACAATCCTTTACCTTGAACACCATGAATATAGCGAGCTTCTCCATTTACCTGATTCTCTCCCAAAACCAAAACGTTAGATTTAATTAAATTAGCATCATAGGCTGTTGTTTGTCCCATAAAACCTTTAACCAATTGTGTATGATTTTGGCATAACATCGTCGGAACCATATCCCATTTTGCCGAAAAATCTTTCAAACTAAAATAATCTTCCGTTTTTAGAATTTGTCGTTTATTGGTCATATCGATTGAAGAAAACTCATAAGTCATCGGATTTCTTTCCAACTGGAAATCGGTAAAAGCAAAAGTATTATCAAAATTAATTTTACTTTGATACTCATTTTCAGACGGATCACCATCAAACATGCTCTCGCAAATATCAACTCCTTCCGCTGCCAAAGCGATATCAAAACTATCCGTCGCAGAACACATCGCAAACATAAATCCGCCGCCAATAACGAAATCTCTAATCTTTAAAGCAACAGCTAATTTTTCTTGAGAAACCTTGTTATAGCCCAGATCTTTCGCTAAAGTTTCTGCCTCTTTTTTACTTTCCATATACCAAGGTGCGGTGCGCATGGAACCGTAAAATTTACCATATTGACCGGTAAAATCTTCGTGATGTAAATGCAGCCATTCGTATAACAGCAAACCATCTTGCAAAACCTCTTCGTCGTAAACAACGGTATACGGAATTTCGGCATACTGCAAAACCATCGTTACAGCATCATCCCATGGCTGATTTCCTTTCGGAGAATATACCGCAATTTTGGGTGCCTTTTCTAAAATCACGGCTTCCATATTTTGTGACGGACTCGCAATTTCTTCTAAAATTTGAACAGCTTCGGTTTCTGAAATTACTTCGTAAGAAACACCTCTAATAGTACATTCATTTCTAAAATCATCAGTGTTTTCAAGTAAAAAAGAACCTCCCCGATAATTCAATAACCACTTTACTTTTTGTCCCTTTTGCAAGGAATAAAAAGTAATACCATAGGCTTTTAAATGATTTTTTTGGAAAATTTCATCCATCGGGATAAGCAAAAAAGATGCAAACATCGTGGATGTAAAAAGTAAGAAATATAGAATACTTAGCGCTTTCAAAAAAAAGAATTGTGAATTTAAGCTTTAAAGATAATCATTTTTAGAATGGAACATCATCATTATCCATATCGCCAAAAGCATCGCTGGTACTTGCAAAATTACTTGGTGAAATATCTTTATTCATAGAAGATTGAAATTCATTGCCAAACCCTTCTTCCAAATCAGAGAATTTTGCCAATCTACCTTCAAATTTCAACTTGATATTATCTAAACCACCATTACGATGTTTCGCCATAATAAATTCTCCCTGACCTTCACAAGGCGTTCTTTCCTCATCATCCCATTCGGTTAAACCATAATATTCCGGACGATAAATAAAAGAAACAATATCGGCATCTTGCTCGATAGCACCAGATTCCCGTAAATCGGATAATAACGGACGCTTACTTCCACCACGAGTCTCAACAGCACGTGATAACTGAGAAAGAGCAATTACCGGAATATGCAATTCTTTTGCTAAAGCTTTCAAGTTTCGTGAAATAGTAGAGATTTCTTGCTCTCTATTTCCATTACTTTTTGAACCGGCAGTCATCAATTGCAAATAATCAATAATCACGCAGCGAACACCATGTTGCGAAACCAATCGTCTTGCTTTTGCTCGTAAATCGAATACAGCCAAAGACGGTGTATCATCAATAAAAACAGGTGCATTTGATAAGTTTTTAACCTTTACATTTAGTGCTTCCCATTCGTATGTTTCTAAGTTTCCTTTTCGCAATTTCTCGGAAGAGATTCCGGTTTCACTTGAAATCATCCTTGTAATTAACTGAATAGACGACATCTCCAAAGAAAATATAGCTACCGGAATATTAAAATCAATTGCCATATTCTTCGCCATAGACATTACAAAAGCTGTTTTCCCCATACCCGGACGAGCAGCTATAATAATCAAATCGGAAGGTTGCCAACCTGAAGTTAAGTTGTCTAATTTGGCAAATCCACTAGCAACACCACTCATACCCTCTTGATTCGAAATTTCTTCAATTTTTTTCAAGGCCTGACTTACCAAATTCTCTGCAGCCTCTGAACTCTTTTTTAAGTTACCCTGCGTAATTTCAAATAATTTGGTTTCGGCATCGTCGAGCAAATCGAAAACATCCACAGTTTCATCGTAAGAATTGGTAATTATTTCACTCGAAATAGAAATTAATTTACGCTGAATATATTTTTGCAGAATTATTCTGGCATGAAATTCAACGTGAGCCGCAGAAGAAACTTTTTGACTCAGATTGATTAAATAAAAATCGCCTCCCGCACTTTCGAGTTTTTCATCTTTTCGTAATTGATTCGAAACAGTCAACAAATCGACAGGTTCAGAATTTTCAAAAAGTTTATGAATTGCCTCATAAATATATTGATGCGCAGGCTTGTAGAAAACATCGGAATGTAAAATATCAATTACATCATCAACACCTTTTTTGTCTATCATCATAGCACCCAAAACAGCCTCTTCTAAATCGACTGCTTGCGGCGGTATCTTACCTTGTTCAAGGTTGATTACCGTACCTTTTTTTTTGTTTTGTGAGCTAAATGATTTTACTGGTTCCATGCGACAAATGT
>CBDTUD010000131.1:0-3641 GCA_965363545.1 uncultured Flavobacteriaceae bacterium | reverse complement strand
CTAATCAAATACGAAGATGTTGCCTGCAAGCGTAGTAAACAAGCTCCACTAATGCAGAAAAGTTTAAGATATGAATAAAAAAAGAATCTTGATACCTATACCATCTTATGGTTTTGACCCTACTGAAGTTGCTATTCCCTGGAAACAAATGTGTGAAAAGAACATAGAAGTTGTTTTTGCTACACCCAACGGGGAAAAAGCCTCTGCTGATAGCATAATGTTAAAAGGAGAAAATTTAGGTTTTTGGAAATTTATGTTACAAGCCAGAAAAGACGCAGTAAGCGCATACTCTGATTTAGAAAAAAACGAATCATTTTGTAATCCAATAAAATATATTGATGCCCAAGAATTAAATTTCAACGCAATATTATTACCAGGCGGACACGATAAGGGAGTCAAAGAATATTTGGAATCAAAAGTATTACAGAATCTTGTCGTTGGTTTTTTTAATGCCGGTAAACCAGTTGGGGCTATATGTCACGGAGTTTTGTTAGCTTCAAGAAGCATTAATCCAGAGACAAAAAAATCAGTAATCTATCATTACAAAACAACATCATTGCTTAAATCGCAAGAAATGTTAGCCTATAAACTCACAAAAAACAGACTAAAAAATTATTACCTTACATACCCCGGATTAACGGTTGAAGATGAAGTTAAATCTTCTTTATATAATAGGGATAATTATCTTAAAGGACCAAGTCCTATTTTTAGGGATAGCAAAAAGCATTTGAAAAGAGGTTTTGTAGTAAAAGATAGAAATTATTTATCTGCAAGATGGCCCGGGGATGCATATAGTTTCTCACTGGAGTTTATTATAATGGTTCAAGATTCAAAAAAAACAACAAATAATCAAAAAAACAGGAATGCCAGCAGGTAGCAATGTATATAGTTTATGGCTGATAAATTACTAAATATGAACATTATAACATCTAATAAAAATTTGTGTAAATTGAATATTTGTACTACAAAATCCGCCACAAAACCATATATAAACACGCTACGATCTGAAAAAGACATTATCGAAAACAAATGGAAATCAGAAAAGTAAGCATTCAAGATATTGAAAATCTAAAAGAAATAGGAAAACGAACTTTTGTCGAGACTTATTCTTCAGTAAACAGCGAAGAAAATATGACCCAATATTTGGAAAATAAATTTTCTACCGAAGAACTTAAGACTGAACTGAATGATAAAAATTCTGAATTTTATTTTAGTGAACTCAACAAAAAAATAATTGGATATTTAAAAGTAAATACAGGACAATCTCAAACCGATATTAAGGACAAAAACGCTTTCGAAATAGAACGGATATACGTACTAAAAGAATTTCACGGAAAAAAAGTCGGACAAAACCTTTATGAAAAAGCGATTAAATTGGCGAAAGAGAAAAATGCGCAATATGTTTGGTTATCTGTTTGGGAGAAAAACTCAAGAGCAATTCAATTTTATGAAAAAAATGAATTTGTGTCATTTGACAAGCACATTTTCAAACATGGAAATGATGAACAGTCTGACATAATGATGAAATTAGAACTGAATAAAGAAAAACTAGTTGCTAACACCGTGTATAATTCATTGTTTTAAGTGTTTTACTTAAGTTCTTTAAGCTATAAAAGTAAGTGATTTAACCGGAAAACAAGAGCTAATTTAATCACAACAAATCATACACAAACACGATGGGCACAATTTGAGAAACTAATACCATATGAATAAAAAAATAGGTTTAAAAGAAGCAATTTCTATAGGTATTGGAGGAATGGTTGGTGGTGGTATTTTCGCGGTCCTTGGACTTGCAGTATCACTGGCCAAAGGCGGAACACCAATAGCCTTTTTATTCGCTGGTATTTTAGCCTTAATAACTTCTTACAGTTATGTAAAGCTATCAAAAAAGTATCCGGACAGAGGTGGAACCGTTAAATTTATCAACCAAGGTTTCGGAAAAACAATCTTTAGTGGCGGAATTAATAATCTTTTGTGGATAAGTTATATCATTATGCTTTCACTTTATGCTTCGGCATTTGGATCTTACGCACCAAATTTATTAGAGTTAACTCACGACAAAACAATTGATTCACACATTTATGCAAGTGTAATTATTGTTTTAGCTACAGCCATTAATTATTATAGTATAGCTGTCGTTGGCAAAATAGAATCTTACGCAGTAATTATCAAATTGGTAATTCTGATTTCCTTTATTTTTATTGGGGCTTATGGCTTAATTGGAAACCCCAACATGGCTCAATTAGCGGTTTCACAATGGGAAGCACCTATTAAATTATTTGCTGGCGGAATGGTTATTTTTGTTGCTTATGAAGGCTTTGAACTAATAGCAAACGCAGCACCTGACATTATTAATCCTGAAAAGAATATACCAAGAGCCTATTACTATTCTGTTATTTTTGTGATTGTGCTATATATTATTATTGCTTTGGTAACAGTAGGTTCACTTCCATTTGCGAAAATTGCAACAGCACAAGATTACGTTTTGGCAGAAGCAGCAAAACCAATGTTAGGAAAAGTCGGTTTTTCTATAATTACAGTTGCTGCCTTAATTTCAACGTTTTCTGCAATCAACGCATCTCTTTATGGAGGAAGTAAAGTAAATTATGAAATTTCGGAAGACGATGAACTACCACATCATTTTTTAGCAAAACTTTGGAATCAGCCCATAGGATTAATGATTACAGCAGTAGCTACATTAATTTTAGTAAACGTACTTCAGTTAGAAAGCATATCTACTGCAGGTAGTGTTGGCTTTTTACTTATTTTTGGTGTAGTTAATCTTGTTGGATATCGATTATCCAATGAAACAGGTAGTAATAAAATTATTCCATTGGTAGGTTTTATTTTATGTATGATTGCAACAGTAATTTTAATTAATCAGCAATACACTTCAAATACTATTGGTGTTATAATTTCAATAGCCATTATTGGGTTTTGTTTTTTAATGGAGTGGATGTATAAAAAGACAGAAAAGAAATAATATGGATAATTTATTAACGTTTTCAATTACTGTTTTTACTGGCTTTTTTGCAATTATGAATCCTATTTCAAATATGCCAATATTCTTGACTTTAGTCGAAGGAGCTGACAAAAAGACAAAACAAAGAATAAACTTAAAAGCAGTTATAATTGCTTTTATTATTGTTACTGTATTTGTCATTTTAGGGAAATTTATCTTTGAATTATTCGGAATAACAATACCTGCTTTTAAAATCACAGGTGGTATTTTAATTTTTTATGTAGGTTTTGAAATGTTACAATCAAAAAAATCAAACGTCAAACACTTAGAAAAAATTAACATTGATGAAAACATAGCAGTCTCACCTTTAGCAATACCTATTTTAGCTGGACCCGGAACAATTGTCACGGCTATGAATTTTGTTTCCCATTCATCATATGTTCATATTGGTTTAGTAATACTTGTTTTTGGAATTATGTGTTTGTTAACTTACATAACATTTAGCTTAAGTGATTTTATTGCAAAAAAGATTGGAGACAACGTAATTTCAGTCATTGGAAAATTAATGGGACTAATCATTGCAATTATCGGAACAAGTATGGTTATAGAAGGAATCAAAATATCATTTGACTTGGTAAAATAAGCTGACATTAAACCCTAAATAAAACTGTGCCCAACA
>CBDTUD010000130.1:0-3660 GCA_965363545.1 uncultured Flavobacteriaceae bacterium | reverse complement strand
TTCCAGTGGGCAATGAGGGATTCGAACCCCCGACCCTCTCGGTGTAAACGAGATGCTCTGAACCAACTGAGCTAATTGCCCTAAGCGGTTGCAAATATAATTGAGTTTTTTATTCTGACAAACATTTTTTAGTAAATATTTTTATTTTTTTTTAGGTTCAAAATCCATTCAAAAAAATAGGATGCAACTTTACAAAAATAATAGAACTTACTATTTTGATAGTGAGTCTAAAATCTTATAAAAACTGGTGCTACGACTTTCTGTAGAGCTAAGAATTTCTTCCAAAAATTTCTCTCTTTTCTTAGCTTCAGGCATGAATTTCTCTAACAATTCGGTATTATTTTGCTCAAATTCTTCAAAAGTGACTCCCAAATTTAAAATAAAAACCTCCACAAACTCGCGGCTATCTCCTCCAAAATATTGACGTATCGGTTGATAGGAATATAGCAAAGGGTTTTTGTAAATAACATTCTCAACATAAGAGACATAATTTTCATACGCATTGTCATCATTAGTATCTGCTAGTATTGAGGTGTCGATTCGCACCATATTCGGAGTTTCTCCCTCTTTTTTTTCTGAAAAGTTTTTATGAAACTCTGTGGTAAGGTAGATTTGATCGGAATGAAAATTACTATATAAGTTATTTTGCTTTTCAAAATACAACTTCCGTTCTGAAGCATATGGCCAATTCCTAACAACTAATATTTCATTTACGGTTTCAGAATTTTTTATATCATTCCAGTTGCTAAAAGTATTAATGAATTTTACTTTAACCATGGCAGAATCAGTCTGTTCTATAAGTGTTTCGTGATATAAAATCAAATCATTATTGTTGATTACTTTATCAAAGTATTCTTGCTCTAATTTTTTCAATTCATCATAATTAGCATCAGCAACAACATGCAAGGTGTTAACCGTAACATATAAGGGCTCAAATTCACCAATAGAATCTTGAGTTTGCGCTTGTAAATAATTGATTAAGGTTGTGGCTAAAACAGCAATAAGCAACAAGGAAAACTTACTTTTCATAATTAAAAAATTGGTTAGAATAAATGATATTAAACAAAGATATGAATTTTTTAATCACCAAATTATTGCTCTTTTCTTAATGAACTCTTTTAAGAAAAAAAATGCTTTTCAACCAATTATCTCAAATTGGCATTTCAGCGACGACAAAGGTACTTCCCCCAACATAAATAAAATCATTTTCAGCTGCCTGACCCAATGCATTTTCATACGCTTTTAATACGGTTGGAAATGTTTCTCCCAACAGACCGAATTCGGCGGCGTTTTTTTGTAAAACAGAAGTTTCTAAACCACGTGGCAGATTGGGCTTGCAAAAATAATAGCTTGCATTTTTTGGAAACAAAGGTAAAACAGAGTTTAAATCTTTGTCATTTACAAAACCCAGAACAATGTGTAACTTTTGAAATTTTTCTTTTTGTATTTGTTTTAAGACCAGAACCAAACCTTCTTTATTATGCGCAGTATCACAAACAACTTTCGGATTCTTTTTCAACACTTGCCATCTTCCCTTTAGTCCTGTATTCTTGACAACATTTCTCAATCCTAAATTTAATTTTTTTTGTGAAATTTTCACTCCTTCTTCTTTAAGGATTTCTATACATTGCACGGCAGTCTTTATATTCTTTAACTGATAATCACCTTGTAAATCTGTGGCATAGCCATTCCAAATCAATTTTTCAGCAAGAAAAATAGGAGCCTTATTTTGACTTGCAACAGCTTCAAAAACAGGGTAAGTTTCCTTTTGTAATTCACCGATCACTACAGGTATATTTGGCTTGATAATCCCGGCTTTTTCTGACGCAATTTCCGGCAAGGTTTCTCCCAAAAATTGCATATGATCAAATCCGATATTGGTTATTACCGAAACAATTGGCTGAATGATATTGGTAGAATCTAGTCTGCCCCCCAAACCAACTTCAATAACTGCAAAATCGACATTTTCATTCGCGAAATAATCAAATGCCATACCCACTGTCATTTCAAAAAAGGATAATTTTTGATTTTCTAAAAAATCTTTATATGTCTCGATAAAATCAATCACAAAATCTTTAGAAACTGGCTCTCCGTTTATTTTTATTCGTTCTCGAAAATCTTTTAAATGTGGTGAAGTGTACAAACCAACTTTGTATCCTGCTTCTTGTAAAACAGAGGCAATCATGTGGGTGGTAGAACCTTTTCCGTTCGTTCCGGCAACATGAATGGATTTAAAATGATTTTGAGGATTATGTAATCTTTCCGCTAAAGCAATACTATTCGTAAGATCTTTTTTAAAAGCGGAATTTCCTTGGCGTTGATACATTGGAAGTTTTCCGAACATCCAATCTAAAGTTTCGGGATAGTTCAATGTTATTCAGATAATGAAAAATTATAAATAATGGTTCCGATTTGTTTTGCAGGTGCATTACCATCAGAATTAAATTTTGTCTTTAAGGCAGCTTCTTTTGCCCGAGTTAACAAACAAGGTGCTGAATTTGTGGTTCCTTTAACCCCGGCCTGAGCAGAGATTACTTTACCGGAGGTATCTACAGAAATACTTACAAAAACACGACCTTCTTCATTACAATCATAGGTCGGTTTTGGTTTAGTTAAAACTTTTCGATTTCCTAATTGGTAGTCTCCTCCGCCTCCTCCGCCGCCGTTACCATAATAACCACTTGCATTCGGATCTCCGGTAACTTTACCTTTATCTCCTGCCTGATTATCATTTCCTTCACCACCGGAAGCATTCCCATTTTGCGAATTAAGTCCGCCCATCATTGCATCCAAACTTTTTCGTTTAGCAGCTTTTTCTTGCTTTTCTTTTTCTATTCTTTGATTTTCCGCTTCAATTTTTTTTCGCTCTACTTCTGCTTTTCTATCGGCCTCTTTTTTTGCGTCTAAAATTTGCTTTTGACGATCAGCTTCTTGTTTTCTTTTGATGTTTTCTTGCTTTTTAATCGCAATAGCTTCCTCATTATTTTGGGTAATTACATTTTCAGCTGCTGCTTCGGCCGCCGTAGGTGCGGTTTCAACTTGCTCTTGCACAACAACTTCTTCTACAATTTCTTCTTCGTTTTCAATTTCTTCTGCTGCCGCTTTTAGAGATTCTGTGGGTTGCACATCTCCACTACCAACATCAGAAGTGCCAAAATTTATAGCAATACCATATTCAATAGGAGGGTCAAAATAGGTCATCCCAAAATTAAAAATTAAAAACAAAATAAGTAGGGCTATAACACCGGTTATCGCCGCAGACTCTCTTTTATGTTTTGTATCTAAAATGGGCATGTTTACTTATTTAGGACGAACAGCAAGAATTACTTTAATTTTATTTCTGTTTGCAATATCTAAAACTTTTACCGCTTTTTCTATAGGCACACCTTCTTCGGCGCGAAGAACAATCGTTTGATTTTCTTGATTTTTAAGATTATCTAATAAATATTGTTCGATTTCAGATTCGTTTACCTTTTTCTTATCCACATAAAAATCTAAACTTTTAGTAATACTAACGGCAACTGATTTTTTGTTTTCGGTTTTTCCTTCTGCTTTTGGCAAGAGAATATCTAATGCATTTACAGTAACTAAAGTAGATGTAAGCATAAAAAATATGAGCAACAAAAACACAATATCCGTCATAGACGACATACTGAATTC
>CBDTUD010000129.1:0-3696 GCA_965363545.1 uncultured Flavobacteriaceae bacterium | reverse complement strand
CCTTCGTTAAGTCTATCAAAAATTACATTCATAATACATCTATTTTAAAGTTAAACATACAACGAATATAGAAATTAGAAAAGGTTGTTTGAAAAATTTGTGATAAAATGATACTTGCACAAGCTACTTGACCAATTTAGCACCTATTATGCAAGATTAAAACCTATTTTTGTTGAATCACCGGTTAAATTGGTATTGTGGCTCTAAAAAATACCAAACTAAAAGAAAATGTGCATCTTGCAATAATGAATGAATCACTTTTACATAAGGGGAAATTTATACCCGTCCATTTTTTATTGTGGGTTGGTGTTTGGTTTTTTTTCGTGTATTTTTTTAGCTATAACTCTAATAATGCGAATTATGTAACTTGGTTTTCAAGCTTTTTGCTGCCAATAACCATGATTACAACTTATTTCGTGATATATTATTTAATTCCTGGTTACCTGCTAACAAAAAGGTATTTTCTTTTTATTTTATATAGTTTTTACACTTTAGTATTGTCAACCTATTTAATTTTAATTGCGATTTTCGCAAGTTTTGTTTTTCTCTCGAACATGGAGTTTAACAGAATGCCGCCAATGAGTAGGAATTTTGTTTTTGTTTTGATCTTGGTATATCTCGTTGTAGGCATCTTTAGTTTTATAAATCTGTTGCATCGAAATTTTGAAACCATATCAAAAAATAAAGAATTAGAAAACAAAATTTTAGAAACTCAATTGCAAATTAAGGAACAAGAATTAAACTATTTAAAAAAACAAATTCATCCACATTTTTTGTTCAATACACTCAATACTATTTACGGACTCGCTATAAAACAATCAAAGAATACACCGGATGTTATTTTAAAACTTTCCAATTTATTAGATTATATTTTATACCAAATAAATCAACCGAAAGTAAACTTACAAGAAGAAATATCACATGTAAAAGAATATTTAGAATTGGAGAAAATACGCTTTCAAGATACTTTAAAAGTTTCTTTTATTTCGGATGAGATTCCGCATACGGTTCAAGTTGCTCCTATGCTTCTTATTCCTTTCGTCGAAAATGCCTTTAAACATGGTGCTATCATTGACGGTTTTTTGCATGTATATATTGCAATTACCTTTGTCAAAAATTCAATGAACTTTACCATAAAAAATTCCGTTAAAACGCAAGAAAGAATGGAGGCAACTGAAGGTATCGGCTTGAAGAATATTCAAAAAAGATTGGATATTTTATATCCTGATTCTTATGACTTGCAATTGCAGCATAATGAAAATTGGTATGAAGTTAATCTTACTATTAATCCAGTAAATGAAACTAAAAATGTCTAAAATTATTTCTTGTATCCTTGTAGATGACGAACCAATTGCGCGTGAAATTTTAGAAAATCACTTGCAAAAAATAGATACTATAAAAATTGTTGCAAGCTGTAAAAATGCTGTAGAAGCTTTTAACGCAATAAACTCAAATACAGTTGATTTACTCTTTTTAGACATTAATATGCCAGAGATTTCGGGTTTGTCTTTTGCAAAATCCATAAACAAAAACATCAAAGTAATATTTACAACAGCCTATCGCGAATATGCCGTAGATGGATTTAATTTACAGGCCGTTGACTATTTATTAAAACCGATATCTTTTGACCGTCTTTTGCAATCGATTCATAAATATTTAGATGAAAATACGATTGTTCGTCAGGAAGAAAAAATAGAAATTCTTGAAGAAAAAACAGATTATATTTTCGTTCGATCAGATCGTAAAATGGTAAAAATTAATTTTGATGAAATTTATTATATCGAAAGTATTGGTGATTATTTAAAAATTCATTTATCTGCAAAAATTATCATTACAAGAGAAAGTATTTCGAGCATGGAAGCAAAATTACCATATCATGACTTTTTAAGAATACACAGATCTTATATTGTTTCTATTTCTAAAATTGAATCTTTCACCAATGAATATATAGAAGTAAATAAAAAAGCTTTGACCATTAGCAGAAGTTATAAAAATGAAGTAAGTCAACGATTGGGAGCCGTTTAAACAAAAAACTTAAAATATCGTTAACAAATAGTGTATATCTTTTCATTTTTCATTTCAAATAATTAGCCTAAATATTTTATTTTTTCAATCGTTTATTAGCCATTTTATTATCTAAACCTCAAAAGAAGGGTTTTGATGGTAGTTTGAGTTATGAGGTTAGTAAAAATTGATGAAATATTATTTATATGAAAAAGCATTTATTTTTAATTCTACTATTTTTTTTCACTTTAGGATACTCACAAGAGACAACTCCTGGAGAATACACCGTGCAAAATGTCGAGATAAACACAAAAAATTCTGATTTTGGAACTGCCTTTTACGGTAAAGGCAAAGTTGTTTTTGCCGCTCCAAAAGCTGGTCCAATGATTACGAAAAAGGTTTGGGCAGATAATAGTCAGCCGTTTTTAGATTTATTCGTTGGAGAAATCAATGAAAAAGGAGAAATTGTACATAAGCAAAAAATGCCCGGAGATATCAATTCAAAATATCATGAAGGTGTGGTTTCCTTTACGAAAGACATGAAAACGGTCTATTTTAGTGCTAATAATTATGTGAAAAAAAGAAAGCAAAGAACTGATTCTACTGGTACTAATAATATTCAAATATTCAGAGCCACTGTTAACGAAAATGGAGAGTGGAGTCATCCAAAACTACTACCTTTTAACAGTACTAAATTTTCTACCGGCCACCCTGCTCTTAATTTGGATGATACCGAACTATATTTTATTTCTGATCGCCCAGAATCGATTGGCGAAACTGATATTTTTGTGGTTACTATTAACGAAGATGGCAGTTACAGTGAACCAAGAAATTTAGGCCCTAGAATAAATACCGAAGAACGGGAAATGTTTCCATTTATAAGCGACGATAATATTCTATATTTTTCATCAGATGGTTATATGGGCTATGGTGAATTAGATGTTTATGCCAGCAAAATTTTTGATAACACTGTTTCTGAACCAATTAGTTTAGGGACTCCGGTGAATAGTAAAAAAGACGATTTTGCCTATATTATTGATGATTCAAAGCATGAAGGGTACTTCTCGTCTAACAGAGAAGGAGGAAAAGGAGATGATGATATTTATAAATTTTTGGTTTCTCCACCTTTATTTATTGAATGTAATCAAGAAATTACAGGAGTTACAAAAGATATCAACACAAATCAATTATTACCAGGAGTTTTGGTGCAACTATTTGATGTACAAGGCAATGAGTTAGATTCTTTTCTTTCAAAATTAACAGATGCTTCTTTTCGTTTTGAACAACCTTGTGACGCCACTTATAAAATTGTTGGAACATTAGAAGGTTATTTGCCCGAAGAAATTGAAATTAAAACTTTAAATGATTTAGATCTTCCACCTATTGAAATTACTATGTCATTACCACCAGATGACTCTGTAATTGCTGCAAGAAATTCGGGAAGAACAATTTCAGGAATTGTAAAAGATAGCGATTCGCAAGAAATAGTACCAGGTGCTGTTGTTCAATTAATTAACGCCCAAGGCGAGGTGCTCGAAACGATAGTTTCTAATGAAAATGACGCTTCTTTTCAATTTATGAAAGCTTTTGACAGTTCGTATAAAATTGTTGTAAGTTCTAAAAGTCATATCACTGAAGAACTAGAATTAAAAAATATAAGTAATAAAGTAACTAATGATCCTATTAAAGTTT
>CBDTUD010000128.1:0-3895 GCA_965363545.1 uncultured Flavobacteriaceae bacterium | reverse complement strand
ACCGTGTATTCATTTAAAATTGAACGAGACGTATCACCTACACCAGATGTTGCATAATCAAAATTAAAGGTAATATCATCTTGTTTTTGTAATTGATACGTGTACATGGCTTTGGTTAAATTTTCGGTCGAAAAAGGATATGCATTAAAATTGAACAAATCATTCGAAGAAAATCGCAATCCGAAACCATCGGAATTTGTCATTTCAACATAACGATTATCGGTTCTCAACCCGTAATCTTGAGGTACTAAATAAGGTTCGTACATTTTTTCAACTGTAGTTTCATAAACTCCAACTTTATAGCCGGTTTTCCTATCTGGATAATTTTCTTGCGGACCTCTACCAAACCATTTTACATGATTTAAATCTTTATCTAACACCATTTCAACGCCAATTCTAGGCAACCAAAAAGGCATTTTTCCTTGCGGAATTACCGTGTGTTGTATTCTTATTTCTCCTGAATTATCGATGCGATATGTGTATTTATTTTTAAATCCGTCAGTAGCAACTCCTGCGGTATATTGACTATTTTTATCCAAATCTTTATTCTCAAATACATCGATAGTATGAATCTCAATTTCAATTATATCATCTTCAATAGTACTATTAAAAAATGTTGTTTTCGAGTTCAAATGATGTAATCCGGCAGAATAATATTCGGCGGCAACTTGCCTGCCAAAACCTTCTTTCCAATTTTTTGTATCTACTGCATGCGAGTTCCAAGAATCTTGTTCATTTGTTAATGGTGCACGCCAAACATTCAATTGAATTCCTTCTTTTATAAGTTCTTTTCCAAGATATTTTAAAGAAACTAATGCACCAGCTTCTTTGTCAAAAGCATATTTAAAATTTGAATTTTCAACAATTATTTGTTGCTTATTTTCAAATACTTGAGATGCCTTACTTGAATTTTTAATTTCCTTTTCAGGACTTTGATACCAGTCTAATTTAAACTGATCCCAAGCGATTTCATGACCTGATTTTACCCAAACTTTATCACTTTTTAAAGAGGAACTTATGGTTAGAAAATATTCTTTTCCGGCTTCTAACATTGGTTTGTTATACGGAATTTGCAGTAGAATTCTTTGTTGCGGATCTAAAGAAATATTCAATTCTCCTTTTTGCAAAATTTTCCCATCTTCTTCTAAAAACCAATTGGTTTTGTAATCATCGGTATTTATAAAATAATTTCGGTTCAAAACTTCAACTATTCCACTTTCTTCATCGACTAGTTTTACAGTAATTGGCTGCGTGATTTTTTTCATTTGCCACATTTCGGGCTGTACAGTTCTATCTGGCCAAATGCTGCCATACGTTCTTGCTCCTATTCCATAACTGTAATAATTACCTTCTACTTTTTCTTCTTCAAAATCAAGCCATAAAGCAGCTTTTTTTGCTAAATTTTTCGCCTTTTCACCTTGCAATTCTTCTGGATTCACAACATCCATAAAAATGGCAACCTCATCCAATTTTGCATCGCAAATATGAACATTGGTTTCTTGACCGTGAATCTCAGCATTCCGACCAATATTTACAGGATATGGAAAATTTCTAATCTTTCCGTTTGCTTTTCCTGTAGCTGACAAATTTCCATCCATGAAAATGTTCATAGAAGCTCCATCATAATTTGCCGTAACTTGATGCCAATTGTATTCCCAATTTGTAGGAAGTTTTACTTTAATACTATGCTTTTTATCGGTATAGATATAAAATTCTAAACTATCTTTTCCTCGCTGTTGTAAACCGTATTGATAAGAGCCTTTGGTTATAAAAGAACCACTACTGCTCACCAATTTACGTGGAAATACTTTACAGGATACTGTTAATTTATTCGTTTCCGTTTCGAGAACTTTATTGCGGTAAACTTCCACCCATTGATCATGACCATTCAAGTCTAATACTTTTTCTTTTCCTTGAGCTACCAATTTTGCATTTCCCATGATATTCGCCATTATCTTATTGGGTGAACTATCAATAATTGAAATCGTTTTTTCATTTAATCCTGGGCTAACAAAATCCCAAATGGCACCTCCCATAATTCTCGGATACTGGTAAATAACATTCCAATATTCATCTAAACCTCCTCCTCCATTACCGGCAACAGAAAGATACTCATCCATAAAAGAAGGTCGTGCATTTTTTTGGTCGGAAGTTAATCCAATCACAATTTCCAATTCTGCCGGCGTAGGATATCGCGGACCGATAATGTCTTCCGCATCATGCGCAAAAGCATTACCACCATACATCCAAGATCTTGTTGGATCTAATTTTTTTCCTTCCGCAATAACTTCTCCAACATTAAAACCTTCACCACTTTCATTACCTGCACTCCAAAAAAGAATGCATGGATAATTTCGATCGCGTAAAACCATTTTTTGAACCCGCTCTTTATACATTTCTGTAAAAGTTGGATAATCGCTAACATACTCCGAAGCATGTGCTTCATCTCCAGTTTCATCTATAATGTAAAGTCCATATTCATTCGCAAGTCTCAAATAAGAATTTACAGGTGGATAATGAGATGTTCGTACCGCATTAAAATTAAATTGCTTCAAGATTTCAAAATCTTTTCGTATCGTAGCTTCATCCATAACATGCCCTTTTTCAGGATGTTGCATGTGAGAATTTTGCGCATTTATTTTTATTGGCTTTCCGTTAAGATAAAAAACGGCACCTCTGATTTCGGTTTCTTTAAAACCAATTTGATTCGTAGCTTCATCAATTATTTGTCCATTTTCATCAATTAATTGAAGTTCTAAAGTATATAAATTTGGTGTTTCGGCTGTCCATTTTTTTGGGTTCTCAATCTCCTTTTCCAATTCAAATTGTACATTATTTGAACCGGTAAAATTCTTCAATTCCGAAGTTATTTCTTGTACATTCTTTAGTTGGGCATCTTTTAAAATAGCCTTAACGGAAAGAGATTTATTTAACGATTGCTCATATTTCTTAATTTCAACCGCTATGCTTAAGTCCGCATTTTTATAATCGCTGTCCAAATCAGTACGAATTTGCCAATCAAATAGTCGCGTTTTAGGAGTGGCATAGACTAACACATCATCAAAAATTCCGGCAAAACGCCAATAATCTTGCCCTTCCAAATAATAACCATCTGAATATTTTACAACATGCACGGCAATCGTGTTTTTACCGGGTTTTAGGTGTTTTGTAATGTTATACTCTGCTGGTTCTTGTGCACCTTCATTGTATCCCACTTCTTCACCGTTTATCCAAATAAAAGAAGCCGAAGCTACTTTTTCCATTCGTAAAAATATTTCATCACCATTCCAATTTTTCGGTACTTGAAAAGTTCGGCGATATAAACCTGTGGGATTATAATCTCTGGGTACAAATGGTGGGTTTGCTTCAAACGGAGCACTCACATTACGAAACATTTTATCGCCAAAACCTTGCATTTCCCAGTTAGAAGGCACCACGATATTCGACCATTTTCTATCGTTATATTTTTCTTTATAAAAATCTTTAGGTGCTTCTTCTGGCGTATCCGCATAGAAGAATTTCCAAGAACCATTTAGTGAAACACTCTTTTTCGGAATAAAATAAGTTCGTCCCGGTTCTTGATTCCATTCGAAAATAGCTGGGTTTTCTATATACTCATAGATATTTGAAGTATACTTTTTTTCTTGCGCATTTATAGCAATTCCTTGCAAAATAAAAATAAAAAATACTATTATTTTAAAAAGTAATTGTTTGTTAGGTAAATATTTAAAAATAAGATTTAGATACATAATGATAGGATTAAAAGATGTTTATACTGTATTTTTTTAACATTCTCTTTGATGTCAAAATTTTAATTATTTATTTAAAAGTTGCAAAATCTTCGAGAACCAATCTATTTCTCCAACCAATTATTTTGCAGCAACCAATTTTTCAA
>CBDTUD010000127.1:0-3957 GCA_965363545.1 uncultured Flavobacteriaceae bacterium | reverse complement strand
CGTTAGCTGTCAGCAAAAAAAAACAATACGAAGGCAACCTTTTCATAAAAATTTACGTCTATTAATATGAAGAGATAAACAACCGTTTATTCCCAAACTATAATCATTAATAAATTCAAACAAAAAATTTAATTATGAAATTAACCAAATTAATATGTTCACTTATTGTATTCACTTTATTATCCAGTTGTGGAGCATCTAAAATAAATAAAACCCTTAAGCAAGGAAGTATAGTTCAAAAAGACTTTAAAATTACTGTGCCGTTTGAATACCGTAAAGGACTTATTATTCTTAAAGTAACTATAGAAAATGAGATGTATGACTTTATACTAGACACTGGAGCTTCTAACGTGCTCTCAAAAGAATTAGCAGAGAAGCTTAACGTTACGCCTTTAGGAAGTGAAAACGTCACTGATATCCATAAAACTAGCCAACTACTTAACTATACTAAAGTAGACGATATTGAAATAGGAGGGATTCATTTTAAAGAAACTATTGCTGCGATATCAGATTTTAATAGTGGCCAACTTGCTTGTCTAAATGCAGATGGTTTTATTGGTTCTAATTTAATGCGATTTGCGATATGGGATTTCGATTTTAAAAATCAGATAATTACCATAACAGATAATGAACAGAAATTAAATATTCCGGCGGATGCTATAGAATCAAAAATGTTTATTGGTACGGCAGCTAGTCAACCATCTATTATTAGTTATATAAATGGCGATAAGGCATTAAATAATATCATTGATTTAGGTAACAATTCTACGCCACATTTAGCATATGGAGATTTTTTAAAACAAAAAGAATCAAATAAAATCACGAAGTATATATCAGGTTCAGGATATTCTGGTATTGGTATGTATGGGAAGGGCAAGAAAAAAAATGAGTTTTCTGCAAAAGTAGACGAGATAAAAATAGGTGATCATATTATAAAAAATAAGGTGATGAGGGTTAAAGATGGCAAAACAAACCTCGGGATTTTATTTTTTAAAAATTATAGATTGATTTTAAATTGGGAAGCACGAAAGGTCAAAATGGTTCAAGAAGGTACTTCTAATAATACAGAATTAAATCATTTTGGTTTTAACCCTAATTTTAATGGAAATAAGGTATTTGTAGATTTTATATATAATGATACAGCAGCATCAAAAGTGTTACAATTTGGAGACCAAGTATTACAGATAAATAATATTGATTTTACGAACATCACTGATAACAATAAATGTGATTTTTTTAACAATGGTTTTATCCCAAAAGGAACTGATGAAATAACGATTAAAGTATTAAGGAATGGAGAAGAATTAGAATTTCAGTTGAAAAAAGCTATGATACTTTAAACAAACATAAAGCCGAACAGCTAACACCGTGTAAAAATAATTGCTTGGTTCTCGCCTACTTGGAAAATCCTACGGATTT
This sequence comes from uncultured Flavobacteriaceae bacterium, assembly GCA_965363545.1. Taxonomy (GTDB): domain Bacteria; phylum Bacteroidota; class Bacteroidia; order Flavobacteriales; family Flavobacteriaceae; genus Lutimonas. The sequence continues at coordinate 2,538 of CBDTUD010000127.1, read as the reverse complement.
TCCAAAGGTTCGCGCTATTTTTAGTAAGTTAGTTGCTTAAACACGCAACTATCCTTACACAATCACGTAATACGATCAAAAAATTCTGATTTCAAAAATAAAACTATGAAAGAAAAAAAATTGACTGAATTAAGTATTAAAGAATTGAAGAAAAATGAGAAAAATCTTAAAATGATACTTTTTGCATTTATTGGAGTTTTATTTTTTATCATTGGAGTAATTATTTATTCAATTGTAAAAAAAGGAATGACAGCTATAATGATTATACCAATTATACTACTTCCTCTTTTAATTATTTTTTATAATAACCTAAATAATATTAAATCTGAAATTGAATCAAGAAAATAATATATGAAAAGCACTAAACAGATTTTCCATATTTTGAGTTATTTACAATATCCTTTGTTAATACTTGCAATGTATTTTTCAGCTAAACCCTATTTTAATGGAATGAAATATTTAATCGAAAATATTAATATTCTTTTTGAAAACTATAATTATTTCTTGATTTTTATGGGATTAGCCATTAGCTTTTCAACACTGCAAGACACATCAAAAACATCACTTAAATTCGAAAAGAAAATATGGGAAAACCCGAAAAAAGGGAAAATAATAATTATTATGATTTCATTGACAACTTTATTGATATTAACTTTCGGAATTTTCGGGTATTTTATTACAAATAATAAAAATATTAATGAGTTATCTTTTGGAGCTATAGTTTTAGGAATTGGACTTATTGGATTTCTAAAAACTGGAGTTGAAACATTTGATAATCATCGAAATGATAAAAATACTACAGCCAACAATGGGTAAAAAAATTGCTAAATCCAACAAAATAGAATGTTTCTAAAACATAATTATGTTAACTTTAAACATCGGAAAATTACGGTTTCAAATCCGCAACTACTCATAGCCTAGACCGTTGTAGCCAATTTAACAAAACAATACTCAAAGTGGAATTCATTAAACTTACGGAATTATCAAAAACTGAGGAAAAAGAAATTCTCCATTTGTGGAATAATGAATATCCTAAAAAACTGAATTATCAAACGCTAGCTGAATTTGAAAAATATCTTAAAAATTTAACAGAACAATCTCATATTTTAATATTAAATGAAAATCAAAAAATTATAGGTTGGTACTTTGACTTCATTCGTGAAAATGAAAAATGTTTTGCGATAATTTTTGATTCAAATTTTCAAGGAAAAGGATTTGGAACAAAAATTCTTAATCTTGCAAAAGAAAAAGAATCTAAATTAAATGGTTGGGTAATTGACAATAACAATGACAAAAAGAAAAATGGAAAGTTCTATAAATCGCCTTTGAATTTTTATTTGAAAAATGGATTTGAAAAATTAGCCAAAAACAGGTTAGAACTTGAGAATATATCCGCTGTTAAAATAAAATGGACGAAATAAAAGCTAGCTACAACACCGCCTGTAATCCATTGTTATAAAGTGTTTTACCTAAGTTTTTTAAGCTTTAATAGTAAGTGATTTTCCGAAAAAATAGAGCTAATTTATTCACAACAAATCATACAAAAACAAGTTCAGCAGAATCTTAATCTTTATACCCAAATCGTTTTAATTGGTTTTGGTTGCTTCTCCAATTTTTATTCACTTTTACATATAGTTCTAGAAAGATCTTTTTTTCAAAGAATTTCTCGAGGTCTTTTCGTGCTTCTGTCCCAATTCTCTTTAATGCAGAACCTTTATGACCAATGATGATTCCTTTTTGGGTTTCACGTTCAACCATGATGACAGAACGAATTTTAATGATATTTTCTTCTTCGAAAAACTCTTCCGTTTCAATTTCTACCGCATAAGGAATTTCTTTTTTATAGTGCATCAAGATTTTTTCACGAATGGTTTCGTTCACAAAAAAACGTTCCGGTTTATCGGTTAATTGATCTTTTGGATAGAAGGGAGGAGATTCAGGAAGCACCTCTATAATATGATCCATTACTGCTTGAATATTGAATTTTTCTAAAGCCGAAATAGCATAAATGGAAGCGTTCGGAACTTTTTCTTTCCAATAATTGATTTTTTCTTCTACTTCTTGTTGGGTCGATTTATCAATCTTATTGAGAAGCAGTAAAACAGGAACTTTGGCATTTTTTATTTTCTCAAAAAAAGATTCGTCTTTTAAAGCAAGTTCACCGATTTCTACCATGTAAATCAAAACATCTGCATCTTTAAACGCTGATTTAACAAAATCCATCATTGATTCTTGTAATTCGTATGCAGGCTTAATAATTCCGGGAGTATCCGAAAAAATAATTTGAAAATTTTCATCGCTTACAATACCTAAAATACGATGTCTTGTGGTTTGCGCTTTCGAAGTTATAATCGATAATCTTTCCCCGACAAGGGCATTCATCAAGGTAGATTTACCCACATTTGGGTTTCCAATAATATTAACAAATCCTGCTTTATGATTCATAAGAATAACTTCTTTTAAGAGAATTGCAAAGGTAGGTTAAAATAAAAAATAACAGTTTGGATTGTTAGAATAAAACGATTAATGCAAGATGAA
>CBDTUD010000126.1:0-4027 GCA_965363545.1 uncultured Flavobacteriaceae bacterium | reverse complement strand
CAGCTGTTACTCCTTAAACAATATCGACCAAATTGTTATAAATCAAAAACAATAGAATTATGAACATGTTTTCAAAAAATGATGCTAAATCAGTAGAAGAATACCTTTCAATGATTCCAGAAAACAGAAAGAAAGATATTGATTTTATTCACGATTTTATCCAAAAATCAGTTCCAGAATTAAAGCCGTATTTTGCTTCTAACATGATCGGTTACGGTTCGTTTTACTACCTCGATAAAAAAAAGCAGAAAAAAGATTGGCCTATAATCGCCTTAGCCAATCAAAAGAACTATATAAGTATCTATGTTTGTGCTATTGTTGAGGATAAGGCTTCTGTAGAAAAATATAAAATGGAGCTTGGTATACTTAGCAAAGGTATCGGCTGTATCAGATTTAAAAAAATTGAAGAAATCAATCTTGACACTCTTAAAAAAGTATTAAAACTTGCCGAAAAAAGTCCTGGGCTTGCTAGTGCCACTATGGTGGATAATTAGCTTGGGCTTATAATAAATAAATATTTTTCTATTCTACATGCCAAACGCATAACAGCACCTATACCCCACCGCGGTTTCCTATTCAACGAAATCAACTATTTTTAAGGATGCGGCGATAGTATAACTGCAAACCATTGTTTGCCATTTAAAAAATACCAAAATGAATGAATAAACAAACCAAATTAGTAATTCTATTTTTTTGTATTCTAAAACTGATTTTACATTTAACAGCAGATAGTCATTCAGGATTTCAAGGAGATGAATTATTACATATAGAAGCGGGAAAACACCTTGCATTTGGCTATATGGAGTTTCCGCCTTTAATTGGTTTAATTGCCTTTTTACAAAATTTATTTCATTCTCATTCAGTTTTTGTCCATCATCTTTTTTCTCATTTCGCAGCCATACTTATCTTAATTTATGTTGCCAAAACCACGATTGAATTGGGTGGAAAAAACAAAGCCGTATTTTTAGTTCTATTGGCCATTATCATTGCACCTTGTTTCGGACGATCTCAACAACTTTTTCAACCGGTAGTCTTAAGTCAATTATTTTGGGTTTTGGGTTTTTATCATCTCGTCCGTTTTATAAAACACTTTGACAATAAATCATTATGGTACCTTACGCTTTTCTGCATATTGGGTTTTTTAAGCAAATACGACAGCGTGTTTTTCCTTTTCGGTCTATTCTCATTACTACTCTTCAAAAGCACAAGAACTGCATTAATAAAAAATAAGTTTTGGTTCAATATTATTGTTTTTCTTGTATGTATCGCACCGAACGTCATTTGGCAATACTTGAATGACTTTCCACTATTTCAAATGACAAATAGACTTTACGAAACGCAATTGGATAAAATAAGTAGAATTGAAAATTTGATCGATTTATTAATAGCAGTAAATCCATTGACAACTTTATTATTGATAATTCCTGCAATTTTTTTCCTTCTCAAATCAAAAAATAAAATTACATTTCGCATACTGTCAATCGCTATGGGATTGTCATTTCTACTACTCATTTACAAAAATGGAAAAGGGTATTATTTTTATCCCATTGTATTAACTTTGCTACCCTTTGGAGCTATTTTTTGGGAGCAAGTAGTGTTGACCAAAAAAAGGTGGGCAATTTACCCAATTTCAGTTCTAATGATTTCAGGTGCTGTTCTTATCCCTTTTGGCATGCCTGTTTATAGCTTTAATCGCTATCTTAAAAAAGTATATCCACACGAAGAAAAACAAATTGAGGGAGGCAAATTTGGAGTTAAATATGATGAATATTATACAAAAGACAAATGGAAAACAACAATGCTTACCTTAAAAATGGTTTACGACAGTTTACCCAAAAATAAAAAAAATTGCTTAATTTGGGGCAAACATTATGCACAGGCAGGAGCTGTAAATTTGTTCGGAGTAACGCATAATCTTCCTAAGGCTTATTCTTTTCACGGAAGTTTTTACAGTTGGACACCTAAAGGTAAAATGCCCAGCACTATTATTGCATTGAGTTATCAAGTTGGCGATTTTTTTACACCCTACTTTGAGAAAGTGACTTTGGTAAAATCAATTTATAATCCGTATGCCTACAATAAAGAAGAGCTTTATCAAAGAATTTATATCTGTGAAAATCCCAAACAAGATTTCGAAAAAATGAAGGTAGTATTTGAGGAAAGAATATTTGAATAAAAAACAGCACACAACACCGTATAAAATTATTTGCTAGTGCAAGCCTACTTACGTAAATCCAAGCAGATTTTTAGTCTGTGATTTATTTGCTAAATTAGTTGCTGAAACACGCAACGAAATCATACACAACCACGTTGTGCAAAATTCTAAACATACTTAAATTATTAAATAAACGTTAAAATTTAAATAGACTAAAAATATTCAAATGTTAAATAAAATCCTTACTACATTATTATTTATTGTATACATAACACCCTCTTTTGCTCAGCTTAACAAAAAAGAACAGAAAAAACTAAAAACACTAAAAAAGCAATTCGAATTTGTCTCACTTGATAACAGATACTTTTCAAAACCAAAAAATTGTAATAAAATTATTGTAGGTAATTATTCCAAAGGACCAAGTGATGGTGGAGGAAGTTTTAATAAAGGAATAACTAATTTAAAAATCGTTACACTTGATGGAGATGTGATAGAACAAATTAACGATTATGGTATAACATTACCATTTGGGAATGATAACCGCTCATATAAACACATAATTCGCACAATATCTTCAGATGGAAAAGTTGGTCTAATGAATAATTGTGGAAATATTATCCTTCCGCCAACATATAATCACATAAACCTCTTCAATAAAGATGGCCTTGCAGTGGCTTTTGCAGGAAATAGCATTGATGTAATAAATTCAGAGGGTAAAAGTATTCTGACAGAAAAAATACCATATAAAGTTAATTATAAAGATTTTTGGACTGTTCCAAATCCAGGCGAAATAACTCAATTACAAGTTATTAATGGACGAATTTTCATAGCTGATGGGAATGGGAAATATGCAATCTTTGACGTTGAGAACAAAACAAATATTACTGATTTTAATTACACCTATTTAAGTACTAATACGGTCACATTGAACGATAAAATCTATGTCAAAGCCAGCATAGCTCCATATAAGACCCTAGTTGATATAAATTCTGGAATTGAACTATTACCAAACGATAAATTTTATGATATAGATGGAGTAACAAAATTTGAGGGTATTGATTATATCAGAGTGATAGCGAATGAAGAACCATATAACCGAAACTTATTTAACCTATCTACCCAAGAACTATTGTTGCCAACAAATTTTAAATTATGGGATATTAGAGGGGCAATTGAAAATAATCCAAATTTGATAATAATATCTTCTGGGTCTGGAAAGGGTTTTGGGATATTCGATTTACAAAAAAAACAATTCTTATTAGAACCGAATGACAACTATACAAGTATCAGTACGAGCGTTGGTTCTGACAAATTATTAAAATTAAATGCTCTAGTTCTAGGTAGGTCAAAATCTTACCATTATGAATTTTTTGATTTAAATACAATGAACTTACTTAACTTATATATTTCTAACAGGCGAGTGAATTTGAGCACAAGCTATATTTATGAATTTAATGATAAGTCGAAGTTATTTAGAGTGTCAGTCCAACCGTCTCCATCAAGTTCTACCCATTACTATGTATTATATGATAAAAATTGGAAAGAGCTATACAATGGTAAGGCTTCTTTCGATTTTAACAAAGAAGAAGGTTATTTGAAAATAAGTGAGAAATCAGAAACCGGGGAAATTATAAAATCAATAAAAATAGACAAGAACGGGACATTATTGGAATAAACTTTGCACAACACAACCTATAAACAATACGGGTTTCGGGCTTAATCGAAAGGTTTGTGTATTTTTATGATGTCCGCAAAATCGTTGGGATTTTGCTTTGGACAAATAAAGAAAAAACAAAACCAAAAGATTTCGCTATGTGCGTGACTGAAAGCAAACGCTAGTTTGCTCCCGTACTGTTCATAGCTAAACCGTTG
>CBDTUD010000125.1:0-4121 GCA_965363545.1 uncultured Flavobacteriaceae bacterium | reverse complement strand
CTTCGGCTTGTTTCGCTGCTTCGGCTTGTTTCGCTGCTTCGGCTTGTTTCGCTGCTTCGGCTTGTTTCGCTGCGGCCTCAGCCTGCTGCGCGGCTGAGGCCGCTACCGGTTTTTGCTCAGACATTTTCTACAATCCATTTATGCTATTAAAAAATGATAAGCCGAAAAATGCTTCTTCACACTTTCAGACGGCCTATCCAGCAAGTATCAATTCACAATGCTATCAATGTTATTCACCCCGGTAAGCACCGGCGAGAACACAAATTGCAAGAATTTCTGCACTTCAGCCAACGGCGCATTCGACACATACACCACATCTTTATTTTTCACTGGAAAGCGCTGCAACCAGAATAAAGAATTGGCATCGGCCAAATTGATTCGATACACCACCGGAATCTCCGCATCATAAGCATAACCTTTTGCCAGCCAGGCATTTTTATCCTGTTGCGGCAAATCGGCCAAAGATTCATAGCGAAACACAAACACCCCGCGCGCATCTGAGCGCCGGTCTTGCAGGCCGCCCATGCGCCCCACTGCCTCAGCCAGCGACAAGCCTTTTACCGAGAAACCCACTTGCTGAGTGCGACCCACCGCACCCATGGCTGTGAAGCTATAAGGATTGGTAATAATCGTAACAACGTCGTTTTTACGCAACACAATATTCTGGTGCGGGCTGGACACCAAATCTTCAAGCGCTACCTGCTTCACCTCATTGCCGCGCGTGAGCTGAACCGTTGTATCTTGCACATTGGCCACCGAACCACCCACCGCCGCCACCGCATCCAGCACACGCTCGCCCGCTGCCGTGAGCGGCAGGCGCACGCTGTTGCCCGCGCGCACCACCGACACATTGGCCGCATTATTCTGCACCATGCGCACCATCACCTGTGGCTGATTGGCCATTCTTTTCAGACGGCCTTTAATGATTTCCTGAATCTGCCCCGGCGTTTTGCCGCTCACCTGCACATCACCCACAAACGGAATCGACACCGTGCCGCGCTCGCTCACCATCTGCTCCGGCAGCTTGGTTAATTGCGCACTGCCCGAGCCGCTAGACGTTAACGAGCCGCCAAACAACACCGCCGGCGGCGCCTCCCAAATGGTGATGTCCAACACATCGCCCACATACACCGCGCCCACAGAAGCCCGCCCTTCGCCAAACTGGGCAAACGACTGATTACTTTTTTGCTGGTAAAGCGTGCGGGTAACGCCTTCATCCAAATCGATAAGCTCCACCTCAGGCACAGCCACAGTGGCCTGCTGCCCACCTAAAGCCACCACTTTTTTGCCGCTGGGGCCGGATGTGGGCAGGCCGCCGCAGGCTGACAGGCTTATGACACAAAAGCTTAAAGCCCATTTCCGATAATTAATCATTTTCACACACAATCATCAATATTAAATAATTCCAGCACACTATACCAAAAGCTCGCCCCTTACTCTACTTGAATGGTATACTAATTTATAATATAGTTTCAAAAACACCTTTTTGATTATAGTTAGCATCGTTGTTGTCATAGCCAGCCTTACTGCCTACACCTCAACCAAATTTTCCGACAGTTTGCCAATAACCAATAATTAGCAAACTTAATTACTGACACAAAAAATCCACTCCACAATGAAGAAAGCAAAAAAACTTATTAAAAATCCAGGTATCTTTTTTCGAGATTATTTAAATAAAAAATACCCCGTAATGAATACGGAGCAAAATTTTGCAGAAGTACACGAAAGTCTTTTAATTGAGAATGATTTAAAATTATTAAAAATAGAATCATGTATAAAAAAAGCACCCCCTGAAATAGATGTTGTATTTACCTGGGTGGATAATCAAGACTCCAATTGGCAAAAAAAATATAACACCACAATAGGGGAGCAAGAAATAAAAAAATGTGCATTATATAGCAACGATACCGCTAGATTCACAAACCACAACGAGCTTTATTATTCTCTTTATAGCGTTAAAAAATTTATGCCATGGGTGCGAAAAATCTTTATCGTGACCGATGGACAAACCCCTTCATGGTTGAAAACTAAAAACGATGGAAACATTGAAATAATTGATCACAAACAAATTATAGATTCAACGTTTCTTCCAACATTTAATTCCCATGTTATCGAGGCTCACCTTCATAAAATTCCTGGGTTAGCTGAGAATTTTATTTACTTTAATGATGATGTGTTTGTTGCAAGAGAATTACTCCCAGAGCATTTTTTTAGACAGAATGGCATTGCTTCCATTTTTATTGCAGCAAAAAAATTAACACACATGCAAAACAAAGGGATTATGACGCCAACATTATGGGCATCCCTTAATAGTACCCGACTACTACAACATAAACATGCAATTTCTATCAATATGCCTTTGGTTCACACTTATGTACCGCTAAAGAAAAGTATATATGAATTAGCTTGGCAACTTTACTCTACAGAAATAACAGCATTTCTACCTAATAAACTTAGAGGCAATGATGATTTAAATATGGCTACTTTTTTAGTACCATGGTTAATGTATTTAGAGGGAGAATCCGTACTAGCGAGAGAAATTTGTTACTATTTTAATATTAGATCCGCCAATGCGCCAGCTCAGTATGCAAAATTATTAAGAAAAAATAGCACAGGAGAGCAACCTCATTCTTTTTGCGCTAATGATTTTAATAGCAACAAGCAAATCCCAGATTATCAATACAAATTACTTCTAATGCTTGAAAACTATTACAAGCATAAATAAAACATATTAAATATATTGAAAGCAATTATGAATAAAAAATTTAGAAAATTATTACGAAATCCAAAGTTATTTTTCAGAGATATGTATGAAAAAAGAAAACACCAACTCAACAAAATACCTCCTATTACAAAAGTAAATGGGAGCAACCAATATACGGTTGTCTCAGCTATTTATAATGCAGAAAAATATCTTGATGATTTATTTAAAAGCATAACGTCGCAAACTTATGCTTTTAAAAAGCACATTCATATTGTTTGTGTTGATGATGGTTCCACAGATTCATCAGAACAAATAATAAAAAATTGGCAAAAACGATACCCAAACAACATTACATATATTTACAAAGAGAATGGTGGACAAGGTTCCGCTCGCAATGTAGGTCTATCCCAAGTTAAATCTGACTGGGTAACGTTTATTGATTCAGATGACTTCCTTGCAAAGGATTATTTCCATCAAGTTGATAAGGCAATATCAGAAAATCCTGATGTAACAATAGTTTGCTGCAATCAAATATATTATTTTGAAGATAAAAACCAATATATCGACAGACATCCTTTGAATTACCGATTTAAAAAACAAGGGAATTTATCACCATGCAACAATCTAGGAAAAAATATACAGTTTTCAGCGGCTCTATCCTTTTTTAAAGTCGACTGCATCCCCGAAAATTTATTATTTGATGAGCATTTAAAACCAACGTTTGAAGATGGTAAATTTGTTAATTCATATTTGTTATCTCAATCAAATGATTCATTTATATATTTCAACCCCAATGCGCGTTACTATAACAGGAAGCGTGCTGATAAATCATCAACAATGGATGGAGTATGGCTGCACAAAGGGCAGTTTAGTACGGTATTCGAACGTGGATATCTAGATATTCTACCTAAATGTCAAGCTGAAAAAGGTTATATTCCAAAGTATTTGCAACGAACTATTTTATGGGAGATGTTACGTCTAGTAAAGTATCTATTAAACCATGAAGAAAAAGTCTATTTTTTATCTATCGAAGAAAAACAAAACTTACTTGAATTAATGGATAAAACTTTTAAGTATATTGACAAAGAAACAATCATGAACTATGAGTTGGGTAATTGTGGATTCTCGCGTCAATTAGGAATGCTAGGCTGTTTTAAAATGCAAGATGTTGACAAACAAGTAGTCTATATCGATAAGATTGATTTTCATCATCATCAATTTCAAGCAAGATTTTTTTCTTGTTTTGATGTAGATTTTGAAATAATTGCAGATGGAAAAGAGCTATTGCCCAGTCATTATAAAAAATCAAATAGATTTTTTTTGAATAGAGTTTTTTTGACAGAACATCTTTTATGGCTCCCGATTCCAACCAATGATAGTACTATTAAAATTTATATTAATGGTCAATCTTCATTTA
>CBDTUD010000124.1:0-4146 GCA_965363545.1 uncultured Flavobacteriaceae bacterium | reverse complement strand
TTCCCATAAAAACAATATTGCTCAATTTCTGATTTTGATACAATCTACTTTGTTGATCGATAACAAAAACTTGATCATAAATCTCATCGGGATTCAAATTTCGCATTTTTTTCAAACGAGCAGTGGCACAAAAATTACAGTCTAAACTACAACCAACCTGACTAGAAACACAAGCGGTTGAACGGTTTTCTGTCGGAATCAAAACAGATTCCACCACCATACCATCATGCAATTTTACCGCATTTTTTATGGTGCCATCATTCGATTTTTGCATGTGATCAACTTTAATATGGTTGATCACAAAATTATCGGTTAACATTTGCCTAGTTTCTTTAGAGATATTGGTCATGTCTTCAAAATCATGTGCTCCTTTTTGCCACAACCATTCATACACCTGATTACCACGAAAAGCTTGATCATTTTGTGAAACGAAAAATTCTCGTAAGTGCTCTTTGGTAAGTGCTCGTATGTCTTGTTTTTTCTCCATAGATCTGTAAAGGTAAAACATTAATGTTTAAAGGTTTTCCCATTTAATTATAGAAACCTTCTTATAATTATTAGAAGGAAATTCCCATATTAAATAATATTCAATAAAAGCATCCAAATAAAAAGCAGCTTTGAAATAATATCAAAACTGCCTTATATCTATTCGTATTAGTTCTTAAATAATTAACATTGCGTCACCATAAGAATAAAATTTGTACCCTTTTTCTATCCCTTCTGCGTAAGCTCTTTTCAAGAATTTATGTCCGGCGAATGCCGATGTCATCATCATTAAGGTAGATTTCGGTGTGTGAAAATTAGTAATCATGCAATTGGCAATACTAAATTCATATGGTGGAAAAATAAATTTGTTAGTCCATCCTTCAAAAGCATTTAAATGCCCTCCTGAAGAAACAGAACTTTCGATAGAACGCATCACAGTTGTACCAACAGCGCATATTCTTCTTTTTGTGTCAATCGCTCGATTCACCGCTTCAGCAGTACTTGAAGGAATAATTACTTCTTCCGAATCCATTCGGTGTTTTGATAAATCTTCAACCTCTACCGGATTAAAAGTGCCGAGACCCACATGTAATGTCAATTCTTCTAAAAGTATTCCCTTAATTTCCAAACGTTTTAATAAATGCTTTGAAAAGTGTAACCCAGCAGTTGGTGCTGCAACTGAACCCTCATGTTTTGCATATATAGTTTGGTATCGTTCTTCATCAGAAGGTTCAACGCTTCTTTTGATATATTTAGGTAAAGGAGTCTCTCCTAATTCTTTTAATTTTTTACGAAACTCTTCGTAAGTTCCGTCATATAGAAAACGTAAAGTTCTTCCTCTTGAAGTGGTATTATCGATAACTTCAGCAACCAATCCGCTATCTTCACCAAAAAATAGTTTGTTGCCAATTCTTATTTTTCGTGCTGGATCTACTAATACATCCCACAATCTACTCTCAGCATTCAATTCACGAAGCAAAAAAACTTCAATTCTAGCTCCGGTTTTTTCTTTATTACCAAATAAACGCGCAGGAAATACTTTGGTATTATTAAAAATCATTACATCACCTTCGTCAAAATAATCACCCAAATCTTTAAAGTGCTTATGATCGATGGTTTGATCTTTTCTGTTTAAAATCATTAACTTCGCTTCATCGCGGTGTTCCGATGGGTATTCAGCTAATAATTCCTCTGGCAATGTATATCCAAACTTTGATAATTTCATATAGTTATTTTTTAGATTTTAGTTGAAAACTGTTAAAATGAGTGCAAATATACAATCTCGAATAGGCCTTTGTCAAGTGATTTGCAATATATATTCCTTTTTTTAAGTATAAGTGGTAATTATCATGGGATTCTTTATCTTTACCCAAAAATTTTCTATGCCCAAAAATGTAATTCCATATAAAGATTCTAACTTAGGTAAAAAAGAGCAGGTTACACAAATGTTCGATAATGTTTCGTCTAATTATGACTTTTTAAACCGGATATTAACTTTTGGAATTGACGTAAGTTGGAGAAAAAAAGTAGTGCAATTGGTATTGGATCAAAAAGCAGAAAAAATACTGGATATTGCAACGGGTACCGGTGATTTAGCAATAATGTTTGGAAAAACAAATGCAAAACAAGTTGTTGGTTTAGATTTATCTCCGGGAATGCTCGAAATAGGAAAGAAAAAAGTTGCTGATTTAGCATTAAATGATAAGGTGGATATGATTATTGGAGATTCTGAAAATTTACCTTTTCAGGATGGCACTTTTGATGCTATAACCGTAGCTTTTGGAGTTCGGAATTTTGAGAATCTCGAAAAAGGATTGGGCGAAATTTATCGGGTTTTAAAGCCAAAAGGGACTTTAGTAGTTTTGGAAACATCGCAACCTACTCAATTTCCTATGAAACAAGGATTTCAATTTTATTCTAAATACATCATACCAACAATTGGTAAATTATTTTCAAAAGACAAAAGTGCCTATGATTATTTACCCGAATCTGCGGCAGCTTTTCCTTATGGTGAAAAGTTCAACAATATTTTATTAAAAATAGGGTTTAATAGTTCGAAAGTATATCCTCAAACTTTTGGTGCAGCAACAATTTATCAAGCATTTAAATAAAATGAAAAAATTAATTTCAGTTTTTATATTCTTTTTTATTGTAGGTATTTCAAGTATGTACGCACAGCAGCGTGAACGTATAGAATACTTACCGAATTTTGATAAGCAAACCTTGCATTTTGGCTATTATTTGGGTATCAATAATAATGGCTTTAAAGTTAATTATCTTGCTCCTGACAGACTAAACCCAATTCCTTCTATTGACACTAAACAACCCTTTGTTTCAGTAAATGCTGGCATTGGTTTTAATTTAGGTTTTGTAATTGATTATAAATTACATAATAATATTAATCTGCGATTTGAACCAGGACTAATTAGCAATACAAAAACTCTTACATTTTTCAATCCTGATCTTGACTCTTTTGATTCAAATGGATTACCAAATTATACTGGCACAACAAATACAGAAAGAGAAGTTGCAGGCACTTATTTACATCTGCCCTTATTGTTAAAATTTAGTACCAATCGTTTGAACAATATTCGCCCTTATATTATTGGCGGTCTTTCTTATGATTATAATTTTTCGAGTAATGAAGTAAATGGCGATGACAATTATGATGGTGAATTTCGAACTAAAACAAGCAACTTCATGTATGAAGTTGGTGTAGGAATGGATTTCTATTTGTATTTCTTTAAATTTTCACCTTCCATAAGAGGTGTGTTTGCTATAAATAATGAAATAGTTCCTGATAATGTACATAATTATACTGAGTTAGGTAACCCAGTTAGCAGTCCTTGGACCGGACCTATTGATTATTTTGGTACAAGAGGAGTTTTCTTAAACTTAACTTTTGAATAAAAATATAAGAGTAATAACCTGATTTTAATAGCCTTATGAGATTCTCATTCTTACCTACCGGCGATTTTAAGGGAATGATAGTTGGGATGAATGGGCGAGTCGTTTTTTAATTTTTTATTCTCGTATTTACTCGGCTGAATTAATGAAGAAACTGGCTGAATCCAAGAAATAGAGAGATCAGCACCGAATGGGTTTTGTAGCTTCTTAAAAAGTGAAAGGTGCGACGGGCGAACGATGCGAAGCAATTTCCTAGGAGGCAGACTTGATTTTTTTGGTTCGTTTTTTCATCAAGGAAAAAATGAACAAAGATGATGCGTTACTATCTACATCTCGTTATCTACATTTACATTTAGCTATCTTCAAAAGATTCCCTTTTCCAAGGGAATTACGGTTGGTTTGAATGGGTGTATTTCTAACGAATTAATTTGCATGTGGCACGAGCGTGACGCTCACGCCATCGGTGAAAAAGAAAAGGAGGCTGAGCTTCTTTTACGTCATAACTAGGCATCGCAGCGAGCGTGATTATCTGTCACTATTATACTCTGAGTAATCTTCAACAGATTGCCAAATTTTACTTGAAAAAAGTAAAATTCGCAATGACTATATTTTTAAAAATTTGATTATGTGTAGTTTTTTGGGCAAAAAAAAAACTCTGCCTTAACATAAACAGAGTTTTTTCAATTACTAAAACAAATAATTACCCACATTTGGAATGACCGCAACTAACGCATTTTAAGCAGCCTTCCGAAT
>CBDTUD010000123.1:0-4253 GCA_965363545.1 uncultured Flavobacteriaceae bacterium | reverse complement strand
CTAAAGGATATTCTGGATAACCAGTTCTTAAAAATTGTGGATAATTACCACCATTACCTTGAAAGAAATCTATCAACCATCTTTGAGTCAATATTTGTTTTAAACGATCTTCTTTTGTTCCTCCAATTGCATAAGCGGCGTCATCCGTAAAATAATTATCAATATAATCTTGATCAATTGCCATACCATGCACATGGTCAGCTGTATAAGGCAGGTCCATATAATACGCTAACATTGCTTTTACACCATTTTCATAATATTCCTGAGCATCACCGGTAACCCAACCTTCTTCAATACCTTCTGCAATAATAAAACATTGTTCTGCATAAGTAAATCTTAACATGGGTTCTCCATCCATATAGATTACATATCGATCATTTAATAAAGAGTACTGACCATTATCATTATTAGTAGCTAAGATTTGTGAAGATTCTGAGGTTAGTGCTCCTTCATAAGCTTCAAAATCAGATTCAGACATACCATCATCTATCAAAGCTTGGGCTGGATTTGCAAAATAGAATAATCTGCGGTCTTTCATTGTTTTTAATGCATCAGCTGCCAATTTTGATATAGCAGTTGTGATCCTACGGTTTTCCCCATTAAAAAATGGATGGGTAGCGTTCGGATTTTCACTATAAACCAATTTAAGGTTGTCACTATTGCCCTCCATCAAATTACCGGCATTTACAATAGCTGCAAAACGGGCTTTTTGCTCGGCAGTAGCTTTCTTACTTATGGTCTGTAATACTTTTAATTGCATAGCATTACATAATTTTTGCCATTTACTGGCATCACCATCAAACATAAAATCGCCATTAAAATTATTTCCTTCAGCAAAATATGCTTCAGCTTCTTTTAAATCATCAAGAATTTGTACAAAAACATCAGCCTGTTTGTCATATATAGGCGTAACATTTCCTTCTTCAGCCATACCCGCTTCTGAGTAAGGGACATCACCCATATCTAAGGTAGAAGAAAGACCATAAATTGCTTTCATAAATTTTGCTAAGCCTTTATAAGAAGATTGAGCCTGGCTCCCTTCAGCAAATTCAACCATTCTTTTTAGATCAGTTAATCTTGTATAGGCACCAAAACTACCAAACGGATAAAATGAATAATAATATTGGTTTGCATTAGCATCTGTTTCAAGTACTGCGATATGTTTGTTAAAAAGGTTTCCAGAAATGAAATCATTCGGGTTAGGATTCCAGAACCTGTAGGTATCCTTCAATACCTGAGTGGCCAACATATCTGGAGCAACCTGAGTCGGCTTATCAGGATCTGTATTAATATCTTCAAAATTGCTGCATGAAAGTACAATGGTTGAAGAAAATATTGCTATAAATATATATTTAAAATTTTTCATCGTTCTTTTTAATTAAAATGTGAATTTAATATTACCTCCAAGATACCTTACTGATGGGTCAGCAAAGTCTTCATTGCGGTTATCAGGATCAGAATATGTAAAATCTTTTGCCCATAAAAATACATTTTGACCTATAAAACTTACAGAGGCATTTTTAATTGGCCCCCAACTTTTCAAAACTTTAACAGGAACGTTATAGGTCAATGATATCTCACGTAACTTAAAGTATGTTCTTTCGAAAGCGTCAGCCGATGTTCCTGTACCTCCCCAGGCACTACTACCATGTAAATCTTTTACAGCTTGTACATAAGTGGTTGGTACATCATTTGGTGCAAAAACACGTGTATCTGCTATAATATTATTATCGGTATCATAACTGACATCACCTGAAACCACCATAACACCGGATCCAATATAGTTTCTAGAACCAGGATCAGCCACATCTAATGCCCGCTCAGGAGTTACAGAATCAGGATGTCCACCAGATTGCCACATATAACTTTCTGTTCTGGTACTGGACAAGCCACCAACTACACCATCAAAAGACACAAATAGACTAAAATCTTTATAACGTAAAGTTGAATTTAAACCCCATATCCAATCAGGATCAGAATATCCAAATACCGAACTAAAGGGATCTTTTTGGATTCTACCATTGCTATACACATATTGCCCAGTGGCAGGATCTGTCATAAACTCCCTTCCTACATAGTGGTCAACACGCTCTCCTACTTTAACCCAAGGCTCATTTGTAGAATAAGTTTCATCAAGCTTTGCATATACACGCTTATAAGTTGACCAGTTTAACCCCAAATCCCACTCTAGATCATCCTTCCTTATAGGAGTGGCGGTAAGTGCTACTTCCCAACCTTTCCGATCTAACTCCTCATCAGTATTTATATAATTAGTGGCATAACCAGATGCATCAGATATATTCGCATATTCTAAATAGTCATACATATGCTTATTGTAATAAGACAAATCAAAAGTTAATCGCTTTTTAAAGAACATTCCTTGCAATCCAATTTCGTAGGTATCAGCACTCTGAGGGCGGACCGTTTGTAAATCATATAAACTACTGGCAGCACTTGCACCATTTAAATCGTTCCAAGTACCAGGATTAATATTGAAAACACTATTAATATCATAAATACCAGCCGGTGTTTTTGATTGGGTCCATGAATTTCTAATTTTTAATAAATCCAACCAATCTTTAGTTGATTCAGGTAACAATTCAGACACTATAAAACTACCTGAAAATGATGGGTAGAAATATGACCTTTTTGAATCTGGCACTTCGGGACCAGCTAATGTTGTGTTCCAATCATTACGTCCGGTTGCTTCTACATATATTAATTTGTTCCATGAAAAAGCCAAACGCCCAAATGCCGAATTCACTTGTTGAGCTTGTGTACTTTCTCCAACAGCAGCTGGTTCTACAGAAGCATTTAATGAGAAAAATCCGGGAATAGAAATACCACCAATTGTTTGTGCATTTAAGTTATCATTTCGTTTGTAAAATATAGTACCACCTACAAGGTATTCTATCTCAAATTTATCATCTACAAATTTTTTATTCCCTGTTAACAATAAGTCGTTATTGATACTAAAGCCTTGGGTTTTACCTGTAACATAAGCTCCTGTTCTGGTACCATTCCAGGTATAAAGATTTCCTGGTATCGCTGTATTACCTGTAGAAGTATAAGAACCTTGTGAAACCCTTAACTGACCACGATCTACATAAAAATCCAATCCTGAACGTACCGTAGCTTTTAACCAATCGGTAATTTCATAACTCATAGAAAGGTCTGCATTAAAGATATCACGTGATACTTCATTTGTTTTTTCATACCTGTCAAAATAAGGGTTGTTTTGATTTTTCCCTCTATATCTGTCTGCTTCATAATCATATCCATAATGGTTATTTTGCTGCACACCCGGTTCAAGCCAATAATTATCTTTATAGTCACGTATGTCATAATCAGATGGAGACCAGATCAATAAAGAATACATAGGATCATAAGAAGTATAACCATTTGAACCCTTATTTGGAGACTCACTTTTTGTATAAGACAAATTCGAACTCAATTGAAATTTATCTAAATTAACATCACCACCAAAACTATAGGTATATTTATCTAATTTAGAATTAGGATATTGCCCTTTTTGTTCTATCCAATTGACCGAACTTCTCAAAGAAACATTATCTTGTTTATATGCCAAACTTATATTATTGTTGGTAATATAACCTTGTTCTAAAAAGTTGTCAAAATTGTTTGTTCCTATTGGTAGATATTCAAAATCCCTGAATTCTTTTGCAATAGGATCCCATTGATTTTGAATGGACCCGTCCATTACAGTACCCCAGGATTGATCAGCGTTTAAATTATAGGTATTGTTCGTACCACGGCCATAGACACCTTGTTTTTCCGGAATTGCCAAATAACCTGCAGCAAACATAGTGTTTGTAGTTAAGTTCACAGTAAAACCTTCGTCACCTGAACTACCATTTTTTGTTGTAATTAAAATAGCACCACTTGCACCTCGGAAACCATACAAAGCAGAAGCTGTTGCACCTTTTAAGACACTCATCGATTCTACATCTTCAGAAGATATATCGCTAAGCGTTTTATTTTCATAAGCAATCCCATCAATTACTAATAAAGGGGATTCACCTCTAATGGTCAATTCAGGGGCTACGTTAAAATCTGTGGAATTATTTACTAATAACCCTGCCACTTTACCGGTAAGTGAAGTTGCAACGTCTACTCCAGAGACTTTTTGTAAATCTGCACCATCAATTTTTTGAACGGCATAACCAAGGGCTTTTTCTTCTCTTTTAATACCCAAAGCGGTTACCACAACTTCGTCGAGCGTTTCTGCTTCC
>CBDTUD010000122.1:0-4289 GCA_965363545.1 uncultured Flavobacteriaceae bacterium | reverse complement strand
TACCAAATGGTATGATTGCCCAACTCCGATTTTTTACTCCATTGTGCAAAACCTGAAATGCGATCAATAGAAACATTATTTAAAGCACGTACATTAGTATATGGTACTATCGGCCCAGAATAAGGCGTGTAGGGTTCATTATTTTTTGGCAATAAATATGGCGGACGAATAGAAAAACCTGCCGAGTCAACCACTTGCCATTCAATAATTTGATCTTTAATATTTTCATGTTGGTATTTCAATCCGAATTCAAATAGATTGGTGTTTTTTCGAAAAGTAGTCTGTAGTTGAATATTGGCAATTTGTGCATCTAAATTGTTTCGAGCATGATCGAGTTGTGAACCAATAGATTGAACAAAATTTACAGAACCAAAATTATCCGACCCGAAATCAGCGTTCACATCTCCAATACCATAATATGCTAAAATATCAAAATATTCTTGCTCTTTTGTATTGTAAAGTGAAGTGGTTAAAGTAAAAGTGAGGTTGTCGTTCACGGTATAATTTCCGCTTAAAGCGCCAAAAATAGTTTCATAACGATCCTTTTCTTTTCCATCATAATTAACAACTAAAGCCTTTGGGTCTAAAATAGTTCCGAAATTTGTCTCTCTAGAAATAGGGGTGAAGTTGTAGTTATTTATGGAATAGGTACCTAAAAAATCAAGACTAAACTTAGAGCTTAAATCATAGGATAGGTACGTTTGTATATCGGTAAAATTAGGTTTGAAATTAGAATTTACATCGTTGCTATTCACAATTAACGAATTATTTCGATATCGAGCACCAATGATTCCTTTTAGTTTTTGATTTTTAGAAATCCCTTCAACTGTTGCTGACCCTCCTAAAAAACTTGCCTCCAAAGCAACACCAAAGTCTTTTGGTTTTCTGTACGTAATATCTAAAACAGAAGATAATTTATCTCCATATTTTGCTTGAAATCCACCAGAAGAAAATTCAGCATTTTGCGTTAAATCAGGATTTACAAAGCTTAAGCCTTCTTGCTGACCTGAACGAACCAAAAAAGGACGATATACTTCAATTCCGTTTACATACACCAAATTCTCATCAAAACTACCACCTCTTACATTGTATTGCGTGCTTAATTCATTGTTGAAACTTACACCTGGAAGTGTTTTCAAAACACCTTCAATACCACCATTTGCACTAGGTAATTTCTTTACAATTTTGGTGTTGATCTTGGTAATTCCTTCAACTTTTGTACGTTCTTCTTTTACAATGATCTCTTCAATTGTTTCTGTTTTTATCTGTAATTTAGGAGAAAATTGAACCGTTTTTCCTTTCGGAATCCGCAACCTTTTGAGATATGTTGTATAAGAAATATGACTAAATTTTATTTCTATTGTAATTTCTGCAGGTATATCTAATGTGTATTCGCCTTTGACGTTTGTTGAAGTTCCTGAATTATTATACGTTATGGATACATTCTCGATGGCATTACCTTCACTATCTAAAACGACACCTTTTATAACAGCAGTCTGGGCTATTAATGCGCTTGTACTTGTCAAAATAAAAAAAAAGAGAAGGTAAATTGTTTTCAAAAAATTTGGCTTTTAACTTTTTCGATTGAATGTCCTTGTAAAAGTAGTTGAATTATTTACATTATCGGTTACCACAATTTTTATTGTTTGTTGGGTATCGGTTGTACTATTAGTATCAAAATCATAGGTTAAAACGCCTTTTTTAGGATCGAATTGCATCAAAATCCATTTACCGTTAATCTCTCCTCGATACGATTTAATTCCAGAATCTCTGTCATAAATTTTCACTCTTAGATTGGCGCTTTTTGTCAACCACTGATTTTCATTAAAATTAACCGCACTAATTTTTGGTGCATCGGTATCAGAAGCCAAAGTATAATCACCTAGTTGTTTACTGGAACCATAAATATAATTGTCTTTATGTTTTGAGCTTACAAAATTTAATTTACCATATTTACTTTTGCGTGCAATGTACATCGTCTTTATTGCATCGTCAGAATATTTGGAAATATCAAAATAAATGGAAAAATAATTGGTAACGGGCACGGTACTATTATGCAATTTTGCAACACCATTTTCATAAGAATAATCAAAATAAAAATCTTCATAAAAAATATTTTTAGGAAAATTAACATGCACAATGCTATCAATAATTTTATTCTCTTGTTTGAACCTAAAAAAGTACGGAGTACGTTTTATTTCTTTGGTGATCAAAATTGTATCTTTTTTACCTTTGAAAGGGATGGTTAATTTTGTTTTATTGCCTTGAAAATCTTTAGCGGTTAAAATAACAGTGTAATCGAGAGTATCTTTAATGGTGAAAAAACCTTTATTAACAAGAGTTTTATAGAGGCTTAAGTTATTATTTTCATGATCGACAAAGCATTTTTGAACGCGCTGTTTTAATTTTGCAAATCGCTCATAATCCATATAAGAATTAATCAGACGAGATTCATCAAAAGAAAATTTATCGACAGTTAATTGATAGATTTTCTTACCATTTACTTCCATTTCAACATCATATAAACCATTTTGATTTAGTGCACCATCCAATCTGTCGTAAGCATTTATTCCTATTCCAATAGCGCCATAGGCATAGACTTTATTGGCCAAAATATCGCCATTGGGTTGTCTTCTGAGCGCTAACTCTACTAATTTATTTGATTGATTAACTTGTGAAGTGTCATTTTTTGAATACGCAAAAGCGGATTGAATCATTGGATTCTTATGATCTGGAATATTAATACCAAATAGCATTGGATTTAGAATACGACTTTTAACATCACGGATTTCAAAATGTAAATGTGGTCCACCTGAACTTCCCGAATTACCACTTAAGGCAACTACTTCTCCCTTACTAACAATCAAATCTTTAGCGCCTGGAAACAATTTAATTTGAAAACTTTCTTTCTCGTATTGTCGTTTTTTAACATAAGCTTCAATTTTTGGCGAGAATTGTTTTAAATGACCATAAACGGTGGTATATCCATTTGGGTGTGTAATGTATAAGGCATTGCCATAACCCCAATGCGATACGCTTATTCTTGATACATAACCATCCGCAACAGAAAATACATTTAAACCTGTTCTTTGTTGTGTTTTAATATCGAGACCGGCATGGAAATGATTCGACCTCAGTTCGCCAAATGTCCCCGACAAAACTAAAGGAACATCAATGGGGTCAATGAAGTAATCTTTTGGGTAATTACTCTGTGAAAAAAGCAAGCCACCAAGATTTAAAAACAAGAATAATGTAACAATTTTTTGCATAATTCTGCTAAAGTAATAATTAGAAATGATACAAAAAAAATAATATTTTAACTTGTTATTTATCAATAAATTGAATAATAATTAATTTAATTATATTAAAATAGTTGTTTAATTGTTTTAGGTATCTTAAATTTGTTTAATGTTTGATTCTTTGAGTTGATGAATAATTTATTACATATAGTAAATTCGCTAGAAATTAAAGTTTCTAAATTGTTGCAAAAGCAAGACAGTTTAAAGCAAGAAAATCTGCGTTTATTGCAACTAAATAAAGATTTAGAAAATAATATAAATCAGCAGTATCAACTAAATAATGATTTAGAAGGTAAATACGAATCGTTAAAAGTTGCGAATGCAATTGTAGGCAGCAAAGAAGATAAACATGTGACTAAACTCAAAATAAATACATTAATTCGTGAAATTGACAAATGCATTGTTCAATTAAGTGATTAGAATAGAAGGATGAACGAAAATCTAAGAATAAAAGTTACTATTGGTGATCGAGTTTATCCATTAACCATCAAAGGAGAAGGAGAAGAAGAGGGTATTAGAAAAGCTGTAAAAAAAATTAATGAGCTAATTAAAAAGTTTGAGCAAAATTATGAAGTGAGAGATAAACAAGATGTTTTAGCCATGTGTGCTTTACATTTCGCATCTCAAAATGAAATAAAAAGTGTTTATAACGAGTTGGATAATAAAAATATTGAAATTAAATTACGAGAAATTAATACTTTATTAGATTCTCATTTAGCATAAGTTCTTTAAAAAATAAAACAATTTACTGCCTACATTAGTTATTTGTTTGATAAACTCAACACTATCAATTTAAAAAGGATGAGTTTTTATTGTGAAAGCGTGCCTAATCAAACGATTCATTTCGTTTTAAAATTGGATACTTGACCAATAAAGTCAGTCCTAAACTTGTTAATCGGAGTTTACAAAACCGTTTGCTGATGTAGGCTTTTTTTATGAAAAAAATATGACAACAACCACTATTATTATAGGAATTATTGCGCTCGCTAT
>CBDTUD010000121.1:0-4330 GCA_965363545.1 uncultured Flavobacteriaceae bacterium | reverse complement strand
CCGTGTATAATTAATTACTTGGTTCTAGCCTACTTACGAAATTAGTTGTTTAACCACGCAACGAACCATACACAAGACCGTTCCACACATTTGAAAAAAAATATACCATCAGACAACCATTTCACCAAAATTCACGTCTTTTACAATAGAACAAAAGAAACATATTTTAAACAAATCAAAAAAATGACAAATCTTAAAACTTACATCCTAATATTATTTTTATCAGTATTTACCATAAACTCTAATGCCCAAGATGAAAAAATGCTGGAATGGGCAAATCAAGGAAAAGTTACAAATGATAATTACAATTCAGAAATTCCATTTCGATATATAGATGGTTATATATTTGTAGACATTATTCAGAACGATAAAACCTATAATTTTCTTTTTGATACAGGTGCCGAAGCAACAGTAATAGATAAGTCTATTATAGATGAGTTTGAATATAAACCATTCTCTAAATCAACTGTTTCTGGTCCAATAATTACAACTGAAGATGTTACAACAATTACGCTTTCAAGCATTTTTATTTCAGGTGTAGAATTTGTTGATACAGGAGCTGTTTCAGTAGATATAAAATTTGATGATGTGAAATTCTGTAATCAATTAGACGGAGTAATAGGTAGTACTTTAATGAAAAAAACAAAATGGCAAATAGATTATGAAAAACAAATTATTCGCTTATCGGATGATATTTCAAACTTACTCTCTACGCAACCAGAATATTCGCTAAATCTTAATCTTCCTTCTTGGGGTTGGGGAACAGAAACAATAGAACTAAACATAGATGGTTATGTTTCACAATTTAATTTTGATACTGGTAATGGACGTGAGAAAATAGTTTTAAAACCAAGCGAATTAAATAACTTTATTGTAGAAGACAAAAATTCAATTATAGAATACGGATTTAGCAAATCAGCTTTAGATTATAAATTACTTGCTAAAAGTTTAACTATTGGAGATTTAAAACTAAACAATCAAACTATAAGTTTTCAAAGAGAAGTTGGCAACTTGCAACTTTTAGGAAATCTTTTTCTTGAAAATTTTTTAGTCACAGTTGATTGGGAAAAACATCAATTATTTTTAGAACCTACAAAAAATGTAGGTTCAGATACATTCGTAGGATTTGAACTGAATTTCAAACCGAACTTTGAAAGCAACAAAATAGAAATAGCGACAGGATTAAGAGCTTTTACAAAGAAAAATAAAATAAGAAATGGAGCTATTCTTTTAAAAGTTAATGAGACCGATGTTTCCAATTTTTCACACCAAGAATTTTGTGATTTTTGGAATTTAGAATGGTCTAAAATAACAGATGCAGAAAAATTAAACCTTATTATTTCACAAAACGGAAAGTCTAAAGAAATTGTTGTAACTAAAAAGAATCTGACGTAAAAAACGTGTGACAATACCGTGTTTAATTCATTATTTTTAAGTGCTTTAGCTAAAATAATTTTAAGCTTTAAAAGTAAGTAATTTACCAGAAAACAAGAGCTAATTTAATCAAACACAATCACGTTACCTTCAAGGCCAAAATAACAGACAAATTGTTGACAACAAAAAATATCAAAATAAATTAATAAAAACATGACTTCAAAACCCAATCAATTGTCTATTGTAATGCTGGGAGCAAGTGGTGCGGTTGGCACAGAAACCTTAAACAAATTACTTCAACTCAAGAACATTCAGCAACTAACTTTGCTTGGTAGAAACCCCATTTCAAATATAAATGTTGATTTTATACAACAACACAAAATTAGCATAAGTGACACCAATTCTTATCAGAAATATTTACAAGGTCATACAACAGCTATTTGTACTTTAGGGGTTGGTGAACCTTCAAAAATCAGTAAAGAAGAATTTGTAAAAATTGATAAAATTGCTGTATTAAATTTTGCAATAGAATGTAAAAAAGTTGGGATTAAGCATTTTGAATTATTAGCTTCGGTGGGCATAAATCCAAAATCAACTTCCTTTTATTTACGAACAAAAGGCGAATTGGTAGAAGAGTTAAAAGTATTAAATTTTGAGAGATTAAGTATTTTTCAACCTTCAATGATTTTAACTCCAACTAACAGGTACGGAATAACTCAAGCCATTACATTGAAAGTTTGGCCACTTCTGAAACCTCTATTTATTGGAAGTTTACGGAAATACCGTGGCATTTCGGTGAATGTTCTGGGGCAGGCATTGGCTAAAAATATTTTTAATAAAGGTGACGCATACGAAATATTACAATGGGACGAATTTTATTCAATAATTAAATAAACCTATTGAAAATGAATGAAAAGCTCAGCAGGTAACAATGTATAAAAATAATAACCGAAATAGTACTAAATTCAATGGTTGTAGCCGATTCAACCTTAATGTAACTTGACAGGTAAGTGCTACGCAGTCGGCTACATATTTTTATACTAAACGATAGCAACAAATTAAAAAAACAGAAATTAAATGGCTGGAGAAACAGATATCTCTGAATTATTAAAAGGAATGACTCCCAAACTGAATCTAGGTGAATACGTGTTTTCTACTGTAAAGGATTTAAATAAGATTAGCCGAAATGATACAGTTTGTGAATTCCAAGAAATGGAAGGAACTACTATTGTTATGGAGAGAAAAAAAGCAGACGAGCTAAATTTGAGTTATAAGTATATTGCTTCTTGGATTACTCTTATGATTCACTCATCTCTAGATGCAGTAGGTTTGACAGCTATATTTTCAACAGATTTAGCGAAAAACAATATTAGCTGCAATGTAATTGCTGGATATTATCACGACCATATTTTCGTTGATAAAAAAGACTCGGAGAAAGCAATTAAAGTTTTGCTGGAATTATCCAAAAATCAATAATAAAACCAGTTGCTAACGCCTTGTATAATTCATTGTTTTTAAGTGCTTTAAAAGCCTTGATTTATCGAAAAATAAGAACTAGTTTAATCACAACAAATCATACACAATCACGTATGCCATTTAAGAAATATCCTGAATGAAAATTGAACATATCGCTATCTGGACTATGGATTTAGAAAAAATGAAGAACTTTTATCTTAAATTCTTCGACTTAAATTCTAATGAAAAATATTATAATCCAAAGAAAAAGTTTAGCTCATATTTTTTAGCATTTGAAAATGGAGCACGTATTGAATTAATGCATAGACCTGACATTTCTGAATTAATTGAAAAATCTGATTCAAAATTAGGATTGACTCATTTTGCCATATCTGTTGGGTCAAAGGAAAAGGTTGACTCTCTTACTGAATTATTACGAAAAAATGGAATTAATATATTTGGAGAACCTCGGACAACTGGAGATGGGTATTATGAAAGTGTAATCTCCGACCCAGAAGGAAATTTGATTGAAATAACCGAATAAAAAACGACATACATCACCGTGTATAATTCATTGTTTTTAAGCGCTTTACCTTAGTTTTTTAAACTTTAAAAGTAAATGATTTTACCGGAAAAACAAGAGCTAATTTAATCACAACGAATGATACACAAGCATGTTGTTCTTCATTATAACCAACCATTAACCAATGATAAAATTCTTTAGAAAAATACGATACGACCTTATGGAGAAAAACAAAACAGGAAAATATTTAAAGTATGCCATTGGTGAAATAGTGCTTGTGGTAATTGGGATTTTAATAGCATTACAAATAAACAATGCAAATGAAAACCGTAAAATTACTGAAACAAAAAAAGAATATTATCGTCAAATACTTCTTGATTTAGATAAGGAAATTGACAACATCAATTCTCGAATTATATTTTTGGATACGTGTATTCTCTCATCAGACAATTATTTTAAATATCTGAAAACTCCGAATTTAAAACCTATTCAACTTATTAACCAATTGATTAATGTTGAATTTAATTTTGAATATATATCCTTTAATACCAACACCATTCAAACATTGGAGTCTACTGGTGAAATAAAGTTCATCCCAGAAAATATACGTAATGCAATAATAGAGCTAAAACGGAAACAAGAACGTATTAGTCAAGCAGCTGGTGGTAATTACGATATTTATTTAAATGCCCAACAGAAAGCATTACAATTAGGTTTGGTTAGATTAATGTTTGACTCGCCAGAAAATAAAGAAATTAAGATTGAAAACAATCTTTCTGATATTGTTTTGACCCTTGAAGGTGCATTTGTTCTTAAAATATATACTGATAAGATGGTGAAAAGATCACTATCTGACATGTTAAAAGACATCAACAGTATAAAAGAAATGATATCTGCCGAACTTAAATAAAATTAACGAAAGCACAACAACGTATATAATTAACTGCTTGGGTCTGTGTGAATTCGAAAAATCCGATT
>CBDTUD010000120.1:0-4417 GCA_965363545.1 uncultured Flavobacteriaceae bacterium | reverse complement strand
TTCAAATTTTACATGATTTATACATAAAAAAGAACATTCCAACGTTATTGGAAAAAGATATCGTTCAATGCGATAAAATTATATCAGATTATTAATCTTAAAATTAAAATGCAAATGAAAAATCGAAAGCCCTTTACAAAAGATATATTAGTTTTAGAGGATATCGAGTCTGTCGTACAACAAATTATTACCAAGTTAAAAACGGATGTGACTTCAGTTTTACAACGTCGGGGAGCAATTGTTGGAATAAGTGGAGGAATTGATTCTTCTGTTGTTATGGCATTATCCGCTAAGGCATTTGGATCCAAACGTGTAACAGGTATTATGTTGCCAGAACAAGATTCTAGTGATGATAGCAAAATGCTAGCTCAAAAATTAGCAGATAAATTCGAGGTCGGAACGCTGGTAGAGGATATTACAAAAGCTCTTGACGGATTTGGATGTTATCAAAGACGTGATGAAGCAATCTCTAGAGTTATTCTCGATTTTGATCCAAAAGTAGATAAGGCAAAAATTGAGATCAAACAAAATATTAGCGAAAACATTCCAGCGGTTTTTTCAATTACTGTTATCAAACCGAATGGAAATGTAATTAGTAAATTGCTTCCAGCTCGTGAATATTTGCAAATTGTGGCGTCAACAAATTTTAAACAACGAAGTAGAGCGGCCATGCTATATTACCATGCGGAAAGATTGCATTATGCTGTAATTGGTACTCCAAACAAACATGAAGTTGAACAAGGTTTTTTTGTAAAACACGGTGATGGAGCCGCAGATGTAATGCCAATTGGCCATTTGTATAAAACACAAGTTTATCAATTAGCCAAGCATTTGGGTGTTCCTCAAGAAATAATTGACAGAACTCCAACAACCGATACTTATACCGCAGAGCAAACACAGGAAGATTTTTTCTATCAAATGCCTTTTGCAAGTATGGATTTAATTTGGTACGGGTGGGAAAATAAGTATCCAGCTGCAGAGGTGGCAAAAGTAATGGATAAAACAGAGCAAGAGATAGAGAATATTTTTAAAAGTTTTGAAAGAAAGAAAAAAACTACCGAATATTTACGAATGAGACCAATTTTTTAAATGACTTCGAGTTTTAATAATCTCATACAATTAATTCGTCCGAAACATTACGCTAAAAATTTATTTATTTTTTTGCCACTTTTTTTTGATGGGCAGATTACAGATATTGAATTATTACTTAAAACTTTAATGGCATTTTTTCTTTTTTCAATGGCTGCAAGTTCGATTTACATTCTAAATGATTTTAAAGATATTGATACCGATAAAAAGCATCCTATAAAAAAAAATCGACCATTAGCTTCAGGGGCTGTTTCTAAAGTAACTGCAATACTACTTATGTTATTGTTAATGGGTTTAAGTATCAGTATCTCCGCATTTTTTTCGCCAAAATTACTTTTAATTATTGGAACATATATGTTACTTAATGTAGCGTATAGTTACAAATTAAAGCATATTGCTTTGGTAGATATTACGATTATTGCTATTGGATTTGTACTACGTCTTTTTGCTGGATCTTTGGTGACTGATGTTCCTTTATCAAAATGGATTGTAATTATGACTTTTCTTTTAGCATTGTTTTTGGCACTTGCTAAAAGGAGGGATGACGTTTTACTCTATCTAAAAACAGGCAAAAAAATGAGAGAGGTTATTGGAGGATATAATTTGATACTTATTGATGGTGCAATGTTAATAATGTCTTCTGTAGTTATTGTATCGTATATTTTATATACCACATCTATTGAAGTTTATCAACGATTACATTCTGATTATCTTTATATTTCTTCCTTGTTTGTAATTTTAGGAATTTTGAGATATTTACAAATAGCTGTAGTTGAGAATAAAAGTGAGTCTCCGACAAAAATGCTTTTTAAAGATACTTTTATTCAAATTACCATATTCGGTTGGATGCTGTTTTTTGTTTGGATTTTATATTTTTAAAAGTAATTGATGATATAGGAATCATTGTGAAATGCAATAAAAAATCATATAAACCAGAGAAGTTTCGGTGTTTTTTAAAAATTAGAAAATGAAAGATACGTGTATACGACATTTTGTTAAAGAATAGATTGGCACGGAAACTAGACAATTGTTTAAAGTTTGTTTGGGTACAGTTATTTAAATAAGCTTGGATTAGATAGTGAAAAGGGTTTTAAATGAAGGATAGTCAAACCTAATTTAATTTGGATCTATTGAATATTGAAAAGTAAGTGTCAAGTATTAAAATCTCTAAAAATGGATCTATAAAAAATGAATAAATATGAAAAAAAATAAAAATTTCTACTATTTTTTACTAATACTCTCAGTTTTAGTTTATGCAATTTATAGTACTCTTTGGGAAGATGTTAATATGGTAAGACCAGACTTACCAGCATATTTAAGCGCCGCCCAAGATATAAGTGATGGACAAATAGATAATTTAAATATAAGAGTGCCGGGATTTCCAATATTATTATTAATCACAGGTTCTAAGATACAGCCAACTGTAATACTTTTTTATACTCAATTGTTACTTTATGTTTTAGCCGTAATGGCACTATCTTGGATGTTGTATAAATTACATGTCCACAAATTACATGTTCTTCTTTTTTCGATTATTGCCTTTTTGCCTTATAACATAGTTATTACAACATTAGCAATGTCTGAAACTCTGACAGCTTTTTTATTAGTATATGGTTTTTTCTTTCTGTTTTATTGGTTGTTAAAGGAGAAGTACTTATTTCTAATTCTATCCGCATTATTTTTTGGATATGTTGCAATTACAAGACCTACTTATCAAATAATAGGAGTGCTATTCGTCTTTATTTTTATTTGTTCCTTACCTATTTTGAAAGTGTATAAAAAGAAAATGTTATATAGTATTCTGGCAATAGGAATGATATCTTCTATTTTTGTAGGCTCTATAATTTATAACAATTACCAAAAGTTTAATTTTGTCGGAGTTACTCCACTATTTGGTTTTAATTTATCTACAAAAACAACATTTGTTATAGATCGTTTACCTGAAAAATATGCTGAGGTGAAGGATATTTTAATATACTATAGAAATAAAGATTTTTTAGAAACAAGTGATCATAATGCACGCATGTATATTTGGGATGCGATTCCAGATTTAGAAAAAGCAACGGGTCTCGATTTAAGTGAATTATCAAACTATATGAAAGAGTTAAATCTTGATTTAATAAAAAGGGCACCACAGCCTTATATGAGAGAAGTTGGAGCCTCAATAGCATCTTATTGGTTGCCTTATGTACAAGTGGAATCTTTTTTTGGGATGAAAATTTTACAGTTTATTTATGTCTTAATTCATTTTATCGTTTTTGGCGGTTTTTTTTTATTGTTGGTTTTTATGATGGGATTGATTTTTGTCTCTATTTTTTTTAAAAACCAATTTCAATTTTTTGAAAAAATAGATGAGTTATATATTATAGTTTTATTAATTCCAATAGCAATAATTTTCTACACTATGTTAATCTCAACTTTATTTGAAGTTGGAAACCCTAGGTACAGGGCATCAACGGACTTGTTAATATTGTTTTCTGTTTTTGCAATGTTTAATTTTATAAAAAATAAAATTCCAAAAAAAATATCTTGAAAATTATATTTTTTGATTTTGATGGAACGATAACTAATAGGAATAGTTTGCCAGACTTTATAAAATTTGCAGTAGGAAAAAAAAAATATTATATAGGATTGTTAAAGTTAAGCCCAATGCTTTTGCAATATCTTTTAAAAATTATCTCAAATAGTACAGCAAAGGAAAATTTAATTAAGTATTTTTTTAGAGGATGGGATGCAACAACGTTTTGTGATTTAGGAAATACTTACGCAAAACAATATTTAAATAGAATAGTTAGAGAGGAAGCATTAATGAAAATAAAAGAATATAATAGAAATGCAGATAAAGTTGTTGTCGTTTCTGCATCTCTAGAGTTTTGGCTACAAGCTTGGTGTAAGGAGAATAAAGTGGATTTAATTGCAACAAAATTGGAAGTTGTCAATAATGTTATTACTGGTAAATTTGCAACAAAAAATTGTTATGGTCCAGAGAAAGTTTCAAGAATTAAAAGAGAATATAATTTAGAAAAATACGACTCTATTTGCGCCTATGGAGATAGTTCAGGTGATAAAGAAATGTTAGCAATAGCCAATGAAAAATTCTATAGATTTTTTAATTAAAAGTTATAAATTGGAATATTAATGAATGTATTCGATTATTTTTTTGAAACATCAAAAGATCTAAACAAAGATTTTGTATTAGGTAATAAGAAAACCATATCCTATAAAGATTTGTATGGTAATGCTTTAAAAATAGCTTACTTTTTAAAAGAAAAAATAGGAGAAAACCAGCACATTTTACTTGTCGGAGAAAATTCAGTTTTTTTTATTA
>CBDTUD010000119.1:0-4435 GCA_965363545.1 uncultured Flavobacteriaceae bacterium | reverse complement strand
CTAAAACAAAATTTGTTGTTGGTCAGAATGTTGGTTTTGATTTGAATATTATGGGTTGTGAATTCCATCGTCTTGGGGTGGCAACTTCTTTGAATGATTTACCACTATTAGATACCTGTACTGAAAAAACAGCTGAACTTTGTCAATTGCCAGGTGGTAGAGGAGGTAAATTTAAATTACCCACCTTAACGGAATTACACGAAAAATTATTTGGTGTTCCATTTTCAGAAGCACATAATGCAACGGCAGATGTAGAGGCAACAACACGTTGCTTTTTAGAGCTGATTAGAACTCGAAATTTTGATGCGCAAGAATTACAAGTAAAAGACGAGTATTTTAAAGAATTTACTTCTCGAAATCCTAGGACGATTGATCTTGTAGGAATTGCACATGTTAACCTCAAAAAGGAAAGCAAAAAACTTCGCAAGAAAGAAGAAAAGACTCAAGAAGTTTCCAAAAAAATTGATAGCGAGACCTTGCACGATTTAAAATCGGCGCAGTTTTGCCATTTACATAACCATTCTCAATATTCAATTTTACAATCCACTTCAAGTGTGGCAGGTATGGTTCAGGCTGCTATCAAAGATAAAATGCCCGCTGTAGCAATGACGGATAGCGGAAATATGATGGGTGCTTTTGTTTTTGTAAAAGAGATTTTAAATTATAATAAAGGAGCCGAAACACCTATAAAACCAATAGTTGGTTGCGAATTCAATGTTTGTGAAAATCATTTGGATAAAAGCACAAAAGACAACGGGTATCAAATGGTGTTGCTCGCAAAAAATAAGAAAGGCTATCATAATTTAGCAAAAATGGCATCGATTGCCTATATCGATGGCTTTTATTATTTGCCTAGAATTGACAAGGAAATTGTAAAAAAATACAAAGAAGATATCATTGTATTAAGTGGTGGGATCAACGGCGAAATTCCTGGCAAAATTTTAAATATTGGTGAAAATCAGGCAGAAGAAGCCTTGCTTTGGTGGAAGGAAGAATTTGGAAATGATTTTTACCTCGAAATAAATGATCACAAGCAAGAAAACGAACAGCATGTAAATGAAGTAATTTTGCAATTTGCAAAAAAACATGATGTTAAAATTGTAGCCGCAAACAATACTTTTTATTTAGATCGAAAGGATTCGCTTTCACATGATATTTTATTGTGTGTAAAAGACGGAGAAAAAATTGCAACACCAAAAGGAAGAGGTAGAGGTTTTCGATACGGATTGCCGAATGACGAATATTATTTCAAGAGTCAGGACGAGATGAAAACTCTTTTTCAGCATGTACCTGAAGCTATTTTTAATATTCAAGAAATTGTTGATAAAATCGAAATTTATCAGTTAGCTCGAGAAGTTTTACTGCCAAAATTTGAGATTCCAGAACGGTTTATTCATGAAGAAGATGCAAAAGATGGAGGTAAAAGAGGCGAGAATGCTTTATTAAAACATTTGACTTTTGAAGGTGCAAAAGGGCGATATCCGGATTTAACCGACGTTATAAAAGAACGGCTCGATTTTGAGCTGATGATTATTGAAAAAACCGGCTATCCGGGATATTTTTTGATTGTTGAAGACTTTATCAAAGAAGCACAGCGAATGGATGTTTCGGTTGGTCCCGGTAGGGGATCGGCTGCCGGTTCTGCCGTGGCTTATTGTTTGGGAATTACCAATATTGACCCAATTAAATACGATTTACTTTTTGAGCGTTTTTTAAATCCTGATCGAGTTTCTTTGCCCGATATTGATATTGATTTTGATGATGAAGGTCGCCAACGTGTTATTGATTATGTAATCAATAAATACGGTGCAAATCAGGTTGCCCAAATTATTACTTATGGTACCATGGCAGCGAAGTCTTCTATTCGAGATACGGCTAGGGTATTAGATTTACCGTTACCGGATGCGGATAGAATTGCAAAATTAATTCCAAATATTAAATTGAATAATATTTTTGGCGATGATGATAAAAGTGTTGCCAAAGTAAAAGCACTTCGCAGTGAGGAATTTGAAAATATCACGCAATTGCGAAAACTTGCCGAAGGATCGGGAATGGAATCTCAAACTATCAATCAGGCTCTTGCCTTAGAAGGTTCTGTTCGAAATATCGGTACGCATGCCTGCGGTGTGATTATTACACCTGAAGATATTACGAATCTTATTCCGGTAGCAACCGCAAAAGGAACGGATATGTATGTTACGCAGTTTGACAACGGCGTAGTAGAAGATGCGGGTTTGCTAAAAATGGACTTCCTTGGTTTAAAAACGCTGACTTTAATTAAAGATACCGTCAAAATTGTGAAGGCAATTCATAATATTGATTTGGTGCCTGATGATTTTCCGTTAGACGATTTAAAAACCTACGAACTTTTCCAAAGAGGAGAAACTATTGGTATTTTTCAGTACGAATCTGCTGGAATGCAAAAGCACATGAAGGGATTAAAACCGACAGAATTTGCCGATTTAATTGCCATGAATGCATTGTATCGACCGGGACCAATGGAGTATATTCCTTCTTTTATTGATAGAAAGCACGGCCGCGAAGAGATTGCTTATGATCTTCCAGAAATGGAAGAATATTTAAAAGAAACTTACGGTATTACCGTCTATCAGGAGCAAGTGATGTTACTGTCGCAAAAGTTGGCTGGTTTTACTAAAGGTGAAGCGGATATGCTGCGAAAAGCGATGGGAAAAAAGATTTTTGCCTTGCTGGAAAAATTAAAGCCAAAATTCATCGAAGGAGGTAAAAAGAATAACCATCCGGAGGAAGTTTTAGAAAAAATTTGGAAAGATTGGGAAGCTTTTGCAGCCTATGCGTTTAACAAATCTCACTCTACTTGTTATGCATTTATTGCCTATCAAACAGCCTATTTAAAAGCACATTATCCGGCAGAATATATGGCGTCGGTTTTGAGTAATAACATGAACGATATCAAACAAGTATCGTTTTTTATGGAGGAATGTAAACGTGCCGGAATTCCGGTTTTGGGTCCGGATATAAATGAGTCTTTTTACAAGTTTTCTGTGAATAAAGATGGCGCTGTTCGTTTCGGAATGGGCGCAATTCGCGGTGTTGGTGAAGGTGCTGTAATCGCTATTGTTGAAGAGAGAAAAGAAAACGGTTTTTATAAGTCTATTTTTGATGTTACCAAACGGGTAGATTTGAGAGCTTGTACTAAAAAAGCTTTTGACGGAATGGTTTTAGCAGGTGGTTTTGATTCGTTTACAGATACTATTCGAGCTCAATATTTTGCTCCCGATGAAAAGGGAATTACTTTTATTGAAAAGGCAATTCGTTTTGGAAATAAATTTCAAGAGAGTAAAAATTCTGCCCAAGTTTCTTTATTTGGTGAGGCTTCCGAAATACAATTTGATGAACCTATTATTCCGGAATGTGAAGATTGGAGCATCATGGAAAAACTCCAGAAAGAAAAAGAAATGATTGGTATTTATATTTCTGGTCATCCGCTTGACGATTATAAAACAGAGATGAAATATTTTTGTAATGCCTCTTTGGATGCCTTAAAAAATATCAATGAATTGGAAGGAAGGGAACTTACTTTTGCAGGAATTATTTCTGATGTGCAACATCGTGTAGGAAAGAATGGTAAACCTTGGGGAATTTTCTCTTTTGAGGATTACACTGAGGCATATGAGTTTAAATTATTTAATGAAGAATATTTAAAATTTCGTCATTTTTTGATTCCGAATTCGTTTTTATATCTAAAAGTTAGTTTGCGAAGAGCATGGCAAGGCGGTGATGTTCGTGTGTCATTTAATGCAATTCAACAGTTGCAAGATGTTTTGAGCAAAATGGCAAAAAAAATAACCATTCAATTAGATATCAAAGGTTTAGATAATAAAAAAGTTGCAGAAGTTCAATCTCTTTTAAAAGAACATAAAGGTAATCAGATTTTGAATTTTACCGTGTATGACATGAAAGAGAAACTCAAGCTGACCATGCCAAGTCGCTCTACAAAAATTGAAATTTCAAAAGAATTATTAGAAGAATTAAACGCCAAGGATTTTAGTTTTAAACTGAATTAAAAGAGATGGTTTTCTGCATATTTATTTCGAAAAGTAAGAAATAATCCTACTAATATTCGTAATTTTCCAATCGGAAAAAATTGAGAATTAATGAACGTACATTTTATATCTATTGGCGGAAGTGCCATGCATAATTTGGCTTTGGCCTTATTGGAGAAAGGAGATACCATTACTGGAAGTGATGATGCCATTTATGAGCCATCGAAATCACGGTTAAAAGCTAAAGGATTATTGCCGCAAGAAATGGGTTGGTTTTCGGAGAAAATCGCCAAAGATATTGATGTCATTATTTTAGGAATGCATGCTAAAGCGGATAATCCTGAATTGTTGAAAGCGCAAGAATTAGGACTTCAAATTTATTCTTATCCGGAATTTTTATATGAGCATTC
>CBDTUD010000118.1:0-4438 GCA_965363545.1 uncultured Flavobacteriaceae bacterium | reverse complement strand
TAGCAGGTGTACTACCCAATGCTTTCGAGTAAATCAATCCACTTATTTATTATTTTTTCAGGTTGATAAATTCTAGCTTTCTCTTTGCTTTTCAAGCTAATCATTTTCCGCTGTTCTTTATTACCCATTAAATCAATTAATGAAAGTGCAAGTAAATTTATATTATTTTCAGGAACTAAAATAGAACCTGAGTCTTTCAAGATTTCTGCGGGACCAGTATCACAGTCAAAACTAACAATAGGAAGACCAAAAGCTAAAGCTTCAATTAAAACAACACCAAAACCTTCAAAACGAGAACTCAAACAGAATATCTCAGCCTGCTGATAATACTTACTCACGTTGTCAGTAGCGCCAACTAATTCCACACTATCAGTTAAGTTGTTTTCTTTAATAAACTCCGTTAGAGCATCCCTTTCTTCACCCTCACCAACTATTTTCAATGTCCACTCAGGCATAATATTATTTATCTGAATCCAAGCCTCAAGTAACATATCAAATCCCTTTTGAGCTGTCAGACGACCAACAGCTAATATAATTTTTGTATCTTTTTCCTTAATATATTCCTGAACAGAAAATGGACAAGGATTATCTATCGATGTTATTTGTGTATGATAGGTCGTAGCTTTTAACCAGTTTTCCTTATCTCTTTCAGTTAAAGTAACGACTGCATCGCAGTATCGTGCAGCCCGTTCTCTAAGCTTAGATCTTTTTTTCCCTTGATCAACGTTAAAATTGAAATGCTCCCAACATATATGTTTAACAGGTAAGCCCAAAGTTGCCGGTAAAGTAAAATCTACACAGCCTATATCTACTGCGATTACTATATTAATCTGTTTATTTTTTAAAATTTTTCTTATTTTATAGATTATCTTAGGCTTGTCAGTTAATTTATTTCTTATTCTGAAAACAGTATTAAAGAAGTTTTTTATCTCATAGGCACTAATAGGAAGGCGACCCAAATTAGAGCCCGAGTAGTCTATTAATGGAATTATTTGTATATCTTTATTTATAGGGAAGAAAGGTTTATCACATGGCCCAATACTAGCTAATACTATTTCATAGCCAGCTTCAGATAAACTGTTAGCAATCATAGAACATACTCGCTCAGTTCCAGCGCCATTATTAAGACCAGCAATAACTAATAAAATCTTCAAAAACACCTCTTCAAGTACAGTTGATCCGTTTTTAAAAAAGTACAGCGCTGCTAGTATTATTTAACAAGGCCCTCCTACCAAATGACTTATACTTGGCCTCATTCATACTATTTACATCAAATGTAAATCTATTAAAAATACCGCTAATAGTATTGCTGTACTTTTCACCTACTAACAAAACATTTTTAAAACCGTATCTTTTAGCAAGGACTATCTGCTCAACTGTGGCACTACCATTTGGAAAACAATATATATCACAATCAAGATATAGACTTTCTAAAAAATATTCTTTACATTTTTTTAGATCACTTAAAAAATACTCTTCACTCTGGTTTTCCATTGATAAATGTTCAAAGGAGTGAGCACCAATTTCATGTATCGAAGATATCTGTATGATATCTTGTTTAGTCATTACTGAAGCACAAAGGAACTCTGGATAGTTTAGTAAAAACTCTAGTAACTCAGCTCTACAAGGTATAAATTCAACTTCAGGAAGATATTTAATAAAAAAAGATGCTTTTATGCCTAATCTACCTCTGTCAGTAATAGTAGTATCTATCTCTAAAGGTATTTTCTTCAGAAGTTCAGCAGGTGCCTTTCCAATAAAGTCCTGTAGCAAAACATTTACAGGTGGTAAACCATTTTCAATACAATAAGGTATTACATTTTGATTAACTCGAACCTTATATTTTTCCAGTATAGGCACTGCATAATCTATAAAGTCTTTATAACCATCATCAAATGATAATATTAACTTAGGTTTGTTTGTATTTATTTTTTCAAAATCACTAAATAAGCAAATATGAAATTCTTTCGTTAGATAACCCATTAGTTTATCAAAAAACAACGGGCATATTGCCTTATACGTACTACCTGTGTTGGGTGATACTCTATGCAAGTTAAGGATTGTCACTATGTTATTTTTAACCAACATCTCTTTTCTAGACTCTAATCTAGTTTTTCTCGCTAATACAGTAAATACAATCTTCTTAAATAATTCATTGTTCATGAGTCCACCCGCTTCATTTCCTACGAAAACTACCTATCACATTCACTGGGCTTTATATTTTCTGAAAGCCACATTTGAAACATTAACAAAACCCAAATCTTATTATCATCGTTTTTTTCTGTGTAAAATGCCTCTAACAATTCAAGTATATAATCATAGTTGAATATATTGTATTCAACTATTAGATCCTCACTTAAGTATTGATCTAAAAGATACTTTAGATCCTCTCGAAGCCAAGAGTTTATTGGTATACCAAAACCTTGCTTTTCTCTAACAAATAAATCTTCAGGAATATAACGACCTAAAATATTTTTCAATACTTCTTTATTTTTTTTATATGAAATGGGTAAGCTTGCAGCAAATTCAATTATTTTATGATCAAGTAAAGGTTCTCGCCCCTCTAAAGATACGCTCATTGTTGATCTATCTATCTTGACCATTAAGTCATCAGGTAAATAACCCTTGAAGTCCGAAATCATCATACTTTCTAAGTTCGATGTATTAGCAGGTATATCTTTAGCAAAATAGTAATCTGCTTTTATTAAGTTTTTAATCTCATCTTTTGAAAAAACAGAGTTTGAAACTTTGAAGGCATTAACGATATCATCATGATCTAGTACATTCTTAAGTTTTACAAATTTTTTATATAATTTCCCATTAACTTTATTTTGTATAAGAGTAGGAATAGAAAGTATATTAGATATTTTTTTTAGTGTTTTTCTAAATGGAACTTTAGATAAAAGCTGAAACCTTTTTTCCATAAGTTCGTAGCTTGGATATCCACAAAATAACTCGTCACCACCATCACCGGAGAGCACAACCGATACTTGTTTTTTTGCAAGCTCAGCAACTAAAACAGTTGGTATAGCAGAGCTATCTGCAAATGGCTCATCAAATATTTTCGGTAGTTTCGTTATAATGGTTAAAGCATCTTCTTTTGTGCAAATAAGTTCAGTATGATTTGTACCTAAATACTTAGCTATTTGTTTGGCATAGTTAGATTCATCGAACCTTTTATCTTCAAACCCAATAGTAAAAGTATTTATAGGTGTTTTACTATTTTTTTGGACGATAGCTGCTACTAAAGAGCTATCTATTCCACCACTAAGAAAAACACCTACAGGGACATCTGCTATCATACGTAGATTAAAAGCTTCAATCATAGTAGCTTCTAACTTTTCTGTAACATTCTCTCTTGCAACTTGATTCTCATAAAAGTCGTTAATATTCCAATAGCACTCTTTTACCATTTTTTTTGAAATAATATCGTATTTTAGATAATGCCCAGGAAGAAGCTTTTGCACAGTTTTAAATATCGTTTTTGGAGCGTGAATATAACCAAACTGTAAATAGGAAGATACCGCTTCGAAATCTATATCTTTATTGAAACTAGGGCAATTCATAAGGGGCTTTAATTCACTCGAGAATATGAATGAATTATCGGTTTGAGAATAATATAGAGGTTTTACACCGGCACGATCACGGAAAATCACAATATCTTGTTGTTCAGAATTGTAAATAGCAAATGCAAACATGCCTCTAAATCGTTCTACACAACGTATTCCCCAAAAATGATAGGACTTCAAAATAACTTCAGTGTCAGTATTGGAATCAAACGAATAACCTTCTGATATTAATTCCTGCCGTATATCCTTGAAGTTATAAACCTCTCCATTGTATATAATAGCTAGATGCTTGTAGAACATAGGCTGATGACCGTTAGAGCTGATGTCAATTATTGAAAGCCTTCTATGACCTAATAATACAGAGCATGAATCTAAAGAAAAAACCTGTATACCCTCATCATCTGGGCCTCGGTGTTTCAAGCTATCTAACATTTCTTTAAATAAGCTGGTATTTATATTTTTTTTATAATCAACAACCCCTAATAATCCACACATTATTTAAAAGCCTCAATATATTGTTTCGCAATTTTATCCACTGAAAAATCAGCCGCACGATTCTTTAAAGCATTTCTATCATGTTTATCATTAATAGATGTATACATAGCTGTGGCTAAAGCGTTCACATCACCAACTGGTACTAATATTCCATATTTCCCATTTTCGAGAATTTCTTTCGGTCCTGACTGACAGTCGGTAGAAACAACTGGGGTGCCAACACTCATTGCTTCAATCAATACGTTGCCAAAGCCTTCGCAGTTAGATGAAAGAACTAATAAGTCAGATGAGGCCATCCATATAGAAGGTTTTCTACTAAAGCCTGCAAAGTTAACTCGTTCAACTATATCCAACTTTACGGCTAAAGCTTGTAA
>CBDTUD010000117.1:0-4649 GCA_965363545.1 uncultured Flavobacteriaceae bacterium | reverse complement strand
TTGTGGTACCCAGAGAAATCCGAGATATAAATACCTATTTTCAAACCACTTTTGCGCTTCTTCTTTAAAATACTCGATGTCTGGCGGGCATTCCGAAAAAACTAAGCCTCCTGCAAGAATTTCATTATCCTCTTCTAAAACATAAATTTTGGTGCTATTTTTAAAGTTTTCCCAATATGGAACAATACCCTCCTGCCAATCCGTGGGTAAAATTTCGAAAAATGAATTTGCCTTGTCGTTATATATTTTAAAGGTTTTCATACTAAATTATAATAAGCCCCAAGACCATAATTTATCTGAATCTTCAAACCAACGGTCGCCAATATCTGTTCTATAATAGCAATTATTCACGATAACGTTTTGAATTCGATTGTACATCATTCGTTGTGCATCTTTCATTGTGATTCCCGTTCCGCTTACTAAAACAGCTATTCCGGTATTTCCGGTAATAAGCCATTCACCGTTTACTTTTTTAACGTGCATCGGATGCAAACCTTCTTTCATGTCTTTTTTAAAAATAACAATAGAGTCTTTCGAAAATAACTCGAATGTTTTTTTGTCTTCATAAGGAAATGGCGGAACAACAATAAATGCTCCTACTTGAAATCCTTTTTTTGTAGCAATTTTAAACTTTTCACCAGCTGCCAATTTAAGAAAAAATTGCCCCATAGGTTCCGTAATTCCTGCTCTTTGAATACATATTTGTGGATAACCAAATCTTGAAGTAAATTCTAGTGGATAAATTCCGTTGCCATTCACAATACAATTAATATCAATATGACCCACAAAATTATGTTTGGCAAAAGTTGCT
Source organism: uncultured Flavobacteriaceae bacterium (assembly GCA_965363545.1). Taxonomy (GTDB): domain Bacteria; phylum Bacteroidota; class Bacteroidia; order Flavobacteriales; family Flavobacteriaceae; genus Lutimonas. Next base: position 3,838 of record CBDTUD010000117.1, on the reverse strand, counting down.
TCGAATTTTTTTAAGGTTGCATCAAATATTGGTGAATCTTTCGCCCAAAACATACTTGTACCCATCTCTCCGGTAGATACACCTAATTCTTTAGGGAACAGTTTTTTATGTTCAAATGTAATATTGATAGGTTGTAAAAATTCTGTACCGTTAAAAAATGCAGATACTGAAATTTCTACCCCTTTTACTTTTTTCTGCAATTGAAAGTTTCCGAAGTTATTTCCCCAAGATTTTTCGTAGGCTTTTAATACCCTAATAACATCTAAACCGGCGTCATCGTTACCAACAAAAAGAAGTTGCTTGATATCTTGTATTTCGCCGGAAGGTTTTATAACATAAGCATCCGGATGTTTTTCAACATAATGGATCGCATCTTGGAAGTTTTCAAATTCTTTCGATGGAAGGACCTTTATTTTATGTTTTTTAAGCTCATCATTACCGAAATTTCGGTCGAGCTCTAAGTTGTCGGTATATTCTGTACCTCCTACAACTAATTTTCCCGAACGCTTTAATTCAGAGCAAACTTTACCGTAACCGGTAAAATCAAAAATAACGATATCTGCCCAATCGATATGCTTTTTCCAATCTTGTACTTTCGGAATAAAACCATAACCAATTTCCTTAGAAGGTTTATCTTCAATGAACATTTTTACTACATGACCTTCCAATAAAATGGAATAAGCTGTGTCAAGTGTTTCCCCGTATTTGGAAACGAAAAGAAACTTTTTCTTACTATTATTTTCTTTTTTCAAGGATTATAAAAAATTATCAATTCAACTGATACTTAAAATCACTAATAAGCATCTCATTTTTTCTAAGCTTTTCGATTATAAAAAACACATATAGAATAGTGCAATTTTTACCTACCTATTCATAAAAGTGCATTTCAAAAAGCGCTGCGAATGTAAACTAAAAGTACATATCAAATTAAAAAGTAAAGAAAAAAAATAGACAATTATTTCTTTTGTTGTAATAAATGATTTGCAAGCATTTTTTCAATTAATTCATCTTTTGTTAAATGGTGAAAAATGGTTTTAATTTTATCTTTTAATACTGGAGAAACCTCATGATTTGGTTTAGTTTTAAAAATTTGTTTTGCCCATAAAACCGTATTATTATCTTCAATACTTTGCGCATTGGGCTTTTTAAATTCTTTAAAATTAAGACCTAGTTCTTTTTCATAAACAAGAAGTTTTTCATATTCATCTTCCTGTAAAACAGTTAGTGACAGCCCGTTTGCCCCTGCTCTTGCAGTTCTTCCACTTCGATGCACATAAGTTTCCGAAACATCAGGTAAATGATAATTCACGACATAGGATATTTCTTTTACGTCAATTCCCCTTGCTGCCAAATCCGTAGCTACTAAAATATGAACTTGTCCTTTACGGAATTGATCCATAATCCGATCACGAATTGGTTGCGATAGACTACCGTGTAAAGCGCCTGAAGAAAACTTATGAATTGCTAAATTTTTGGCTAACTTATTTACAGCTGCTTTTGTTTTACAAAAAATTATGCCTCTTTCCCCTTCTCTAGTTGCTAAAAAGTGCATTAAAACCTCTAATTTTTCAATAGGCTCCACAATAACAAACTCATGTTCAATTTCTTGATTTCCTATAGTTTGCATATCCACACTTACTTGAACAACATGTTTGGACATGTAATTTTGAATCAATTGCTTGATAGTTCCCGGTAAGGTTGCCGAAAACAAAAAGGTTCTTCTGTTTTTTGGCAATTCGGTTACAATTTCATCCAAACCTACCTTAAGCGAACTCATCATTTCATCTGCCTCATCTAAAATAAAATAGTTGACTTGTTTAATATCAATTGCTTTTCGTTGGATTAAATCTATTAACCTTCCCGGAGTTGCAATAACGACATGTGTAGGCTCTTTTAGCCGCTCTATTTGTGGTTTTATAGGAATTCCACCACAAGTAGCTGCAATAGAAACATCCGGTAAATTTGTAGAAAAAGCTGTCAAACTATCAAAAATTTGATGCCCGAGTTCTCTGGTTGGAACCAGAATTACCGCTTGGATATTTTTCTTTGTAGTATCTATCAATTGCAATAAAGGCAAACCAAAAGCAGCTGTTTTTCCCGTTCCTGTTTTGGCCAAACCAACAAAGTCCTCTTTTTTGTTTAAAATGATCGGAATGGATTTTTCTTGAATTTCAGTAGGAACCGTAATTTTTAACTGGTCTAAACTTTTTATAAGGGAAGCAGAAATTCCCAATGTTGCAAATTGATTTGACATACTTAATTTTTTGACAAAGATAGTCAGTCTTTAGTTTTATAAGAGAAGATGTACCCCTAATTATAATTTATTTAATAATTACCTTTTTTATAATCGGTATATCCTTTTTTACCAGGAGTATAAAAAGTATCTACATCCCAATCGGAAAGCGGAATATTACGTTCAAAACGCTCTACCAAATCCGGGTTGGAGACAAATGGTTTGCCAAAAGCAACCAAATCAGCCGTTCCGTTTTCAATAATGGCATTTCCCTTTTCTTGATTAAAATTAGTATTAATCATTAAGGTTCCTTTGTAAAACGGACGATAATGTTTGGCGATTTCCGCGACAGCGAAAGGTACAGAAGTTACCTCATTAAAAGGTTCGGAAAGATGTAGATACGCTAAACTATAAGAATTCAACCTATTCACAATATAATCAAAGGTTGGAATAGTATCCTCATCCATAGTTATACCAGACATCCCATGCAATGAAGGGTTCAATCGCAGGCCAATTCTGTTTTCTGGCATCACCTTTTTCATGGCGTCAATAACTTCAAATAAAAATCGAGTCTTGTTTTCAATAGTTCCTCCATAATTATCAGTTCTTTTATTTGAACAATTTGTAAAAAATTGATGAAACAAATAACCATTGGAAGAATGTATCTCTACACCATCAAAACCCGCAATCATGGCATTTTTCGCAGCATTTGCAAAGTCGTCAATCGTTCTCTTAATATCCATTAAGGTCATTGCTTTTGGCGTAACCGTGTCTTTCAAGCCATTTGGGGTAAAAGATTTTGAATATGAATTAATAGCTGATGGAGCTAAAGGCAACTCTCCATTATGAAAATCCGGATGACTAATTCGACCCACATGCCATAATTGCATAAAGATTTTACCACCAGATGTATGTACTTTATCGGTAACGATTTTCCACCCTTTTACCTGTTCATGTGAGTAGATTCCGGGGGTATTGATATAACCAACAGCTTCTTTAGAAACTTGCGATCCCTCGCTAATAATTAACCCTGCCGAAGCTCTTTGTTCATAGTAAACCCCTTGTAAATCTTCTGTGGGAACATTACCCTCATTATCTGCACGACTTCTAGTCATGGGTGCCATAACTATTCTGTTTTTTAAAGCCAAGTCTTTTAAATTATAATTTTTTAATAGCGCTTGTTGTGTTTTCATTATGGTAAATTTTACGGTATTGTTTTAAATCTAATTATTTATCATCAACATTATACTGATTGATATGGACTATATAATTTTTCAGTCTAAAAATAATATCAAATTGTTTTTGGTGCTGATTGTTTGGACTTACGATTTCGATAGTAAGGTCGCAGAATTAAGCCAAGCGGACGGTCATATGTAAAATAATTTGCCATCCAGCCTACAAAAGCGACTGCCTTGTTACGAAAACCTACCAAAGACATGATATGAATAAACATCCATACTAACCAAGCAAAAGCACCATGAAATTTCCATTTGGGCAAATCAACAACTGCTTTTTTTCTACCGATGGTTGCCATCACACCATTATCCTTGTAAACAAAGGCCTCCATTGCTTTATTTTGTGTTAGACGAAGTAAATTCTTTGCTA
>CBDTUD010000116.1:0-4781 GCA_965363545.1 uncultured Flavobacteriaceae bacterium | reverse complement strand
GTAAAAATGTGCAATCGATGTTAAAATTAGGAAGAGCGCAAGGAGTTGCCATGGCGGCTGGTTTGTCGAGAGAAGTACCGATAACGGAATATTCGCCAAAAAAAATAAAAATGGCAATTACGGGCAACGGAAACGCATCAAAAGAACAAGTTGCCAAAATGTTACAAAATCTTTTGAGCTTAAAAGAAATTCCGAAAAATTTAGACGCAACAGATGGTTTAGCAGCTGCCGTTTGTCATTTTTACAACGCCGGAAAAATAACTGCTGGAAAAAGCTATACCGGTTGGGGAGCTTTTGTTAAGCAAAATGAGAAAAGAATTACCTAATTAAACTACGACTACACAATCGATTGTTTCTAATTTCTTTTCAATCGCTAAATTTCGAATATTTTGAAAATGCTTGTACTCTTCTGTATTTGCTAATTGTTCTTTATCTTTTTTTGATTCCCAATATTCGATTAAAAAATACCGACTCTCATCATTTAAGTCCTTAAAAATATGATAATGATCTAATCCAGCAGGTTTTGCCTCGGTATTTTCTTCAAATTTTTGTAATTCTACAAAAGTGATTTCTTCTCCTTTTTTAACTTTAAATGAAACTATATGAACATACATAATTGGTGAATTTATAGTTGGGTAATTGGTTAAAAATACATCATAATAAAACAAAATACCATGACAAATGTTAGGAATAAGAAATATCTAAAATAAAAAATCACTTTAAATAAGATAATCAGGAGGGGGAGCCCAATTATTTTATTTAAAGTGATATTCAAAAAAGATTATTATTAAATAGGTAGTAAAACTATTTAAATAATAACATCACATTCAATTTTCTTGTATCTGTTTTTTGTAGAAATTCGGTGAATTTTGTTTAAATTAACATGTTTACCAGATTTTTCCATGGAGTCCATTGCGTCTTTGGAATTCCAATACTCGATAAGATAAAAATTATTATCTTTTTGTTTGTCTTTAAAAATATGAAAGCGATCTAAACCTGTCGGTTTACTGTATAAATTATCTTCAAACATACTTAGTTCATTCGAAGAAATTCCGTTTTTGTCATTCACTTTAAAATGAAGAATATTTACAAACATAGGCCAATAATTGATTTTAGTTAAAGAAAAAGAGTTATAAAGGTACTGAAATTTAGTTAATTAACTCGCAATAGTCTAAATAGAATAATTAATATTTTGTTAAATGTTCTGTTTTGAGAAAGAAATAAATGTAAATAATGAAGTAATAAATCCATCATATTTTTTTTATCGAGGTACATTTTTATCTTGTTTTACGATGCAATTATTGAAATACATCTCTTTATTATTAGATTTGGGACCGAACAAAGTATCTTTACCCTCGATTTAAAAAAGTTGCATCTTTTTTTATAAAATTATGGCAGGCATTTATATTCATATTCCCTTTTGCAAGCAGGCGTGCTCCTATTGTGATTTTCATTTTTCTACTTCTCTAAAAAGAAAAGAAGAAATGCTTAACGCTTTAGAAAAGGAATTGGTTTTGCGAAAAAAGGAAATCAGTGAACCGGTGGAAACCATCTATTTTGGTGGAGGAACTCCAAGTATTTTAGTTGTAGCGGAGTTAAATTCTCTTTTGGAAGTTATCCATAAAAACTATAATGTTATTGCCAATCCGGAAATTACTCTAGAGGCAAACCCTGATGATCTGTCTGCGCAAAAAATTGGTGAATTGGCATGCACATCCATAAATAGGTTAAGCATTGGCGTGCAATCTTTTTTTGAGGAGGATCTACAATTTATGAATCGCGCACATTCAGCAAAAGAATCGGAGTTTTCCATCCGCGAAGCAAAAAAATATTTTGACAATATTACCATTGATTTGATTTATGGCGTACCGAACATGAGTAATGAAAAATGGTTAAAAAATTTGGAAAAGGCCTTTGCACTAGGCGTTCCACATATTTCAAGTTATGCCTTAACAGTAGAAGAAAAAACCGCCTTGGCAAGCTTTATTAAAAAAGGTAAAATTGCTCCGTTAGATGAAAATTTGGCTGAACAACACTTTAAGATTCTGGTAGAAGAAACTGCGAAAAATGGATTTGTAGCCTATGAAATCTCTAATTTCGGAAAACCTAACTTTTTCTCAAAGCACAATACTTCGTATTGGCAAGGCAAATCGTATATAGGAATCGGTCCTTCAGCACATTCTTATAATAATACATCGAGAAGCTGGAATATCTCCAATAATGCAAGCTATATAAAATCAATTAACGAAAACAAAGTGCCACAAGAAACTGAAGTTTTAAGCAAAAAAGATCAATTTAACGAAATGGTAATGACTGGCTTGCGCACTATTTGGGGAATAAACTTTTCAATAATTGAACAACAATTTGGCAAAGCAGCACGAATTAATTTAACGAATAATGCAGAAAAGTTTTTACAAAAAGATCTTTTAATAATCGAAAATGACACACTTTTTATTGCCGAAAAAGGTAAATTTTTAGCAGATGGGATTGCATCGGATTTGTTTTGGATTGACTAAATAGATAAGTGTACTTTTGAAATAGTATTCGCAATCAGATAATTTGTTTTTTGTCCACTAAAATTTGAGTAAATTAGCAAGAAATAGTAATAAACAATGGAAGCACTTTTAGGACTTTTTTTAGGAGCGATTGTTACCTATTTTGTTTTGAATTATATCACAATTCAAAATAAAAAAGATCGCACCAATGAGCAATCAACAATTCTACTTGAGAAAATTAGGTCCGTTTGTAAATTAATTACAGTAGAAGGTGAATTTGCTGAAATTTACCACTACGAAAACACCAAAGAGCGTTTTTTGAGTATGATTTCAAGCAAGAAAAAAGCGATTATTTTGATAAACGCAAAAGCGCATATAGGTTTCGATTTGTCGAAAATTAAAATGAACGCTATCAACGAAAAAAGAGTTATTAGATTAACGGAATTTCCTCAACCACAAGTGCTTAGTGTAGAAACAGACTTTAAATATTACGATAAAAAAGATGGTTTTTTTAACAAATTCGATACTTCCGATTTAACAGAGTTGAATACCAAAGCTAAAGAACATGTGATGTCAAAAATTCCTGAAAGTGGTTTGCTTGAATCTGCAAAAAATGAAGCTTTAGAAGCGGTTTTGATGATTCAAACTATAGTTGAAACCATAGGATGGACTCTCGACTACCAGGCTTTGTTACTTCCCGAAAACGAAAGACTTCATTTGGATAAATTAAATAAGAAAAAATTAAATAGCCCAGTGTAATTCAAGTTACAAATACAATTAAATAGTAGTTCTAATTTTGTATCGGAAATTAAAATTATTATTTATGAATATTGATATTGAATTTGATACTTCAGGAAAAATTATTCCTTCTTATAAAGGCAAAGAAATCACGATGGAGGATTCTCCATACATGATATTTTTAGCTACTACTGGGATGTGTTCAGCAGTTTATGTGCGCGCTTTTTTTAACCAAAGAGGCATGTCATTAGAAAATGTATCACTCACTCAAATGATAAATTACGATCAAACTACCAATATGGTGAGTCAGATGGAAGTGAAAGTAAATTTACCTGAAGATTTTCCAACAAAATATAACAAAGCAATAAAGGCCGTTGTTGATCAATGTCCGGTAAAGAAACATTTGGTTAGTCCTCCTTCTATTTTAGTTACTACCAATTTGGATAGTAAAGTGGAGGTTTAATTATGTTAGTTAGGTTTTTCATGAGGCTCCCTGCCTAGGGGAGCCTTTTTTTTGTTTATATTTGAATAAACGGGATAAGCCATTACCTAATGAACATCGAAGAATTTAGAGAATATTGCCTAAATAAAAATAAGGTTACCGAAGAGTTTCCGTTTGATGAAGTTACTTTGGTATTTAAGGTTTGCAATAAATTATTTGCCTTAACAGGATTAGATAATCCTGAATTCGCTATCAATTTAAAATGCGATCCAGAATGGGCAGAAGAACTCCGCGAAACTTATGATGGCGTTATTGTGCCTGGTTATCACATGAACAAAAAACATTGGAATACCGTTTATGTAAATGGTTCAATTCCTGAAAAGTTACTCAAAAAATTAGTTGATCATTCCTATAACTTGGTGGTAAAAGGTCTACCCAAAAGCCTACGAGATACGTTATAAATATCCTGATAAATTAAAACTTGTTTCTCCTGTTTATTAAACCTAATTTTACCGCCTGAAAAATATTACTATGAGTGTACTTGATGATTTACAAGCAAGAAGCGGATCGAAATGCGAGTTGTGTACGGCAACAGAAAATTTAAAGGTTTATGAAGTTCTGCCGGTTTCTACCGGAGGGGTTGACGGAAGCATTTTAGCCTGTGAAACTTGCATTGAACAAATCGATAACCCTGAAAAAACGGACTCGAATCACTGGAGATGTTTGAATGACAGTATGTGGAGTGAATTTACTCCGGTAAAAGTGGTTGCTTGGCGCATGTTAAAACGATTGCGTTCTGAAGGTTGGCCGCAAGATTTATTAGATATGCTTTTTTTAGAAGACCAAGAAATGACTTGGGCAAAAGCTACCGGTGAAGGTTTGGAAGAAAGCGAAAAAGTGATTCATCGAGATAGCAATGGGGTAATTCTTGAAGCAGGAGATTCTGTAGTTTTGATTAAAGACTTACCTGTTAAAGGCTCTAGTATGGTTGCAAAGAGAGGTACAGCAGTTCGAAGAATTTCTTTAGACAATGAAAATGCAGAATATATTGAAGGCAAAGTTGACGGGCAGCAAATTGTGATTATTACCAAGTTTGTTAAGAAAAT
>CBDTUD010000115.1:0-4812 GCA_965363545.1 uncultured Flavobacteriaceae bacterium | reverse complement strand
TTTTAAAAACGCACCCCAACCCCGCGCAAGAGGGGAATTATTTAACGACAATTAGCTTAAAGTCGATATCGTAATAATCTAAAAGAAAAAGACAAAATAGGGTGAAATAATGCTAATTTTCAATAGTTTTGTAGTTCCATAATAATTAAAATAACGATGAAAAATATTGCATTACATCCTATTCATGAAGCTCTTGGAGCTAAAATTGTTCCTTTTGCGGGTTATAATATGCCAGTTCAATACGAAGGCGTAAATATCGAGCACGAAACTGTTCGAAAAAGCGTAGGTGTTTTTGATGTGTCTCATATGGGAGAGTTTTTAATTGACGGTGAAAATGCACTTGCTCTAATTCAAAAAGTGACTTCAAACGATGCCTCCAAATTAGAAGTTGGTGATGCACAATATAGTTGTCTGCCAAATAATAAAGGTGGAATTGTAGATGATTTAATTGTTTATCGCATTAAAGATCTTACCTATTTATTAGTAGTAAACGCCTCAAATATTGAAAAAGATTGGAACTGGATTTCAAATCACAATTCGGTAAATGCCGAGATGAAAAATATTTCAGAAAACTTCTCTTTACTGGCAATTCAAGGTCCTAAAGCAGTGAAAGCCATGCAAAGTTTGACTTCAGTAGATTTAGCGTCCATTCCGTTTTATAAATTTAAAGTTGGCGATTTTGCTGGAATCGAGTCTGTCATTATTTCTGCAACAGGATACACCGGTAGTGGTGGTTTTGAAATTTATTGTAAAAATGAAGAAGTGGAACAAGTGTGGAATAAAGTTTTTGAAGCTGGAGCGGCTTACGGAATTAAACCAATTGGCCTAGCAGCTAGAGATACCTTGCGCTTAGAAATGGGCTATTGCTTGTATGGTAATGATATCAATGATACGACTTCGCCATTAGAAGCCGGTCTGGGTTGGATCACTAAATTTACCAAAGATTTTACCAACTCCAATGCTCTCAAAAAACAAAAAGAAGAAGGTGTTTCTAAAAAATTAGTCGGATTTGAAATCGACGACAAAGGTATTCCTCGTCATGACTATGAAATTGTTGATGCCGATGGGGCAACTATTGGTGTTGTAACTTCCGGTACCATGAGTCCGTCATTGAAAAAAGGAATTGGCATGGGCTACGTGCAAAAAGAATTTTCAAAAATTGGAACCAAGATATACATTCAGGTGCGCAATAAAGCAATCCCGGCAACGGTGGTTAAAATGCCTTTTTATAAAGGATAAAAACCGAATGTTGCTGGTTTAAGTTAATTTTAAATTCTTTACAGGAATACTTTTAGTATCTTGTCAAATTTCGTAGAAATAGTAACATAACGCATTTAAAATTTCAGGATAAACCCCTATTTTACTTTTTCAAAAAAACGTTCTCCCTCAGAAAATGATAATCAAATAGTTTTAAAATAACCAATTCAAAAAATAAAACCATGAATGTAAACAACTTAGCTGTATTAATTGACGGTGACAACATACCTTCGGCATACATCAAAGAAATGATGGAAGAAATTGCTAAATATGGTAATCCGACGATTAAAAGAATTTATGGGGATTGGACGAAGCCAAATCTATCAAAATGGAAGAATTTATTGTTAGAAAATGCCATAACTCCAATTCAGCAATACGGCTATACTACAGGCAAAAACGCTACTGATTCTGCTATGATTATCGATGCGATGGATATTTTATATTCAGAAAAAGTTAATGGATTTTGTTTGGTTTCGAGCGATAGTGATTTTACACGATTGGCAACCAGACTTCGGGAAGCCGGAATGCAAGTTTTTGGTATTGGTGAAAAGAAAACTCCTAACCCATTTATTGTTGCTTGTGATAAATTTATATATATCGAGATTTTAAAAAATCAGAATATCGATGATGAAAGTGGCCCTTCTGAAGATAAAAAGCCTACAAAGAGTAATGTTGATAAAATTACCCAAAAAGAAATAAATTTAATTTCTTCTACCATCGCTGATGTTGCCGATGATGACGGATGGGCATTTTTAGGTGATGTTGGTAGTTTGATTCAGAAAAAGCAACCTAATTTCGATTCTAGAAATTACGGTTTTCAAAAATTAACACCACTTATTAAATCCCTCAACAAATTCGAGATTGACCAACGAGAGAGTCCGAATAGTCGTTTTAAACTGATTTATGTAAAAAATAAAGATCGTCAGAACTCGAGGTTCAAAAAATAAGTAGGAAAGCCCATAATCGGCATCTAATTAAAAAAACAATACCAACCGACACAGAGAAAAAAAATAGCGGGTTGGTGAAAATTTATTTAAATGAAAAAGATAAGTTTATTGCTATGTGTTTGTCTATTTTTTTCTTTTAAAGAACAAAAAAAACGCACGAAATCTCCATATATTTTTAACAATGAAAAAACAAGTTCTTTAGATTCGATAACTCCTGTTTTAGACTCTATTCAAAAACTGGGGCATATCAATGGTTTTTCCGTTGCGATAGTCCATCAGGAAAAAACTTTATACCAACATGGTTTTGGTTTTTCCAATGTAGAAACAAACGAAAAATATAGCGATTCAACCCTACAGAACATTGCTTCTATTTCAAAAACATTCATCGGAATTTCACTTTTAAAAGCACAAGAATTGGGTAGATTGCATTTGGATGATCCTATCAATATGTATTTGCCTTTTGCAGTAAAAAACCCCTATTTTCCGGAAGAAAAAATTACGATTCGACAATTGGCAACGCACACTTCTTCGATTATAGACACCGATATTTATTATGAAAAAGCCTATGTTTTAAAGGGAAATCAGAATTATTCTGAAGAAAAATTAGTACAACTTGGTTTACCTTTTAATCAACCGGCAGACCGGGTTTCGATGGAGGAATTTTTACGAAATGTACTTTCCACGAATGGAAAATGGTCTCCAAAAAGTAGTTTTACCAAATATAAACCCGGAGAAAAATTCAACTACTCTAATGTTGCCGCAACTCTCGCAGCGTTTATTGTAGAAATTGTTATGGAAGAACCTTATGCCATTTTTACTACCAATGAAATTCTAAAACCCTTAGGCATGAATGCTTCCGGATGGTCTTTCAATACTATCAACATGAAAAATCATACCAAATTATATTTAAATTCGGAAACCGAAATTCCGTTTTATTCTTTAGTTACGTATCCTGATGGTGGTTTACTTACTTCTGTGAATGATTTGGGTAAATACTTAAGCGAATTGATAAAAGGATATGCTGGTGAAGGAACTTTGTTAAGCAAGGATAGCTATCAAGAACTTTTCAAAAAACAGTTAAATGAGAGTCATTTTTCAGATAGAAATACAAAAAATGATTTCGACGATGAGTTCAATAGTGGCATATTTATGGGCTTTACTCCAATAAATTATATCGGTCATACCGGAAGTGATCCCGGGGTGGTGACTTTTTTATTTTTTGACCCAAATACCCAAATTGGACGAATTCTCTTGGTGAACACTGAATTATCTGATCAGAAAGCAAAACAGGAATTTCAAATGATTTGGAAGGTTTTGCTGGATTATCCTATAAAAACCGAAAACTAATTTTCTAAAAATAGATTTTATGATACTATTGGACAAACCCTATGTTTCTGATTTTTTAATCCAAACAATACTAGAAAATAATTTAGAAATTATTGCCACGCCTGAAGCAAAAAGCTTGGTTTCGAATATTGCATTAAACTGGATTTCAGAAAAGGAAGCTCGACTTAAATTTGAAAAGGATTCTTCTTCTAAAGTTTATACCAATTCGGAAAATTCAATTGACTGGATTGAATCCAATTTTAAAAATTCAGCATTACCTAAAAAAATAGAACTCTTTAAAAATAAAGCAGCATTTAGAACGCTCTTAAAAGAAACTTATCCTGATTATTTTTTTAAGGAGATTCAAAAAGATACTCTTTCGAATATTCGAGAAAACGAGTTAAAATTCCCTTTAATTCTTAAACCTACGGTCGGATTTTTCAGTTTGGCAGTGCATAAAGTCGATAATTTTCAAGAATGGCAAGAGATTGTATTCAAAATTGAAAAAGAAATCAACCAATTTAAAGGGCTTTATCCTGCAAAAGTTATTGACACAACAACTTTTATTGCAGAAGAATTTATTGAAGGAGAAGAATATGCCGTTGATGCATATTTTGATCAAAATGGCGAACCTGTTTTATTAAATATACTGCACCATGTTTTTTCATCCGATAAAGATGTAAGTGATCGAATTTATACTACTTCGGTTGAAATTATTAAGAAACATGCAACGAAAGTTATAACTTTTTTAAAACTAATTGGAAGGAAATCCGGCGTAAAAAATTTTCCAATGCATTTGGAAATCAGAATCAGTACTGATCAAAAAATAATTCCTATTGAAGTAAATCCCTTGCGTTTTGGTGGATGGTGTACAACCGCTGATCTGGCATGGTTTGCTTATGGTTTTAATCCGTATCTCTGTTTTTTACACGGTGAAAAACCAAATTGGGAAAGTCTTTATGCTTCTAAAAAAGATAAACTATTCAGTATAATTGTTTTAGATAATAATTCTGGTATTTCTGAAAAAGATATTGCTAGTTTTGATATAGAAAAATTAGCTTCTGAATTTGAAAATCCTTTACATTTAAGAAAAGTTGATTTTTCTACCTACCCTGTTTTTGGCTTTTTATTTACGGAAACTTCTGTTGGAAACGAAAAAGAATTAGAACGAATTTTAACTTCTGATTTACGGGATTATATCGTGTTGAAATCAGACATAAAGTAAAACGAAAGGCATTGTCTAAAACGTTATTATAATTTCTCCATTCCGCTGCACTACAGT
>CBDTUD010000114.1:0-4927 GCA_965363545.1 uncultured Flavobacteriaceae bacterium | reverse complement strand
ATTACTTCTCTAACAACGATGACCAGAAAAGAGAAAGAGAAGTTATTGAATAAAGGCATCGTTTTATGCAAAGAATTATATGCAAACCCATTGATTTTAGAGGAAGTGGGAATCGAAAAAAATAAGCACAAAAAAATATTAGAAAACGCTAAAGGTTTGTGCTGAAAGGAAATTTACAACATCTTTTCTAAGGGAAACATATGACCCTTAGCAATTGCATGAAACCCAATCGTTTTTGCGGCGTTTTCAATATCCTCAATTTTAACAACCTTATTCGTGTGAATTTCAAGCTCATAAGGAAAAACTTTGGGGTTTATAATCACCTCTTTAATGCCGTGAATTTTTAAAAAAGTTTCTTGCATTTTTAATAAATACTTTTCCTTTTTAGCATCGGTACTAAAAATTTTGCCGTAATTACCAGGAATTACGTGTTCTGATAAGAAGCTCATAATTATATGGATTAGATTAATTCAACATCTTAAATATAATCATTTTTCATGAAAAATTATACTAATAAACTCTTAATCTTTTGTGTTTTTAAAGTCTAAAAGAATTTTCCAAATAAAAAAATGAGCTAAAAAAATACTAAAAGAATTGGCATAATTTCGATATTTAAATAGTCTTTTTTATTTGAAAGAGTTGATTTTTCAAACTTAAGGATACTTTGGTAACAATTAATTAATTTTATAAATGGTAATTATATTATACCTTTGCCTAGATGAATAAACTGTTTTCAATTATACTCGCAACGCTGTTTTTTGTTCAAAGCACCTTCATTAATTTTGATGATTTGGTGCAATTGAATGAATTGGTAGAGCATTTTCAGTTTCATTCGAAAGCGTATGGAGATAATTTAGCGGTCTTTTTTTCAAAACACTATGGAGAATTGAAAGAAAAGCATGATAAAAATGAAAGCAATGAAAAACAGCAACATGAGCAGCTACCATTTAATCATCATTCTTGTACACATTCATTAAATGTTTATGTTCTCGATTTTCACGAACTAACATCCATTTTACCTATTTCTGAAAAGCAAAATAGCACTAATTTTTACTACAAAGATTTTAATTCTTTCTTCGAAAAGCAACAAGTTTTTCAACCACCGAAGCTAGCCTAATTTTTTTCATAGAATTACTTATGAATAATAACTAATTCTGTATTGATCTGTTTATCGAGTTTCCTCGAATTTTTTACATAAACTTAGCTAAGTATTTAACCTTGTGGTTATTAATTCTTTAGTTACAATCCTTTGAAAAATTATGCTATCTAATATTATAAAATTCAGCTTAAGCAATAAGTTCATTATTCTTTTGTTTACCGCTTTCGTAATTGGTTACGGTTTTTATGCACTTTCACAAATTCCGATTGGAGCTGTACCCGATGTGACAAACAATCAGGTGCAGGTTATTACTACTTCTCAAAATCTTTCTACGCAGGATATGGAACAATTCATTACCTATCCGGTAGAGTTAGAAATGGCAAATTTGCCAGGAGTGGTCGAAATTCGATCGGTATCTAAATTCGGTTTATCGGTGGTAACCATTGTTTTTGAAGATAAAATGGGAACCTATTTACCCAGACAATTAATTGCTGAGAAAATTCAATCAGCTTCAGAAAAAATTCCACAAGGTTTTGGAACTCCAACTATGGGGCCAATAACAACAGGTTTAGGTGAAATTTATCAGTATATTTTGGATACCAAACCAGGGTTTGAAGATAAATATTCACCAACAGAATTACGAACCATTCAAGATTGGATTGTGAAGCGTCAACTTTCTGGTATTCCCGGAGTTGTTGAGGTTAATACTTGGGGAGGTTATTTAAAGCAATACGAAGTTGCGATCAATACCGAGAAATTAAAGGCTAGAAATATTCAGGCTATGGATGTTTTCAATGCTTTGGAAAAAAATAATAGTGTTGCCGGTGGTGGCTATATCGAGAAAGTCAATAAAGCCTATTTTATTCGTGGTGAAGGATTGGTAAAATCGCTGGATGACATCGAAAACATCATGGTAAAAAATGTCGATGGTTTTCCAATTTATATCAAAGATGTTGCGACAGTTGGTTTTGGCAGTGCAACCCGATTTGGTGCAATAACAGGTAACGGACAAGGAGAAAAAGTACTCGGGCAAGTCATGATGCTTAAAGATGGTAACTCCAAAAAAGTTATTGATGCTGTGAAAGATCGAGTAGCTTCTATTTCTAAAACCTTACCAGAAGGAGTATATATCAATGCCTTTTTAGAACGAAGTGAACTAATTGGTAGAACTACATTTACCGTGGTTGAAAATTTAGTTTTAGGTTGCCTAATTGTCATTTTTATTGTAGTTATTTTGTTGGGGAATTTCCGTTCTGGTTTAGTCATAGCTTCTGTAATTCCTATGAGTTTGCTCTTTGCGCTTTCGCTAATGTATATTTTTGGTGTCGATGCGAACTTAATGAGTTTAGGTGCTATAGATTTTGGTATTATCATTGACGGTGCTGTAATTATTGTCGAATATATTGCCTATCAAATTTCTTCAAAAGGGGCTCAAATAACACATTTAAATAAGGAAGAAAAGCAAGAAGCTATTGACGAGATTACCTTTAACAGTTCTTCAAAAATGATGAACTCGGCAATATTTGGACAACTTATTATCTTGATTGTTTTCATTCCGATTCTAACATTAAGTGGTGTAGAAGGCAAAATGTTCAAACCAATGGCATTAACCTTTAGTTTCGCTTTGGTTGGTGCAATGATCTTTGGTTTTACCTATGTTCCTGTAGTAGCGTCGTTATTTTTGAAACCTACAAAAATGTCGAATAAAAACATATCTGTTCGTTTACTTAACTATTGGTCAGGTATTTATGAACCAACTTTGCGTTGGGCTTTGCAGCGTAAAAAACTAGTTTTAAGTTTAGCGGTAGGTGTACTCATTTTTTCTATTTATCTTTTTACCACTTTGGGCGGAGAATTTGTTCCTACTTTGGATGAAGGAGATTTTGTAATTCAGCCTGTTTTAAAAACAGGAACATCCCTTAGTAAAACCATTGAGACTACTACAAAAATTGAAAAAATTCTTTTAGATAATTTCCCGGAAGTCGATCAAGTCGTTAGCCGAATAGGAGCTGCAGAAATCCCTACCGATCCCATGTCAATGGAAGAAAGTGATGTCATCATAAAATTAAAACCTAAGAAAGAATGGGTTTCAGCATCTTCAAAAGATGAATTAGCAGATAAGTTTAAAGAGGCGCTTGCGGTTATACCAGGAATGGAAGTGGAGTTCACACAACCTATCGAAATGCGATTTAATGAATTAATTACCGGAGTTAGAGCCGATATAGCCATTAAAATATTTGGTGAAGATTTGGCTATTCTGAACAAAATAGCCAATGAAATAAAACGAAAAATTGAAAATGTTGAAGGTGCTTCCGATATAACCGTTGAAAAAATAGCAGGACTACCTCAAATGAGTGTTGTTTTTGACAGAAAGAAAATTGCCCGATATGGTTTAGATATTTCTGAAGTAAACAAATTTATTACAGCCGGGTTCTCTGGTGCGATAACGGGTAATGTTTTTGAAGGTGAAAAACGTTTTGATCTGGTTATTCGTTTAGAAAAAGACAGTCGTGAGAATCTTTCGAGTTTAGAGAATTTATACATTGATACGCCAAGCGGAATTAAAGTTCCGTTACAAGAATTGGCAGAAATAACCTACTCCAAAGGTCCTGCAAAAATATCTCGCGATGATACCAAACGAAGAATTGTAGTCGGGGTAAATGTCAGAAATCGAGATTTACAATCTGTAGTGGATGATGTTGAATCAATTATCAATGAAAAAGTTAATATTCCAACGGGTTATTCAATAACTTATGGTGGACAATTTGAAAACTTACAGCGTGCAAAAGCAAGATTAAAAGTGGCAGTACCCATCGCTTTGGTGCTTATTTTTATTTTGTTGTTTTTCGCTTTTGGCTCAGTTTCAGAAGCTTTAATGATTTATACCGCAATTCCTTTATCTGCGGTAGGTGGTGTGCTATTATTGTGGATGCGAGGTTTGCCTTTCAGCATTTCGGCAGGCGTTGGTTTTATAGCATTATTTGGTATTGCGGTGCTTAATGGTATTGTTTTGATTGAACATTTTAAAGAACTAAAAGAACGAGGTATGGATGATATTAACGAACGGATTATCAAAGGTGCCAAAGAACGACTACGTCCTGTAATTTTAACAGCAGCTGCGGCAGCGTTGGGTTTTTTACCAATGGCAATTTCAACAAATGCCGGTGCTGAAGTACAAAGACCATTGGCAACCGTAGTTATAGGTGGTTTGGTTACGGCTACTTTATTGACTTTGATTGTTTTACCGGTGTTGTATTCTATTTTTGACACCAAAAGAAAACCTAAAAAACCAGGAAGAAAAAGTAAAAAAACACAGCTAATTACCTTAATTGTTCTAGTTGGTGTTTCTTTTTCAGGACTTGCACAAAATATGGATAAAGTAGGCTTGGATGAGCTTCAGGCGATTGCTCTCGAAAATAATGCAGCTCTAAAAGCGGCTTCTCTGAAAGTAAATGAAGCGGATGCTTTAATTTCAAATGCTTTTTCTTTCGATAAAACGGAAATTTATTATCATTATGACGAAAATAATTTGGCCTTTAATGATGAGCCTTTGAAAGTATTTGGGGTGCAACAGAACTTCTTGTTTCCGAGCTTATATTTTGCAAGTAAAAAGATGAACAAATCCATGTATAGTATGGAAAATAGTTCTTATGAAATTCAAAAGAAAGTGTTACAAAGAGATGTTACAGCAGCATACTATAATTTGTTGTTTGCCTTAGAAAAAGAGAAAGTATACAGAAAATTAGATAGTGCCTATGCAAATTTTTCTCATGCAGCACAACGTAGATTTGAAGTTGGTGAAACCAATTATTTAGAGAAAATAAATGC
>CBDTUD010000113.1:0-4939 GCA_965363545.1 uncultured Flavobacteriaceae bacterium | reverse complement strand
AAAGGCTGACAATGGAGACATGAAGCCATTAATTGAATTTGCAAAAAACTAAAGCTAACAACGTGGATAATTCATTGTTTTTTAGTGTTTTAGATGATGTTTTTTAAGCTTTAAAAGTAAACGATTTAACAAATAATAAGAGCTAATTTAATCACAGCAAATTCTAATTAAATACACTAAATTTGAGTAAAAGAGAAAATTTAAATGAACAGGATGCTCCAACTTTTAGGGTCGTATAGAAAAAGAATTTTATATTTTTTACTCTTACTTATTATTCTTGGATTTGCATTTTGTTTACCAAATCCGTTATTCAGCGATCCGACCAGTACGATTATTGAAGATAGCAAGGGCCGTTTATTAAGCGCAAGAATTGCTCAAGATGGGCAGTGGCGTTTCCCGGAAACGGATAGTCTTCCACCTAAATTCATCACCGCAATTACGTATTTTGAAGATGAATATTTTTATTACCATCCCGGTTTTAATCCGGTTTCTATGGTGCGCGCAACGAAGCAAAATATTCTAGCTCGTCGTGTTGTGAGTGGCGGGAGCACACTCACGATGCAAACTATACGGCTTTCCCGTAAAGGAAAAAGTAGAAGTTTTTTTGAAAAAGCGAAAGAGATCGTTTTGGCAATGCGATTAGAATTGGCAAAAAGCAAGCAAGAAATCATCAATTTATATGCTTCTCACGCGCCTTTTGGCGGAAATGTTGTTGGATTAGAAGCTGCTGCTTGGCGTTATTTTGGCAGAAAACCAACACAATTATCCTGGGGAGAAATTACAACACTTGCCGTTTTGCCCAATGCTCCATCGTTAATTTATCCGGGGAAAAACCAAGAAAAATTAAAAATAAAACGAGATCGATTATTAGATAAATTATTCCGAAAAGGAGAAATTGATAGTCTCACTTGTGTTTTAGCGCAAGAGGAACCTTTGCCGAATAAAGCCTTCGCAATTCCGAATAAATCGCCACATTTAATGGATAGGATTATTAAAGAGGGTAACCGCGGAAAACGAATAAAAACTACCGTTGACTTGGCTTTGCAAGAAAAGGTCAACGATATGGTTGATGATTATCACAATGTGCTTAGCCAGAATGAAATACATAATATTGCAGTGTTGGTTTTAGAGGTAGAAACCGGAAAAGTTTTGGCATATACCGGCAATACGAATTGCCCCGAAGAGCAGTCGGGTAGAAATGTAGATATCATCACTTCACCAAGAAGTAGCGGCAGTATTTTGAAACCGTTTTTATTTACTTTTATGCTGCAAGATGGAGCGATTTTACCGAATACTTTGGTGTCGGATATTCCTACACAAATAGCCGGTTATTCGCCAAAAAATTTTGATGAAACCTTTGACGGAGTGGTTCCTGCGAGTGAAGCTTTGGCTCGATCGTTAAACATTCCGGCGGTAAGAATGCTCAAAGATTACGGACTGGAAAATTTTTATCAGAATTTGGGAAAACTCAATTTTAGCACGATAAATAAGTCGGCAAATCACTATGGATTATCGATTATTTTGGGTGGGGCAGAAGTTACGCTTTGGGATTTAGGGAATGCCTACATGAAGATGGGGCAAAATTTAAATGCAGCCAAGGTTTTTCCGAAAGCAAATTTTATGCAAGAAAAATCTTTAGAAGAATCTCCTGTAAAAAAGGAAGAAACGATTTTTGATTCGGGAGCTTTATGGTGCACATTTGAAGCTTTATCGACGCTGAATAGGCCATTACAAGAAACGGGCTGGCAAGAATTTCAATCATCAAATAAAGTAGCTTGGAAAACAGGAACTAGCTTTGGGCATCGTGATGCTTGGGCCGTTGGTGTGACCTCAAAATACGTCGTAGGTGTTTGGGCAGGAAATGCCGATGGAGAAGGTAGGCCGGGTTTAACCGGATTGAGCGTTGCGGCTCCAATTCTTTTTAAAGTTTTTAAGCATTTAGAGGCGAGCACTTGGTTTGAAAAACCCGAATGGGATTTAGTAAAAGCCAAGGTTTGTAAACAGAGCGGTTATCTTGCCGCAATGGAATGTGATGTAACTGAAGAAATTTTAGTACCAAAAAAAGCATTCCGCACCACGGTTTGTCCATTTCATGAGATTATTCATTTAGACAAAACAAAGCAATTTCGGGTTTCAGGAAATTGTTATCCGGTAACCGAAATGGAATCGGTTTCGTGGTTTGTTTTACCTCCGGTGCAGGAATTTTATTATAAAAACAAGAATCCATTTTATAAGACTTTACCCCCATTTAAGGTTGGCTGTGGAGAAGAAACTTTTAGAAATATGGCCGTTATTTACCCAAAAAATCGAGTAAAGGTTTTTATACCTAGACAATTGGATGGTTCGTATGGCAAGACAATTTTTGAAATAACGCATCGAAATCCGCAATCACTTGTTTTTTGGCATATTGATGATACTTTTATTGGGACTACGATAAATGAGCATAAAATGGAACTTCATCCTTCATACGGTAATCATAAAATATCTTTAATCGACGAGCAAGGTGAAAATTTGAGTTGGAATTTTGAAGTTTTGGAAAAATAGAAGCATGATATATACCAAAATCATAGAAGAAAAATTAGGCGAGAAAATGAATTCTTTTTCTGCTTTGTCAGGAGGCGATATCAATCAAGTTTTTAAGATAAAAACGAATCATAATACTTTTGTGGTCAAAATAAATGTGGCAAGTCGTTTTCCGCAAATGTTTGAAAAAGAAAGCTATGGACTTCATTTACTTCGTGAAACTGGAATAAAAACTCCAAAAGTAATTGCCGAATTCACAGAGGATAAAATGCAATTTTTGTTGTTGGAATACATGGAAGAAGAAAGAATACAACTGCAATTTTGGACCAATTTTGCGACAGATCTTGCCAAATTGCACAAAACGCAAAGTACTTTTTTTGGTTTAGAAACCGATAATTATATAGGTTCATTGGTTCAAAAAAACACGACAAAAACAACTTGGGAAGATTTTTTTATCGAAAACAGAATAGCTCCTTTAATTAAAAAAGCCTTCGATAAAGGTTTGTTGCGAAGCAATCACATGCAACAATTTGAACATCTTTTCCGTAAATTAAATGCAATAATTCCACAAGAAAAACCTTCTTTAGTGCACGGCGATTTATGGTCGGGAAATTTAATGGCGGCAAAGAATCAGTGTCCGGTTTTTATAGACCCGGCAGTTTATTTCGGTCATCGAGAAATGGATATTGCCATGACGCAGCTATTTGGTGGTTTTGATGCTAAATATGTAGAAATTTATAACGAAGAATTTGCCTTGCAAAAAGGTTGGCAAGAGCGATTAGCAATACACAATTTGTATCCTAATTTAGTGCACCTACTACTTTTCGGGAGTTCTTATCTCTCTGGAATTGAGCGCGTACTGCGTAAATTTGAATAAAATCCTCAACGGTTTTATTCCAATTGTCATTTCCATGAAAATGGGAATCTCATTATTGAAACAAAGCTTTTAATTCGGTTGCATCACTCGGTTTCATTTTTTTAGATAGAACCAAACTGAGTTGTTTTCTTCGCAATGCACCTTCAAAGCGTTCTTTTTCTAAATCTGTTTCCGGAATAATTTCAGGAACTTTAATCGGAGAACCGGTTTGATCAACAGCGACAAACGTATAAATACCTTCATTGACTTTTGATTTGGCTCCTGACTTGCGATCTTCCATCCAAACATCTACAAAAATTTCCATAGAAGTATTAAAAGCTCGCGAAACTTTTGCTTCTAAAATCAAAACACTGCCCACAGGCACTGCTTTCTCAAAAGCAACATGATTTACCGATGCCGTAACTACAATTCTTCGACAATGTCTACTTGCGGCAATGCTGGACGCACGATCCATTCTCGCTAAGAGTTCTCCTCCGAAAAGATTATCTAATGGATTTGTTTCTCCCGGTAAAACAAGATCGGTCAATATAGTTAATGAATCTTTAGGATTTCGAGCTGTCATAAATCAAGTTTAGAATAAAAATATAAGGAAAGGCGAAAACAGGGATGCTTAAAATTCTTGTACCAACAACCAAGCGTCTTTGGCTACGGTATTTTTGATATCAAAAAGGTCTAATTCTGCTTCTTCTCGCGTATTAAAACTACCGTAAGAAACTACCGATAAGTTCCATTTATTAACCCCTAAAATTCTCGCGTCATAACCTTCTGCTTTCAAACTTTCCACTTTTCGAACGGCATTTTCAGGAAAACGAAAAGCTCCGGCAATCACATGAAAATTTTTCTTTTTTGTGGTTAAATTTAAGTTTAAGGTTGGTAGTGGTTTACTAATTACAAAAGTAGCATTTTCAATTTGCTGCTCTTGTTCATTTTGTTGTTGGGTATCTACCAAAATCATTTGTTTGTTTTGATAGTCGTTATAGAATTTTCCTCCTAAACCTAAGACAGATAATCCAATAACAAAAATAGCAGCATATTTTAAGTAATTTGGTGCTTTTCTGCTAGTTTCAGAAATATAAATAGGTGCTTTTTCTTCTATTTTTTCAACCTGATGTATATAGGCTTCTCGTTTAATTTCAGGTGCAACTACCGAAGTTAAGCCGAAAGAAGTAGGCAAATAGTTAATTTTTTCTTGTGGCTCAAAAATAAGGTTGTTATTATCTAACGAAAAAGAACCAATCGGAGTAAGATATAAATCTTCTTGCTGCAATTGCGTCATCCAAGTTTCAATTTCGAACTTGATAAAATTTAAAGCGCACTCGTATTTAATTTTATCAACCGCCGCGATATAATTGGCAAGCAATCCGTCATTATTTTTTAGATGACTGTTAAAAGTAATTTGCTTGAAAGGTGGTTGTAAAACTTGTTTTGCAGGATCAACTTTAGCCGATTTAACATTGGTCACGAAACCTCCAAATCCCGGTACGATAACACATTCGTAACGGTATAATAAATCACTAATATAATTGGCTAATTTCAAAT
>CBDTUD010000112.1:0-5020 GCA_965363545.1 uncultured Flavobacteriaceae bacterium | reverse complement strand
AGCGCAGGCGTCAATCCGTATGTGTTTATCACCGGACTTGCTGAGCGGAATATGGATAGTATTTTGAGGGAGGATTTTGGGTAAAGTGTTGGAACTTTAGAGTTTAGAAGTATGAAGAACGCTCTTGAGGGGCGTTTTTTTGGATTAAGTTTGGGGTTAATACAACTAAACCTGCTTTAAACTCATATTTCTTATCAATCCTTACCTTTACTTCAAAGTTGTAAGTATTGGCTTAGTACAGCATAATACAAGATTTTATAGATGTAGCAATGCTTCTAATTACCTAATAAACATGAGGCTATATGAGAATCATACATTTTTCCGACTTTCACTTTGGAAATAGCAATTCGGTATTCAATATCTATGAATTAGCTTCAGCTATAATTGAATTATTAAGTAAAAATCCTCAAGAGACAATTTTAGTGATTAGTGGGGATGTTACTTTAAGAGGGAACAAAAGCGGTTACAACGAGGCTGAAATATTCTTTAATAAAATTATTAGTGCTATATCTATTCATAGAAAAAACATTATTCTATGCCCTGGTAATCATGACATTATAGATGGAAAATTTGTTGAGTTTGATAGGTTTAGTTATGCATTAACTGGAGATGACAAATTTACATTTGAAAGTAGCGATAGTGTAAGCTACGTAGCTGGAAACATTTTATTTAAAGTTTTCAATAGTTCTTATCACCTAGATCATACTTATGGACTAATAAATCATCGTAGTCTTGTAAATGAAGTAATTGACGAATCTGGTGTTTCAACTAAAATAGCTATAACTCATCATCATCTTTTAGGAATGTTCAAGAAAGACACTTCAGCTATTAGAAACGCTTACGATTTCATCTCATATTTAGATAAAAATAATTTTGATTATTTATTGCATGGACATCAACATGCGGAACAAGCTTATTATGTGGGGCAAAAGCCTATTCAAGCCATATCCGCAAGGTCAGGTAACTTTGAACAGAATGGTTATTTTAACTCCATAAATATTTACAATTTTGATGAATCTTCCTCTATATTAACCTCCCAAACAATGGCATTTGAAAAGTCTTCATCTGGGGTTAAATTAAGAACTATTAGTTGAGAAATAAAATGAAAGGTAAGTTTATTGTTTTTGAAGGTATAGATGGTTCAGGTACAAGCACTCAGTCAGAAATGCTTGCTCAATTTTTACGTGATCACCAACATACATGCTACTTAACGACTGAACCTTCTTCAGGACCTATAGGTAATCTGATAAGACAAGGTATGAAAGGCAGAGTAACTTTCGCGAAAGGTATTAAATCTAGTATAGATAAAGACCAATTATTTGATGAACAAATGGCTTATCTATTTGCAGCTGATAGACATGATCATTTGTATAACGAAGTAGATGGTGTCCTTAAGCTAGTAGATTCAGGAGCTATAGTAATAAGTACAAGATATTATTTTTCTTCATATGCTTACCATTGCAGCAATGAAGATGACTTTGAATTTGTCAAAACTCTTAATCAAAAATTTCCAGAGCCTGATCTAGTAATATACCTAGACAACCCAGTAGAATCTTCAATAAAACGTCTTAACTCAAGGGCCTTTGCTGATGAATACGAAAATGAGAAAAAATTAATTCAAGTTAGTGATAATTATAGGAAAATATTTGATGAATACTCAGGCGCATTAGCGATTATTAAAGCTAATAATAGTATTGAAACAGTACATGCTGAAATAGTTAGTGCTATTAAGGAAATCTTGTAATGTCGGAATATGTGTCTATTGGAAGTATGAAAGAGATAGCTGATGATATTAAAGATAACATAGGTAAAGATGAGTCTGTTGTCAATCTTGTTAAACATTATGAAATCACTAAATCTGCATTATTAGATAAGAAAATACTTAGCTGTGAGGAAGATGCAGAAGACTGGGCGGCAGAAGAAAGACCTTCAAGTCTTTTTTTCTCTCATGGTGAATATAGAGTTGGCGGATTAGATTATATAAGCGAAGAGCTAAACAGAAAGAGGACAAGTAATAGAGCTATGTATTCATTAGTCAGCAACGAGATGATTATAAACTCGGCTGACAATCCAATTCCTTCTTTTATGATATTTCAATGTTTATTTGAAGAGAATGACTTTGAAAATTTGTATTGTACTGTATATTTCAGAGCCTTAGAAGTGAGTAACTTCTTATCTATTAATTTAGAAGAAATCAGGCAAAATATAACAAAGTTAATAGATAATGGCATCAGATTTAATAACTTTAGATTACTTATTGTTGCAGGGCGAGCACATCATACTAATAGCTTTATACCTCTTAAGAAGCCCGAAATTGATAAGCTCAGTCCTGCTGAAATTCATGAGATGGTATTAGATAAAGACTGGACGGGACTTTCCAAACTACTAAGAGAAAAGTCGCAGTTTCAGTCTGTGATTCAATTAGAGTCATTACGAAATTTACAAGGTATTTTCAGTTCTAAGCATAGCGAAATTGAAGACTACCCTAAAAGTATTCTAGACAATTGTATAGAAATAGCGGAAGAGCTTCTATCATTAAGACAGAAAGATTCCCACTCCGTTAAATTAAATGAGCTTAGCGCGGAACTAGAAATAAAACTAACTAATCTAGCCCAAGAATTGGAGAATTTAAATTGAGTGTAACTCTTAAAAATATTAAGCATCTACAAGAATCTTTTGATAAACATCATGCTGTTTCAAACAAGAGCTTCTATGTCGATATTGATGAGCATAATCTACATGAATTAGAACATTTAGTTGTGTGCTTAGTAGGCGAGCTAGGTGAGTTTTCTAATATCTTAAAAAAAGTTACCAGAGGTGACTCTGTCCTTAAAGATGTTAAGGATAGTTTAGATGAAGAGCTAGTTGATACTTTTATCTATCTTATCAAAATTGCAAATCAATTTGATGTGAATCTTGAAGAAGGTTATTTAAAAAAACTAGAAAAAAATAAGAAGCGGTTTAATGATGTGTAGATGAAAGCTTTCAACGATAATAACTACTCAAAAACTTATTATGATATTCTTGTAGAGTGTAGTCAATTTGAACAAAATATGGAATCAAGAGTTGGAAATTGCTTCGACCTAGGTATAGCGTACATATCTATTGATAATCAAAGCTGTGGTTTGCCTTTCGTAAAAGGCAGAGGCTTAAATATATTTTTTGCAATTATGGAAGCTGCTTGGATATTATCGGGTTCTAATAAGGTAAGCCCTTTAGAAGAAACTATAAATAACTATCGTAAATTTTCCGACGATAAAGAAACTCTAAATGGTGCTTATGGATATCGTATTTTTAATGCGTTCGGTTTTAATCAACTTAAGGCTGTTATCGAAGAGTTAAGAAATAAGCCGAATTCAAGAAGAGCTGTAATTTCACTTTACAGTGCTAATGACTTAAATAAATCAGAGTCACTTGATATACCTTGTAACTTATCTGTTTTATTTAAGATTAGAAGTAATAAACTTGAAATGACTGTTTTAAACAGATCAAATGATGCCTATAAAGGCATACCTTATAATTTATTTGTATTCAGAGCAATACAGTATTACGTAGCTAAACACCTCAACCTAAATTTAGGTGAACAAAGGCATTTTACTGATTCCTTGCATCTTTATGAAGAAGACTTTACTAAAGTATCTAGAATAATAGAGTCAGTTAGCTTGGAAAGAGTTAACATAGAACTAGATTTAAGCTTGTTCGATGAAATACTTAAAGATCGTAATAACATTTTGGAATCAAATTGGGAGGATATAAGCAGTGAAAGGCTTCGTTGGCTATTTACTTCTTTTACCTTGTTTAAAAAATCAAAAGCAATAACTAGTTTTAAAAACCCAGAAGAGTTTCCTATACTAAGTCAATATATTAATGACTGGCTAGAAACTCATTACAATCTATCTTTAGTTTTAAAAAAGGTTATGTTATGAACTTAGAAGAGTTGAAAAGTATTTCCTACAAAGACTACGATGAAATTGCGGCTTTCGTAATCGAAAAAGAGCAAGAGCTATCTGATGAAAGAATAGAAAATCTAATAGAATTTTTATCTGGAGTCAATTTTTCCTCTATGAAATATGAGATATTACAAAATAACTATAGAGATGCTGTTAGAGAAATATTGTTAGGGCTTACTTTTAGCCAAACTGATGTACTTTCATTCAGAGAGCCAACTATAAAACAAAGTGTTTTGAACAAGTATGAGAAATCTTGCGAATTATTAGATATTGATAAAAAATTCATTGCTCCAATCACCGGATTTTCTGAAGATATCATTAAATTTTGGAATTGACCTAAAAATTTTAAAAATAGAGCAAATCGCTAACAACTTCATTTCTTTACAAGAGTTATTATTTTTAGAAAAAGACTAATTTCAATCACGATAGATCTGTAGAAGGTAGCAGATCTCCCCGCCAGCTCTGATAGTAGCGGCATCCTAACGCAGATGATGGCGATGCGACTATGGCTGGGGGTGGTATCGAGACAACAGGAACGCCACCAGACAATCTATTCCGCACGCCATCGACAAGTTAGATACAAGCGGATAGCAGGATTGGCTCCAACAACTAACCATCCCTCAAAAACTTATAAATCCTCTTCTTAACCTTCAACTAATAAGCCCCCCTCTACCCCAATATTCAAATCCTAAAACCATCCTCCCTACCACACCCCCATTGAATTAAAACCCCGCATCAGCAACAATAGCTTCTACTAACAATCTCCATAATAAAAAGGATAAGTAATGAAACTGCGCATCTTAAAATCTGCCGTGACCAACCCTTGGTTTAACCTCGCGACCGAGGATTGGATATTTAATACGCTCAATCCCGACTCGCACACGCTATTTTTATGGCGCAATAGCGAGACCGTGGTCATTGGGCGCTCACAAAACCCATGGGTAGAATGCAAAATCGATAAGATGGAAGCCGACGATGTGTTTTTGGCGCGGCGTCAGAGTGGCGGCGGCGCGGTGTTTCATGATTTGGGCAATACCAACTTTACCTTTTTATCGCCCAAAGACGACTAC
>CBDTUD010000111.1:0-5105 GCA_965363545.1 uncultured Flavobacteriaceae bacterium | reverse complement strand
GCGACAAAGCCAGTGGCAAGCCAAACTTTAGCTTGGCGGACTTTATCTCGCCATCCGATACCCATACTGACTATCTTGGTGGCTTTACGGTCTCGATAACTGGGACAGAAGCACTCGCTGAAAAATATAAAGCGGCTGGTGATGATTATAACGCCATTATGGTACAGGCACTATCTGACCGCTTGGCCGAAGCATTCGCTGAGCACTTGCATGAGCTGATTCGTAAAGAGTATTGGGGCTATCAGGCTGACGAAAATCTAACCAATGATGAGATGATTAAAGAAAAATATGTCGGTATCCGTCCTGCACCTGGATATCCAGCCTGTCCTGAACATACGGAAAAAGGCAAACTATTTGACTGGCTTGGTACGGTTGAGGCTATCGGCACGACGCTAACTGAAAGTTTTGCAATGTGGCCTGCTTCCTCGGTCAGCGGGTTTTATTACTCGCATCCTGACAGTGAGTACTTCAACGTCGGTAAAATCAGCAGCGATCAGTTAGAGAGCTATGCTGAGCGTAAAGGCTGGGATATGAAGACTGCTGAGAAGTGGTTAAATCCGAATTTGTAGGGTTGGTTTTAATTAGAACTTTCCAAAGAAATATTTTATGCGGGGTTAATTGCTTAGGTAGCCAACCCCGCTTTTGTTTCTATCTGCTAGTCAAGGCGGTGGCTGCGTTTTGAGCCATTCCTGTCGGCTCGATGATGTAGATACTTATAATCCACCAAAACTTGCCTAGCCGTATTATATCCTCGACAATCGGGGCTAGCGATAGCATCACATTTTTTCAGGTATTTAACGTAGTTATAGGTTTCTTTTCTAAGAAATATTTTTATGATTATTCTACAAAGAAATCCTGCTCACCTTTAATTTCTCCATTCTCATAATAATATAAGCCTGAAATCTCCAGTCTTTTATTAATACCATCACGACCATTATCCATAGCGATTTTCTCACCTAATATCGTCCAGACTAGTCTACAACCAGTCTTACTTTGTAACTCTTCTAATTTATCTCTACGAATAAGTAAATTTTTAACTTTATTACCATACAAAGAGCAATCGAATAAAACAACATCTTCATTCTCATCAAGCCATGCACCAGCATACTTAGAGTTAACTAGATTTAGTTCTTGCCATACTAATTTACTAGGAGAAAGTATACTATAAGCTAAATCTGAGTTTTTTCCTCCTTCCCAATTATGTTCTTCTGTACAAGTATAAGCCTTGCCTAAAGATTTCCCATCAAAATTTTGTTCAATATCTTGCCAGCCATAGTTACCATAATACTGATTCTCATACATTTTAAATAGTGGTGACCAGTAGTATTCTAAGTTAAACAAATAATACCTTTGGTTAGGTTGGGGCATCCAGTTTCCCATATAATTCTTATTATTTAAATTTTCTATGACATCATTAAATTCAGTATCTTTAATAAGATATGCTTGAACTTTATACCATATTTTTTGGTAGACACCAGAATAAATGTCTTCGCCAAGTCTCGGTTTTGGCTCATAGGTAATATACTGCTGTAAGCTGAGCCATTCTTGGTCAGCATACCGTTTTAAAATAAAATCTCTTGGTTCTATTAGGTTTTCGCTAGATATTACCCATTCTTCAAAATTATCATTCCAATCATTATAAATTGGATTCATGATAATCCTTAGACTATCCTTTTCAGGAGCAATAAAAGTAGGGTCTATATCCCGAACAGACGTATCTAAAGAACCGTCGTACCATACTTTATTTTCTGATTCTCCATATTTAGTAGATGGGTCTATCATTTCATGATTATCAGACACCCTTGCAAAAACCTCATACAAAGCTATCCATTGATATTTTTTACCTATCCTTTCAATGCCGTTTGTATGTCGGTCACCATTGGTTGCCTCGTGTTTATCAAAATCCTCATGTTTCTTTAAATCATATCCATAACGCTCAAAAATAAGTTGTACTGCATAATTACTCAAACTTGAAACATTGAGAGGTTTGAAATTACGAAATGCTGATTGGAATACATATCTTCCAAAGTCTCCATACCCTCCAGTACCAGCACCGTATTCAGTTGTCATAGAACTAATGATCTTGCTACCTACAAACCGGTATTCAGAATTATCTCTGACTATACTCTCAGGATGATACTTTTCGACAATCTCTTTTCTAGTTGGAAGATTAGTTGGATACTCGCTTATATAGGGAGGTCTACATAACTCAAGTTTCTGCTCGCTAATATTAATAACCTCTTTGTATTGAGCATACTCAACAATATTTCTAGCATAGTCTCTTACGAGAACATTGGGATAAATCTCATCTTGAGTAAAGAAATCGTCAACTAAATAGTCACAAATGCTATGCAAGCCTTCAAATTGCTGAGAAGATAAAACTGCTCCATATATTGAGGCAAAAACTCTTTCTACAACATAAGGATCATTCACATCTTTGAAGATTTCTATGACTTCAAAAGCAATTGATAACTTATTTTGGAGTAACCTAACAAGAGCTAATGTTGCATTATCACGTAACTTAATATTTGTACTTGTAAATAGCCATGATAAGCTGATTCCAACTAACCTACGACTAGCGTTAGATAGTCCTTCAGAAAAAGCTGACTTCTTTGCCCAATTTATTAGATTATAGATTGATGAAGTTTCATAAATGCGACTACTAATATGAGTCGTCCATAATGCATCTCTATCAGCTAAAGTAAAACTATTTAGCCATAAATTAAGATTTTTAGCATTGAAAGGATGGTCAGTACGGCCAGCAACCTGATACCTTAGATTAATAAAAAGGTGGAACAAGTCTCCATTTTGTGAAATGTTTCTATCAAAAAATACTTTACATCTATCTAAATAAATATCCTCTTCGCATCTCCAAAGTAAGCTATCAATAAACGCATGACCTAAACTATAGTTCTGATATATTCTATCATTTACAAAAACTTCAAAAAACTCTAGCTTAAAATTGACAGGAAATAGTATCGATAGGATGCTCAAAACACCTGTAGACAATATTCGACCTTTATATTTGACTGATATTGAATCACATTCGAATAATTTATCAAAACTATCCGAAGTGGCGATACTATTGACTATATTTTCGGCTGTTAAATAATCTAAGAATCGTTCAAAAGCAAAGTAAACATACTCATTTTCAGAACTTTTATCTTCATAGCTAAGTAGCAAGTTTTCAGAAATTAGAGCTTCTAAGAAACCATTTGCGTTAGGCTCTTTGAAACCAATTTTAATGACAAGACTTATTGCCTCTTCATAATGGATTTGGCTACCATTACTCAAATAAACTTCTTCTGCAATCTTGAGTAATACTCTCTTGACATAGTTACTACTATGTCGATAACTAAACCTTGAAACATGTGATAACTTTTTATTAATTATTCTTAAATACTCGTTAAACACCTCTGTTATAAGTTCTATTGAGTGTTCACTACTTAGCGCATTAGATCTATATTCGCAATATATTCTAAGAAAAAGAGGGTTTTTGAATTCATCTACTAACATCGGTTCAGTTGGCAAAGGTAGCTCATAGTGCTTATAGAACTCTTGAACCGCTTCAAAAACATTATGTTCAAAACCTTCATGTAAGATCTCACTAATATTGCCATTACTGATAGCTGGTTTAATACTTTCCAAAACCTCATCTTTATACTCAGAACGTACTGATAAGACCAAACCTACCCATGGATATTTTTTAAACTTATCAATAAAACCTGCTAGAGAATTGTTCCAAAAATATCTACCCTGTCCTTCATTAAGGGCGTCAATAATAACTAAACATCTTTCCTTTTGCTCCTGACCTCTACTGTTTAATATCTCTAGCAACTTATCTTCGTTATAGTTTAATCTTAGTTCATTTCTTAAAATCTGACTCCACGGGTTGTCCTGATTACTGAGTTTCTGACCTAATATCAAGATGCATTTGTTATTATTATTATTAATTATATTAGATGCTAAATCGGCTAATAAATGTGATTTACCAACACCTGCTTTTCCATAAATAACTAAATACGGATTATTAAAAAGATTAAAGTCTACACTTTTTAAGTTTTCAATATAGCTTCTTAAATTCCAAATATTATTTCTATTTAAATAATTATAACTTTCATTAGTAGATTGTAATATTTCTTCCAAATCAGACCCAATCGTATTAAGCATTTCTACAATGCCTGAAAATGATATCGTCTTAATTTCCTCATTCAGAATTTCACTCCAACTATGTTTTAGCTGACCTAATACTAAGTCTATAACAACAACGGTTTTGTCTTCTTCTAAGTTATGCTTATCAAAATCAAACTTGAAATCTTTCAGAATTTTATAAATATTGTTGAAATTATCGAAAACGACCTCTTCAAACCTTTCATTTCTTAACAATGCATCAAAGCTATTCGATATTTCATCAATTTCGACGTTTAATGTTTTATTATATCTGGCTCCTAAATCAGCAATCTCACCTCTAACTTGGTTTATAAACCATTCATCATTTAGAATTTTGTCATCAAATTTACTCTGATTGTTAGAGTTTTTTCCTAGTTGTTTTCGAATATGTTTTTCAGTTTCAGCTTTCCAGCTTTTAAGCATTTTTACAGGATATGTTAAAGGCTCTCTATCAACTATTTTATGACAAACCGAACATAGCCAAACCCCATTTTCAAAAGATTTTATTTCCATAGCTGTAATATTTGGATCAAATCTAGGCCCTCCAGAACTTGCAGCACATATATGGGCTGCCTCCCCTATGAGAGTTGTTTTATCAATAGTTTCAAAATTTGCCGCAATGGTATTTTTTCTACAATCAGGGTTCGAGCAAAGGTTAGCTACCCTATCTCTTAATTGTAATATGGTTAATTTTGTAAAATTATTTTCTTTATTTCTAGCCATTTTCAACCCTAAATTTTTAATAGAAGTTACTAAGCTTTTTCCTAAGATATCTTTTAACCTTTAATCAAACGTGAAAGACGATCAATTTGTCTTCTCAATACTCTCACGCTTTCTACTATTGACCCGCCGACACTTCTCAGAACATTAAACCACTTGCTCCCAATCCTTTTCCTACTTCTTACGACAGCTAAAGAATCGCTGACAGATTTGGC
>CBDTUD010000110.1:0-5272 GCA_965363545.1 uncultured Flavobacteriaceae bacterium | reverse complement strand
GAAAATCAAAAAGTCACAATATCAAAAAAGCAAGCTTTATGATTTTGCTTTCTTTTTGATTTATTCGTGACCTCACCAGGATTCGAACCTGGATCTAAAGTTTAGGAAACTTTTATTCTATCCCTTGAACTATGAAGCCTAAAAAATTATACCCGATGAAGAGATGAAAAAATAGCAAACTAATACAAAATTGACCTTTTATAAGATAATTTTTTATCCTATTTTGTTACTGAAAATTAGTGCTATTATTTTTTTATTTACCATTAAAAAATAACATGACACCTGCTACAATAATCACTATAACTATTGAAATAGCAATATCCACCCAGCCATAACTATTTTTATTTTTAGCTTTTTCCTCTTCTGAAACTGTTCCAAAGGTTAGGTTCTCCACTTTTTCTTCCGACGGAGCTTTCGTAAGTAAACTTACCACTATGGTTAGAATTATACAAAACAGGAAAAACCATGCTCCAAAGACCAAGAAATTGATATCTCCTAAATAAAATAAAATTCCATTCGGATCTAAAGAACCTTTTACCAATTCTAAAACAATTCTTATAGCAGCAGCGATAAAACCAACAACTAACGTAACGTAAGCACCTTGTGCGTTGATTCGTTTATGAAAAATTCCCATTAAGAAAACGGCAGTAATTGGAGGTGCTATATACGATTGTACTTTTTGCAAATATTCATACAAAACTCCTGAAATATTCGCCATAATCGGAATCCAAATGATACCAATAATTACCACAATTACCGTTGCAATTTGCCCGGTTCTTACCAATTTTTTTTCTGGCGTATTCGGTTTCAATTTTTTGTAAATATCTACTGTAAATAAGGTAGAAACTGAATTAAATACAGAAGCTAATGAGCTCATCAAAGCTGCCAACAAACCAGCGGCAACTAAACCACGTAAACCAGAAGGTAATAAATTACTCATTAATACCGGAAATGCTTGATCGGGACTATCATATTCTAGTTCACCACGCATTTTTAAGGTAACTGCAATAACACCAGGGATTAAAAATAAGAACACAGGAAGCAGCTTTAACAAAGCTCCGAAAATAGTACCTCGTCTACCTTCTTTAATGTTTTTTGCTGTTAACGTTCGTTGCACGATATATTGATCCGTACACCAATACCAAACCCCAACGATGGTGCTTGTAATAAATAAAGCTGGCCATGGAAAATCAGGATCTGATGCTGATCGCCACATATTTAAATATTCAGGGGTTACGGTTTCTGTCATACTTTGCCAACCGCCAACATGTTCTAATCCGATAAAAGTTAATGCTCCAGCACCAATTACTAAAATAATAGCCTGTAATGTTTCCGTATAGACAACCGCACGCATTCCACCTAAAACGGTATAAATTCCAGTTAAAATAACGGTTGCTATTGCACCTGTCCAAAAATCAATTCCCAATAAGGCGGAAACCACAATACCACCTGCATAAATGGTTACCGAAATTTTGGTTAATACATAAGCAATAATAGAAAACACCGATAGTATCCAACGCGATCTGGAATCAAAACGTTTTTCTAAAAATTCGGGCATGGTAAAAACACCACTTCGAACATAAAACGGTAAGAATACCCAACCAAGAAGTAGTACTACCCAAGCTTGAATTTCATAAATAAGCATGGGTAATTTATTTCCGGCACCCGCACCTGCTAAACCAACAACATGCTCAGAGCCAATATTAGAAGCAAAAATAGATGCACCTACAACAAACCATCCAACATTTCTTCCTGCTAAAAAATAATCTTCGGTATTTGCTGTTTTCTTTCTAACTACCCAAATAACAATTCCTGCTAAAATCAGGAAATATATTCCAATCGATACCCAATCAAATGTGTCTAAGGTTTGCATATTTTTTTATTTAGTGGAAAATTTAAAAATCGTTTTGGATGTATATTTCTCATCAGGATTCAAAATCACAGTCGGAAAATTTGATTGATTTGGTGAATCAGGATAATGCTGGGTTTCTAAACAAAAACCCGTTCGTTTTGCATACGTTCCTCCACCTTTTGCCGGTAATGTACCATCTAAAAAATTACCAGTATACAATTGAACACCAGGCTCAGTAGTAAAAACTTCTAAAAGTCTTCCGCTTTCTTGATGATAAGCAGATGCAGCAAAACGCATCCCTTTTTCTTGTTCATTTAGCACCCAACTATGATCATAACCTCGCCCTTTTTTTAATTGATCATTACTAGCTTCGATGTCTTTTCCTATCAATTTTGCTGTTCTAAAATCGAACGGAGTATCCGTTACATCTTCTAATTCTCCAGTGGGAATTAAATTGTTATCTACAGGGATAAAAGCATCGGCATTAATCATTAACTCATGATCTAAAATTTTCTTTGAAAAATCTCCTGAAAGATTAAAATAAGAATGTTGAGTTAAATTAACAACTGTTTTTTTATCTGTGGTTGCCTCGTAAATAACCTCCAATTCATTGTTATTATTCAAGGCATAGGTAACGTCTGTTTGTAAATTACCGGGATAACCTTCTTCTAAATCCTTGCTCAAATAACTTAATTTCAAAGAAGCCTTATCTTCAAAGAGAGATTCCTTTGCCTTCCAATTCACTTTATCAAATCCTTTTGAACCTCCATGCAAATGATTTTGTCCATCATTTTTAGCTAAATCATATTCTTTACCATCTAAGCTAAATTTTCCTTTAGCAATTCGGTTGCCATATCTGCCAATGATTGCTCCAAAATAAGGACTACTCTTTGTATATTGTGCTAAAGATTCATATCCTAAAACGATATCTTCAGAAAGATTTTCTTTATTTGGAACCTTAACGGAAGTTATAATTCCACCATACGTTATAATACTAACCTCTACTCCTTTAGAATTTTTGAGAATGTATTTTTCTACTTGCTCTCCATCGGGTAAAATTCCGAAAGCTGATTTTTCTATCGTAACTCCAGCTATTTTTTGAGCTTCTTCCATCGTTGAAACAGCTTCTTTTTCAGCTTTATCGTTTCCTTTACATTGGATATGAAGTGCTGCTAAACTTACTATTGAAATAGCATATAGGAAAGTTTTTATTGCTTTCATTTTTTTAAATTTAGTAGTTTAAAGGCCATGCTGAAACATATGATAATAAGCTTCATTCGCATTAATTTTATCTTTGAATTCTCTAACCGTAGTATTATTGTCTATTACCAATAATTCTATTCCCGCAATTTCTGCAAAATCTTCCATATATTCTGTGGTAATCGACTGACTATACACGGTATGATGTGCACCTCCGGCTAAAATCCATGATGTAGCAGCAATATCTAAATTTGGTTTTGGGTCCCAAAGTACTCTTGCAACCGGAAGTTTTGGCAGATCAGCTTTTGGAGCAACTGCTTCCACTTCATTAACAATTAGCCTGAATCGATTACCCATATCTATCAAAGAAGCATTAATTGCATTGCCTAGGCCAACGTTAAACACCAATCTGGCAGGATCTTCTTTACCCCCAATCCCGAGAGGATGCACTTCACAATTCGGTTTTCCTTCGGCGATAGTTGAACAAATTTCTAACATATGTGAACCCAAAACATACGCTTTTTCTGGCGAAAAATGATAGGTATAATCTTCCATAAAGGACGTTCCTCCATCTAATCCAACATTCATTACTTTCATAGCTCTTAACATAGCGGCAGTTTTCCAGTCTCCTTCCGCTCCAAAACCGTAACCATCAGCCATTAATCGTTGTACAGCAATACCCGGCAATTGTTTTAACTCTCCTAAATTTTCAAAAGTATCTGTAAATGCTTTAAATCCGCCTTCTTCTAAAAATGCTCTTAGACCTAATTCAATTCTTGCAGCTTCTACCAATGAATCCCTCTGCTTACCTCCTTTTTTAATAGAAGAAGATAAATTATAAGAAGCTTCATACACTTCCAATAAATTGGATACATCAGTTTTAGAAACTTTGTTGATATGCTTCACCACATCCGAGGAATCGAAACCATTAACTGAAAAACCAAAACGAATCTGTGCTTCTACTTTATCGCCCTCAGTTACTGCCACTTCACGCATATTATCTCCAATTCGAGCAACTTTCAAATGCTGTAATTCATCCCAACCCAATACAACTCTTGACCATATACCAAGCTTTTTTTGCACTCTTTCTTCTTGCCAATGACCAACAATTACTTTACGTTTTTTACGCATTCTGCTCATGATAAATCCAAATTCCCGATCTCCATGTGCAGATTGATTTAGATTCATAAAATCCATATTGATAGTATTCCAAGGAATTTCAGCATTGAATTGCGTATGCAAATGGCATAAAGGTTTGTTCAAAATTCGCAAACCGTGAATCCACATTTTTGCCGGTGAAAAAGTATGCATCCATGCAACAATTCCGATACAATTTTTATTGGCATTTGCATCTTGACAAACTTGGGTAATTTGGTCTGGAGTCGTTACCGTAGGTTTAAAAATAAATTTTACAGGAATATAAGATGAATTGTTTAATCCTTTTACAATTTCTTTTGAATTCGCTGCAACTTGTTTTAGAGTTTCGTCTCCATATAAATGTTGGCTACCGGTGACGAACCAAATTTCTTTTTGTGTTAAATCTATCATTATATTGGTAGGTTTTGTTACTTATTTTTTATTGACCGTAATAGGAATTCTTACCATGTTTACGTTCGTAATGTTTTTTTATTAAGGAATCTTTTAGTCTAGGAGCACCCGGATTTATTTGCAAGGTGAGGTATGCCATTTCAGCAATAACTTCTAATACTTTGCTGTTGTAAACTGCTTTCGCGGAATCTTTTCCCCAAGTAAAAGGCCCATGATTTCCTATTAAAACCATTTCTACTTCTTGATGCGAAATATCTTTATTTTCGAAACAATCTAAGATTTGAATACCTGTATTGTGTTCATAATGTCCTTGAATCAATTTATCGCTCATTGGAGGAGCGCAAGGAATATCGGAGGTTAAATGATCTGCATGGGTTGTGCCAAAAATCGGAATGTCTTTTTGAGCTTGTGCCCAAGCAACCGAATACTTGGCATGTGTATGCGCAATTCCGCCAATATCTTTCCAATTTTTATACAAATAAGCATGTGTTTTTGTGTCGGATGACGGTCTTAAAGCACCCTCGATTATGTTATTATCAAAATCTAAAACCACCATATCTTCGGGTTTTAAATTCTCATAAGGAACACCACTAGGTTTGATAGCAAAAACATCATTTTCCCGATCTACAGCACTTACATTCCCGAAAGTATACACCACTAAACCCAATGCAT
>CBDTUD010000109.1:0-5322 GCA_965363545.1 uncultured Flavobacteriaceae bacterium | reverse complement strand
ATTACGAAAACAATTCCTATTCAATAACTTAGCTCAAAAAAACAAATTGGAACAATCGTGACAAAAAATCTAGATACACTATTACTGTAAAACTTAAAGTAAAAAAGCGTACGATTTATAATAAAAAATAACCTGTAATTTTTAAGCCAATTTTAAGAATTCCTTCAGGAATATTAAATGATACTTGTTTGATATTTGTTATCTAATCTAAAATAGAATATCATGATTTCATCAACACATCTTCACGCTATAGTTATTCATTTTCCAATTGCTCTCTTAATAGTTGGATTTATCTCAGAAATAACAAGCTTTTTCTATAAAAAAGAGTTTTTAAAGAATGCAGCTTTTTATTTATTGCTTTTAGGTGCCATAGGCGCTATTGTTGCATATATAAGTGGTAGTTATGCAGGAGAAGGTATTGAGGAAGGTCCTTTAAAAATACCGATGGAACTACATGAAAATGCTGCTTTAGCAACACTTTTACTTGCTATAATAACAGCCTTGTTAAAAGTTTCCCTTTATTACTTTAAATATGATAACATTTGGGCTAAAAGACTATACATATTTTTATTTACAGCCTTAACAGTTGCAGTTTTATATACGGGTTATTTGGGTGGTCAATTAGTTTATAGTCATGGGGCAGGTGTAGAGTTAGCGCTTCCTGATTTTAATAATTAAACCATTAATTTTGTACATTTAAAGTGCCTTAAAATAAAATTATGAGAATATTAATTGTTGAAGATGAACCATCAATTGCAAATTTTATTAGTGACGGTTTACAAGAAGAAGGTTTTGCTGTTGATGTTGCAAATAATGGAAAAGTAGGACTTCAGTATGCTCTTGATAATCTAGAAGGTTATGATGTTATTTTACTAGATTGGATGCTTCCAGGACTTAGCGGCATAGAAGTTTGCAGAAATATCCGTAAAGAAAGCAAAAATATTCCAATTCTATTTTTAACCGCAAAAGATACTGTTGATGAAGCTATTTTTGGACTAGAAACTGGCGCAAATGATTACATTAGAAAACCCTTTTCATTTGAAGAACTGTTAGCACGAATAAGAGTACACATGCGTAAAAATGAAACGGAAGTAATTACTTTTACTGCTGGAGGTATTGAGCTAAATGTCGAAAAACACACTGTTACCAAAAATAATACTCTTATAGATTTAACTCAAAAGGAATTTGCCCTTTTAGAATACCTTATACGAAATAAAAATAAAGTCTGCAGACGTACACGAATCATTGAAAAAGTATGGGATATTCATTTTGATTATGATAATTCTGTAATAGATGTTTATATAAATGCGCTACGTAAAAAATTAGATTCACCTAACGGCGAATCATTTATTACAACGGTAAGAGGTATTGGTTATAAAATTATAACAGAGGAATAATAGTTATGAAGTTTAAAAATAGAATTGCTTTTTTTAATACACTATCTGTTACAATAACTACATTTTTAGTATTTATAATTATTTATTTTGTGGTTAATAGAACTGCTTTTGCACATTTAGATAATGATATTACCATTGAAAAAAACGAAGTAATTACAAATCTTGAATTTCGAGACAATTCCATTTTATTACATAAAATGCCTGAATGGAATAAAACAGAACAAAACATAATAGCAGTAAATCCAACTTTTTTACAAATAGTTGATCTAAATGGGAAAGTTATTTTTCATTCTGCTAATTTATTAGACGATCAGTTTTTATTTAATCCAAACATCAAACAAAAAACATTTTATAATACTGAAATTAATGGACAAAAAATACGATTAGGACAATTTCCAATAAAAAATAAATCTGGAAAAATAATAGGACAATTAAGTATAGCCATTTCGCAAAAAGAATCCTTTGTGATTTTAAATAACTTAATAATTGTATTATTAATTTCTTTTCCTATAATGGTTTTTGTTCAGTATATCGCTTCATCTTTTGCTGCCTCCAAAGCTATCACACCAATATACAACCTAATAAAAACGACTTCTAAAATTGGTGAATCCAATATTGGTACTAGATTAATTTTACCAGACAGAAAAGATGAATTATATAAACTTGCTGTAACAATTAATGAATTACTTGCCCGAATTGAAAAAAGTATAATTCAGCAAAAACAATTTACAAGCGCAGCATCTCACGAAATAAGAACTCCACTTTCTGCAATTAGAGGAACCCTTGAAGTTTTAATTAGAAAACCAAGAGACCCCATAATTTATGAAGAAAAAATAGGTAAAATTATTTCAGAAGTTGACAGGTTGGATATTTTGCTAGATCAATTACTTCAAATTGCAAGAATTGAATCAAATGCCGCTTTTGAAAAAAAAGAAAGCGTTTCGCTTTTTCAAATTATAGACTCATTTAATGATAATTGGAATAAAATTGCTATTGCTAAAAAAATAAAAATATCTTATAAAATTCCAAAAGAAACCACAGTAATTGGCACTAAATTTTTTTTAGAATTAATGATTAATAATTTAGTTATTAATGCAATTAAGTATGGTAAAAATAATGGGACTATTTTGGTTGATTGGGATTCAAATTTAAAAATTCTATCAATTAAGGATGACGGAATAGGAATCTCTACAGAACAATTACCACACATATTTGATAGTTTCTACAGAGCTGATGAATCGAGAAGCTCTATTGTAAAAGGGAATGGGCTTGGGCTATCTATTGTTAAAAAGTTAGCAGATATACAGCTCATTAAATTGAATGTGAAAAGTGAATTAGGTATTGGCAGTAATTTCACTTTACAATTTCCCACTTAAATTTATTAAGCAGATTTTAAGAATTACTGAAGGAAATTTAAATAGTACACCACATACATTTGTAGTGTAATTATTTAATAACTAAAATATTTTTAAAATGAAAAAATCAATATCAATTTTATTTTTTGCATTATCGCTTTCAGGATTAGTTTTGCAATCTTGCGCAAATGAAAACAGTAAAAAAAGTGACATGCAAAAACCTATTGCTGAAGCTAAAACTGTTTCTGCAGAAGACACAGCCGAATTAACAATTCAAAATTTACAAGCAGCTTTTAAAGGTGAAACAACTGCAAGTGCAAAATATGAAGCTTATAGTAAAAAAGCCGAAGAAGAAGGGTATCACGAAATTGCAATGTTGTACCACGCAGCATCTGTTGCAGAAAATATTCATGCTAATAATCATAAAGCAGTATTAGAAGAAATGTCTCAAACAACTCCTAATATTACTCCTGAGTTTACGGTTAATTCAACCAAAGAAAATTTACAAGATGCCATTAGCGGAGAAAGTTATGAGTCCAACAAAATGTATCCAGGATTTATGGTTACGGCAAAGTCTGCAAATAATAAATTCGCGAGTATAAGTTTTGATTATGCGTATAGAACAGAATTGAAACATCTTAAAATGTATAAAGAGGCTTTAGTGGCTCTAGAAAGCAATAATGTAAAATCATTGCCTACCGTATATTATGTATGTCCAACATGTGGTAATACATATCAAACAACAAAACCAAAAAGATGTGGAATTTCAATGACTAGTTCAGAAAAATTCTTAAATATAACTTCCTTAGATTCTTAAGAAGTTAATTTGTTTGTTGCACTTTATACTAAAATCAATCATTATGAAAAATACAGAATATTCTAATATCTATCGAATAATTCATTGGGCGATTGCTATTTCATTTCTTCTATTGCTAATTACTATTTTTTTGAGATTAACATGGATGAATAAAAATAATGTAGCAGCTATCATACAGGATTACCTAAGTAGTACTCAGCAGAATTTAACCCAAGACCAACTCATTATTTTAGCAAAAAAAATAAGACAACCAATGTGGAATTGGCATATTTACATTGGTTATGTCTTAGTTGGATTGTTTAGTATTCGTTTTATACTTCCTGCATTTGGTCATATGAAAATTCAAAATCCGTTTGGTAAAAACCTATCTACAAAAATGAAATTACAGAAATGGATATATATCATTTTCTATATCTGTGTCATTGTTTCACTTATTACAGGACTTATTATTGTATTGGGCCCTAAAGAATTGAAAAAAATAATGGAAGAAATCCACGTACTTAGTATTTACTACCTAATAGCATTTATAGCAATCCATTTAGCAGGTGTACTTTTAGCAGAATTTTCAGACCAAAAGGGAATTATTTCAAGGATAGTGAGTGGCTCTAAAAAAGAAAAGTAAAAAGTGCAAAAGCATAACAAAGTGTTTAGACAGTAGTAGTATTGTGATGAAATACAACTCTTTAGTGTTTTACAAATCTAGTATTGACCTAAAATTAAGCACTTCAAAATCCGAAATAATTCATACACAAACCATTAAAGTCCTAGTTTATTTAGGCTAGGACTTTTTTTTATAACTATAATCATAATTCAAAAAAACATAAAATTATGAATGCAACACATCTTCATTTAATACTAACACATTTCCCTATTGTGGGAACAATAATTGGAATTGGAATATTAATATATGGTTTATTTTTAAAAAAACTAGAAATTCAAAAAGTAGCATTAGCAACTTTTATATTAATGGCATTATTAACAATTCCAGTTTTTCTTACAGGAGAAGAAGCAGGTGAAACTGTAGAAAATATTGCTGCAATTTCTGAACAATTAATCGAAAATCATGAAGAACTTGCTGAAAAGGCAATTTGGCTTATGGGATTATTAGGACTACTGTCAATAATAAGTTTATTTGCGATTTTCAAAAAATTATCTTTTGCCAAAACAATCACTTTAGTAACATTAATTGTTTCACTAGTTACATTTGGTGTATTTGCGCAAGTAGGAAATTTAGGAGGACAAATTAGACACTCTGAAATTAGAACAGGCAGTACTATAAATCAAGATAATAATGAAAATACACGAAATTTTGATAAACAGGATAATGAAGATGATTACGATTAATTAAAATTACTTTATAGAAGATTGCATAATTTAAAATCTATTTAAACCTCAATCTTCTATAAACTAAATTTTTACTTAAAATATCGAAATTTTATTTTTAGTGAGATTTCAAAATATATTTTTTATTGGACAAATTTGAATTCAAAATGAATTGATCACAATTGCGGATTTAAAGCCAAAATTTTAAAAAAGAAAAAATCAAGGACTTTTCTCAACATTTCCATTTTTTTTTTAGCAAAAGGAAAATAATTGTTTTCGAAATTCT
Source organism: uncultured Flavobacteriaceae bacterium (assembly GCA_965363545.1). Classification (GTDB taxonomy): domain Bacteria; phylum Bacteroidota; class Bacteroidia; order Flavobacteriales; family Flavobacteriaceae; genus Lutimonas. The sequence continues at coordinate 144 of CBDTUD010000109.1, read as the reverse complement.
ACAACTGTTTAATAATTCAGACAAACAGAAATTTAGATAAAAATTGAAATGAAAAACAACATTTTACAACAATTGGTATAAAAAATTGCTAAATTCAATAAAATAGAATGTTTCTAAAACATAAAAAACTTAAATTTATACATC
>CBDTUD010000108.1:0-5454 GCA_965363545.1 uncultured Flavobacteriaceae bacterium | reverse complement strand
AGTAATTTCTATATGAACTTTGGTATTCAAAAAAAGTTTGGTGAAAAATGGGGCACACTTCGCTTTAATATCAATGATCTTTTTGATTCACAACGATTTGCAGCGACAGCAGCTTTGCCAGAACAAAATCTAAAGATGTCTTCTGATATCGATTGGAGCAACAGAACGTTTGTTTTAACATATACACGAAGCTTTGGAAATTCAAAAATTAAATCATCCAGAGCAAGGGGCACAGGAGCCGAGGAAGAACGAAATAGAGCAAATTAATTTAAAAAGATTATTTCAAATAAAAATTTGAAAATTTATTGATCAAATATTTACCTAAAATTATCTTGCAAACCAACTCTGATTTGTTCAATTTCTCCAGTTCTTTCCAATAGTTTTTTACTTGTTACCAAATCCAGTTGAAGTTCTTCCATATTTTTAATTGATCCATCAGAAAATAATATTTCCAACCTATTTTTTTTCGCTATTTTATAAATAACGGGAACCTGACAATAGGTAAAACCAAGAGAGTTTTTATCCAATGAAATTTCTCTTTCTTGCTGAAGAACATCCGTATATTTCAATTTTGCATCGTAACTCAAAAACTCTTTTTTTCGAAGAAGACTTGGTTTGAATTGTATTTTCCCATCAGAAACTAGTATTCCCAACTCAGCAAATCTAATTAAAACATCCTCTTTTACTTGTCCGGTCATTCCTGGCTGCTGTGCCCCTTTTCCGGCAGGAGTATGTGAATATGGATCAGTAGGAAATGCACCATAAATTTCTGGTGATTTGTGAATCCCAATTCCCTCATTAATATCGTAATAATGTGTTATCAATCTTTGAATTACCTCTTTATCCTCTTTCGAATTGATCGCTTTAATACAAACTTCCTGCACAGCCAAAACCAGTTTCGAAACCATGTGCCAATAAATGGAACCCAAACCCTCGTAACCATAAAATGTACCCGATCTACCCGTAAAATACTTATGATTAAATACCTCTTCAAATAATGCTAATAAAGATTCTTGATCTTTTTCAATCAACAACTTATAGTCTTTTTCTGGTAAGTTTTTCAGGGCGTTTTTAACACTTTGCGCATTATTGAAATTACCATTAAAATGATAATTCCCTAAAATATCTTTTTCAATAATTTGTGAATTTCCTGCTTTTACTAGTTTTTTTACCAGCTCTAATTTTTCAATTTTCCCTGTAGGAATATTATTTTTTCCAACGAAGTGTGCTAACTCTTTATTTGGATATAAGATGTAGCTGTTCTGATCTTTTCTATATAATACGCTTTTTTTCAAGCTGTCTAAAAGTTTTAAACTCGCTTTCGCGGAAAGATATCCTGAACTCAATACTGAAACTTGCCCTTCGAGCATCAAAGGTAAATAAGAAATAGAGATTTCCTTTTCGTTCTCTAAAGTTATCAGGTTATACGCGTGGTATAAATTGTCTTTCCGTTTATTTGCCGCAATAGAATGATCAATATATCGCAATGAAACTTGGATAAAATTTACTAAACTTTCCTTAGTAATTGGTTTCTTTTTACCCGAAAACGCCTTTTCATAAACTGTCATTCTATACCTACTACCAGCATTTCCTAAACCATCTAAAATACTTTTTCGATCGGTATCGGAAATTAAACCAGCTAAAACATCTTGGAATTTTTCTAATGTTTCTTTAATTTGATTGAAAAACTGTTCCATTTCTTCCGAAACTTGCGCTTCATTCATTTCCATTTTAGAAACAATTCCTTCCAAGAAATGCAAAAATCGTCTCAAATAATACAAAGTTACCATGGAAACCCCATCACCAACCAAAGCATTGTTGGCATCGTTCCATTCAGGTCTTTGGGTGTTTAACCAAATTCCCGCTTCTGGAATAAAATTGGAGACCTTTGCCAAAACTGTTGCCAATAATTTTTCGATTAAATTTACTTTATAAATGACATTCTTTTGGTCTAAAAGCAAAGCTCCATCCGCTCCTAAAACAGATTTTCTTTCGGCAATAATTTTATCCAATTCGAAATCAAAATCAATAGTGTCTTTCGGGTTTTTTAAGATCTCGGCATAACTCTTAATTTTGTAAGGAACATTGGCGTAAACAAAAACTTCTTTATCAAAATAATTAGCTAATTTTTGCGGATAGTAATTTTCTGTAAACTCTAAAAATTTCAACAAATAAATTATTTGATGATCGCCCCAATAACCTATAAATGACCATGGATCATCAGGCTCAACAACTTCCCAATCAAAACCGTCTTTCGTAACACGATACGGATTATAACCTTCAAATGTTGTAGCGTTTAAAAATTTAGAAATCATACTCTCGATAAACTCCGGATAAGAATGCGCCAAAGCCTCCCAATTTTGAAAAATATCGCGCCAATTTCCTTGATAATCGAGAATCTTTGAGCCGTCAATCTCACTCGTTGTATTGATAGAAAATTTGTTCCAAGGTCTACTAGGGTCACCATGACGTCTGCTAAATTTTAACGGCATATACTCAAGACAAAGTCTTTTTAAATCAGTGTCGGTACTTTTCAAAGCAACCTCTTTCAACTCTTTTAAAGTAAAAATTTCCGACAATTGGTTAACAGCCTTAGCCTGTTTCTTGAAAACCTGTTTATTCGCTTTTTCAATATATTTTTTAAAATCACCAACTTCTATTTGATAATTTTCATCAAAAATACCACCTCTCATGATGTTGAAAAGAACATTTGCAAAGTGACGCGTATTTTGAAGACTATCCGACGTAACTTGTAATCCATCAGCATTTCCTGCTAATTCTATTAGATTTTTCGTACCTCGCTCTATATCTTTATCTACTGCTTGAACTAGCTCTTTTCTATCTTTTAATTTTTCAGAAATGGCAACAATTTCAGCTGAACTTTGATTTACATTCGCAACAAATCGCCAATTTTTCTTAGCCTTGCTTTTTAATTTTATCGAAGAAGAAACAAAGTAAGCGCCTTTTTCTGCTCTTTTATCTATTTCTTGCTCAATTTCCTGCCCTTTTCTAAAATTATCTAGTTGCAAAGAAGATATTAAATAAGACGAATTTTTTAAGCCGGCAGACCAAACTGTGGTTGCTTTCAAAGCCTCACTCGGCTCTGCCTTATCTACAATTATAGCACTTAAAGCGAAAATTCCAAGTCCGGTTTCTGTTTCAAGTTCTGCTTTTTTATAAGCGTCTACCAAGTTGCTTTTTCCATTCTGTAAATCTGCTGAAAGACCATAAGGTAAAATATTTTGCAATCCGTCTAAAACGGTGATCTTTACTTTTTTATTAGAATTATTGGTCAAAGTCGCATTTTTCACAAAACCAAAAAGGTTACTTGAATTCCATTCATAGGTATACGTCAACCCCAGATCTTTATTAATTTCTTCAAAAATTATTTTGTTTCCAAAACTGTTTTTATACAAATTTCTTTGAATTTCATATAAGCCTGAATAGGCATCCGAAAAGGGTTCCCAAAGAACTGTTTTCTTTTTTTTATGAATTTGAAAAATTGTCTTACTACCTGTAGAATTTGCCGATTCGGTAATTTTATCATCTGTATAATACGGAAAAAGAGCAGAATCACAATCCTTTCTTCCTGCAGTTAAACCGCCATTGCTCGAAATAAACATCCAATGATTTGCATCACTAACGATACTCATAAAAAATGGTCGCATAGCATCGCTATTAGAAATTTTAAAGTACGTTTCATTTCCCATAACAATGGAAGAACCTTTAACCGCTGTCTTATGAAGTTTCACTTTTGATTTGCCTATGTATAAAGGATTGTTGCTCATTACAAGTAGTATTTTGATTAAAAATTAAGCGATTTTAAATTCACTTTTATTTTACCATAAATGGGATATTTGACGTTGCCGCATGATCGTGTGCGTCATCTGCATAAATAAATAAGCGATATGGTCCTTTTTTTTCAGGAGCCTTCATCGATAACTTACCTCCATCTTCTTTTACGAAAAGGTTAAGAACTGGTTTCGGACGCTCTTCATGATCACCACCATCTCCCAAATCGGTACTTTCGGGTAAAATTTCCCATCGATAATTGATTGAATCTTTTTCAAAATCATGAATTTCAACGGTAGCTTTGTATTCTTTTCCTGACTCCAAATAGACATTGTCATAGGCGGTTTTCTTATTTAAAGTAAATGATTTTATTTGTGGAGTTCTATTTTCAGGCCAAGCACCATTCCAAATGTAATGCATCACATCAACCGATTCGGTTTCTTTACCATCTTCTAAAAATATGCCATACCAAGTTGGAGTTCGCTCTTGCTTATTCCCCCATAAAAACACATAAGAACCAATACATTGTAGTGAATCTGCTTCAATACCACCTTGATATCTTTTCAAGTAATTGGCAGCTTTTAGCGTGCTATTTTCTTCAATTGGCGTATCCCATTCTGTTTTAGGCACCTCCCAATGTCCGGTTGCCCCCCATTCTGTAACCATATATGCTCCTTTCCAGCCATATTCTTTGATTAAATTCGGTAAATTCGGTAAATCGCCATACATCTGAACGGATAAAATATCGATATCTGGACATTTTTCTTTGATAAGTGTTACCTCTTTTTCTGAAATTCCAGCAAGGCTTGTTGTCGTTAAATGATTAGGATCAATTTCGTGAATCATTTTTGAAATATCATTAACAGCATCCCAAACTTTGTCATTCGTATAGTGCAAATTTAATTCGTTTCCTATTCCCCAAATTAGTAGTGCCGGATGATCTTTTAGCTCAGTCACTTCTTTTTTAATTCTTTCCAATTGCTCTTTAACAGCAACTTCATCATCATAATCAAAACCGTGTCGCTCTCTGGCAACTTCAATTCCCATCGTAACTAAGAGTCCGTTTTCATGAGCTTCATCTAATACTTTTTTTCCGCTTCGTTTTCCATTTTCTGTTCTCCAAGTTCTAAATGAGTTTCCGTTATGTTTTGCCAAAGAAGGAATATCTCCAAACTCTAACCCGCCACCTTTAATGTAAAAAGGTTCGTCATTGACAAGCAACACAAATTTGCCACCTGTATTTTTTAAGATCACTTTTACAGGATTGGATTGATTTTCATTGGTCTCAGATACTTCTGTTGTTTTTTTTGTTTCACATCCGAAAAGAAAAGTGATGCAAAAAAGTAAGGTAAATAAATTTTTCATGATATAGAATGGTTTAATTCACGGTTTGTAATCCAATTATTTTACTATTTATGGAAATATATGATTCCATTTTTGGTTGGACTAAATTATAGAAAAAAAATAAGGTAATAATCCTTTTTATTGATGAATAAATGATTAAGAAGTAGTTTTATATGGAACTTTTTGGAAGAAAGAATCACTTTGTATACCTTTTTAAAACAAGTGACTCACCTAAATCATCTTGGATCAAACTTCAAAGAGGAGCTTTGAAAATCAAAAAGTCACAATATCAAAAAAGCAAGCTTTATGATTTTGCTT
>CBDTUD010000107.1:0-5542 GCA_965363545.1 uncultured Flavobacteriaceae bacterium | reverse complement strand
TAACTATGCAGAGACCATATAATTCGCTTCCAGAAGAGTTATTGTAAAGCTTAATTCCGTCTGAATATTGTATGTAATCATTTACTATTTCTATAACTGGCGTGTGATTAGTAGCATATTGAGGTTGTGTACGACCATCTATTATTATAGGTTGTATTATATCAGGCAGTATATGAAAGTTAATCGCAATAGTGAAAGGTGCTGATCCCGAAATATTGAAAGCAACAGTATCTTTATTACTTGTTTTATTAGCATTTTGAATAGCCGCTCTAAAAGTGCAATTACCATTTACATCTGCACAAATGGCATCATTAATATTGCTATCTGGGTTATCATCTGTTGTATTTACAGTATATGTAGTTTGTGAAAATACGGTAACTGTAAGTGTTATAAATAAAATAAATAGAAGTGGTTTTTTCATAATTTTATTATTTAAGGTTTTTAATAGCTTTTGATGTTTTTTACATAAACTTATAATCTGATTTTTGGACTTATTCTAAACCAATAAATTTTATTATAGCACTTCATTATTTATTTAAAATATTGATAGCAAATAGTCTATAATTTTATTGATATTTATTTTAAGTTAAATTACACGCAGTATTACCGACTCTTGCTCCTATTAAATGCTCTAAACCTGAGGATCCTTTTCCACCATTTTTATATAAAGAAAGAATTATATTTCTATAGCTGAAACAGGCCAATTCTGCTAATGTTTCTTGATCAAATTGATCCATTGCAGATGGATCCATGATTATAATTGCTTCTGTAGCAAATGCAGTTAGTCTTACTAAGGTGATTCCAAACTTATGAATAGGTTCAACTATTGCACCAGTTTTTATACCAAGTTTTGCAATAACCTCTTTATATACTGCCATTACTTTATTTAATTCCTCTAGTTGTAATTTTATTCCATTAACACCGCCACCAGTACTATCTTCTAAAATGCCATAGAGTTCTCCTGAAGAAGCATCAATTTGCCAATAGGACATTACAGAAGCACTTTGGTCAAATATTTTATAATGACCACTACCTCTGTATATTTTTTCATGCCAAAAAACAGCATTTGTTTCTGTGTAATGGTCTTTAAACCATTTTTGATCTATTGCCAACGTTCGTTCCAAAAGTATTTTATCTTGAAGATAACTAAATGTGCTTTCAGGAAATAAACTCTTTTCTAACAATGCGAGTTGTGCGGTTTTTTGCAATGTAGTTTTAAAGCCCTCTTCTGGGTTCTTGGCTAGGGTTACATAATTTGATGTTGGTAAATAATCGAAACTTACGGAAGAGATTTTTTCTTCAATACCTATACTATTTTTAATAATTGCAATTCGAGGTCCGGAAGCAAAAGTTAATGAATTCTGCGTTACTCCATTTTGTATTGGTTGCAATAAAGAAGCTAATAAGGTATTATAACTAAAACTTCCTTTTTCAAAAGCTATTTTTGCTTCTTTGATTTTATCTTCCAACATTGCTTCTCCAAATTCTCGATTAGAGAGCTTATTTTTCAAAACATCTGCCATAGTATTTGCCATAGTTGGTCCTTCACCTTCTATACTAATTAAAGCACCTCCTAAAATGAGACTTCTTACGGCTTTAAAATCGGAATAAACAGGTTTTCTTTTTGAGTCTAAAAGTGGATCCCAACCGGCTAATACTCTATTTACCACTTGTTTTCCTGTTTTTAAAGTTAAATACAAACCTGCTAGTTGTTTGCCCAATACCATTTCGTCGGTAGGTAGTATCGCAAATTTATAGTTGGTACCATTTTTTAACCGTTCTTTGTCCAAAGAAATTTCTACCTCATGCTCTTTCTCTTTTTCCATAGCATAATACATAAAAACGTAAGGAGGAATTTCTAAATTTTCTAGATATTTGCTAATGGTTTCAATAACTTTGACTTGATTTTTAGCGTCCAGTACTATACCTGATGTAGATTTAGCCATCATTTCAAAAGAAGTCTTAACATGTTTTGATGTGGAGTTATACACGTTAAGTATTAGGGCTGGGGGACCTTCATTATATACCTTTTCCCAATCACTATTGTATGAATCATTATTGTCTCCATCGGTGATATAAACAATAATATCTGCATCTTGTTTTGAAGCTTTGTAAAGAGAAGTAAAAAGGTTTGAATCTGTTTTCCATTTTAAAATAGTTACCGTAGGATATTTATTTTTTATCTCACTTTCCAAGTTTTCTATAAAAACGTTGATTTTTTCACTTGTATATTCTTGAGGCATACTTAATGATGTATCGTATAATAATGTGATTTTCGGAGTCCGTTGATTGTTTTCCATCATTGCTGATACTGGAAGACCGTTATCAAAAATTTTAAAATCTGCAGCGCTTAAACCTTCCACAAAATTGTTGTTTTTATCTGTAGGCGAAACTTCAAGTTTTACAAGTGGATAAATTCGTGGAACAGCTTTAATGGTAACTTGCTGCACTTCTTTTTGCAAATTGAGATTGGGTTTTGCCAAAAGTACCTTGCCGTTTAATGTTGACTCATCACTTTTTAAGTCAATAATATCTGCCTCAAGGGTAAAGGTGTTCCCAATGAAAGATCTTTCCGCCATATAATCTAAACCCTCATCAAAAGATTGAAAGGAAATAGTAGGTGTAAACATTCTTAAATTGCCAATTGGAGTAGCAATCATTTGTTCTAAAGAAAGTCCATTTGCAAATCCTAGAGAAAGTTGATTGCCGGCCAATTCGTGAAGCAACCACCTACCCGTGAGCAATTCTATTTCGTCTCTTAGGTTTATTCCGTTGCGTGTGGTAAGTGTTATTTCGACTTTTTCATCAGTATATTGATTTTCTTCTGCATTTGAGATTGTGCCGCCATTTCTTAAGTCTCCGAAAGCTACACTTGGATCAAAAAGGTGCGCATATTTTGTTTCTTCCCCACTTGTAAAAGTTACCGATGGAGTTCTATAATTATCCCAACGGAAATCGAATTTGTAAGGTCTTAATTTCTCTTTTTCGGGCAAAAGATTCCATAGTTGCTCTGCCAGTTTTTCACTTTCTTTTTCGTCATCATCAATTTGTATGAGGTGCGTTTCGTTTAGATCTGTTTGTAATTCTTTTTGCCATCGATCTAGAATTTTTTGATTTACTTTTGGTTCTAATTTTCTTTCCCTTGGTCTAAAGAAAAATACTGGTACATCTTCTGTTTTTATATCGGTCCGTTCATATATAATTTCTGAAGTAATTCCTGCTTCTTTATACATTTTATGCAGCAATTCCGCTTTTTCTCTAGGTGTAGCAAAACCATAACGTAAAACACCTCTTATACCATATCGCATTATTTTTCCCATACCTGTCAATGAAGAATTTGTAGGTGGAATGAGATAAATTTCATCCCGCACAAAATCGAACATCGCTTTTGGATCTTTCGAATCTATTAAGATTTTCATTCGCCCCTCTAAATGATCCGGACTTGTTTTTAAAGCCATGAGCATTTCTTCCCAAACTTTATAAGGTGCTTTTCCGGTACCTGTAAAATTTGGTGCGTCATCTTTGCATCCTACAAATGTGAAAGGAATTTGTGCGGCAACATAACACAATGCCAATTGTTGTATAAATTCCCGTCGATTGGTGCCAGCTGTTTTGGAGTTCTTCATAATAAATATGTTTTATGGGATAATGGACAAACTGTGAAAGTAATCAAGTATATCTGTAATTAAAGCAGGATAGCTGTAAGTAATATATCCCAGTAAAAAAAGCAAGAGCAATAGCACTAACGCACCAACTACACCATCTTTCCTTCCAGGTTCTAAGGTGGATATAGCTGGGTTTGACGGATGGTAGAAAACAGCAACTTGCTTATCTTTTGGATAGTTATCCATTAATTCTGCCGCTTTCTTGCTTTTGAAATTTTTAAAAGAGTTTGCGAAAAAAGGATTCTTTCCCTTATACTCAATGCCATTGATTTCATAGGTATATAAAAAATCTATTACTTTGGAAAGTGGAAAATCAAGCCCCTTTTTCACGAATCCTTTAACTTTTGGCCAATGCTCGGATTGTTTTGCCCACCACAAACGCCTAAATGATATAAATAAAAAGGGCAATATTGCCAATTGCAAAATAATGCCGGCTATTTGAGATTGACTAAATGATTCAAAGAATTTCATAGTTGTAAGATTATTTGTTAAAATCTTTAAAACGACTCAAATTATCAACCCCCATGGCATCCCAAAGTTCATCTACTTCCATCCCTTTTCCTTTTAGTTCTACATAAAAACGATTATCGTAGAGAAACTTCAGTTCAGATTCATTTTCACCGGTAACATAAACTCCTGAGGTTAAAATGCCATTACGTTCCTTTTTTTTATACTTCGTATTGTCATCGGATTCATAATTCATCAAATCATAACTTTTCAGGTGTAAAACTGCGAGACCGGCATTTTGGCCCACGGCATCTGTAATTGTCATATGGATAGTGCCATTACCAAAATTTCCGGCAACGACATTTGAAGCCATGTCGTTATGTCCAATTAACATTTTTGGTGGTTCGTCTAAGTTCAGGCTACCTAATTTTTTGGGAAAGGCTTCTAAGAATTCGGCCTCGGTTAGCCTTGTTTTTGTTAATAATTCTTCCATCAAACGGGCATATCCCTGATCTTTATTGGCATTCTTGCCTGTTACTTCTCTCATTAGGCCTTCCATATTTTTGGATGCAGCCGAATCGGATGATTCTGGAGATTCTTTGCAGGAAAAAAAGAGCAATACAAGGAGTGTTAATTTTAGTATATTTTTCATTTTATTTGATTTTACGATATATTTTACACTTCTTTTAATTACTCCAAGAATCTGCATTTTTCTTCCAAAAATATCCTGATATTTTTATAGCTTTATAGTTACTATCTATAACTTCTCTTATAATATCATAACTATCGGTTTCAATTATCTTAATCTTCTCGATAGCATTTTCATATTCATCAAAACCGCTTCCTTTAATCCATAATTCTGGACGTATTGGTATTTCTGTTGAGTTCTGAAGCAACAATCTAGCCCCATCTAACTGTAGTTCTACACCAATAATTTTGTCTTTTGGGGTGCCTTTAGGAATATTGATTCGTATTCCAAATGATTTTTTTGAACTGCCACCTCTAACTTCTTTCCAGTAATTATTACCTAATAAATTCCCTTTTCCCCAACCAAGTATAGATTCGCCAGTTATATATTCTTTTGTTCCATCAGGATAAGTTAATACCAAATTATTGCCTTGATCAGAATTAAGTTGAAAACTGGTCTCGTTAATATTTGGTTCTGAGTCATTATTATCACATGCTACTGTACCTAAAAATAGTATTGCAAAAGCCCCTACTTTTATCGTATATTTTAATTGTTTTAAAATGTGTTTCATCTGTTTCATTTTTAGTTCATTGATGGTTTTAGTTGATTCGTTCTTCTATAATTAATTTTGCCAAGGAGATGGTTTTCTCTTTATCTATGCTGTCATCATTGGAGATATCTACTTGAACTGTAAAAGAAACACCGTTAGAATACACCTCTAAATGGTTCTTTTTTGAATTCC
>CBDTUD010000106.1:0-5554 GCA_965363545.1 uncultured Flavobacteriaceae bacterium | reverse complement strand
GAAACCGAATGCGTAATCGCTCCGGTAGAAATATAATCTACACCACAATCGGCATAATGCCTTGCAGTTTCCAAAGTAATATTTCCCGAAGATTCTGTTTGACACTGACTGCCAATTAAAGCAACAGCAGTTTTGGTATCTTCATAATTAAAATTATCGATTAAGATTCTATGGATTCCTTTATGTTTTAGAATTTCTTTGATTTCTTCTAAACTTCTTGCCTCAACAATAATTTTAAGATCTAAATTATTATCTTTTAAATAAGTTTTGGTTTTTTCAATTGCATTTGAGATTCCACCTGCAAAATCAATATGATTATCTTTTAGCATCACCATATCGTATAAAGCAAAACGATGGTTTTCCCCGCCTCCAATTTTTACTGCCCATTTTTCAATGGCTCGAATACCCGGCGTCGTTTTTCTCGTATCCAAAACCTTGGTTTTTGTTCCTTTCAAAATATTCGAAAACTTTTTAGTTTTGGTTGCTATGGCACTCATGCGTTGCATCGAATTCAAGACAAATCTTTCGGCTTTTAAAATGGATTGTGATTTACCGCTTACATAAAAAACAATATCACCATAAGCAACTTCATCACCATCCTTTAATAAGGTTTCAACGACTAGATCTTTATCCACGGCTGTGAAAATCTGCTTTGCAAAATCAATTCCTGCAATAATTCCGGCTTCTTTTACTAAAAGTTTTGCTTTTCCTTCAGCTTCAGAAGGAATGCAGGCTAGTGAGCTATGGTCGCCATCACCAATATCTTCGCGCAAACTATTCGTTATTATAATTTTTAATTCTTGTTGAAATTGTTCTTTACTAATCATAGGATTTCTAATAGACTTACAAAAATAACTTTTTTATATTTACAGCCATAATTTATAGTACAAAATGAAAATCAAATTGCTTGTCATAGGAAAAACAGATAATAAGAATTTGCATACGTTGATTCAGACCTATGAAAAGAGATTAACACATTATATTAATTTTGAATTGGAGATTATTCCCGATTTAAAAAATGCAAAAAACCTATCGGAAATCCAACAAAAAGAGAAAGAAGGAGAAGCAATTTTAAAACGATTACAAGCAAGTGATCAGGTTATTTTATTGGATGATAAAGGGAAAGACTTTACATCTGTTGGGTTTTCTAATTATTTGCAAAAAAAAATGAATTCTGGCAACAAACAATTGGTGTTCGTTATTGGCGGTCCGTTTGGTTTTTCTGAAGAAATGTACAAAAAAGCACAAGGAAAAGTGTCACTTTCAAAAATGACTTTTTCTCATCAAATGGTGCGATTATTTATAGTGGAACAAATTTATAGGGCGTTCACCATATTAAAAAATGAGCCCTATCATCATGAATAAAAATAAAATATAAGAATGACTGGATTTTTTGCAATTTTAGATGATATAGCGGCATTGATGGATGACGTTTCAGTAATGGCAAAAGTGGCAACCAAAAAAACTGCCGGAGTTTTGGGAGATGATTTGGCTGTTGGGGCTGAAAAAGCCTCTAGTTTTAGAGCATCAAGAGAATTACCTGTACTGTGGGCTATTACAAAAGGTTCTTTTTTGAATAAATTAATTATTCTTCCTTTTGCTTTTTTACTTACTGCATTTGCACCTCAATTTATTGTACCAATATTGCTTATTGGTGGAGTTTATTTAAGTTTTGAAGGTGTTGAGAAAGTTATTCATACTTTTTTTCATAAAAAAGAAGAGTATGTAAAAGTTGTTTTGGCGGAAACTGAAGAAGAACTGCTCATTCATGAAAAGGCAAAGATTAAATCTACTATTATAACCGATTTTATTTTATCTGTTGAAATTATCATGATTGCCTTAGGTACGGTAACCGAAGAGCTATTGATGACACAGGTAATTGTTGTTTCGATTATTGGTATCGGGGCGACTATTGGTGTTTATGGTATTGTAGCATTGATGGTTCGGATGGATGATTCTGGATTTAAATTAATACAACATGCTAGAGGGAAAAGTAAATTTATCAAATCTGCCTTTGTAATTCTGGGAAAAGGTTTGGTTTGGACTCTTCCAAAATTAATTCAAATGCTGGCGGTAGTTGGTACTTTGGCAATGTTGTTAGTTGGTGGTGGTATGTTTGTGCATAATATTCATGAAGTGCACGATTTTTTCCATAATATCCCAAGTATTGTTTCAGAACTTATTGTTGGCGTTGTTGTGGGTTTAATCGCTTTTTTTATTGTGGAAGTTTTTAAAAAGGGGTTCGCCAAATTAAAACGAAAATCTAGCATAGAGAAATAATAAGGGAGTAACTTCAAAGCTGTATGCGCTTTAGTAAAACCAAACCCATATAACAAAACGAATATAAAAGCTGCTAGTCATAGTTTTAAAGCTCTTAAAGTTTTCAACATTTACACCTATTTCTTCACCTTTGACAAATCTATAGATGTACTGGTCGTAAGGGTTTTCTTAAATTTAACTGGAATCTAAATAAGTATATCCCCAAGTAAATTAAAAGTAAAAAGAATACAAATTTTAAGATTAAAAAATATCTTTGTCCAAAATTAAGTATAGAAAATGAAATTAGTATTTGCAACCAATAATAAGAATAAAATAATAGAAATTAAGGCATTATTACCCAATACCATTGAATTATTGAGCCTATTGGATATTGGTTGTACAGAAGAAATCGAAGAAACCGAAAATACTATCGAAGGAAATGCCAAACTAAAAGCAAATTATATTACCAAAAATTATGGGTACGATTGTTTTGCCGATGATACCGGTTTAGAGGTAGCGGCATTGAATGGCGCTCCTGGAATATATTCAGCGCGTTATGCGGGTGAAAATGTTACGTATGACGACAATGTTAATAAACTGCTCTTTGAAATGCAAAAGAAAACCAATAGGAAAGCTCAGTTTAAAACCGTTATTGCTTTGAATTTAGAGGGAAAACAAACCATTTTTGAAGGGATTTGTAAAGGTAAAATTCTAACAGAAAAGAATGGTAATCAAGGGTTTGGCTATGATCCAGTTTTTCAACCTGAGGGATTTGAACAAACTTTTGCAGAAATGACTTTAGACGAAAAAAGTAAAATATCTCATCGGGGACTGGCCACAGCACAATTGATTTCATTTTTACATAAAATGGGGTAAACTAAATAGTTGTTAAGGCATATTTCTTCCTTGCCCTTGTTTGCCTTTATTGTGATACTCTCGTAGTAATTTTTTATTAAAATCTCTTTCTACCCGTTGTAATTGGAGTATCTTTTTTGAAGAAATAACTTGTTTTAATTGTTTGATAAGTTCCTTTTTTGCTATTAACTCTTCTTCTTCATATTGAATTAAAGAAGTCAAAAAGTTATCGGCCTCCTTTTCAGTTATAGCATCAAAACCACCTTTTTTCATGATTTTCTTTTTACTTTCATTATGACTTATAACCTTTAGGTTGTAAATTTTTTCATCATAAACATTATAAATTGGCCAAAATTTCTCAGCTTCTTTAGGTGATAGATCTAACTCTTGTGTAATAAAAGCAGTTTTTAATGCTTTTAAATCTTCACGTTTATCAATTTGCGCATGTAACCAAGCGGATGTGCTGAAGAAAAAAAGCAGTACTATAAATATTCTTTTCATGGCTTATTCATTTAGTAATAAGTTTTCAATATCGGTATTGTCTAAATAATCTAAGATTTCTTCGTCAGAAAAATTAGCACTTATATCATAATCTATATCAGTTAAATTCTCTGCAATATCATAGGTAGAAAAGGTTAATAAATCTTCTTCAACCCAACTATCAATTTGTGCTACTGTAACGGAATCAAAATCGGGTATATCCGTGGTAAAATAAAAAGACTTTATACCGAAAAACAGTACTAAAGAGGCAGCAATCGCAAAACCAATTCCTTTAAATAATGGCCTTTGAAAGATAGAAATAGTCTTTGACTGTTTATTTAATTCAACTCTATTAAAAATCTTATTATCAACTGATTCTAAATAATTATTTGGTATTTTAAACCCTGTGCTCGGGGCTTTTGAAATCTTAGCTAAAATTGGAGCATCTAAATTTTCTAAATAATCTTTTGGTACCGTAAAGCCTGTTTTTGATTCTAAAGTTTTATGCTTAGAATGGACTTCAAAATTTGCCAAATAATCTTCCGGTAAGGTAAAACCTAATCCTTCATTCTTTAGAGATTTTAATATGTCGTTTTCTTTTTTCATCTATTAGTTTAGACTCCGTTTTTTGTAAAAGGTTTATTCACTGGTTAAAAAGGCTTCGATTTTCTTTTTTGCATGGTGGTAAGAAGCTTTCAGAGCACCTACTGAAGTCTCTAAAATTTCTGCCATATCTTCATATTTAATTTCATCAAAATATCGCATGTTGAAGACAATTAATTGTTTTTGAGGAAGCGTTGCTAAAGCTTTTTGCAGTTTTAACTGAATTTCATCCCCATCAAAATACACATCAGATTCTAAATTTTCAATAAGATCCTGTTGCATCGTATCAAAATCGACCTTCATTAATTTAGCTTTTTGATTGAGAAACGTAATCGATTCGTTAGTAGCTATGCGATACATCCAAGAATATAGTTTGCTTTCTTCCTTAAAGTTACCAATATTTCGAAATACTTTTACAAACGTATTTTGTAAAACATCATCAGCATCATCATGTGATATGACAATTTTACGAATATGCCAATATAGCCGTTCTTTATACAATTTAATCAATTCCCGAAAAGCAGCTTCTTGCGTTTTGGAATTTTTCAATTGGGTAACAAAAGCTTTCTCTTCAATCACAAATTTTTCTATTTAGACCATAAAAGTATGAAAAGGTTTAAACAGATCTTATTTTTCAGGAAATTTTATCTAGCTAGAAACGAAAATATTAAAATCGCATCGCAACTTTCAAATTTAAAACTCTTCCGCTAAGGTAATTAGGAATCCCTATTGATCGATTGGAAGATACATCTTTTACCCAAGTATTGGTAATCGAATTTTGTACATCAAACATGTTAAAAAGTTCAATTCCGGTTGATAGCTCTTTGAATTTTTCTTGCCATTTTTTCTTTGCAGGATTTTGAGCATCAACGAAAACATAAGAAATACCTATATCCGATCTGAAATAATCTTTTAATCTATTTTGATAGTCGTATGGATCTGCATACGAAGGAGAACCACCTGGAACGCCAGTATTATAAACCAAATTTAAATACATTTTCAAATTTGGAATATTCGGAACGTAATCTTGATATAAAATCGCAAATTTAAGCCGCTGATCGGTCGGACGAGAAATATAACCGCGATTGTCTATATTTTCTTTGGTTTGTAAATAACCAAAGCTAAACCAAGATTCTGTTCCTGGTACAAACTCTCCGTTCAATCGAACATCAAAACCTGTAGCATACGCAATCGCATTGTTTTTAGCTTCATAGCGAATTCGAACATTATCAATAGTAAAAGGGTTTACATCGGTTAATTTTTTATAATAAGCTTCAGAAGTTAATTTAAATGGTCTACCCCACATATTAAAACTATAATCATTGCCAATAACCAAATGAATAGATTGCTGTGCTTT
>CBDTUD010000105.1:0-5557 GCA_965363545.1 uncultured Flavobacteriaceae bacterium | reverse complement strand
AACAGATAACCACGCTCACTGCATTCGCTCGTTATGACGTTTGGCTCAATGCGTTCACTCGTTATGACGTTTACCGTTAAACATAGATAAATCAAAAACCTTGAATAAGAACCATGTTTATTTTATGACGAATAAAAACAACTCTGTTATTTATATTGGTGTTACCAGTAATTTAAAACAGAGGATTCATCAGCATAAAACAAAAACTTTTCTCGGTTTTACTTGTAGATATAATTGTGATAAATTAGTTTATATGGAAGAATTTGAATTTATTACTATTGCTATAGAAAGGGAAAAGCAACTCAAGAAAGGGAATCGGAAAAGAAAGGAGTCACTGATAAATTTAAATAATCCAAATTGGGAAGACTTGTCTGAGGGTTGGATTTTCGATGATAGCTCGGAGTAAACTAGTGACAGATAACCACGCTCGCTACGCTCTCTCGTTATGACGTATCCGTCATTACGAGGAGTGACGTAGGAACGACGTGGTAATCTGCTGTAACTTGTCAGAATTTTATTTGTATTCCAATTCGAAAGATAACCACGTACGTTACGCTCGCTCGTTATGACCAGTCCGTCATTGCGAGGAGAGACATAGGAACGACGTGGCAATCTCTCGAATTTTACTCGGTGGTTCAATCAACAGATAACCACGCTTACTTCGTTCGCTCGTTATGACGTTTAATCTTCCCCCACATCCACCATCACTTGATTATTGAAAATATCGTCAATGGTTTCTCTTTTACGAATTAAGTAATCTTTTCCATTTTTTACCATTACTTCTGCTGGTTTGTAACGGGAGTTATAATTAGAAGCCATAGAAAAACAATAAGCACCAGCATTGTTAAAACATAAAACATCCCCTTCTTTTATTTCATTAATTCTTCTGTTAGAACCAAAAGTGTCCGTTTCGCATATATAGCCTACCACCGTATAAAAACGTTCTTTACCATTAGGATTTGATAAATTTACAATATGATGATACGAATCGTAAAACATGGGTCGGATAAAGTGATTCAATCCACTGTCTACACTCGCAAAAACAGTAGAGGTAGTTTGCTTCACTACATTCACATGAACGAGAAATTTACCAGCTTCACTCACTAAAAATTTACCCGGCTCGAACATAAGGGTAAGCTCTTTTCCAACCTCCTTACAAAAGGCATTGAACCGTTTCGATAATTTAGCGCCTAATTCTTCAATATCCGTTTGAATATCTCCTTCTTTATACGGAACTTTAAATCCACTTCCAAAATCAATATATTCTAAATCTTTAAATGTTGCTGCTGCATTGAATAAAATTTCGGTAGCACGTAAAAACGCATCTACATCATAAATATCGGAACCAGTATGCATATGGATTCCATTTATAAGCATTCCGGTATTTTCAACTACACGATGAATATGAGGTAATTGGTGAATAGAAATCCCAAATTTAGAATCTATATGCCCTACAGATATTTTGCTGTTCCCACCGGCCATAATATGCGGATTTATACGAATACAGACAGGTGTTTTTGGGTATTTTTGACCAAATTGTTCTAAAATAGAAAGATTGTCAATATTGATCTGAACACCGAGATCTTTGGCTTGTTCAATTTCTTCAAGGGATACACCATTCGGGGTGAAAATAATATCTTGAGGGTCAAAACCTGCTTTTAGGCCCAATTGGACTTCTTGAACAGAAACGGTATCTAAGCCTGCTTTAAAAGAATGAAATAACTTTAAAATAGTTACATTAGAAAGCGCTTTAACAGCATAATTTATCTTTAAGTGTTTAACAGAAGAAAATGCACCGGTAATTCGTTTGTATTGTTCCTCAATTTTATCAGCATTATATACATATAATGGGCTGTCGTATTTTTCGACCAACGATAATAAATATTCTCTATCCATAAAAACAATTAAAATTTGAGGCTAAAATAGTAAAGTGACCGGTTTGTTTATTCTTTTATTATAAATAATAACATATACTAATACTTTGTGAATTTTTTGTATTCTTAAAATTAGCTATATTTTTTAGCTGTCTTTTCAGCAATTTTGACAATAACATCGGTTGCTTTTTGCATCGCTTCTAAAGCGACAAATTCATATCTTCCGTGAAAATTATGTCCACCAGCAAATATATTCGGACAAGGTAACCCCTTGTAAGACAGTTGAGAACCATCTGTACCACCACGTATTGCTTTAATCAAAGGTACAATGCCTAATTCTTTCATCGCTTCTTCGGCAATATCTACAATATGCATTACCGGTTCGATTTTTTCACGCATATTAAAGTATTGATCTTTGATCTCAACCTGCACCAAATCTGCTCCTAATTTTTTGTTCAACGCATCTGCAACTGCTTGGAATTGTTTCTTCCGGTTTTGGAATAATTGTATGTCATGATCGCGAATGATATATTCAATTACCGTTTTTTCAACATCGCCTTCCATCCCATGCAAATGAAAGAAGCCTTCATAACCTTCTGTTTCTTGCGGAATCTCATTCTGAGGTAAACCTTTTATAAAATCGGCTGCAATTAACATAGAATTGATCATTTTACCCTTGGCATAACCTGGGTGAACAATTTTACCCGTAATGGTAACTTTAGCTCCAGCAGCATTAAAATTTTCATACTCTAATTCGCCTACGGTACTGCCATCCATGGTATATGCCCATGCTGCACCGAATTTTTCAACATCAAATTTATGCGCACCTTTGCCAACTTCTTCATCTGGGGTAAAACCAACTCTAATTTTACCATGTTTGATTTCAGGGTGTTGGATTAAATATTCCATAGCGCAAATAATTTCGGTAATACCGGCTTTATCATCTGCCCCTAATAGTGTAGTACCATCTGTGGTGATAACGGTTTGCCCTTTGTATAGCAATAAATCTTCAAAATAACTTGGAGAAAGTACAATGTTTTCTTCTTTGTTTAAAACAATATCTTTTCCGTCATAATTCTTATGAATTTGTGGCTTAACGTTGGTGCCTGTAAAGTCAGGACTTGTATCGAAATGCGCGATAAAACCTATTGTTGGAATTTTATGTTCCACATTACTAGGTAAAGTAGCCATAACATACGCATTTTTATCAATGGTAACTTCTTGCATTCCAATTTCTTGGAGTTCTTTGACTAATAAATTTGCTAAATCCCACTGTTTTTTGGTACTTGGAAATTCAGGATTGTTTGGGTCGGATTGTGTATCGATTTTTACATAATTTAAAAATCGATCTAAGATTTGTTTCATAATATAGTTTTTACCAAAAGTAAGGTTTTCGTAATTTTTAGAAAAGCGAAAATATAAAAGTTTTATAAGGTAGCAGACAAGCCTTTAAAAATGCAACACATTATTGTTTAAATGTTATATTATCAAATAATGCTACCGAAGCGCAAATGCGTTCATCTACAAATTCATTGCCGTAAATTTTGGTGGTTAAAGTAAAATATTCATCTGGGTTTGTTTGTAAATATACCTGCAAATAAAAGTAATCAAAGTCCATGCTTTTACCATGGGAAAGATTGTAATAAGCAGGAAATTTTTTAAATTTTCCAAAACCTGACCGCAGGGTTTGAAGCTCTTCCTTGGTATCAATAGCCTCTTGCACTTTCTCGTCTAAATCTTTGTTTAATTCTAGTTCACCTTGGTGCCAGGTAATCTCTACTATGTATGTTTCCGTTAAATTTTTCGTGGTATCGGCACTATAAAGTACTGATTTATATTCGTCATAGTAAAGTTTTGAATTCCAGCCAATTGGAATGTCTATTTTAAACTTTTTTAAAACATCATTCATCTCTTTAGTTTCTGAAAAATGAATCGAGCTATTACAATCAAAAGCATCGGCAACATCATTTTTTTCGCAACTAATTAAAGTAATTATAATAAGGAGAAGTGGTAAAATTTGTTTCATTTATAAAGAGGGTATAAGTTTAGTTTAAATGTATTTTTGCAATTTTATCGGCACCCGAAAGATATGCCAAATGTTGGTTCACAAAACGAATGCTATAATAACCTTCGTCGCTTAATTTTGTCCATGATTTTCCTGCATTTTGTGTATAGAAAATTCCTTCGTTCGAAACGGCTGCTATTTCTTGTCCGTTCGTATTCGGTACAAACTGAACGCAACTAATATACCCCGGAATCTCGTTATCAGCAATCAAATTCCAAGTCTTTCCGCCATCATGGGTCATTGCTTTGGTAGAGGTATGCATCGTTTTATTATCCCAATCACCGCCCATAATGATTCCGATGTTTTTATCATAAAAAGCAACACTATAAATTCCGGTCATTTTTCCACCTTGTAAAATGGGAGTTTCATAAACTTTCCATTTTTTTCCGTAATTCGGACTGTGAAAAACTCTTGCTTTGCTGCCTCCTGTGACCATCCAAATATTTTTATCATAGGTTGCAATATTGGTGTTGCTTGCGGCAAAAGCTGCTTCGCCATCAAATATTTTGGGTAGATTGGAGCAATCTTTTTTAAACCAGGTATCGCCACCGTCTTTGGTAAGAATAACCGAAAGGCAATCATCTGTTGGGTCTCCCATGGCAATTCCATGTTTTTTATCTGCGAAAGCCATAGAATCATAAAAAATCGTTTCATGACTTTCACCATAAACAATAGTTGGTCTTATTTGAAAAGAATCAAAGGCGTTTTTTTTATAGAGAACCGCCGGACTTTCAATGCTTAAAAAGAAAATAGCTTTGTTATTATAGGCAATAGAACGAAAATTTAAAGATTTGTTATCGAAGGTAACAGAATCTATTTCAACGGTATTATTGGTAATTCTTCCATATTTACCTTTAGACCCGGCAAACCAAACCGTAGAATCATTCACGACTTCTATGGCTCGAATGCTACAATCTTTAATGTCATAAACAGTAAAATCTATCTTTTTTACGTCGCTATTTTGTGCGTAACAAGAAAAGCAACTTAGAAAAAAAAGAATAAGAAATAATCGGTATGGCATGTAATTTTTGTAAATTTTTTTCCAAAAGTAATAGTTTTCGAAAAATAAGTCTAAATTTATTCGAATAATTAATCAAAAATGAAGGCATTAGTAATTTCAGGTGGAGGAAGTAAGGGAGCTTTTGCAGGGGGTGTAGCCCAATATTTGTTGGAAGAAAAGAAAAAAAATTACGACATATTTATTGGTACATCTACCGGTAGTTTGATGGTTACACATCTTGCCTTAGGGAAAGTGGAGGAATTAAAACAAATCTATTCCGATGTAAATCAGCAAACCATCTTTAATCATTGTCCGTTTAAAATAAAAAATGACAAAGGTTTTAAAACCGTAAGTATTAACCACTTCAATACTGTAGCTAGTTTTTTTAGAGGAAGTAAAACTTTTGGAGAAAGCCGGAATTTGCGAAAAATGATTTCCAGAAACATTAAAGATACCTATTTGGATGCCTTAAAATCTTCTTCTAAAGATGTTATTGTTACGGTTTCGAACATTACCTTAAATACTGGTGAGTATAAATCGTTGCATGAATGTGAAAACGATGATTTTAGAGATTGGATTTGGGCTTCTAGCAATTACATTCCGTTTATGAGTTTGCTT
>CBDTUD010000104.1:0-5748 GCA_965363545.1 uncultured Flavobacteriaceae bacterium | reverse complement strand
AAAAATTTAATGAAAAAAGTTAAAGTTAAAAATAGTGTTGGTTTAGCTATCTTTGCCTTAAAAAACGAAGTTATTTAGTTTTAATGCTTGTACTTGATTACATTATTAGTGGTTAAACAAAGTTTACATATTTTTTTTTATTTAATTCTCACATCAATTTTTTGTTGCGGCTTTTCTTCTTATTCCCAAAGCGCTTCCAATAAAGAAATTTATATTCAAAATAAGTTTCAAAAAATTGATTCTTTAATAGAATTAAAGCAATATGATAAAGCATTATCTTTTATAAAGAATGCTAAAAATACATTTAATTTTAAATCCGATGACGCTGAAAATTTAGAGTTTGATTATCGCTATGCGCAAATATTATACGAAAATAAGGATGAAGAGAAGGCTCTAGAGGTTATTTTAAAAGGTTTTGATAAATTGAACTCCAAGGAGCATTCTTTACTTTATTTAAAATATGCCAATTTTTTAACTAAGATATTTGCAAATTCCCAAAACTTTGATAAGGCAATTCAATACAATAAACTGGCATTAAATAATGCTATTTTTAATAAAGATACTACCAATATCCTTAAGAGTTATGTGCGTAATGGTAGTTTTTACTTCGCAAAAGACAAGTTAGATAGTGCTAAATATTTTTTTAGGAGAGTTCAATATTTTAATGTCACACCAGAAACAGAAGATAGAATTTCAAACGCTTATAATAACTTAGGGGTTATTGCAAGTTATGAGAATAATTTTGACTTAGCGAAACATTATGCAAAAGAGGCTTTAAAAATAAAGGAAAAGATTCGAGATTCCATTAATATTGCACGTCTGAATGTTAATTTAGGTAATTTGTATAACTATCAAAAGGATTATCGTTCTGCCATACAAAATTATATGGATGCCATGTATTTTATTGAAAATGATTCTTCATTTGCTGCATTGTTTATCAAAAAAACGATCTATGATAATTTATCAGTTTCTTATGATTCTTTAAAGGATATTCCAAATGCATATATGTATCTATCTCAGGCTTATAAGATTAACAAAAAATTAAATACAGAAAATTTAGCTCAAAGCATGGCAGAAATTGATGCCAAATATAATTTAGCACGTGAAGAGCAAAAAACAGAAGAAGAAAAAAGTAAAACTTTCAGAGCACAAGTATTGTTTTATGGTTTGGCTTTTTTTAGTATCGGTTTTTTGATTATTGCTTTTATTTTTTACAAAAATTATAAATTAAAACAACAAAATAGATTAGAACAAGTTGCAAATGATACACAAACCAGAATTATTAATGCAACTATTGATGCCAAAGAGAAGGAAAGAAAGAATATAGCAGAAATTTTACATGATAGTGTCAGTGCACTTTTATCATCTGCAAATTTACATTTACAAGCTTCTAAATCACAGTTAAATGGTACGGCACCACCAGAAATTGGTAAAGCACAAGAAATTGTTAAAGAGGCTTCTGTAAAAATTAGAGACCTTTCGCACACATTAATTTCTTCTGTTTTAATGAAATTTGGTTTAGCTTTTGCGGTTCATGATTTATGCGAAAAATATTCAAATTCACAATTGACTCTAATGAGTGATGATAATGGTATTAAACGTTATGATCAAAAATTTGAAATTAAAATTTATCATATCATTGAAGAATTAATCAATAATATTATCAAACATAGCAAGGCTAAAAATGCTTCCATTATTTTAGCAGAGCGGAATGGGAATAAATTAGTCATCCAAATAATTGATGATGGTAATGGTTTTGATATCAAAAAAGCAAGAAATAAAAAAGGATTAGGTTTGAGCCATATTGGTGCCCGAGTAAAAGTTATGAAAGGCGTTTTTAATATCAATTCAAAACAAGGCGAAGGAACAAGTATTTTTATTTCTGTTCCGATCTACGAGTCTAAAATACTTGAAAAAGTTTAAATCTTTTTTGGAATTTCAATAATTTCTAAATTTTTGATAGTTTCACCTTCAATCTCAAAACGCAACATAGTTCTTACCTTATGAAATCCGGAAATTCCGATAGCACCTGGATTCATATGAAGTAAATTCAATTTTTTATCAAACATTACTTTTAAAATATGAGAATGCCCTGAGATAAACAAATTCGGAGGGTTTTTTGCAATTTCTTCTTTAATTCTAGGATTGTATCTATGCGGATAACCGCCAATATGAGTCATCCAAACAGTTACTTTTTCAATCGTAAATATTGCATCCAACGGAAATTCTGAGCGTATCGATTTATCGTCGATATTACCATAAACTGCTCGTAAAGGTTTTATTTTTTTAATTTCATCGGTTACATTTGAATTACCTATATCACCAGCATGCCAGACTTCATCCGCATTTTTAGCGTAATTTAATATTTTTTCATCCAGATAGCTATGCGTATCGGATAACAATAAGATTTTTTTCATTAAAATAATTAATCTATAATTATAGTATCTTTGCAGCATATAAAATTACCCATTTTTGAGATACTTTGTAGAACTTTCTTATAACGGAAAAAATTATCATGGCTGGCAACGACAACCCAATGCAATTTCGGTTCAGGAAGTAGTAGAAAATACTCTGAAAAATGTCCTAAGAAAAGATGTTTCTATCGTAGGTTGCGGACGAACAGATACAGGGGTTCATGCAAGTCAGTTTTTTTTGCATTTTGATGTTGATGAAGAATTGGATAATGAAAATCTCATTTTTAAGTTAA
This sequence comes from uncultured Flavobacteriaceae bacterium, assembly GCA_965363545.1. Lineage (GTDB taxonomy): Bacteria > Bacteroidota > Bacteroidia > Flavobacteriales > Flavobacteriaceae > Lutimonas. The sequence goes on along the minus strand of CBDTUD010000104.1, from coordinate 3,041 downwards.
ATTCCTGTTTGCCAGTTGATATTGCCATTCACCATATTTTACTCGTTTCTGATAAAGATCATGCACGTTTTAGTGCTACTTTTAGAAGTTATGAATATAGAATTTCTTTGAAAAAGAATCCTTTTTATAGCGATACCGCTTGGCAAGTTTATAATCAGAATTATGATTTAAAAAAAATGAATGAGGCTGCAAAAATCCTCTTTGAATATACAAATTTTAAATGTTTTTCAAGGTCTAGAACTGATGTAAAAACATACAACTGTGAAATTATGCGAGCAGAATGGATTCAGGAAAATGATCAATTGGTATTTCACATAAAAGCGGATCGGTTTTTGCGAAATATGGTTCGAGCAATTGTTGGAACCTTATTGCAAATCGGGCAACATAAAACTAATTTACAAGAGTTTAGAAAAATAATCGAAAGTGAAGACAGAACGCAAGCAGGAGCTTCTGTTAAAGCAAAAGGCTTATTTTTAACTGAAGTTGGTTATTCAGAAAAAGTGCTTTCTAATTATGGCAAATAAAAAAGAAGAAAATAAAAAAGTTACCGGAAAAGTATTTGATATTCAGCTCTTTTCTAGGTTGATGAAGTATGCTCGAAATTATCGAAATCAATTTGTAATCTCGTTTATTTCGGTAATTTCATTGGCTGTATTTTCAGCTGTGCGACCTGTTTTATTACAAAAAATCATCGATGATTACATTACCAACAAAAATGCAGAACTGTTATTAGTATTTATTATTTTAATGCTTATTGCGCTTGTTATTGAAGTAATTTTTCAGTTTTTATTTATCTATTTCGCTAACTGGTTGGGGCAAAATATAATTCAAGACATTAGAGTTCAGCTCTTTAAGAGGATGCTGAATTTTAAAATGAAGTATTTTAATAATTCTTCAGTTGGTAAATTGGTCACTCGTGTGGTATCCGATATTGAAACCATTTCTAGCGTTTTCGGCGAAGGATTATTCATGATAATTAGCGACTTGCTAAAAATGACTGTAATTGCTTTGGTCATGATTTGGATGAATTGGCGTTTAGCTTTGATTGTATTTTTGATTCTTCCGATTTTAATCGTAGCAACAAAATTATTTCAAAAAGCGATGAAAGCTGCCTTTCAAGATGTAAGAACAGAAGTAGCTAATCTGAATAGTTTCGTGCAAGAAAGAATTACCGGAATGCGCATTGTGCAACTTTTTACGCGCGAAAAAATTGAATATGAAAACTTTAAGGTTATTAATGAAAAGCATAAAAAAGCATGGATTCGTACTGTTTGGTATAACTCAATATTCTTTCCTATTGCCGAATTGCTTCCCTCAATAGCCATCGGATTAGTGGTTTGGTATGGTGGTTTGATGTCCGCTATTGATAACTCTATTTCTCCCGGAGAAATTATCAGTTTTATCATGATGAATAGCATGTTGTTCCGCCCTTTACGTCAGATTGCAGATAAATTTAACACCTTGCAAATGGGAATGGTAGCTGCTGATCGGGTTTTCAAAGTTTTAGACACCGATGAATTGGAAGTGGATAAAGGTGCGATAGCTGCTAGTCATTTGAAAGGAGAAATTTCTTTTGAGAATGTTCATTTTAGCTATATTCAAGATGAAGAAGTGATTAAAGGAATTTCCTTAAAGGTAAATCCGGGCGAAACGGTTGCTATCGTGGGTGCAACCGGTGCCGGAAAATCTACAATTATCAATTTATTAAATCGTTTTTACGACATTAAAGAAGGAACAATTCAAATTGATAGGGTTGATATTGCCAAATACAAATTGCACGATTTACGTAATGAAATTGCCATTGTTTTACAAGATGTTTTTTTATTTTCCGATTCCATTTATAACAATATTACGTTAAACGATAAAAACATTTCTAGAGAGCAAGTGCAAAGAGCTGCTAAAGAAATTGGAATCCATGATTTTATTATGTCATTACCTAATGGATATGACTATAATGTGAAAGAAAGAGGAGTAATGTTGTCTGTAGGTCAACGACAATTAATTGCTTTTTTAAGGGCTTCGGTTAGTAATCCTAGTATTTTGATTTTAGATGAGGCGACAAGTTCTATAGACTCCCATTCTGAAAAATTAATTCAAAAAGCTACCATTAAAATTACACAAAACCGTACATCTATAATCATTGCACATAGATTGGCAACCATTAAAAAAGCGGATAAAATTATTGTTATGGAACACGGTAAAATTGTAGAACAGGGCACCCATAAAGAACTATTGGCACAAAAAGGGTATTATAGCAAACTTTATAATATTCAGTTTGTTCAAAAAAAAGCCAGTTAATTAATACTCCAAATTTTCTTTGATTATTTCTGCTAAATCATTGATATCTTCATATAAAATAAAAGCTCCATTGTTGATGTAGGAAATTTGACCGGTTTCTTCAGAAACCACCAATGCCAATGCATCAGATCTTGTGGTAATTCCCAATGCCGCACGATGTCGCAAGCCAAAATGAGCTGGAATTTCTATGGTGTTTTCAATAGGTAAAATCACGCGAGTCGCTGTGATAATATCTCCTTCAATAACCACAGCGCCATCATGTAACGGACTGTTTTTATAAAAGATGCTTTTTAGAATAGGCTTATTTACAACGATTTGCATCGGATCTCCAGTAAGTTTAACAAATTCTAAACTATTACTTCTTCCCAAAACAATTAAAACTCCGGTTTTAAATTTTGCCATTTCTTCACAAAAAGTAACAATATCGTAAATATGATTTTTAGGAGCAATTTCCGTTTTGAAAAAATTAAATCGTTTTAAGAATCCTTTTTTTGAGGCAATATTTGTTGAGCCTATCATCAATAAAAATTTTCTAATTTCCTGCTGAAAAACGATAATAAGTGCAATGAATCCACCGCCTAAAAACTTACCTAAAATATCACTTAACAATTCCATTTCTAGTGCTTGTGTAAGTTTCCAAATCAGGTAAATAATTGCAATTCCTATAAAAATATTTATAGCAGCAGTACCACGGATTAATTTGTAGATATAAAATAATAATACGGCAACTAAAACGATATCTA
>CBDTUD010000103.1:0-5824 GCA_965363545.1 uncultured Flavobacteriaceae bacterium | reverse complement strand
TTTGGCAGAAAATAAATTTTAACTTGCGTATTGTTCTAATTTTTTAAATAGAAATTGTATACTTTTTGATAACTCATTGTGGTTAAATTCAAAATTGTAAGACTTTTCTTCAAATTTTGTTTTAAATATTCCTTTTATAGCTTTATCAACAGCTAAATCATCTATTTCTAAATTATTTTTAATTTCGTTAAAATCCATATTGTTAAGTATTTTAACAATTTCTGCTAACTGATTTTTGTTTAAATTGACTTTAAGTATGTTATTATTATCATTTATTTCAAGTACGTTTTGATTAAGGTTTATGGAATAAATAAACCCTCTTGTTTGAGCAAAATAATTTATAATTACTTCATTTTTTTCTTGATTATCGCAAGAGGTAGATAAAGTTGTGATTACTACAAAAAGATGAAAAAGTAGTTTCATTTCATTAAAAATGATTTAATAAATATACAAAAAAAGGAGCATGAAGCTCCTTTTAAAATTGAAATTTTGTTTTTTATTGCACAAAGCTTTCTCTAGCTCCACCGGTGCCAAAAATAGTTCTCATTCGGTCATTTTGACCGTTAGTAAACATATACATACAATCATCATAAACATAATCCATATAATTCATTGTCATGTCTATTGTTGAACAGCTAATAACTTCTTCACAAGTATAGTTTGGTCCATCAGATGTTGGTGTATCTAAAACAAAATCATCAACACTACATCCACCATCACCCCAAATATGACGCAAGTTTAACCAATGCCCAATTTCGTGCGTAGCAGTTCTTCCGTCTCCATAAACTCCACTAGTTTCTCCAAAGGCACTTGATGTAATAACAACACCATCTGTACTTAAAGATCCTCCAGGGAATTGTGCATAACCTAAAATCCCACCACCAATTTCACAAACCCAAATGTTTAAATTGGTTGCTGGATTAGTTGGATCAATACCCCCTCTTTTTGATTTTTTCATAGTGTCTCTTGTTCCCCAAGAAGCTTTACTTGAATTTTTTCTAACAATACCAACTACTTCGAATGTAATGTTAACATCAGAAACAGCACTTGCAAATATTGTAGGTACTCCATTTGTATTTGGATTGTTATTGTTAAAATCTTCATTTAAAATTGCAATTTGTGTGTCAATTTGTGCTTGAGTTACACTTCCAGCAGATGATTCTAGAATATTTATTACTACAGGAATAGTAATATCCCCATCGTATGGAGTTGGGTCTGGAGTTGGAGTTCCACCACCACCTTTACTGGGTTTTCCTTTAGCAGCAATAGCTTTTCTTGTGTGCAATTCAATGGCAAACATTCGTTTTTCTAAACTGGGATCTTCTTTTAATTGTCTGTTTAACACCTTCATACTTTGGCATTTATCTTCTTTAGCGTCGGCTGATGCTTTTGCAAATAATGTATCGTCGTTTGTGTAAACAAAGAAGTCACTCATGTCGATTGTTGAAACTTCTTGATTCGGAATCATTTCTTCAGAATTATCCTGACAAGACACAATAACTGTTGCTACAATTGCAATTAATAGGATTAATTTTTTCATAGTAAGTTTTAAGGATTTTGATTATTATAAAGTTTATGTCTTATACTTGAAGACAGGCGAATATATAATAATATTTTAAAAATACAATTGCAGGTAAGATATTTTCAAATCAAAGGAATTAGATTAACATATTTTTTGCGCGCACAACGGCTGCAACAAAAGTGTCAATTTCTTCTTTAGTGTTGTAAAAAGAAAATGAAGCACGAATCGTTCCCGGAATTTTATAAAAATCCATGATAGGTTGTGCACAATGATGACCGGTTCGAACAGCGATTCCGAGTTTATCGATAATTGTACCAATATCATACGGATGTACTTTCTCGATATTAAAAGAGATGACGGAAGCCTTGTTTTTTGAAGTTCCATAAATTTTGAGACCCTCTATTTTCAATAATTTTTTAGTAGCATAATCTAATAGCTCTTTTTCGTAAGCTTGTATGTTTTCAAATCCGATATTGTTCATATAATCCAATGCAACTCCAAAAGCGATTCCGCCGGAAATATTTGGTGTTCCAGCTTCAAATTTATGCGGTAGATCGGCATAGGTAGTTTTTGCAAAAGTTACTTCACTTATCATTTCACCACCACCTTGATAGGGAGGTAATTTGTGCAACCAAGCTTCTTTTCCATAGAGCATTCCAACTCCAGTTGGACCACATAATTTATGAGCAGAACACACATAAAAATCACAATCGAGTTGTTGAACATCTGGTTTTATATGTGGAGTTGCTTGTGCTCCGTCAATTAAAATTACAGCGCCAACAGCGTGTGTTTTAGCAATAATTTTTTCGATTGGATTTATCGTTCCCAAGGCATTGGAAACATGATTTACAAAGACAAGTTTTGTTTTGTCAGACAATAAATTATCAAATTCTTCGAGAATTAATTCCCCTTCAAGGGACATTGGAATTACTTTTAAAACAGCTCCAGTTTTTTCGCAGAGCATTTGCCAAGGCACAATATTACTGTGATGTTCAAGTGCGGAAACGATAATTTCATCTCCTTTTTTCAATAGGGAGGAAAATCCGTTAGCGACTAAATTTATAGCATGAGTTGTACCCGAAGTAAAGATTATTTCATGACTTTTCGCCGCATTAAAATGCTTTTGAATTTTGATTCGCGCTTTTTCATAGGCATCTGTGGCCTCTTGACTCAACGTATGAACACCTCGATGAATATTTGCGTTATAATTGCTATAATAATCTACAATAGAGTCAATTACAATTTGAGGAGTTTGTGAAGTTGCTGCATTATCAAAATAAATTAAGGGATAGCCATTTACTTTTCGGTGCAGTATTGGAAAATCTTTACGAATTTTTTTTATATCAAGCATATTGGTTCTTTAGAATGATTCTAAATACAAAAATACAAAACTACGGTTGAAATTGTTGTGGAAAATACAATTAAATTAGAGGTTGTTTAGCTTGTTTTTTTAAAACTCCAAACGGCTAATCCATTCATTATTATGGCATAAATGACCGCTTAAATAATAGAACTTGAGATATCGGATAAATGGGCTCCTTTTAGCATGACCATTCTTATTACTTCATTTTTTTTTATAAATTATACACGACAGAGTTTTTCGACTTCCTTTTGAATTTGGCGAATCCTAACTTCCGAGATTCCAATATTTTCCATAGTTTTATTTGCATCGGCTAATTCTTTAACTAAAACAATATTTTTTTCTATAAGCTGATGTTTTTCCTTTTTATTTAATGTTGTTAACGTTGTAACCGGATATATAGCCAATGCATCAATATTTGCTTTCAATCCATTATTTTTTGGGTAGTCCCAACTTAATAAATTCAAACCAATACATTTGCCATAATTTATGGCATCTTCTGTAAATCTGGTATTGGTAACCAACCAGCCTTGTTTTAAATGTGTTTTATTGTTTGAATTTGTATTCCATTGCTTTTGAATATCCAAAAATCTAGAATTAATGTACAATGGAACTTTTACGTTACTTGTTGCTTTGGCATCAGAATGAAATTTACATTCTATGGCATATGCATTTCCATCTTTTTCTGCCAACACATCAATTTCATGAGACACACATTCACCATTTAAAATTACACTTACTCTGGTTTTAAATCCTTTTTCTTTTAATAAAGCACCAACCAGCCTCTCAAAAGGATAACCCGTTGGACCCAAATCGAAAATAGCACGTTTTAAACTGTATCGAGAAGCAGATATACTATTTTGCTTTTTTAATAATACAAAAGCTTTTTTGTATATTTCATTCGATGAAATGCCATCATAAATATGAGATTGCATTTTGTTTACAATGGTTGCTATTTCGTTTTTTGATGCTCCACAAGACTGGAGCGATTGCTCTAGTTTTTGAATTGAAAAAGGTTCGATTTCATCAGTGCTTTTCTGTACAAATAAATGTTTTTCTGTCATGATTTATGCTTTAAAATCGTAGAATTTCTGTCATTATTCCAAATCTAATGACTGATATTTGGTGTTCAAAATAAATGTTATAATAATCCATGCCATGATAGAACTGAACAAACAAGCCTACGTCTTCCAATAATTTTGGATGATAATAAAAGGTGAGACTAGCATTAAATCTATCTAAATCAAAAAAATCCAAGTCATTGAAATTATCAAGCATAAGGATTGTTTCAACTTTTAAAGAAAAATTAGCTCTTTCGTTTGTATCATTCTTTATTGGAAACTTAAACGATGTAAATGAGTTATGCCATCTTAAACCACTATAAGCTCCTTGTAATTCATTAAGAATCCATGGTTTTGGATGTATTTCTATGGAACTTTTAAGGGTTTTAATAGCTTTTAATCTGTTGCTATAATCGGTTTTAATAAAACCAAATTCAATAAAATTTGTTGAAAAATTTCCTGATTCTAAATTTATCGAACCATCTTCATTATAAAACTCGCCATCTTGCCCGTTAGAATGATGTGCTATTTTACCAAAAAAAACAGAGTTTTCTAAAGAATTTTTTTTGCTTAAAAGATAATAAACCGAAATTTGAGGAATATAACTTGGTGTTCGAACAGGATAAGAATCTTCATTATACATCCTAATAATTATCTGTGGCGTTAATACAGCCATTAATTTTGAATCGTTCCGTTTTCTAATAACAAAAGAAGGATTTATATTGGCTTCAAACATTAAAGGTTCAATATTACCTATATCGGTAGGAAAGGTAATATAGCTATCACTTTGACTAATTAATGCTATTTTTTCTAATGAAAGTTTGGGCAAAAGAGAGTCTATATCCTGTGCCATCAAATGGAAGGTATTATTTAAAATAAGAAGAAAAACGATTAATCTAAACCTCATCTTTATTTATAAATTATTTTTACTGCTATAGTTGTATCTTTTACTAAGTTAAAACTTGTTTTCCTAAAATTAGGACGATTGTTCAACCCAAAATCATCAAAATTTGAAAACCCTATACCTTCTTTAGGTAATGGCAACATGAATTTTTTATCTATTTTTTCATTGTCATTTTCATCGTGTAAAATGGTTACAGCGTAAAGGCCATGAGCTAAATTGTTAAAAGTGAATTCTGCTTTTTCATCAACAATACTTACAATTTCTTTTTTGTAATAATTTTTAAAATTTTCATCTGGTAATGAGCCTTCTTTATTATATAATGCAAATATGATATTTCCTTCAGAGTTTTTTAAACCGGTAGCTTTTAAAGTCAAAGTGCAAGAGTCTGATTTAGTATTAGTTAATACTGTAATAAGTAACATCAAACTTAAAAAGAGTGCTTTTTTCATAATTTTTTATTCAATTTATAATAAGCTTAAAAGCAAGGATTAAAATAAGTAAAGCTGTAATTAACACCGAAAAAGTCCATTTTTTACTTTTAATAAACCTATAAACAGCTAGAAAATATAGTAGACTGCAAATAAAATTTGCCCAAAAAATAAAAAGAACATAGTTGCCTTCTCTGGCTTTAATATCGAACCAATCAAAAATTACAGAGGCTACGCATAAATTTAGTAGGCAAAGCAAATAAGAGCACTATAATAGCACTTAATATTGGGACTATTTTTAAATTATTCATGTCTTTGGGTTTTTTGTTATGCGTTCACCTAACCACCATTTGGGTCTGTCTTGTTTGTTAATCAATCCAAATTTTTTAATGGAATGAAATCTAATATGGGTAATTACTTCTTCAACAGAATCGGTTACAAATAATAGCTCCATATCTTCTGGACTAATGCTTTCGTTTTTTGCCATTAATTTAATATGTTGGCATAATTCTTTATGATATTCTGAATCAAAAATAACCACAGGAAAAT
>CBDTUD010000102.1:0-5856 GCA_965363545.1 uncultured Flavobacteriaceae bacterium | reverse complement strand
AGCAACCAAATCCGGAGTTCCTGTTAAATCTAGTGGTTGATCCCCTAAATTTTCAATAGTAAATGTTTTTGTGATGGATCCACCCGAAGCAACTTGACCAAAATCAGTGTCGTCTGTTGTACTTGGTGTGTTTGTTCCGTTTCCGGGGATAGATACTCCTAAACCGGTAACATTAATATCCGGTCCAGGGGCTGCTGCTGGAGCTGGCACATCAATAGTCCAACCTTTTAAGATTAGGTTATTATAAGCTGTGTAGGATGCAGAAGTTAATTCTTGCCCAGTTCTTTGATTTAACATTTGTAGATTTCCATTAGATAAACCATGATTATCAAGATCTATAAGAACCTGATCTAATACCGCTGAAGTTAATTCGGCACTTCTCAAATCCACTAGTGTAAGTAAAGGATTATTTGTAATATCTATAGAAATTATACCACTTTGATCAATTCTCAAATGAAATAACTGAGAATTATTTGTTGTATTTAATACATGACCTACTAATTGATAACTATCATGTATTAATAATCGCTCTAAAGCAGTATTTTGGCTAACATCAATTGTTGATAATGAAGTTTCAACAGGAGAAAAGGTTGTTAAATTTGTTGCATTTTGAATATTTATTTCCGTAATTCCCGAAGCTTCATTAGAGGCTTCATTATATAAATTAAGCTGATCTAAAGCATCAAATCCTTCAATACTTGTAATTGTTATTGCTATGGGGTCATTATTTGTATTTGCACTAAAATCAAATGTTGGGGCATCTTCATTGGCTGTTAAAGTCCCAATAGAACCATTAGTAGCCTCCCATTGCAAGGTTGCTCCATAATTATAAACTCTGGCCAACCTCCACGCCGCACTTGATGAAGTAGTAGTTAATGTAATAACTTGAACATTAGGTGCTGGAGGTGCAGGAACATCAATAGTCCAACCTTTAGAAATCAAACTATTATAAGCAGATAATGAAGCCGTTGTTAAAACATCATTTCCATTTTGATTTCTTATCTCCAAATTACCATTGGACAATCCATGATTATCTAAATCAATCAATATTTTATCCATAACTTCAGAAGTCAATCTTGCATTATTCAAAACAACGTTTGTCAATAATGTATTTGTGAAAAAATCAATGTTGACTAATTCAGTCGCCTGCACATCAATGTTTGTTAATTGTGTATTCAATGACACATCCAACACTCCCGAAGACAATTGACCTAATCTTCCAGCATTTAACAATGTAAGAGCTGTATTATTGGAAACATTCAAATCTGAAAGCAAATTATACCTTGTTAACAAATGCGTCAAACTTATAGCATTACTAACATCAATATTAGTAATTTCCAATCGATCCGGAGCTCCTCGCAAATCTAACCGTGATAAACCATTAAATCCATCCGTACTTGAAACTATAATATTGATAGGATCATTGTTTATATTGGTACTAAAATCGAAAGTTGGATCATTTGCATTAACAATTTGCCCAAAAAAAACTCCATTAGAGGTAGCCGTCCATGTCAAAGTATTACCCGTCTTGGTAACCAAATCAGGTGACCATGAAGCACTTTTTGAGGTCGTTGTCATTGTTATTTGCCCTTCAACAAAAACGAAAGACATTAATGCCAAAATCGTAAAAAGTATTTTTTTTATCATAACAAAATTTGTTTAAACTATATTCTCTTGTATTTATGCGCAAAAATAGATATATTAATCATAATAATCATTTCAATAAATTACTTTTTTATTAACTTTTTAATTATTATTTTGTTTATTATATAAGAAATATTAAAAAAAAATATAACACATCTTATGAAAACCACTTTTTATACCATGTCTTTTTATTTTCATTATTGTAACCATATCCGTAACCATAACCATAGGTATTTTTTTCATAATTCATATCGTTAATCAAAATAGACATGTTTGGTAAACGTTTTTCTTCGTACATCAATTTTGCCACTTTCAACAACCGTTTATCCAAATAATTAGCTCTAACAACATAAATAAATAGATCAGCATAATGACCTAATAATAATGTATCAGTAACTAAGTTTACAGGAGCTGTATCAACAATAATATAGTCATAATGCTTTTTTCCATAAGTTAAAACTTCATCAAACCTACCGTTTAACAATAATTCAGAAGGGTTTGGCGGAATAACACCAGATTCTAAAATATCAAATTTATTTTCTTTATTATGTGAAATCACATCTGAAACCTTTAAGCTGTTGTCCATTAAAAAATGTGTTAAGCCTGTTTTCGAATTTGTTTTTAAGTACTCATTTATTTTTGGTTTTCGAATATCGGCGCCAATTAATAACACTTTTTTATTCAGCAAAGCTAAAGATGCTGCTAAATTAATGGATACAAATGTTTTACCTTCAGCCCCGATGGTTGAAGTTACAAAGACCGTTTTTGCTCCCTCATGAACTCCGGAAAGCATAAAATTAATATTCGTTCGTAATAACCGATACGATTCCGCTACATTGCTATTATTTTGATCGTTAATAATTACTTTATTTTTAGAATTGGTGCTTGGAATATCACCAAGTATTGGAGCCTTAACAACTGCCTCTACATCTTCACGAGTGTGAATTTTATTATCTAAAAGTGATTGTATACTGATAAAAATGGCCGGAAGAAATAAACCTAGTATAGCAGCGCTTAAATAAATAAGAATTCCTTTAGGTGAAACCGGAATATCACTTCCATCTGCTTTATCTACAATTTTAGCATTGGGTACTGGAATACCCAATGAAATAGCATTTTCTTCTCTTTTTTCTAATAAGTATAAATATAAGGTTTCCACAATTTGTTGCTTTCGCTTAATATCTTGAAATTCACGTTCCTGTTTTGGTGCATTTTGCCTTTTTGTGTCTAGCCTATACTCTTGATTTCTAGCCTCACCCAATGAAAATTGCAATGAAGATTTTAAGTTGGTTAAACTTTGCTCAATGCTTTGACGTAAGGTAGCAATTTGAGCATCTAAGTTAACAACTGTCGGATTCAATTTACTTGAACCTTTTATAATTCGATTTCTTTCTAATAATAGCTGATTATAAATAACTGTATTATCACTCGTAGCAGCATCTTTCAAACCGAGATTTGCAGGAATTAAATCATTCTTGTTACTATTCATATGATTTTGAATATAATCTACCAATTTGATTTGGGAACTTAGTTCTACAATTCTTGTCTCGATGGCAGAATTAGATTGTAAATTCAGACTAGCTTCAAAGCCGATATCTGTTAATTTATTCTTAGTCTTAAACTCTTCTACCCCTTTATCAACATCAGTAAGATCTGCAGAAATATCATTAATGCGATCGTTAATAAATTTATCTGTATTCTCTGTAATCAGTGTTTTATATTCAATTGCGTCTTTGTTATATTGGTAGACCAAATTATCTAGAATATCTTGCCCTTTTCTTTTAACCTTATCCGTTAAACTTAAAATTATCAAACTAGATTTTTTTGCTTCCTCTTCAATATTCATTTTACCCCTATATTCCACAGCTACTTTTTTCAAAGGTTCTATTTTTACAATTATCTCTTGTCCGGGTATAATTTTTTTTCCAAGATTTGTTAAAATATTTATCTCTCCAAAACTGGTCTCGATAGTTTCTCCAAAAGCAGCTTCTTTAACTGTATTATTCTCTCTATCTTTAAGTGTAAAATGAGAAATTGATTTAGTTAGAATTACAAAAGAAGTGTCTAATTTATAATAAGCGGAATCCTTTTTCAAAAAATCAACATAAAATGGGATATCTTTATTATACAACTCAAAATTTATAAAATTATTAGGTTTGTAATAGGTAATATTTAGCTTCAAATCCTTGATCACATTCTCCATCAGAGTACGTGATTTTAAAACCCCTGTTTCGTTAATAACAGATTTTTTAGCTCCACCTGTCATAATACCTAAATCTTCAAAGGCAGATAATTCGGTAGACAAGCCTCCACTATCTTTATCATCAATAAAAATGGTAGAAGATACATTGTACTCATTTTGAGTAATGTTTAAATAAAAAAAAGCAAGTGATAATGCTAAAATTAGACTTAGTACAAACCATTTCCAGTGGTAGCTATATTTTTCAAGAACTTCTCTAAGGTTAATTTCATCGCCACTATCTTCCTGATTATCAATTAAAATAGTTTGTATTTTATTCTCTTCCTTCATAGGTTAATTCGTTTAAGGGGCATAGTTGGAGTAACTATGAAAATTATCTTTTAATTTCTTTTGCAAAGAAAGGTTCTTTTTTTAATATTTTCTTTAAAACTTAATTTCAATTATATAATAATTCTACATTGTTTATAACAAATCCTTATAAAATAGTTTCTTTAATAAAATAATAATTTTTTTTCTTGTTTTAAACTCCGTTTTATAAATTGCACTTGGTATATAAGTTTTTATTTTTTTTCTATGTTTTTTCGCCGTTTCATCTTTATCGAGTAGTAATAACAAATAAAAGGTAATAAATGTAAGTATTATAAATAATATCATTAAACCAATAAAACCTAAAAAATTATTTGCCAAAAAAACAATCAAAAAAGAAACCATACCACTAATAGTTAACGTTATACTGGCAGTACTATGCGACAATCCTTTATCGATAAAAATATGGTGCAAATGACACCTATCTGGGGTAAAAGCTCCTCTTCCATTTAATAACCGAATGATTATTACCCGAATAACATCAATTACTGGAAAAAATAGTATTGCCAAAGTCACAATAAAAAGGTTCTCTGGTTTTATATGAATCTCTTGTAACTCATAAGATTCCAATGCTAAAAAACGTAAGGTGAGTAATCCTATTAAAAACCCGACAATCATAGATCCTGTGTCCCCCATGAAAATCTTTTTTTCTTTGGATAAATTATACCTTAAAAAAGGTACCAAAAATCCAACAATAGAAATAGCCATCAAGGAATAAAAAAACTCACCAATAAAGAAAAACAAGAACGCAAAAATTGTTGTAATTAAAATGCCTAACATTCCTGCTAAACCATCAATTCCATCAATTAAATTATATGCATTGATAATATATAGAATTATAAAATAACTTAATGGAATACCAACCCAAACAGGAATAGAATGCACACCCATAAAACCATGAAAATTATCAAATAAAATTATAGGATTTAAAATAATAAAAAAGATCGCTGCTGTTTGTAATATTACCTTGGTTTTGGAAGACAACACCATTAAATCATCTTTTAAACCCAAGAAAAACAAAATGGTTAAAGCAACTACAATATTCATAGAAATATCAGTATCATCAAACTTTCTCATGAAGAAAATCGAAATTACTAAACTTGCAAAAAACGCAATCCCGCCAAGTGTTGGAGTGCTATTTGAGTGCGAACTTCTAACGTTTGGGTGCACCATTAATTGTTTATAATGAACCGTATTTATAACTAATGGTATCATTCTATAGGAAATCACAAAGGAGACCAAGAAAATAAATAAACAATAGACAGCTATTGGTATATCGTGTATAAAATCTATGTGGGATAATAAGTTATTCATTGAATTAAATCCAATCATTTAAATTATAAATATTCAACTTTTTGATCTTTTCAAAAATCAAAAGTATTGCAAATTATTTTATTTTATAACGACAGATAGTACTTAATAGTATTTTTTAGGCAATTTATACTATTAATCTGGGGAAAATTTAATTTATTAATAAATTATTTGGAAGAAAAATTTAACAATTTGAGGCTTGTATGCAATCACTAAAAAGGCTCTTTAACAATTGTCAAGAGAATTTTTTAAATACGAATTATTTTTTTGACAATATTTAGATTGGAATTAAATAGTCGTACGAAATATACTCCTTTTGCAAATCTTGACAAATC
>CBDTUD010000101.1:0-5944 GCA_965363545.1 uncultured Flavobacteriaceae bacterium | reverse complement strand
AGCTTCTTGCTTTCGCGGGTCATCGTCCAGCAAGTCTAGGAACATTAGGTTTGCAGATGACAGATATGGATAGTTATGAGCCCATCTTGATAGGTGCTGAAGCAATGTCTGATCTGGCGGAAGAACTAGCTGATTGTTATGAAGTAGATACTTTAGTGTACGAAGCTTTTAGTACAGCAATCATGGGAAAAATGTACGACACCCTTCCTTTAGATATTGCAGTGTTGACTTATATTGGTGAAGATCATATCGATTATCACGGGTCAAAAGAGAATTACGTGAATACCAAGCTGCGCCTATTTCGAGAGATATTAGATGAAAAAGGAACGGCAATTTATAATATAAGAGATGAAAGAGCACAGGAAATAAAGCAGATATGTGAACAGCGAAATATACACTCTTTTACTTTCGGCATTGAACAAGAGTCTGATTTAATGTTGGCCGATATTAAAACCTATAGTTTTAGCTCACAAGGGATTTTAAACTATCAGGACAAAGAATATGACATCTCAGTACCTTTTATAGGAGATATCTTTTTACTCAATTGGCTTGCTGCGCTTTCTGTTGCTCTACAATCTAATATTAAGCTAAAAACACTTTTGGAAAACTCCGAGAAACTGAAGCTTCCCTTAGGGCGCTTAGAATATATTGGCAGCTATAATCATGCAAAAATATATGTTGACTATGCTCATACACCTTGCGCACTGCTAGCTGTATTAGAGGAATTGCGTAAAGTGACTAATGAAAAGTTACATTTATTGTTTGGCTGTGGAGGGGAACGGGATATCTCAAAGCGTAGCCAGATGGGAATGATTGCCCAGCAGTACGCAGACAATATTTATATTACCGATGATAACCCTAGGGATGAGTATCCAAATAATATCAGAAAAAAAATCATGGAGTCCTGCCCTCTTGGTATTGAGATAGAGGATAGAAGACTGGCCATAGAACATGCAATCTGTAATTTAAAAGCGAGTGATACCCTAATTATTGCTGGTAAAGGGCATGAAAAATATCAAGAATTAAAAGGTAAGAAAATATACTTTTCTGATAAAGAAACTGTACTTGAATATATAAACAAATTAACAGTTAAGTCCAGTGAAAATAAACCATATGTATTACAAGCATGATCTATATGGTTAAAAAAATTAGTAAATAAAATCAATTAATTATTAAGGATTAAGGTCATGAAATCAGATATAACGTTAGAAGACTATAGAGTAAATATTGTTAGTAATCATGCAGATTTTGAAATCAACAATTTAGTGATAAAAGGTGATGAAACTGAAATCATCAGTGGTAAATCTGAATTAAAATCTAAATTGAAGGTTAACAAGGATGGTATAGAAATCGATAGTATAAGTATTGGTCTAATAAAACAAAATATTGTGATTAACCGTACAGGGTTGTTGATGGGCGGTAATCAATACGAAGGTTACTCCTTAATTCAATTAAAGAATAAATATGGAACGACCTTGATAAAAACAAATGGTATTTCTACGAACAAAGTTTCTAGTAAAGAAATTAGAACAGAAGATTTATTAGTTGGAAATTCAATAAGTGACAATCCACAACTAGGAAATATTAAGGTTACAAATAAACAAGGAGAGGTTGTTGTTACTATCGATGGAGAAAAAGAAAAAATCAACACCAATAAAATAGAAGCAAAGGAAGCTAAAATAAAAGAAGCTAAAATAAAAGAATTATTGATTGGTTCTGAAGAGCTACGATCAGATATAAGAGGTAGAAATGTAGTAGTAGAGAATGACCGAGTATCTACAGGAGGAATGGTACGAGCAGGAGATGACCGAGTAGCTACAGGATTGGTACAAGCAGGAGAAAGGGTACAAGCAGGAGGAGGAATAGTAGAAGAAAAAGAAAGATTCGTATCTGTCTGGAAGCCAGTGCCTGGAAGTATTAAGCTTATAAATAAAGACGGTAAGAACGCTATTGTTATCGATGGTGCAAAAGAAGATATATGGTTAGAGTCTATCGGTAGTTTGAAGGATAAGATTAAAGAACTTGATGATATAATTTCTAAATTAAAAAAAGCACATCCAGAAATTGACTTTTAGTAAAATTAATCCATTAGATATTCTTTAGATGCTATAGCAAGAATATGGACGTTCAAATAATCACAAGTTGGCTATAGAAGGTTTAAAAAGAGTAATCACTTTTATAAGTCTTAATTATAATTGTATTTTTTTAACGTGGATCATTTTTTCCAATAAGTGAGAAAACATATGAGCATCATATCGTTTAGAAAAATAGCAAATTTTATGGACCCTATAAGACCACCAAATCGTCTAAGAGGATCCGAACAACATGATTATGACAAAAGTGATGAATCACAATGGCTTCAAGGAGGATCAACAGCAAAGAGATTCGCAGCAGATTTCGGTCTATACCATTCTAAGTCAAAAGGACTTTTTCAGGTTCATCGAGGCAATTTTAACTCATTTAGAGAGATAGGTGAACGTCATACTGGTAACCAGTCACAGCATCATAAGATGCTGGTTTATAATACATACCTTTTGAAGGTTCCAGTAGTTGTTCCTTCAGCTTATGATGCACCAGAAAGAGTCTCTCGTTCTAAAGAAATTGGCAAGATGATTGGACGTGAAGGCTATGACATCGCTTGTCTTTGTGAAGTTTTTGATGGTGATGATGGGAAGCGTATTAAGAGCCGTGTAGAGAGTTCTGGTGGAAGATGGGCAGATGCTGTTGGACCAGATTCAGATACTTATGGTTTTGATGTTTCTGGAGGACTAAAGGGTCTAATAAAAGAGCAAGGGCATCGTCGGCTTTTAGATGATGATAATACAGAATTTACAGATGGAGGTGAGGGAGCGGATGAGTGGTCTAATAAGGGATGGTTACTCATGGAGATAGATCTAGGGCCAGGAATACTTGATATCTTTTTAACCCATACCGATGCGGGAACAGAAGATGTGACATCTAGAAAAGAACAGATCAAAGAGCTTTTCGGAGCTATTAAAGAAAGACAAAAGAACTATCCTGATCATATTACAATGGCCGTTGGAGATTTTAATGTGTACAGCTCTACTTCTGGTAAAGTAACACTTTTTGGTGTTGAGCATAATTTTATTCCTGAATATGAATGGTTTCTTAAGGAAATGTGGAACGAATGTTCTATGCGAGATGTTTGGTTGACCCGAGGCGGTAAAGCAGGCGCAACCCATGCGTTTGAGAATAATCATAGACTTTGTATCAATAGTGGATCTCCAGAATGTATATGCGAAGATTACAATCAAGACAGCTATGGCGGAGATAGACTAGATTATATATTTATTCAAGACCCCAAACCTGAACATACAATGAATATTGACATGAGCCGAGTTAAACGCAAACCATTTCCACGCTATAAGCCTTGCGGTGATATAGAACCAGAAGCATTATTTGTTGATGTTGTTGGAATGCGTATTCGGAGAATACACCATATGTCAGACCATTTAGGATTACATTTAGAGTTCGTTAGTAGTCCCAAACTATAATAACTTATAGTAATGCAACCTAGTTATAGGATGTGAAATAAAAAGTGGAGGTTTAAATGAAAACCATGAGAGTTGCAGCGGTAGGAGATTCGGTCAATTGGGGACAAGGATTAAAACGACCATTTAGCTGGAACAACTTAGAAAATGAAGAGAAATATATATTCAAGTGTGTTGACTGGCTTCGAAAAGAAGGTGTGGAATCCAAGTTGGATCAAGCAGATTTTTTAGCACACTCAGGGGCTATAATAGGAGAATTAAATGACAAAAAATATGAAGCTAGTAATGATCTAAAAGCAGTAGTAAAAAAATAAGTTCAACTGAATCATATTTTCGCTATCTTAGGATGATACACCCTTACAAATTGAAAGAAAATAAAATACTAACCTTACAATTAAGCTTAATTGTTTCGCTGACTGATCTACAAGTTACCTTCGGAGAAAATTACCATGAGAAGCGTAAGATATCACAAAGACTCTACACTGCTCTTCCTTTTTCCAGAACGATATTAAAGCAAAACTATGAAAAAGCTTTAACTTCTGATTTTGACACGTTTGTAAGTCTTGTTATTGATGGGTTTATAAAATGGATATTCGAAACAGATCTAAAGGTAACAGAAGAGTTGGTAAAAATTAAAAATAAGCATGTAGAATCATTTAATGATCATTATAGGTCTACCTTTATAAGATTCTATGGAGAATTTCCAGATCCCTATCCAACCGTTCTATCTCAATTAGAACAATTAAAGAATAAGAATTCTATTGACCTTTTATTTATTAATGGAGGACCAAACGATATCGGTATATTGAAGACAGTAAGCTCCAATGCAACCTTCCAGGGCGCCTTAAAAGAAATAGATGAATTTGCTAGTAGCAGAGTTGCAGTATTGCTAAAAGAGGCAAGAAGGCTATGTCCTAATGCATTAATAGTCTACACTGGATATTATCCGGGATTAAGTCCTGATTCAGATATACCAATGCTTGGAGGAGAAGCAGTCAAATTTGCAGTATCACCGACCTTAGTTTTTTTATCTTACTATCTTGGATTAGGTTGGTTAGCAGAGTTATTTATTCGTTCCCAACAGGATCGTTTAAAAAGACAAGGATTAATTTTTCACAAAAGAATACTTGGTAAATTTAGAGAACAAATTGGCATTTTTAATGAAAACAGAGCTGTAGATACTCTCCCTATTATTTTTAGTCCATCTGGGTTTGGATCTTTAAATGCTATGTGGGCAAGAGCTGAACTCGTATCATCAACAGGGATTGATCCAAATAAAAAAGTAACTATTAACAGAAAAGCTATATGTAAGAAAATTGCAGAAAACTATGATCTCGATTACGACGATAAATTAATGTGTGAATCTGCATTTGTAGCCCATCCAAATGTAAGAGGCGCAAATGTATATTTTAAAGCGTTAAAAAAGAGAATAGACAATCAACTTAATTATAGTTTAAGAAAACATTTAGAAACTATTGATAAAGATATTATGTCGATTCGAGAATTAAAGGATAAATATAAATTTATACCTATTCGGAGTATAAGAAATCTTACCGATGTCCTATGGCTTGATTCAATATTGATTGACTATACATTTAGTTTTACTGGTGAAGCGACTCAGTCATTTCTGCCAATACCAATACGTGTGTTAGTTGATTTTGGTATTCCTAACTATAATACTGAAGCAATAAGGGCAGTAATTTTAAACAACAAAGTTAAAGATAATTACGTAATAGACATTAGATATGAAACAAAAGTAAGCGATCTCAAATATGTAGAACTGAGATTAGACCCTTATTTTGAGACTCTAACATTTTCTATGCAATTTAGTATAAGAGTAAATGGCTATAAGTTTAAAAAGCTTACATTAGACGAAACCTCGTTTTTAAAAATTGAAAAAAATCAAACTAATGAAACTGAATATCTTGAGTATAAAGAATACATATAATTATTTCTAGAGTTTATTTTATAGAATCAATTAACATTATAGATAATTGAATTTCTGTAAATTTAGTAATGGATCTATCTGAACTATAATTTATTGAATACATACCTATAATTTTGGCTAAACCTCTGGTTTAAATGCTTCAATTAATCTTCCGTTACCCTCTCTTTTACACTATGTCACTATCGTTTCATATTGAGTATGCTACTTTTGAATAACAATGATTATCAGTAAATAGCTATTAATTATATATTAATAATAGACAAGCTAACTCAATCAAGGAAGAGGTAATGACTATGTCCAATGTAGAAAGCAACGTCCGTCCAGAATACGATACTGAGATTCAAAAAATTGCTGATTATGTCCTAAACTACTCTGTAGATGGCGACTCTCCAAACAGTGATGTCGCATGGAATACCGCGCGCTACTGCTTAATGGATACGCTTGGCTGCGGTTTGCTTGCACTGCGCTTTCCTGAATGCACTAA
>CBDTUD010000100.1:0-6255 GCA_965363545.1 uncultured Flavobacteriaceae bacterium | reverse complement strand
ACTTCGCTTTTACCAAAGCAAAGTGCACATAACGCAGGCCATTATAGAACATTTATAGTAATTACTGTATAGCCGTATTGCTTTACTTAAGTTTTTTTAAAACCCCCAACTTTTCCACTGCTCCATTCCATTTTTATAATTTTTATTACCATTTATAAAAACGATGTCATTGTTTCGTTTCACTTTAAACTCAAGTGGTTGGTTGCTAATTTGGCCTTCTTGCCACTTGGAAAAACAATCTAAAAGGTATTGAATTTCGGTTTCATTGGTTATATCCATATCTAAAGCGTACAGTTTATTCATCAATTGCATCACTTCTTCGGGCGTATTTGAATCGATATGAATAAGTGGTGACAATCGAATAATTTGTTCATTTACAGTTTTTGTAGTGGCCGCTTTTAGAAACATCATGGCGATATAATTTGCTGTATCTGGCGGTTGATACAATATCGTTTTTGCTTGGTTTAAAACGGTTTCTTTAAAAAACTTGGCTTGAGGTTTTAGTGCATTGAAATGCAGCTTTTTTCGTCTTTTTTTAATGGCAATTTGTTTCCAATTCCAAAAATCATTTTTGGCTTTGATAGACATTAATTTATTACCTGTACCTAATGAAACGATTCTAATATCTTCTAATTTGACTTCTAATTTGAAGGCTTCAATGATTCCGGCTAAAAGAGGATTATTGAAACCGCCTAAAGCGCCATCCCACAACTCATAAAAAACCTCTTTATTTTTTGCTTTAAACCTTGCCGGGAAATCGAAATATTGTACCGGAGCGTTCGAAGAGCCATGAATAGCTTGCGTTAATTTAACAGAAGCGTAATTATCTGGATCAGAACTATATGACTTAAAGAACTTCGCTCGATTATTGAGGGCATCATACGTACATACTACCAGTTTTAAAGATTCTTTTTGAATAAACTTTGGTAGCTCTGACATTTGCCTTTTGTCAACCTCTTTAAACAAGCTTTCAAAACTTTCTTTTTTACGTTTTGAACTGTATTTTGGTCCAAAAGGTAATCCAAATAAACGCAAATAATCGACTGGAAAGAAACGGTCCATGAAGGAGTTTTTACTAAAAATACGCTCTCTTGTCGCTTTATCTTGGAACAGCGTTAATGCTTTATCGAGCGTCCAATTTTCTGCCAAAGCTGCTAAAACAATACTGCCTCCAGAATTAGCAATAACTAAATCAAATTTTTTAAGTATTTCATGACCTGTTACATTACCATAGCGATCTTTAAGGGTTAGCAATTGCATTATTGCCCAACTGCCACCTCCGTCTAACGATAAAATATTGTACATAATTTCTATATAAATGAATTCATTAGTATAACGATGCTAATTGAAATATATCGTAAACCCTTTGCTGAATTTTTTAAAAATAAGGAAAAACGTTGACTAATTTGCGAATAATTTTTTTCAAGAAACTGTAGTTTGCCAAATCGCCAACTAGCACATTGACTTCATCGAATCTTTGTTTTCGCTAAAAAAGTCTACTGAACTAATCTCCTACGCCGCTTTAAGGAAAGCATTTCCCCTATAATCCAACCCTTAAATCCCTTTTATGCGGTGCCATAAATTAGAGACTAAAAATTGGGCATCTCTTTCGGTTTTAGGCAATTCAGTAGCTGTAATTGCACCATTAGTTGCTTTAAGTACATATGAAAACACAAAAACAGCGTCCTTATTTTTTTGTGGAAGTAAACCAAATCGTAAATCATTAAAATACCACTTATTGTCTTTTTGTTCTAAAATATACCAGCCCTCACTAATAGCCACTAAACGTTTAACATTGGGGTATTGCATTAGTGGAGCCGAAACTTCACGATTTTTAGGATACGCTGTAAATGTTATTGGTGAAGTATCAAAAAAAGAAAAATCACTTATCAAATAGCTATCTTCTGTTTCTATATTGGCATTCCAAAGTATGGTATTCATTGGCGACGGACGTGTACTGAGTTTAGCATACACAATTTCTTGTTTCTGTAATGCAGATTCAAATTTATGTGTAACAATAAATTTAACAACCACCGTAAATAGCAAATAACAAGAAGATAATAGGAGTCCTAAATTGTTCAAACGTTGTCTCTTTTTAGAAGTACGTTTATAACACATAGATACTACGGTAAACATCAAAAAAGGCAAGGTATACAAAGGGTCGATAACAAAAATAGAATTAAATGCAATACCAATATCCAAAGGCCAAAAAAGTTGTGTACCCCAAGTAGTAAAAGCATCTAAAAGCGAATGTGTAAGTAAGCCCAAAAAAAAGAGTTTTGCCCAGGGCTTCCAACCAAGATTCAACTTCCGTTCTAGCACATTTACCAACCCACCTAATAGCGGACTCATAACAATACAAAATAGGATAGAATGACTAAAACCACGATGCCATTCTATTGCTGTAATTGTATCGGTAAACTTTCCAAACAGAACATCCAAATCAGGTATTGTACCGGCAATAGCACCATAAAGCAACGCTTTATTCCCTATTTTTTTACCTAAAACAGCATTACCAACTGCAGCACCAAGAACAATTTGAGTCAATGAATCCAAAAACGTTTTTTAAAAAGTTACAACAAATATAATTTAAAATAAATTTAGCTACTGTGATGAATCTCGTACCTCCATTATATATTTAGGTAAATTGCGATTATCTAGTTAGAAACTCCTACATAAAAGCTTGCTTAATAATACATTCTAAAATCGAGCATTTTACAGAGATTATAATGTCTTTGATGCAATTCTTCTACCACTTCAAACATATCCTCTTCTTCTTTAAATAAACTAAAGAATGCTTTATCAAGATTTAAACTTGTTATTTCGTTACAATCAGCTCCATAACCAGAAATTCCTCGTGCTCCGGTAACAGCCAAAAAATATTGTGCCTCTTCTTCGTCTAAATCTAATACTTTAGTATTCGAAAAATGTAAGATTTTACCCGCTAACTTTCCTTCAAAAAGTTCTGCTACCTCTTGTAAACTATACCTATAGTCATTGATACAAATATTATTATCTTCCCCTTGAAGAACAAAGTAAATTATTTCATAGTTTTTAAAATTATGGTCATCGTACACCAAAGCATTTAAACTGTCTTCGAGACCTTCAATGGTGTCACAAGTTTTATAAATACTATTTACTCCAGATTGCAATGCCAATTGTTCTAGATTTATTAGTACCTCGGTAGCGTCGTTGGTTTCTATATCTGGAACCGCTTCTAAACAGAAAATAAATTTATCTGAATGCAGGAAGTTTTCTTGTGGTAATTGTTGTTTTGCTAACAAATTTTAAGTTTTTTTGAAAGTAGATTAAACCTATAAACGAACACGACTTAGTTTAAAACTATAGCATCGATTTCTAGATGAAAACCCTCTGCTTTTTTATTTCCAATTAAAAATGCTATTTCTTCGATACTTTCTTGATCATAATTTGGAATATTGAGTTTGCGAGATTCATGAACTCAAATAATTAAAATAGAAATAGCGTGAATAAAGCAAAGTTACATAACGCGGTACATTATAGAACATTTATAATAGTTTGCTTAGCCCAATTTTTGCGCTAATTTACATAATATAAGCTATGATCGACTTTAGGCTCATATCGGCCCAGCCGCATCTACTTTCTCATAACTTAAATCATCCACAGGATAATTTAAGGTTTTAAAATATGTTAAAGCTACTTGCCAATGCCAAAAAAAAGCTAACCTTTTTGCTCTAATTAAAAATCGCGTATTCGATAAAATATGCTTTATTTTTTGTACCTTCTACAGGCTCTCTAATAATCTCAAAATAAACTACCTCTTATTTTGAGTTTAGTACTAATGAATAGGTTCTCTTAAAAAGAGATTAATTAAAACCTTTTGCCTTACGTTCAATTAAAATAATTTAAAATAAAATTATCATGACTGCTTTGATGTTATTTATCATTATTAGTGCACTATTCCTTTTATCTGGTATTCGAATTATATACGAATATAAAAGAGCTCTTAAATTTAGGTTTGGAAAATACATTAAAACTCTTCAACCTGGTTTAAGATGGATTATCCCAGTAATAGATTCTATACAAATTGTGGATATTCGTGTCATTACTATCAATATTGTTTCTCAAGAAGTCATGACAGAAGACAATGTGCCTTGTAGCATTGATGGTGTTGTATTCTTTAAAATTAATGATCCTGAAAAAGCCGTTTTAGAAGTTGAAGAATACAAATTTGCTATTACCCAATTGGCTCAGGCTGCCTTGCGAGATGTTTGTGGAAAAGTGGAATTGGACACTATACTCTCTAAACGTGAAGAAATGGGTAAAAACATAAAACATATTGTAGAGCTAGAAACCCGCGAATGGGGTATAGAAGTTAATGATGTGAAAATTAAAGACATTCAGCTACCAGAAAACATGAAACGGATGATGGCAAGTCAAGCGGAAGCAGAACGCTCTAGAAGAGCACGTATTATCTTAGCATTGGCTGAAGAACAAGCAGCTGGAAAATTATTAGACGCTGGTAAATTAATAGATCAATCCCCTTCTGCTATAAAATTACGTTTGTATCAAACCTTATCGAATATTGCGGCTGAAAAAAATTCAACTATCATATTCCCGTTTCCAGAGGAAGTCTTGCATCATATTACAGCCAAAGAAGATAAGAAAAACTAAGTTTTTCAAATCAACTTATAGTGGTGTTCTCATCCTTCGTTTTTATTTACATCGTAGAGAAAAATTATAGAAGAAAACAATAAAGAAAATGATGTATACCGTTGGGCCATCTGGCTTCTTCGAGATTCATGAACTCAGATAATTAAAATAGAAATAGCATGAATAAAGCTCCAATTACATAACGCTAACATTATAACACACAAATAATAATATTTTACAGAGTTCGCAATTGCAAAAAGGCAAAACAAAAAACGCAACCTATTGAGGCTGCGTTTTAAAATATAGGTAAAAAAACTACTAAAGTTTATTATTATTAACCAACCACTCTAAAGCTAAGCTTATCTTTTTGGAAGCAGATTTTTCAGATAAAAATTCCATTTCATTTTTCTTATACTCTTTTTCGCCATTATGAACTCTAAATAAAGTTGGAAAGGAATTAATATAAGCTATTCTACCGCCTTTACTATTTAAAATAAAAATCTCTGGATCACCACCTTTTTTCTCAACATCTGTTAGTGTATAATAATATCGAGCAATAACTTTAGCAATAACTTTATCATCTTGCTTAACTTCATAAATATCAAATATAAAAGAACGTTTGTCTGGTATTCTGATATGTGCAAGGTCTAACTGCTTCGTATTTTTTAAAGTAAGTAGGATTGGTTTTTGAAGATCTCTTTCTAAAATAAAGTCCTGATTTAGCAATTGTGTTTTTTCCTCTTCTAAGTTCGCTAGTACAACTTCCGGTATCTTTGGAAGTGTTTTTAGTTCTTCTGCCTTTGCCGGATTAACAGTTCCATCTGCATTGAGTACACCATACTTTATAAAATATTTAACGATGCTGTTTTTTTTATATATACCATCCTTTTGTGTCATAATAAACACTCACATTTTCTTGAGGAATGCTTAAGATTGGATAATAATAAGCTTCATCTTTACCTTCTAAAAGGGATGGTGTCGCTACATTATCAAATAGTAAAACTGCATCACCATTTAAATTAGAATAGGTTACTGTATTGTGATTATGTTCGTTTTTTACTTGAGTAACTTTTCCCACTTCTATCTTGTCTATAGAAACAACATCTTTTTTAACTTTTACTTTTTGCGCTAAAATTAGCATTGGAAATATAGCAATTGCTATAAGGAGTACTTTTTTAATTTTGTTTTTAATTTTTTGGTTTTTAAATGGGACTGTCTAAGCGTAAATTGAAGAAGAACTACTTAATTAAAAGGAGTGAATAAAGTATCTACAATTTTTGTCGAAATTATAACGATGAAAAATATAAATTAGTCTAATACTTAGTCAAAATTTAAAACAAACAGTACAACTTCTTCAGAATCCATATATAAATCTATATCTAACGACAATGGTATAAAGAATTGTTTGTGGCTTTTCAAAGGTTCAAGGGTATTTTTATACCAAGAGTTATTTGAATTGAAGGTGTTTATGATTTCTATTATCGTTCTATACATTATGCTTCCCTCCTACGTGGTATTCATTATTTTCAATTTTTTTTATACGTATTCATGAATCTCGTTCCTCGATTTCGCATAAAAAGTGCTTTACTCCTTGTATTTACTATTTTTTAAATTTGGAAGTCG
>CBDTUD010000099.1:0-6289 GCA_965363545.1 uncultured Flavobacteriaceae bacterium | reverse complement strand
AAGTTAAAAATCGCGTATCTAATTTTGTAACCATCTTTGTTCATATGTTCTATTTGCATTTTACCAAAATCTCCACTGCTTGTTTCAAAAATTAATGTACTCGATTGTATCAATTCAGTTTTGTTTGCAGATAGGATTTCTTGTTGCGATTTTATTATTTTGTAATCTATTTTATTGTAATCGTTAACGCCTTCAGAAAGTACTTTTTCTCCACTTTCGGAGACGTAACCAAAGTTATCGCATCCGTCTAAATCACTTGAATTAAAGGAAATAGTTATTGAGCTATCCTCAGCTTCTGGTTTTGTTTCAGCTGTGTCGAAATTTAGTTCTAAACCAGAATATCCTTGATATGTGTCTGATGAAATGTATGTTACACCTTGTGGAATTTCGAATTTGCTTTCCGGAATATCAACATCAATTTTAATTTTAGTGGCTTTTTCAACCATCATTGCCATAAAATTGATTTCAGATTTTAGCATGATTCCATTCCATGTATAATGTGTTGCTCTACGGGCTTTCCATACTTTACACTCTTTGCCGAGAAATTCTTTTGTTTCATTGAGTGAGTAACCATTAGTACTTTTTAGTAAAGCATCCGAAATATCAGTGCATTTTCTGTTTTGGTTTAACAGGTAATAACTGTAAGTCGAATTTCGTCCAATGGCAACAGTATTTTCCTGATGATTTATAGTGTATGCTTTTTCTCCGATAAGAATAATTGTTTCATATGCTTTGTCGGTCTTACCATGAAAGTTCGACTCTAATTTCATGTAATCGGCTTGTTTGTATCCCCAATCGTCGATGTATTTTATATGTGTACCTTTAAACGAAGCTTCGTATTTATATTCGATTATTGCCGATTTAAATGGAAATATTTTAACGTGTTTTTCTTGAGAGAATATGCTCCCTGATAGAAAAAGTAAGACTACAAGCAGTTTAATTTTCATAATAAGTATTTTAATTATAGTATTCCTGATACTTTGCGTCCATTTCATCCATGCGACTGGTAAATTTAGTAGCTACTTGTTCCAGTGCTTTTAGTTGTGCATCGTTAATAATTCCTTGCGACTGTTTGCTTTCTACTAAGTATTATTTCCCCTGTCTCATTTTTATCATTTTTTGAATCATATCATAGGTCTCACGAAGTTCTTCTTCACTCATATTTTGCATTTCCTCATCTTCTTTATCGGCTAAAGCCATTTTTTTCCATTCTTCAAAAGATAACTTACTAACCATATCCATATTAGCATCTAAATCTTTCATATCTTCTTGGTCAAAGTTACTATTTTCAATACCTAAAACGCTTTCTACTTTTGTGATAGGAAAATCTGGAAGCATAAAGTATTTGTCTGGCACATTAATATTAAATTCAACATTGGTTGCTTCGTTAATTGTTGTGATTCCTAAAACGGTCATTTCCATTTTTAACATAACCCCTTTGTGAACCCATTGTTTTCCACCAAGTATTTCCCATATTTCGCAATTATAACCCTTGAATGTTTCCTCTCCTGTTTTTTTACCTCCCATCGCTTCTAACATATTTTTTCCTGCTTTTTCAACATCAGTATTCGTTTGCATAAAATACTCCATCATCGGATCTTTTTGTGTGTGAATCGTTTTGTTATCAAAATCAACAGAATAACTCTCCCCATTATCTAATTTATGCATCTCATGCTGGTTTGTTTTTTCTTCTTTTGTTTTTCCAAAAAACTTAACATAGGTAGTTTGAGAGGATTTATCTTCTTTTAATTCTAGAGCTCCCCAATCTTTAAAATAGAGGTTTGCCGTACCTTCTCCGGAGATAGTTGAACCCATCATTTTACCAGAAATAGTAGTTTTGTACGCTATAATTCCAGATTCTACGCCATAGCGTTTTAATTTATTAAGCGCTGTTTTGGTTGCTATGTCTGAACTGTCTGCTGCTTTATTTTCATTTCCTTTACAGCTTATGATTACAATACATAAGGCGAGTATTATTGCTAATTTTTTCATTGTTTTAGATTTTTATTTAATTTCTTTTAACTCATATACATTGGTGTAATCGAAAGGATTCTCTTCTTTTTTTGATTTAATGATCTTTGCAAAAACCCCTGTTTTATCATTGATCATCCAATATTTTACATTTAAATCAGAATCTCCAATACCTTCTATAACAGTACATTTAAAAATACCCAATATAGTTTTACAATCTTCTATACCAATAACTCTAAAAAATTCTGGTTGGTTCATTGGAAAAAACACTTTTTGATTTCGTGTTTCATCATCAAGAGAAAATACTTTTTCATCCATATCAACATAATCTTTTTGAAAATAAGAGTATTCTTTAATACTTAACTCAGTGGGAGATAGGTATTCTGTTTTATAACTATTAGTCCAAGAATCAGTTTTTCCTTGATTTGGAACAAAGTGATCAACATTGTAAACCATCTCCTTCACATTTTTTAAATCGGTATAGATCTGATCTAATGTCCATGGTAATTTAACACCATCTTCAAGATATTTATCTCCTCCATCACTATCTAAAAAATCCATGTAAGAATAACCTAACTCGGGAATGGGTGTATTGTCAGGTTTTTTCATCTCTGCTTTTACAAAATTTAATACTGCTTCATCTTTTTTATATGAAAGTTTTCCATCATCTAAATTTAATACTTTGGCTTCACCATTGAAATCCTTATCTATGGTGCTTTCCATAATAAGCGTTTTTAGGTCTTTATCATATTTCCATTTTCCAACAGGCATTTCCCCACCTGATAGTGATCTGGCAGCTTTCAATTCCCCTCCTTTTTCAAAAATCCATACTGCCATCATTCCTGTTTCAGTTTTACCATTAACATCTACTGAAATTAATTGCCAAGCACCTATTATCGGATGATTATCTTGTGCATTACTATTTATTACAAAGAATAGGAATAGGATGAATAAGTTTACTTTTTTCATTTTTTATGATTTTATTTTATAGATTTATTTTTATTTAAAAATAGCTGTCACAATTTGGTAATAGCTCTTTAATATTTTTTATTTCTACTTCATTTAATTGATTATCATAAATATTAAGATTGTATAAATTTGTTAATTTACTGATAGATTTAGGCAAGCAGGTTAATTGATTACCCTCTAAAGAAAGCATGCTTAAATTTGTAAGGTTACCAATAGAATCAGGAAGATTTACCAATTGATTATCTTCCAAATAAAGGCTTCCTAAATTTGAAAGGTTACCAATTGAATCAGGAAGATTTACCAAATGATTATTATTTAATTTCAAAAAATTTAAGTTGTTAAGTTTTTCGATTGATTCTGGAAGTAATTCTAATTGATTTCCATTAATATCAAGAGTATAAAGATTGTTGAGGTTTCCAAATGATTCTGGTAACTTTTTGAGCTTGTTATTTGTAAGGTATAATTCTTGAAGATTAGATAAATTACCAAAAGATTCCGGAAGTAATTCTAGTTGATTTCCATAAATATTAAGGGTATAAAGATTGTTGAGGTTTCCAATAGATTCTGGAAGAGTCTTTAATTGATTAGCACTTAGATTAAGTTCTTCTAATTCTGTAAGACTTGTAATAAATTCAGGTAAAGCGTTTAGTTTATTACTACTTATATCAAACCTTTTCAAATTTGATAATGTATTAAGAGATTCTGGTATGTTTGTAAGTTGGTTACCACTAAATGAGAGTGTGGTCAAATTAGTTAGGTTGCCAACTGATTTAGGTATTTTAGTTATTTGGTTATCAATCAAAAATAGTGTTTGGAGATTTGTGAGATTCCCAACAGATTCAGGTAAAGCGGTAAGTTCGTTTCCTCCTAACGATAGTTCAGTCAAATTACTAAGGTTTCCAATAGATTCTGGAATGCTTGTCAATTTACTGGAAGAGATATTGATAGATATTAATTTCTTTAATTCTCCGATTGATTCTGGAAGGTTAGATAAATCACTTACGGCAACAGAAATGCTTTCTAAATTGGTTAAATTTCCTAGAGACTTCGGAAATCCGGTAATTTTACTATCGGTGATATTTACATGTTTTAAATTTTTAAGGTTTCCCATAGATTCCGGCAGATCTGTAAACGGATTCATTCTAAATTCAATATTTGAAAGGTTTTGCAGTTCACCAATTTCTTTAGGGAGGTTTGTAACTTGTGTATTTGCTATGGTTAGGTATTTTAGATTTTTGAGTTTCTGAATTGAACTGGATATATTGGTAATTTCTTGCCCACTTAATTCTAAATTATAAACTTGATCTGGAGTTTTTAATGCCTCTTCAATAGATGTATAGGTTTTATTCTCCTGAGCTAATACATTTGTACTTAGAATAAAAAAGAGTGCAAATAATACTGATTTTAATAGTTTCATTTTTAAATATTTTAATTATAATAACCCATACTTCTTTTTAATTTTTTATTTAAAAAAGGGTTGTAAACCTTGAGGGGAAAGAAAATTTATTTACAACCCACATTTCAATTATTCCTATTTTTGTCCTCCAAATAAACTTTGTAAACCGCCTTCCAAACCTTCACTAATTTGCTGCTCTTTTATTTCCATATCTTTTGGAACTTCAAATTTATTTGCCGGTACTTTTGTGTCAATGATAATTTTGGTAGCGATTTCTTCCATTTTCATTCCTAAAAGTTTTGTTGTTGACTTTAAGGCAAGGCCTTTCCAAGTCCAGATCTCGCCAAGATTACCTTTCCATATTTCACATTCATTTCCTAAAATGATTCCGGTTTTACCGGTATTGGTAAAACCTAAGTTTTCCATTGCCTGATTTCCTAATTCTTCATAGTTACCATTAGAATTTGCATATAATTCATAAACAGGGTTCTTACCTTTTGCTATTGAATTATTTTCATAATCTATTGCATATACCATTGGGCCAATCAAAATTGTTCCTTCTTTTTGTTCCGTTTTCATACCCAGCATTTTAGTAACACTTTCACCGTAATCTGCTTGTTTATACCCATAATCTTCTATGTATTTTATTGAAGATCCTTTGGTTTTACCCGTTTTTTGATATTCGATAATTCCCGATTTGAATGGAAAAACTTTATAGTTAGCTTTTTGTGCATATGCACCAACTGAAAGGAGCACAATTAAAATAATAAATAATAATTTTTTCATTTTTTAAAAGTTTTAAAGTTTCGTGTTCATCAGACGACTAAGGGGGATTGCAAGGATTAAAGTCATCTGATGAATTTTGAATAGTTGCTTGGTTATTTATTAAAATTTTACAAATTCTACACGTCTGTTATTTGCTTTTCCTTCAGGGGAACTATTATTATCAATAGGCTTGCTTTCTCCAAAACCAGTAGATTTCAATCGATTTGAGGAAATTCCCATTGCAATTAATTTATCCATAACAGTTTTTCCGCGTTCTACAGATAATGTTTGATTGTTAGTATCATCTCCATCGCTATCGGTATGTCCTTCAACACTAAAATTAATTGTAGGGTTATCGACCATTAATTGATATATTTCATTGATTGGACCCATACTTTCAGCTTTTAAGGTGGCTTTGTTGACATCGAATTTAATTCCATTTACAATTATTTTTCCTTCCGAAAGTACTCTGTCGTAGTATTTTACACCACCTTTGGCGATACGGATGTTTTTGATGTACATATTATCGTTACCTGCACTAATAGTAATTCCAGAAGGATTAATTTCTAAGTGCGGAACATTTATTAAACGTGTATCGTTAAAATAGGCTTTGAATTTCCCTTTGGTATAAGCCATAGAGATGTGTTTCCACGATCCTTCAGTTTCTTTTGACCATCCTAAATTTTCAGTTCCTGGATAAGCTTTGCTAGACGCCGCAAAGTCTAAACCATGAGGCATTACAACTAACGTTTCTGTCTTTTTGCTATTGTTTTTTTTGTCACATAAATAAATCCATAATCTGTTAGCTGTTGTTTGTCCTTTTGCAAACCATACATCCAATTCTACAGTAAAAACATCTGGTAAATAATCTTCTTTTGAGTTTTTTAAATACGGAACAATATAGGATTGACTACTAAGGAACATAATTACATTTTCACTATTTACATTTCCTACTTCGACATTACCTTTATGCAAATCCCAACGGCTTGGAAACTCACCATTTTCTTCATCAGCACTTGGGGCGTCTTCAAAGATGACTGTATCTCCCGGTACAAAATCAAACTTATTCCAAACAACTGTTGGTTGGTTAGTTGAATTACCATCAATATCAGAAGAGTTTGTTGTGTTTTTTTTATTCTTATCGTCAGGTGTATCTGATTCATTATTCTGTTCACCAGATTTTCCATC
>CBDTUD010000098.1:0-6349 GCA_965363545.1 uncultured Flavobacteriaceae bacterium | reverse complement strand
AACGTGTTATATATGATATGTTGCATATATACAACCATATCTAATTTTGGGTCAATTTCTTGTTAATGACTGGGTTAGATGCTACAATATAGTCTAACGGACTCTTGAGATTTGCAAGAGATTTGCTCGATACATGAGTGTAAATCTCAGTAGTCTTAGAGCTGCTGTGACCTAATAATACTTGAATATAACGCAAGTCAACACCCCGTTCTAACATGTGAGTAGCAAAAGAATGACGTAACATATGAGGCCGAACCATTTTATTCAATCCCGCCTTTATAGAAGCATTTCTAACAATATTGCCAACACTAGTCGAACTGTATTTCTTTCGATTTACGCCTTCAAATAACCAATAATTTGGTTTGTATTCCCGCAAATAAGATGTTAAAGCCATGCCTGTTGATTCTGCCAAAATAGTAGTTCTATCTTTTTTCCCCTTACCATTCCTAACAAAGATAATTTTTTTATCAAAATCAATATCCTTAATTCGTAAATTTAATAACTCACCACGTCGTAAACCGGCAGAATATAAAACAGCAATAATACATTTGTGCTTCAAATTTGACGTTAACCTTATGATTTTCAATATCTCTCGCTCTGAAACAATCTCGGGTAATTTATTTTCTTTAATTGGTCTATCAATCGGAAAATTAACCTTTTCTCGAAGTAAAACCTTTTCATAATAAAACTTAATGGCATTTATAGCCTGATTTTGAGTGCTGGTAGCAACTTTTCGGCGCTTCACTAAATAATCTTGAAATGCCGAAATCTCTTCCACTGTAATCGTTTCCGGTTTTTTATTTTTGTAAAAGTCTAAAAATTCTCCAAAAAATGAGGTGTAAACTTTAATGGTGTTTTCACTATAACGCCTTCGAATCAATAAATTTGTATAAGCCTCTGGAATTTTTACCTTAATTGCCGCCCGCCTATAGGCAATTTTCTCCTCAGAGTTTCTGTCTATTGGTACATAAATTTCTTCTTTTGAAACTTTCAATAAACGATCATCTATCGGAGCGAAACCTTTAAAAGTTTTTCTAATTTTAGTAATATTTTCAGAAGAATTTGCGATGTACCAACAAGATTTGGTCAAGCTCCAAAAACATCCTGCCTGTTTTGCCTTATCAATAAATTCGGGGTCAAACGGAAAAGTAATACATAATACTTCTACGCCACGGTGGTTTCCGGTTTCTAATTTGATTTTTGTAAGTAATTTCATTCTGTTTAGATATAGCTTCGCTCTTATTAGTCCCAAAAAAGACCAAAGGTTAACATGCTAAACTAAAAAATGATGCTAAAAATAAGAAATAGGTAAAAAAATACCAATAGCTAATCTTTTTCAATTTCATTTAAAGATAAAAAATTAAAGATAAAAGTTTATAAAAGCATTGCCTAATTTCGAGTTGAACCGCACTTTATTTTAGCTTTTTATAGCTTTCGAAATTTCACAAACCGGAATAGGTATCATTTTATGCGTATTTGCACGATGTAATTTGGTGTAAATAGCAAGAACTTCTTTTTTTCTCCCATCAAATTCACTTGCATTTTTACCGCTATTATAAACTTGCATTGCCCATTCAAGTTCATCATAACTTGCACCCAATTGGTCTTCATCACTGCGGGAATCTCCAAATAAACCATCTGTTGGTTTCGCATTTTGAATGCTTTCAATTACGTTAAGGTGTTTTGCCAAGGCGTAAACTTCCGATTTTAATAAATCAGCAATAGGGCTAATATCGACCCCGCCATCACCATATTTGGTGTAAAAACCAACCCCAAAATCTTCCACTTTATTACCGGTACCTGCAACTAAAAAATGGTTGATTCCGGCAAAATAATATAAAGTAGTCATTCGTAGCCTCGCTCTTGTATTGGCAAGAGATAATGCAACGGTAGAGGTATTTTCGGTTTTCGGAACCACTTTTATAAAGTCTTCAAAAACAGAAGTTAAATTAACTTCTTGCGAACTTACCAGTTCAAATTGTTTTTTTAATTGCGCAATATGTTCCTGTGCGCGAGTGACTTGATTTGGCGCTTGATGTATCGGCATTTCTAAGCATAGTACCGGTAATCCTGTTTTTGCACATAGTATTGAAGTCACCGCAGAATCAATTCCGCCAGAAATTCCTATCACGAATCCTTTGACATTTGCGGTGGTTGCATAATTTTTTAACCATTTTACAATATGATTTGTAACCTTTTCTGCATTCATTTTAAAAGTATTTGTTAGTTTTGCGTTC
This sequence comes from uncultured Flavobacteriaceae bacterium, assembly GCA_965363545.1. GTDB lineage: Bacteria > Bacteroidota > Bacteroidia > Flavobacteriales > Flavobacteriaceae > Lutimonas. Next base: position 4,112 of record CBDTUD010000098.1, on the reverse strand, counting down.
GTAAAAATAGTAATAAAAATTTTTGAAATTGGATAAATAGATATCCATTATTTTGAAAAAATCCACATGATAATTACAAATAAACCGATGAAATTTAAATTTTTTTCACTTTTCTTAATTCTGAGTTTTTTAAGTTGTTCTAAAAACGAAAGGGTAGAAGTCATTCCTACCGAAAACATTGCTGTGAAAACAGTAATTGAGCGTTTTGATCAGCAATTTTATACTACACCACCAGAAAAATTGTCAGATTTAAAAAAACAATTTCCCTATTTGTTTCCTGAGCCCAACCCAGATAGTGTTTGGGTGAATAAAATGAAGAATAAAGACGAGCAAGAACTTTTTGCTGAAACCCAAAAATTATATACCGATTTCAATAGCGAAAAAGAGCAATTGACCTCTTTGTTCAAGCACATAAAATATTATTATCCGAAATTTAAAGAACCCAAAATAATCACTATTTTAACTAATGTAGATTACAATAATAAAGTAGTGTTGGCAGATAGTTTGTTGTTTATTTCTTTAGATGTTTTTTTAGGAAAAGACAACGAAATTTATCAAGATTTTCCTGAATATATCAAGCAAAATTATACCAAAGAGCACATGATGGTTTCGGTAGCAGAAGAATTTTCGGAAGTATTGTTACCACCAAATGAGAACAAAACCTTTATCGCAAGAATGATTCAAGAAGGGAAAAAATTGCAAATGATACAAGCCTTTTTGCCTCAGGTTTCTGCAAATGAAATAATTGGTTATGCACCACAACACATGGCTTGGGCAAATGAAAATGAAGAAGATATTTGGAAATATTTTGTTGAAAATACGCTGTTTTACAATAACGATGCCCAATTAACTAGTCGTTTTATTGAAGATGCTCCGTTTTCAAAATTTTATTTAGAATTTGATAAAAATTCTCCCGGCAAAATAGGTTCTTGGTTTGGATGGCAAATTGTGCAATCGTATCTGAAAAATAATGAAGTAACTTTACAGCAAATGGTAGTTACCGAAAACGAAGAGATTTTTAAAAAATCAAAATACAAGCCAAAAAAGAAAGGCTGATTTTGTACATGTTGAACAAATAAAATAGATAACAATGGCAATTAAGCATAAATCAAGCATTCAAATAAAAGTAGGATTAGACGAAAATAAAGTTCCTGAAGAAATATTCTGGTCAGCAGATGATGGTGAAATCAAAGATATGGAGGCAAAAGCGATGTTGCTTTCGGTTTGGGATAGTAAGAATAAAGACACCTACAAAATTAATTTATGGACAAAAGAAATGCCTATTAATGAAATGAAACAGTTTTTTCATCAAACGTTAATCTCTATGGCAGATTCTTTTGAAACCGCAACCAGTGACGAAAAAATGAGCGCTACCATGCGTGACTTCTGTGCTTATTTTGCAGAAAAAATGGAAATTGGGCAATAAATTAATCAGCTTTATAATTGGTAATTTGACGAATAATTTTTTGATATTCCTCCGGATTATTAACAAAATCAATTTCTGTAACATCAATAATCAAAGTATTTAATTGCTCTTTTGTTTTGATAAAATTTAAATATCCCTGATGGATTTTATCTAAATAATCAGGTTGAATATTTTGTTCGTAAGCTCTCCCTCTTTTTTTAATATTTTCTAACAAACGATCTGTACTTTGATAGAGATACACATAAATATTTGGCTTTGCGATTTCTTTGTACATAATGTCAAACATTTTACGGTACAAATTAAATTCTTCTTTCGAGAGGGTTACTTGTGCGAAAATAAGCGACTTAAAGATAAAATAATCGGAAACAATAAAGTTTTTAAACAAATCAAACTGGGCCAAATCATCGGTTAGTTGGTGATATCTATCGGCTAAAAAACTCATTTCTAACGGAAAAGCATAGCGATCTTTATCTTCGTAAAATTTTGGTAAGAACGGATTATCAGCAAAACGTTCTAAAACTAATTTAGCATTAAAATCGTCGCCAATTTTTTTGGCTAAAGAGGTCTTGCCAGAACCAATATTTCCTTCAATGGCGATATAATTATATTTTTCTAGTAAAGATATCGGACGATTAATAAGGTACGCCGTTTTTTCAATCGCACCCGAATCATCACAATTTTGTAAGCAAGTTTGGATACTTTTTTTAGCAATCGGATGAATTCTATTCGGTGCAATTTCCGCTAACGGAACCAAAACAAATTTTCGTTCAAGCATTTTTGGATGAGGAACTTTTAAATTATTGTAAAAAATAATTTCATCTTCGAAAAGTAAGATATCAATATCAATAGTGCGGTCTTCATAATTATCGGAATCTTTTCGTTCTCTACCCAATTCATTTTCAATGGCAAGAACAGATTCGATTAAAATTTCAGGAGTAAGATTGGTAGCAACTTCTAAACACATATTTAAAAAATCACTACTGTTAAATCCCCAAGATTTTGTTTGATATACCGAAGAAACTTTTTTTACATGTCCGATTTTTTCAGCAATACTATTTACTGCATTTTGAAGTATTTGCAGGCGATCACCTGTATTGCTTCCCAACGATAGATATGTAGTTCGAACTATTTTCATCTGCAGGTACAAAGAAAATAAAACAAAAGGATAAAAGGCTATATTTGTATTCAAATTTTTATAAAAAATTGTAACAATTCACTACCTTCAACGTCAAACCTGAAATTTAAATTATATGACATTTTTAAGAGAATTATTAGCAGTTATATTAGGAGTTTTTATCTCCTTTTTTATCATGTTTTTGGTATTAATTGGTATCGGTGCCGCAATTGGGTCTTCTTTTGGTGATGACGAAAAGGTTACCGTTAAAAACAACTCGGTTTTGATATTGAAATTCGAGGGAACCATTAAAGATTATGCACCAAAAAGCGCAGATCCATTTGGTGAGATTTTTGATTTTGAACAAGGTAAAATGGGATTGAATAGTATTATTAATGCGATTGAAAACGCAAAATACGATGATAATATTCTAGGTATTAGTATGGAAACCACGCAAATAAATGCAGGTATCGCACAAACACAAGCGATTCGTGATAAACTGCTGCAATTTAAAGAAACGGGCAAGTTTATAATCGCTTATGCCGATGTGTACGATCAAAAAAATTATTATTTGAGTACAGTCGCTGACTCCATTTATTTGAATCCGGTAGGGGCGATTGATTTTAGAGGTCTTTCTAGTGAAATATTGTATTTCAAAGATTTTCAAGATAAATATGGTGTCAAGATGGAGGTTATCCGTCACGGAAAATATAAAAGTGCCGTTGAACCATTTTTAAGTAATACGATGAGTGATGCCAACAGACAACAAACTTTGTCTTTTTTAACTTCTATTTGGGGAGAAATAGTGGAAGATATCAGCGAAAGCAGAAACAAAACACCTGAAGAAATCAATGTAATTGCAGATGAATTGCTAACAAGAAATGCAAAACTTGCTGTTGAAAATAATATGATTACCAGTGCCATATTTAAAGACATCTATATTAAACGACTCAAAAATTTATCGAATGTTGACGAAGATGGTAAATTACCAATTGTTACTTTGAAAGATTATATAAGTTCAGGAAAAGGAAAACTTTCTTATACCGAAAAAGATAAAATCGCAGTAATTTATGCCCAAGGAGAAATAATGTATGGTAAAGGAGATGAAAATTATATCGGACAAGAATTAATTGTTGAATCTCTTAAAAAAGCAAGAAAAGCAAGTAATGTAAAAGCAATTGTTTTACGAGTAAATTCTCCGGGCGGAAGTGCCTTAGCTAGTGATATTATTTGGCGTGAATTAGAACTAACCAAGCAAGAAAAACCTTTGGTGGTTTCTATGGGTAATTTAGCAGCGTCTGGCGGTTACTATATTTCTTGTAATGCAAATAGAATTATTGCCGAACCAACAACAATTACTGGTAGTATTGGCGTTTTTGGTGCAGTGCCTAATATGAGTGCCTTAAGTGAAAGAATGGGTATTAATGCCGAACAAGTAGGTACGAACAAGCAATCTAACGGGTATAGTTTGTTTGAACCGATAAGCGAAAGTTTTTATAACGTGACTAAAGAAGGTGTTGAAGATATTTATACCACTTTCGTGGATAGAGTTGCGAAAGGACGAAACATGAC
>CBDTUD010000097.1:0-6484 GCA_965363545.1 uncultured Flavobacteriaceae bacterium | reverse complement strand
GGGATAACCGTACCTTTTGCTACAATTTATACCTTTTCTAAATTAACAATTTTAACCTCCAGTTCCATCAATCTATTTATCTTTTATTGAACAATTCGAAATGCCCTAACATTTTTATAATTCTGATCCAATTAATTTTCCATTGGTTTGAAATAAGTACTAGTAATAATAATTATCAATGTAAAACTTGACCTAAAGCTATAATACTATCATTCCTAAATGGCTCTTTAGAACTATACGTCAAAACAATAAATGAAAGGTTAAATTATTAATCGAAATTTCAAGTTTGATTGGGCTAAAACGGAAGTTCTTGTTCTACGTATTGAGGTTGTTTTGTGAGGTTACTTGCCGATACAAAAATTTGCAAAAATGTTACCTAAGAGGTCCTCTGTAGTGATCTCTCCTGTAATAAGACCTAAATGGTGTAAGGCTTCTCGAATATCAATGGCGAATAAATCGGAAGAAATTTCTGCATCGATTCCTTTTTGTACTTCTATTATGGAGTTTAAGGCATTGTTTAGTGCTTCAAAATGGCGTGAATTGCTAACAATAGTTTCATTATTGCTTAAACTTCCCATATTTGCCAAATTGGTCAAATGCTGAATCAAGGTTTCTAGTCCTTTTTTGTTTTTCGCAGAAAGAAGAATCAGGTTTTCATAATCATCTCCTAAAGAATTTGCCATATTTTGCTTAAAGTCTTCTTCATTAACCAAATCAATTTTGTTGGCTATGATGATTAATTTTTTATGTGGAAATTGTTCGTGAATCTTTTTTACGGTTTCTTTTAATTGTTGTAAGGTGCTATTATCTTGCACAACTTGAGCAGCATCGATAACATAAATTACGAGTTGCGCCTGCTCAATTTTTTCGAAAGTTTTTTGAATTCCGATACTTTCAACGACGTCTTTTGTTTGGCGAATTCCCGCTGTGTCAATAAAACGATAGGCAACGCCGTTAATGATTATTTCATCTTCAATAGCATCTCGAGTTGTACCTGCAACATCAGAAACTATCGCTTTTTCTTCATTGAGTAAAGAATTCAATAAGGTTGATTTTCCAACATTGGGCTCACCAACAATGGCAACCGGAATACCATTTTTCAAAACATTTCCGACAGCAAAAGAATCGATTAAGCGCTTTAAAACAAACGTAATTCTGGTAATCAATTCTTGAAATTGTTTTCTATCAGCAAATTCAACATCTTCTTCGGCAAAATCCAACTCGAGTTCAATAAGCGACGCAAAATTTAAAAGTTGTTCTCGCAAAGCGGCAATTATAGATGAAAAACCACCACGCATTTGCTGCAAGGCAATTTGATGCGAAGCCTTTGAATCAGAAGCAATTAAATCTGCAACAGCTTCAGCTTGACTTAAATCCATTTTACCGTTGATAAAAGCACGAAGGGTGAATTCACCGGCATCTGCATTTCTAACGCCTTGTTTTAAAAATAACTGTAAAATTTCTTGCTGAATATAAACAGAACCATGGCAAGAAATTTCTATAACATTTTCACCGGTGTAGGAGTGAGGGTTTTTAAAAACAGATACCAAAACTTCGTCTAAAATTCGATTATTTTCAATAATATTTCCTAAATGGATAGTATGCGATTTTACTTTATTCAAATCTTTTTTACCAAATTTTGATTGGAAAAATCGGTTCACAATGTCAATGGACTTTGATCCTGAAAGACGTATCACGGCTATGGCTCCAACCCCAGAAGAGGTTGCCAAAGCAATAATGGTATCGTTATTTAGGCTTTTATTTTGTTCCATTTGAATTGTCTACTTTTTTGCAAAGTTACATAAGATTCGTTTAATCGCAGGGAATTTTAAAGTAACAATAGTGTAACTTTAACGTCTCATAAAAAAATAATCATGAAAGAAGATAAACAACTCTTAGTTATTACCCATTTAAGTCAGTTATTGAGTTTTTTAACCGGATTCGGAGGTTTAATTGTGCCTTTGGTTATTTGGATGAGTAAAAAAGAAGAAATTTACGAAATGGATGAGCAAGGTAAGGCTATTGTAAATTTTCAAATTAGCATTATGATTTATGCTTTTATTTGTATTCCAATGATTTTTTTATGCGGACTCGGAATTTTAGGTTTGATCGTTGTTGGAATATTTAGTTTTATTTTTCCGATTGTCAATGCCATAAAAGTAAACAATGGAGAACAAATTAATTATCCATTGTCAATTCAGTTTTTGAAATAGCAGATTGTCACAAATCGTAAAAAACTAACTTTATTTGAATAAATTTTTAGCCATGAACTCGTGCTTTTTTGCCGCGATTTTTCATGAATTCAGCTTCATAAGCCAGAAGTCCTTCCCATTTTTTATCTACAATTTTGCGATCTTGGTATTTGCGCGCAAAACCTAAAAAAGTGGTATAATGATTTGCTTCAGAAACCATTAGGTCTTTGTAAAAAGAAGATAATTGTTCATCTTCTAAGTTTTCAGAAAAAACTTTAAAACGTTCACAACTTCTAGCTTCAATCAAAGCGGCAATCAATAAACGCTGAATTAAGGCATTAGTTCGATCATTTGTTTTTTGAAAAAAACTATGCAAATGTTTGGCATAATCATTTTTTTGTTCACGACCTAAAACCATTCCTCTAGCAATCATTAGGTCGTGCACCATTTTAAAATGTTCCATTTCTTCAATGGCAATTTCACTCATGGCTTGTACCATTTCGGTTTCTTCGGAATAATTTATAATAATCGATACTGCATTCGAAGCAGCTTTCTGTTCCGCGAAAGCGTGATCGGTTAAAATTTGTTGTAAGTCGTTTTCGGCAATTTCAGCCCAAGAAGTTTCGGTTTCAAATTTAAGTCCTAACATGAGATTTGTTTTATAAGCTACAAATATCGCAAAAAATTAAGTATCGAACTTAAATTTTATGTCTTCTAAACTTTGCGGACTCCCAACTAAAGTAATGACATCGCCAAGACGTAATCGGGTATAACCGTGAGTCATTAGAAGCTGTCCGCTACGTTTTATCGATAGAATAATAATATCAGTTGGTAGGCGCAGTTCCCGAATTCGAAGCCCGTGAATATCCTGGTTTTTAATATCGATATCCATAGTATCTTGCCCTTCGTCCATGCCTAATAATAAAGTGGCGGCATTTGGTGAACGAACAAAATGATCTAATAAACTCACCATGGCCGTAGTTGGTTCAATAATAAGTGCTCCTAATTTATGGAATTTCTCAAAATTTTCTCGTTTGTTTAGCCTAACGATAACATCTTTAATACCAATATGTTCGTAGATAAATTCTGCTAATTTATAATTTTTTTCATCGGTTAACATTAAAACAACGGCTTCCACTTTATCCATTTGCAGTTTCTTGAAATTTTCTACTGTAGGTTCGAAGTTGTCGATAATTTCAATTTCTTCAAAATCAGAAGATTCAAATTTATCTAAAGAAACGAGTCTTGATTTCCAATTGTGTTTTTCTAACTGATTTGCTAATGCGATAGATTGACTTTCAATACCAAAAATTATAGCATCTCGAGTACTTTGTAAAGCATCCATTTTTGCTCGTAAATGACTTTCTTTTACATAGTTCAAAGACCATTTAAAAAGCGGAGGACCAATTAATTGATTAATCACAATGATAGCAATGATTATAGTTTCAAATTCATGTCCCCATACGGGAAATTCTTCTGCCACGATTGTTGCCAAACCTAAAGCTACACCAGCCTGAGTAAGGTATGGCATCCAGGCAATAAAGGTGTACTTTTTAGGATCTTTCACAGTGATAACTCCGAAAATACCTGCGAGAAACATTGTAAATAAACGTAAGAAAAATAGAGCGATTGCAATTCCGAAAACACTCATTAGGGTCTGAAACGAAAGTGATGCTCCGGTAAGAGTAAAGAAAATAATATAAATTGTTGGACTAATATTCTCTAAAACTTCTCTAAATTCTATGCGGTTTTTACTGTAGTTTGTTAAGGTAAAACTACCGATAATTGCAATTAATAAAGGCTCTAAAATAACTTCGTGATCTAACCAGATTACAGATTTTATTTTTACAAAATGTGCGAATAAATAGATACCATAACCGATAAGTAAAATTAAAAAACCTTTAATTTTTAGGCTTGCATTAATCGAAAACGGAATTTCTAACAACTTACCAACCAAATATCCCAAACCGAAAGAAATAATCAATTCAATCAATAAAATGGCAAGAAAAATAACACCCATTTCTTCTCCATTGATCATTGCTTTTGCCACCGAAAAACTAACCGCGAATAAAATAATTACAAGCACATCTTTTACCACGGTAACGCCCATTACCGTTTTTGTAAACGGCCCATTGGCTCTCATTTCGTTAATTACCGCTATTGCGGAAGAAGGGGAGCGGGCAACAAAAATAGTCCCGAATAAAATGGAAACAGCAATTTTGGTTAAATCGCTCATTTCTGTCATAAATGGAATGTGATCTGCAACAAAAAATATAGTGACACTTGATAAAACAAAGGTGATGATCAGTTGACCAATAGTCATCCATTTAATGCTTTGCAAGCGACTTCTTAGATCGTCTAAATACAATTCAGAACCAGCCGAAAAAGCGATAATAGAAAGCGCAATTTCATTCAGAAAATTTAATTTATGAATAGCTTGTGGCGTAATAAAGTTCAAAAAGGAAGAACCGGCAATAATTCCGGTTATGATAAAGCCTGTAATTAGCGGAAATTTTACTTTTTGAAAGACTTTGGCTATTTGGTTTGCGGCAATTGCCACAATTAAAAAGCCAATGGTATATATAATGAATGTTTTTAACTCCAAATGATAGTTTCTAGTTATTGTGAATGCTAATATAGTGATTGCCTTGAGATAGAAAAATTTATAATTCTAAGTTAAAGGCTTTTCGCAAGGTTGCAAGCGCCTCATTCTTGCTTTTTAAAAGCTCATATTTTTCTTGAGGTGTGTAAGCAAATTTCTTGGTGTTTTCTTCATTTACAGCGATTTTAAAATCAATACTGTAATTGTTTAACACTTTTCGTAAATGTCGTAAAGCCTTTGATTTTACGCGAATAAGCTCAGCTTTCATCATTTTATTTGGGTAGGTAACGCAAATCATATTATTTTTAATGGTTGGCGTATCTGCTTTTAAAATGGAAGCAAATATTTTTTCACCTTCTTCATGAAGTTGCTCAATATAACTATTCCAAGTTTTTAAAAATGTTTCTTCTGTAAATGGATCTTTTGGTAACTTATCTATATTGTCTTCATCAATTTCGTCCCCTTTTATAATCTCCGCATCATTTACATAAATACTCGATAAGGATAAAGCAGAATTTCTTCGGGAAGAAGTTCTTTTACCTAAAGTTACAATTGGTTTTTCTAAAGTAATTTTCGGTTTTACCGGATTCTCAGGTTTTGGAGAAGTTGAAAATTTCGCTCTTTCTTCAGAAACCATTGGTTGAGCAATATCTTCTGAAGATTTTTTTAACAAACTTTCTGGCAGATCTAATTTTTCATCCACTTGAAGTGAAAGAAAATAAGTAGCAGGTATTATAAAGTTTTTAGATTTTTTTTTTTGCGCATCAAACGTAATCGATGCAATTTTTAACAAGCTAAGCTCCACTAAAAGCCGTTGATTTTTACTGCTTTTATATTTTAAATCACAATCATTGGCCAAATCAATTGCTTGCAATAGAAAGCGTAAATCTGCTTTTTCAGCTTGTTTTAAATATTGTTTTTTTGCAGTGTCACCAACTTCTAATAAGGCAACCGTTGCCGGATCTTTGGCAACCAACAAGTCTCTGAAATGTGAAGCGAGACCGCTTATAAAATGATGACCGTCGAAACCTCTGTCTAATACATGATTGTAGGCAATCAAAATTTGTGGTATTTGATTGTCAATTAACAAGTTAGTAATGTTAAAATAAACATCATAATCCAATACATTGAGATTGTCTGTTACCGCTTGACGCGTTAAATTATCACCTGAAAAACTTACAACACGGTCAAAAATAGACAAGGCATCCCGCAAAGCACCATCTGCTTTTTGTGCAATAATGTGTAAAGCATCATCATCTGCAGTAATATTTTCTTGTTTCGCTATTTTTTTTAAGTAGTTTTTAATATCGACAACACCAATTCTTTTAAAGTCAAAAATCTGACAACGAGAAAGAATCGTTGGTATTATTTTGTGTTTTTCTGTAGTGGCAAGAATAAAAATGGCATGCGCCGGCGGTTCTTCTAAAGTTTTCAAAAAAGCATTGAAAGCCGATTGAGAAAGCATGTGAACCTCATCGATAATATAGACTTTATATTTTCCGGTTTGTGGTGGTATTCTTACCTGATCGGTTAAATTTCGAATATCGTCAACCGAGTTATTTGAAGCTGCATCAAGTTCAAAAATATTAAAAGCAAAATCTTCATCTTCAACAGCTTTACCTAAACTTACTTCATTGATTCTTTTTGCTAAAATTCGGGCACAAGTTGTTTTTCCCACACCACGCGGACC
>CBDTUD010000096.1:0-6718 GCA_965363545.1 uncultured Flavobacteriaceae bacterium | reverse complement strand
ATTAAATTTTGTATCTTTAACTAAAACAACATATCATGGACGATCATTCAAAGCATATTCGGTTTTTTGTAGGTTCGTTAATCGAGATTCAACGACTACAATTAGACCTCGACGAAAATCAAATTCCTTCTTTGGTAAAAAATAATTTTCAATCGGGAATATCCTCCGGTTTTTATGGTGGTTCTCCTTCTCAAGTAGAATTATTTATCTTTCAAGAAGATGAAGAAAAAGCCACTCCGATCTTAGAAAAATTCAAAATGGATATGGGAATTTAATTTTTTAAAAATATCTTTTCTTTATTGCAAAAAAGAAATATATTTGCTGCCCATTAAAAATTGGCCTCGTGGCGCAACTGAATAGCGCACTTGATTACGGCTCAAGAGGTTACTGGTTTGAATCCAGTCGAGGTCACGAATAAATCGAAAAGCAAGCAAAATAATAAAGCTTGCTTTTTTTATTTTGTGCCTTTTTGATTTTCAAAGCCGAGCTTTGTCTGGATGAGCGAATGCAATGAGCTACTCCAGTTGTATCATATGAATAATCAATTAACTTATCTCATTTCCTCGAACTCTTTGTTTTGCAACCATAACTTTGCTGTAAAAGCAAATGCAATGAGCTACTCCAGAAATGAGTCATGAATACTCCAATTGACCTATTCAAAATCTTTATTTTCAAAGCGGAGCTTTATCTAGATCATTTTTTAATAATCCTATCAAGGTCACAAATAAGCAATGAAATAAAAAAAACGCTCAAGCTTGCTTGGCGTTTTTTTTGTCTGTATTGTTTTTAAAGAGATGCTTTATTAGATCACTGAATGCAATCCGTTAAAGTTAATATGGCTTATTATGGCTTAAATCCGGTTAACATAACTTGTTCAATAGTATAAGGTTTGGTCATTCTATCTGTTAACTTAATTTGCTTTTTAGCAAAATTTGTTACTCTTTGTCGTATGTGGTCAAATCTTCTCATAATTTAGAATTTTACAAGGTTTTCGGTTTAATTAACAGTACCGCCTTCTGGTACTCCATAAATTTCTTTTACTTTGGCTTACGATTCTTACGTTTTTATTATTTTCTATAGTTTTCATAATTAATAGTTTTATTGATTTAAAATGTCTTCTTTTTGTTTATTACTGTCTTCTTACAAACAGCGTTTTTATTACAATACAAAGATATGTTTAACCTGTGTTGTAAAATATTAAACATGATTGATAGTTCTTATGTTTCAATCAGTAAAATCGATGAGTCTACGTTTTGAGATTTGCAAATCTTATAATCTCTTTCTACGTAATGGAACCATAACGTTTATTCCTCCAAAGAATTGGAATTTTCATTTGAGAAATGCTCTTATTATCAAGTATTTACTCCATAATTACCAATATTTCAATGGTTTTTTCAACGGATAAAACGGGACTGGAACCCATGGAATTGTAACCGTGAAGAATTTTCAATGTTTAAATTTAAGTAGTATTTTGATGTTCTTTGCTATCGTGACTATAGCTAATAAATACTTTCGAATTTGTTTCTTTCACCTTTGTTTGTCCTAATTATGCATTACGGTTTAGTGTATGGAAAGTTGCGATTTTAAAATCGCAACTTTCCAATGTATAGATTTAAGTTTTTTATATTTGAGAAACATCAATTTTATTCAATGAAGTAATTTTTTACCCATTTTTGTGGGCTTTTACCTTTTTTAATCGTTGTTACTATAAATAAACTTGAAATTATATTATTTTGTATAAGGTATTCTTCTTGAAACTTTTCTCATTAAAATGTTTATTAAATCCTGTGCATCAGTACCAAGTGAGCCGTTTATCTTTTTGAGATAATTAACTACAAGCTCATCATCTGTAGCGCTCATAAAATCCATATTCATAGTTGCACTACTAGTTGCAAACATACCGCCTGTTAAGACTGCAAGTCCAATAGCAGCACCATTTGACATTGGTTTTGAAGTTTCAAAAGTACCTGTGATAATTGTCTCAACTCCTAATATCTTACCTAATTCACTTGGTAAATATTGGTCATATGAATGAATATCAATACCTTTTTCTTTCAATAAAGCATTTGTTCTTGTTGGGTTTTGAACATCAACTAACAACGATCCTCTTTTTTTCCTCGTTAAAAACCAGGTATACATTCCTTTTTGAATATCTAATGACTCATTCTTGCCCATTTCTATAATTTGTTCAGGAGTAAAATCTTTTAGTTCTTTTGGTCTTAACTTAACTTGAACTTTCATAGGTAAAATCGCAATTGTTTTAGTATTTGATACATAAGTGTCAGCGTCTGGATGAACATAAAGTTTCGTTTGTGCAAATAGTGTAGTTGTAAAAATTAAACTCAAGATAATTAATGATTTTTTCATTTAAATTTGATTATTGATTTATTTGCCTACTTCAAAATTTGGTTGGTTTTTCGGCTTATTCCCAACAATATCGATATTCGCTCTTTTAATTGCCCGTAACTCTTTATATCCAAACAAATATACTTTTATAGCAGTGCGTATTCCTGAACATCAGCTCCTTGTTGTAGATTATATAATTATGCAACACTTTTTGAAGCTATGAAGTTAACATTTAATTATTTTTAAACCTTGATTTTTATCATATTTGAAACTTTGCTTTTTAATCAAAGCCGAGCTCTTCTAAATATAAAACCAAATCGAAATAGCCTTTTTGTAATGCTAAGCGTTCAATATCCATCATTAAAAACTCCGTTAATCTATCTTCATAATTCATGGCTAATTCTACCAAGGGCAGAAACGATTGTAAGTATTTTAATTGCTCTAGTGGTAATTCTAAATCTGGGTTAAATAATTCTTCCATAGTACTTTTCTTATTAATACCATGAAAAGAAAAAGGTTAACATAAAAAAACTCCTTTTTTTGAAGGAGTTTTTTATCATATTTGAAATTTTTAGCTTTTATCAATACAAGTCCGATTCATCTTAAAAAAATACTTTTTTGTAAGTTCTAAACAATCCTAAATTATAAATGGTATCAACAACAGAAGTACCATTTATCAAAATTGATTGCGGTTTTATTCTACTTTTAGCTTTACAAATACCGGAAAATGATCGGATGGGTATTTTAAATCTTTAGAATCTGTTAAAACAGCATATTTAAGAATGTTAATTTTAGGTGTTTTTGAAATAAAAATATAATCAATCCTATCATTAACCATTTCATGAAATTTAAAACCGTTGAATGTACCAATAGGTCCAAAAGGACTTTCTTGGCTAAGGCTTCGGGTATCAATCATCTTATTTTTTAAACCTGCAATGAGTTTACTATCGGGAGTATCATTAAAATCGCCAGTTACTATAACGGGTAAATTTTCAGTATTTACTTCATTTATTTTACTAGTTATTAGGTTTATGCCATTATTTCGAGCTTCTTCTCCTTGATTATCCAAATGGGTATTAAACATCCAGAATTTTTTCTTTGAACTTTTATCCATAAAAAGACCATAAGTGCATATTCTGATATAGGCTGCATCCCAACCTTTGGAAACTTTATCAGGAGTTGGAGAGAGCCAAAAAGTAGCTTGAGTTATAACCTCAAATTTTTTAGAATTATAAAATATAGCCGAATATTCTCCATTAGTTTTACCCTCTCTACCTTCGCCAATAACATTATAATGTTGCAACTCATCATCGATATACTTTATTTGATGTGGCAATCCTTCCTGAGTTCCGAAAATATCGGGTTCATAAAATTTTAGTTGTGATACTACATCAACTTTTCTGTTTGACCAAGAATTTTCTCCATCGGATGCAACATCCAATCGGATATTATAAGTCATGACAGAAATTTCTTGCCCTAACATTATTCCTATAAAAAAATAGCAACATAAAAAAAGAGAAATCCTCATAATTTTTATTTTAATTGATACACTCGCACATAATCTACCACCATTTTTTGTGGAAAAATACTATCATCAATACCTTTCTGACCACCCCAACTACCACCAACTGCGACATTTAGTTTTATATTAAATTTTTGATCAAAAGGCCATTCAGCAACTGATTTTTTTTCGTTTTTAAAGGAGTGATAAACTATATTATCTAACATGAAATCAATTTTTTCAGAAGTCCATTCAATGGAATAAATATGAAATTCGTCATAAGGATTATTTATAAAAACACCTTTACCAACCGATGTTCCAATTGTGTGATTATAGGCTTCTGTGTGTACAGTGCCGTAGATCGTATCTTTGGTAAAGCCTACATGTTCCATAATGTCAATTTCACCACATTTAGGCCAACTAACTTGTTTATTATTTTCGCCTAACATCCAAATAGCAGGCCAAATACCTACGCCCTGTGGCAATTTTGCTTTTACTTCAATTTTACCATACTGCCATGCCACCAAATCACTTGTAGTAATGCTTCCACCTGAATATTTATAACCCTCAATTTCTTCACTATGGGCTTCCAATATCAAAAAACCATTTTCAACTCTAGCATTTTTTATGTTTTCTGTATAGTACTGTTTTTCATTGTTTCTAACATAACCGTTTTCATAATTCCACTTCTCAGCATCTGGTTTACCTTCTTCATTAAATTCGTCTTCCCAAACCAATTGATATTCTTTTTTGATTTCACTATCAATATTTTTATCAGATGAGTTACAAGCGCAAAATGCAACGATTATAATTACAAATAAAGATTTTGAAACGGTTTTCATAAGTTTAAAATTTGCTCAAGTATTAAAATAATAATATCTACTGAAGGTAACCTTCACTATGGTCTTTCACTTAAAAGATTGTACAAGATTGGCATTAATTATTTTTTTGTTGATACACCCTCACATAATCTACCACCATTTTTTGTGGAAAAATACTATCATCAATACCTTTCTGACCGCCCCAGCCACCACCAACAGCAACATTAAGAATGAGGTAAAAATTTTGATCAAAAGGCCATTCAGCTTTGGTTTTATGCTCGTTTTCTATATGGTTATAAACTACACCATCTAATAAAAAGTCTATTTTTTCCGGTGTCCATTCAAGAGCAAAAACGTGAAATTCATCATTCGGATTTTCAATAAAAATTGTTTTACCTTTTTGCGTACCTATCATGTGGTTATATGCCTTGGTGTGTATGGTACCGTGAATGGTATCGTTATCATAACCAACATGTTCCATAATATCTATTTCACCACTTTCAGGCCAACCTAGTTCTTTTCTGGTTTCACTCAACATCCAAATAGCGGGCCACATACCTCTACCTTTTGGCAATTTAGCTCTTGCTTCGATACGCCCATATTTCCATTGGGCAAGGTCTTCTGTTTTTATTCTTGCCGAAGAATATTTTGCACTATCTATTTTTGTTTTGTATTCGGCCCAACTGCTTTTAAGTGCAGGGTTCTTAAAATCTTTATTGGCAACTTTTTCTTTAATGGCTTCAATTATTAACACTCCATCTTCAACTCTAGCATTATTTAGGCTATCAGTATAATATTGTTTTTCTTGATTGGCAATAAAACCGTAATCATAAGTCCATTTTGTAGGATCTGGCTTTCCGGTGTAATTAAACTCCTCACTCCACACTAATTTGTAGCCATTATTTGTTGGACTTTCTTTAATTCTTTCAAATAGCAATTCGGGCTCATTGGTTGTAATATAATCAAATCCATTCGCTAAAAGCCAGTCTAAATCTTCTTGTTTATTGGCTGTCCATGCGTTTAAGGTCAAACCCAAATCTTTTGCGGTTTGTATCCATTCTGGTTGTTCTTTTAAAATTTTGATTTCATAATCAAATCCTGAAATTCCATCTGCCTTTAATTCTTCTGGTGACTTAGATCCGTATAAGTATTGTGTTTTGGCTTTCGGATCAATTTCAATAATTTTCAATATCATGTCATAATCAAAAGTGATATAGGACAAAATATAACTATCTGCATTTAACTTTTTAACCAAAGCCAAAACTTTCTCAGCAATAATTTTGCCTCGTTCTTTGGTTTTTGAAGGTTTTATTTCACAAACTAATCCGGTTGTAGTATTATTTTCCATCCCGGCACGTATATATTCTTCCAATGTAGGAAGCTTTTCTCCGTTAGACAGCTTAAATTTTGCCAACTCAGCATATGTTGTTTCTTCGATAATAAGACCATTATAATCCTTATCATGATGTATAACTAAAACATCGTCAACAGTCATTCTCACATCAAATTCTGAACCGATGCATTTTAATGCTATTGCATTTTTTAAGGATGCAATTGAATTTTCAGGAAGATTTTTTTCTTTCCATGCGCCACGGTGCGCCACAACCACATTATTTGCAAAATCAATTTTTTCTTTTTTCATTGTTTCGCACGCTTGTAAACTAAAAAGACTCCAAATAATAATTAAAAAACGCATCATTTACATATTAAAATTAAACAGTATTGTTACAGTAACAATTTAGTTATTGGTAACAATATAATAATCTAAGGGCATACGAGACACCCTTAGATTAAAACTACAATTAACTCAAAATTAATTACTCTACTTGTATTATTGTAAATACCAAGGCACTTGATTAATGCCGTCAAAACCTCCATATTGTTCATCAATAGCTTTTTGATAATTTTCAGGATTAGTGGTTTGTTCAGATTCCGGATATTTCCATCGTTTTGGATAAACTGAAGTATCGTCAGGATTCAAACTCGTCGCTGGATCTAAAGGATATTCTGGATAACCAGTTCTTAAAAATTGTGGATAATTACCACCATT
>CBDTUD010000095.1:0-6882 GCA_965363545.1 uncultured Flavobacteriaceae bacterium | reverse complement strand
CGTATATTTTATGACGATAAGTCGGAAGAACTTTGCACAGCAGGAGATGTATATTATTGGCCTGCCGGACACACTGGTATTGTTGAAAAAGATGTGAAATTTATTGAATTTAGTCCTGAGAAAGAATTCAAGGAGGTAATGGATCATATTGGAAAAAAAATGGCTGAATTACAAGGGTAAACTTTTAATTTGTCATGGTTTTAGGCCCTAAATTCTTAAAGAGAACTTGAGGGGGAGCTGTATTTGTGCGGAAGTCTTTCTAGCGGAAATACAGCTCTTTACCTTAAATTGTTATGGTTTTAGAAAAGATCACTTTTAAAAAGTCTCTTTGAAAAATTTTAAACCCTTTTGGCTAAAAAATACAGATAAACCCATTAAAAATTATTAGAATCCTTTATCCCCACTCCGGAAATTGCGTGGTATTAAGATCAAGTTTGGCAATAGTTTTCATGTCAGATTCATCAAGCTCGAAGTCAAAAATATTTAAATTTTCAATCATATGCGCCTTTTGAGAAGATCTTGGGATAGCAACAATACCTCTTTGATAGTTCCATCTTAAACTTACTTGTGCATTGCTCTTATGGTACTTTTTGCCAATAGTTGCAAGGGTCTGGTTGGTAAAAATGCCGTTACGACCAGCGGCAAAAGGAGACCAGGCTTCCATTTGTATTTCTGATTTTTTCAAAAATTCATAGGCTTTGTGCTGTTGAAAGAAAACATGCGTTTCGATTTGATTTATGGCGGGTTTGATTTTGGCATCTACCATTAATTCATCGATTTGATCAGGTTCGAAATTACTTACTCCGATAGCTCTTATTTTACCTTCTTTGTACAATTCTTCCATTGCTCTCCAAGAACCTTTAAAATCTCCTCGAGGCCGATGAATAAGATAGAGATCTAAATACGCCAATCCCAATTTGTTTAACGAAGTTTCAAAGGCTTTTTTGGTAGTTTCATAGCCAAAATCGTCAACCCATAGTTTAGAGGTTATAAAAAGCTCTTCCCTTTTAATGCCACTTTGTTTAATTCCGGCTCCAACAAATTCTTCGTTTCCGTATATTTTGGCGGTATCAATTAAACGATAACCAACTGAAATGGCATCAGACACACATCGTTCGCCGGTAGAATCTTTAAGAGTATTCGTACCAAAACCAAGCATAGGCATTTTTATGCCATTGTTGAGTGAAATTGCCGGAATAGAGTTTTCTATTGCAGAAGAACTTGCAGCAGCACTCATCAAGCTAAAACCGCCTAAGGACAACATAACCGTAGAAGCAGCAAATTTTGTACTTGTTTTTAAAAACTCTCGACGTTTTATTCCATTAGGGAAATTTTTAGTTTTCATAATATATTGGATTACTTGATTTTACACAAATATAACAAATTGTCTATAGTTTTTGATTGATTTTAGATACTTGATTTCTTAGATATTTAGATTTAAAATCTTAATAGAGGTTGTTAACTTTAAGTAAAATAGAAACACACTAGTCATAGGCTGTATTGAAATTCTCTTAGATCTGGATAAAGCAAGGTTATATAAATTTATTTGGATAAGATAATGCCATAAAAAAAAGGACTGTAATAGAACAGTCCTTTTTTCTCATAACCTTCAATTTTTAGTCATTGTAATAGCTATCTTAATATAGCGTTTTATGGTATTACAAAAACCTATTAAAGTTCTCTAATTATTAATGCCTTTTTCTCCTTTAAATCTTTATCTGAATACTCTTTTGAAATATAATCAATTTGAATAGCAGGTTTTTCTCCTGTTTTAGATAAGGTCAATAATATGGTTGTTTTTGGTGTGCTCCATGTTTTTTCTATTCGTAATTGACCCGAAGCTAATAAAGCAGGCCAATCATTTTCTGTGACATTTTCTTTAATGGATGTTGAAACTACAGATTTCTTAACCGATTCTCCATATTTTTGGGTAAGTAGTTCGTCAAACAACTTAAAATCTTTTATGAAATAATTCATAGAGTAATGAACAGGAGTTAACAAGTATTTAGACCGGACTAATTCTCCTGAAGAAGTAAAGTTGTAAATAATTTTCCCTTTAATGTCTGCCAAAGAACATTCATATACAATTCTAGATTGTTCCATTGTCGATAACTTACAAGTTTCCGTTTTTTTTACCGAGTTGGCATCCATACCCCAAGTAACATTTCTAAAGTCATTTTGAGCAACAGAACTATATGCACATACCATCATGATAGCTGCAAATGCGAAATTTTTTAATTTCATAATTTTATTGATTTAACAATCATTGGTTAATTTATTTCTATTTGGTTATAAAATAAGCGATATACATAATCCCTTTTTGCGAAGGAGTGATATCCTATTCTAATATTCAAAAATCAAAACATAATTTATTATAAATTATTGCGTGTCTCATAAAATATTAAACGAAAACGGTTTGGCGCAATCTTCAATTCATTTAGTTGATCAGATTTTACCATTCATGTACAAAATTCTTCCATTGCTCACAAGAACCTTTTACATCTACTTGAGGCCAATAAATAGGATAGCGGTTGTAAAAAGCTCTTCCCTTTTAATGCTACTTTGTTTAATTCACAATCTTGCAAGTTCTTCGTTTCCGTATATTTTGGTGGTATCTATTAAACGATAACCAACCGAAATTTCTTAAGATACACATCGTTCGCAAGTAGATTCTTAAATAGTATTTATACCAAAATAGAAAACCCTACTAAAAGTAATTAGTAGGGTTTTAATTTTTTTCAGATGCGAATTACAACCTATAAAAGAAAACTAATTCATAAACTTTATAGTTTAGTTAAGACAGTAGTTTCCCCATCTTGCGTCACAGTTAGTTTGTTGCCGGAAATAGAGTACGTTGATATTTCAGTTTCCCCTCCTATTACCATGGTCAATTGATTTCCTTTAGTGCTCCATGTAAAGTCGTCAGTTTCCGTTTCAGTTTCTCCATATATAGTGTAAACACTAATAATTTTTCCGGTAGCATTTGCGTTGAAAGTAACTTTTATGTTAATTTCTAAATCATCGCTCGACTCTGAAATTCCCCAAGTTCCAACTAAATCACTATTGCCAGAAGCCTTATCATCATCATCATCATTGCTGCATGATACAGAAACCATAACAGCTACAAACATTACTAGTAAATACTTAAATTTATTCATACTATTTTGTATTAATAATTTGAATGTCTCAACTCTTATGGCTTTTCGAGAACGGCCTGTTTTACGTATAGTTTCTACTCTATTTTAGCATAACAACGGTAATTATTGGTTTATGTTGTTAGGTATGACAGTGCAAAGAGCATTTAATACAATAGAAACAGTTTCAAGAGTTTTGTATAAAATTTAAAAATGAGTAGTCGTTGCTGATACTTTTGATCAAAAAAGCATACATCTTCTTGAAATATTTTCGTTAAAAAGTTATAAGTTTATGGCTGTAATTCTTTTGCAGAAAACTAAAATGATAAAACGAAACATGTCTATTCTAAAACGCAACAATTATTTTATCATCGTTTTCCTCATACTAACATCATGTGCCAAAACGAATACGAATGATATTGCAGAAAAGACGGATTTTTGCTCTAAAATTCATAGAAATGATCATACGACTCTCTCAAAAGAATTGGAAGATCTTGCTCCATTAATAAAAAACAAAACAGGTGTTTATGTTTTAGAAGACGGAAGTGGTTCTATGGTGGCGCGAGCTTGGTTAACCGAATATGCTGAAAAGACAATTGATATACAATACTTTATTTTTTCAACAGACAATATTGGACTCATCGCTTGTGATTATTTGGTGAGAGCAGCTGATCGTGGCGTTAAAATAAGAATTATTGTTGACGATATTATGGTTGATGCTGACATACAAGATATTTTAACCTTTGCTTCTCATGAAAATATTACGGTTAAAATATATAACCCCGGAGTCAATCTAGGGAAAAATATCTTTCATAAAATTGAAAAACTCACCACCGATTTTCGATCTGCCAATCAAAGAATGCATAACAAAACATTTATTGTTGATGGCAAAGTTATAATAACCGGTGGTCGAAATATTGCGGATGAATATTTTGATTATGATCATGAATATAATTTTAGAGATAGAGATATTCTATTATTAGGAAAAGAAACAGGTAAGGTAAATACGTCTTTTGATGAATTTTGGAATAGCCCATTAAGTAAAGATGTTACCGATCTCATTAAAGGTAAATCGCAAATTAGTAATTCTGATACTAAATTTGATAAGCTGCATGAGTATGCCTGTAATCCAGATAATTTTTGGCCTCAAGTAAGAAAAAGAATAGAGAATTTACCAGCTACTTTTAATGCCATTAAGAATTCGGGTGAATTGATTTGGGTAGATGATGTTCATTTTATTTCTGACCTCCCGGGAAAAAATGAGGGACAAGATGGTTTAGGAGGTGGCGGTATTTCCACGAGTGCTTTAATTGATTTAGTAAAAAATGCTAAATTTTCTATTGCTATTCAAACCCCTTATTTGATAACTACCGAATTGAGTCAAAACCTTTTCAGGGAAGCCGTTGATCGTGGAGTGAAAGTTAGAATTCTCACCAATAGTTTGGCATCAACAGATAATGTTGAAGCATTTAGTAGTTACCAAACAGATAGAAAGAAACTATTAAATACAGGTGTACGAATTTTTGAATTTCGACCTGATGCTTTAGAACGAACCAAAATTATGACTGGGGAGTTACAAGAAAAGTTAGAGTATAAACCAATATTCGGATTACATGCAAAATCGATGGTTATTGATGAAGAAATTACGGTAATAGGAACTTTTAATCTGGATCCTAGAAGTGCAAATTTAAATACGGAATGCATCGTTATCGTTCATTCTGATGCAATTTCTAAAGGCGTTTTACGTGGTATGGAAGAAGAGTTTAAACCGGAGAATTCTTGGGAAACTACAGTAGATTTTAATCCTGATTCGGAAGTGAATAAATTAAAGCGGTTAAAAACCTGGACTAGAAAAGTTATTCCAAAAGCAATTTTATAAGGTTTATAAATAAGAAGTTTACTGCTATTAAAATTTCAGCATATCGATAAATAAAACCATCAATTATAGTACCTTGATCAACTACTAAAAGAAGAAAAATGAAAACATACCTAAAACTCTCTTTATTTATCCTATTAATTTGGGCTTGTACTAATAAAACAGAATCCTCAAAACCCGAAGTAGAACAACGAAAGACTGTTGAAATGGTTACAGATCTAGGTACAATGCGCATTGAACTTTACAATGAAACACCTTTACATCGTGACAATTTTCTCAAACTTGTGAAGGAAAGCAAATTCGATAGCTTGCTTTTTCATCGCGTGATAAAAGATTTCATGATACAAGGTGGAGATCCCGATAGCAAAAATGCCCAACCTGGCGACACCCTAGGTGAAGGAAGCTTGCCTTATACCGTAGATGCTGAAATCACGCCTGATTTATTTCACAAAAAGGGTGTTATTGGCGCAGCGAGAGACAATAATCCTAAGCGGGCATCTAACAGCATGCAATTTTATATTGTACAAGGTAAAGTGCGAAATGATAGTGTATTGGATATTTCTGAAGATAGAATTAACATTTGGCTTGCACAACACTATTTCAATAATGACCCTGCAAACAAGCCACTTCTTGACTCCTTGCAAAAAGCCCATACAGATAATGATATGGTTCGTTCTACCATTTTAACGGATAGTATCACGAATTTGCTCAAGAGTTACAAAAACTTCCAACGTTATACCATACCAGAGACACATCGTCAAATCTATAGAACTATTGGTGGTACACCACATTTAGACCAAAATTACACCGTTTTTGGTGAAGTTATTAAAGGGTTGGATGTGATTGATTCTATAGCAGTTGTGAAAACAGATTCTTTAGACAGGCCGGTAATCGACGTTCGAATACGATCGGTCAAGGTATTGGAATAGTGGTGTTAAATTACTTAGTTTTTAAACTAAAATTTCTATTTATTTCTAACGAAACTATGTTTTGTTTCTTTAGTTCGGTAGGATGATTTAAATAAATTCTCTGGTCATTTAATAGAACTTCAATCAACCAATAAAACCCTTTATAATAAGAGGTCACAACCGTTGCTTTTTGTTTGGAGCTTTTCACAATTTTAATTTGATGCGGGTACAATAACACTTTTTTATCATTAATAAGTACCTCGTTAATATCATCAAAAAAGGAAGCTACATATTTGGTTTTAGGCTTTTTGTAAACTTCTTCCGGACTACCACTGGCAACTATTTTGTTGTTTTGAATAACAACCATTTTATCGGCAAACGAAAGTGCATCATTACTATCATGTGTTGCTACGATACAGGCAATGTTTTTTTCTTTTAAATACGAAAACAACATTCTCCGCAAAGCGTTTTTCTTTAAGTTATCTATTTGACTAAAAGGCTCGTCTAACAACAAAAGTTCTGGTTCTAAGGCCAAGGCCTTCGCTATGGCAACACGTTGTTGCTGTCCGCCACTTAATGTTTTTACTTTTTCGTTGGCAAATTCCTTCAAGTCAATTACCTCCAAAAGTTCTTGAACTCTTTTCTCCGTTTCTTCGGATTCTGTTCTCGATAAAAAATGAGAAATATTATCAGAAACAGAAGTAAAGGGCATCAATTCGAAATCTTGTGCTACATATTTAAAAAATTTCATCCCGGGAATCAAATGATATGCCGGTCCGAGTATTGGTTTATCGTCCCAAAACAAAGTGCCTTTTTGTAAATCTAACAAGCCATATACAGCTTTTAATAAGGTAGATTTTCCACTACCACTTTCTCCCATCACACATAGATGTTCTCCTTTTTGTAACGAAAAAGTCATGTTTTGCAATACAGGTTTTTCATCACTGTAAGCAAATGATATATG
>CBDTUD010000094.1:0-6921 GCA_965363545.1 uncultured Flavobacteriaceae bacterium | reverse complement strand
AAAATCAGATATATAATATAGAGGTGAGTCATTCGGTGAGTCATCATAAAAAAATGATTTAAATATCTGTAAATCAAATATATAGAGTTAAAATAATAGACCCTCTTTCTCCGCTGATCAAGCGCAAATGCGCAGATTAAAAGATAAAATCCCACCAAGTTTACTTGAGTGGGATTTTTGATTTTAAGATGTCAATCCTGTAAGGATTTGTTTTTGCATTTGCAGTATACGGTAGGAGGGGAAATTGAAAATAATCCCTCTTTCTCCGCAAAAACCCTGTAAACTTTACGTTTACAGGGTTTTATATTTTTTAAATGTTTCGTTTTTGTTTCATCAAAAGCATAAAAAGGCATTAATGTTTCACAAACGTTACTGTATGATTCTTTCTTAAAAGCAGCTTCACTCTACAATTACCCCTAGAATTACTCACAGTACAAAAAAGTAAAGCCCTTGTTGATATTCTAATTAATGAAAATAATTGGAATACAGATTTAAAATAATTCACAATGCTAAATTAATGAGCAAGACTTGCTAAAATATTGAGCTAAATTAGTAAAATATTTATTGCCCTTAATTTTAGTTGTAAAATGTATCTCAATACGCACTCTTTTTTTAGCTTACGCTATGGTACAATAGCTATTAAAGCCTTACTACAATTGGCTTTGAAATGTGGTGTGCGGCAGTTTGCTTTAACAGATATTAATAGTACTTCGGCTAGCTTAGACTTTGTAAGATTAGCCAAAGAAGCAGGAATACAACCAGTTTTAGGAGTTGATTTTAGAAACGGAGCACAACAAAAATTTATTCTTTTAGCAAGGAATAATTTAGGGTTGGAAAACATACATAATTACTTATCACAATTTTTACATGCAGCAGCAATGCACATCCCCGAAAGGGCAAAAAAAATGGAAGGGACTTATGTGATTTATCCTTTTCAAAAAGAAGCTTTTTCTCTCAAAAAAAATGAATTTATAGGCGTAAAACCACAGGATTTGAATGTTTTAAAATTTTCTAAATGGAAGTTGTATGCAGACAAATTGGTAATTCTACAAACGGTTTCTTTTGAAAATAAAAAAGGCTTCAATACACATCGGTTGTTGCGAGCGATTGACAACAATACGTTACTGAGTAAATTACCAAAAACAGAGCAGGGCGAAGAAACAGATATCATGTTACCAGAGAGTGAATTGGTAGAGATTTATAAAGATTTTCCGCAGTTAATTAAAAATACCAAACAGCTTTTAAAAAGTTGTTCTGTTACGTTTGACTTTTCAGGAGATTATCCTAAAAATCAAAAAAGTTATACTAAAAGTGAAGTTTTAGATTTTAAGTTTTTGCGAAAACTGGCGTACCGAGGTTTGCACTATCGATATGAAAAGGTGACTCCAGAAATTTTGCAACGCTTAGAAAAGGAGCTTGGTGTGATTCAAAAAAAACAGTTTGTTTCTTATTTTTTAATCAATTGGAAAATCTTAAAATATGCACGAAGTAAAAACTATTATTATGTTGGTAGAGGTAGTGGTGCCAACAGTATTGTAGCATATTTATTGCGAATAACGGATGTTGATCCTGTTGAGTTGGATTTGTATTTTGAGCGTTTTATTAACTTATATCGTATCAATCCACCAGATTTTGATATTGATTTTTCATGGCGAAATCGGGATGACGTGATGCATTATATTTTTAAAAATTTTAAAAACACCTCGCTTATTGCGGTATATAATACGTTTAAGTACAAAGCATCAATTAGAGAATTAAGTAAAGTTTTTGGCTTGCCAAAAGAGGAAATTGATAAATTAACTACAAGGCAATTTCATGTAGAAAGTTTAGATAAATTATCAAAATTAGTATTGATTTACAGCAAATATATACAAGGTTTTCCTAATTATTTAGGTATCCATCCTAGCGGAATTTTAATTTCAGAAAAACCAATACATCAGTATACAGCAACTTTTTTACCACCAAAAGGCTTTTCTACGGCCATGTTTGATATGGTTATTGCCGAAGATATTGGTTTGTACAAATTCGATATTTTAAGTCAGCGAGGTTTGGGCAAAATTAGAGATGCTGTTGAAATTGTTGCCTACAATAATCCAACACACCCAAAAATTGATATTCATGATATCAAGCGATTTAAAGAAGATAAAAAAATCAAACACATTTTAAAAAACGCGAATGCAATTGGCTGTTTTTATGTAGAGTCTCCCGCAATGCGGATGTTGCTCAAAAAACTACAGGTAGATAATTATTTGGGTTTGGTTGCTGCCAGTTCGGTAATTCGACCTGGTGTTTCAAAATCGGGAATGATGCGTGAATATATTTTACGATACCGATATCCGGAACGAAGAAAAGATGCGCCTAAAGATTTGCTTGATATTATGCCCGAAACTTTTGGGGTAATGGTCTATCAAGAAGATGTGATTAAAGTGGCACATCATTTTGGAGGTTTGAGTTTAGGCGAAGCTGATATGTTACGAAGAGGAATGAGCGGAAAATTTCGATCTCGAGAAGAATTTTTAAAAGTAAAAAATCAGTTTTTTGAGAACAGTGAAAAGAAAGAACACACCTTAGCTTTAACTACTGAAATATGGCGACAAATTGAAAGTTTTGCTGGCTATGCTTTTGCCAAAGGGCATTCGGCTTCGTATGCAGTTGAGAGTTACCAAAGTCTGTATTTAAAAGCCTACTATCCGTTAGAATATATGGTCGCAACACTCAATAATTTTGGAGGTTTTTATCGCCCAGAACACTATGTGCACGAAGCGAGAATTCATGGAGCAATTATTGCATCAGTAGATGTTAATGTTTCTGAAAATGAGAATGTTATAGTGGGTAATGAGGTTTATCTAGGTTTTATGATGCTGCATTCTTTTGAGTTTAAAAATGCTAAAAATATAGTTACCGAAAGAAAGCAAAATGGGCTTTATTTAGATTTAGATGATTTTATTGAGCGTGTAGCCATTTCTTTAGAGCAGCTCAGTATTTTGATAAAAATAAATGCCTTCCGTTTTACGAAAAGAAACAAACGAGAATTATTATGGGAAGCGCATATGAAAGTGCGAAAAATTCCTTTAGAAGAAACTGTAAAAACGCTATTTCGATCAGAGAAAGTAAGCTACAAAATGCCTGTTTTAAAAAACTCCAAATTAGAAGACGCTTTTGATGAAATACAGTATTTGGAATTTCCTTTATGTAGTCCTTTTGATTTATTGATAGAACCAATTCCGAAGCAAAAAAGAGCAGGGGAATTACTACGGTTCTCAGGAAAAGTAGTAACCGTTTTTGGCTACTATGTTACCGTAAAAAGAACCACAACTTCAAAAGGTGATTTGATGTATTTTGGCACATTTGCTGATATTTATGGTGATGCAATTGATACGGTACATTTTCCGCCAGTAGCAAAAAGATATCCTTTTCGAGGTAAAGGAATTTACAAATTAATAGGCAAGGTAGTGGTAGAATTCGATTGTGTAAGTATAGAAATTTCAGCGATGGAAAAATTGGCAATTATACAAGATGCACGTTATGTGGAAGAAAAAAAAGCAATAAAGATATGAGTACAACAATAGAACGTTCGATTGTACATATGGATTTAGACACTTTTTTTGTGTCTTGTGAGCGGCATATGGATAGTAAATTAGAGGGTAAACCAATATTGATTGGAGGTACTTCTGACAGAGGAGTTGTGGCTTCATGTAGTTATGAAGCGCGAAAATTTGGTGTGCATTCGGGAATGCCCATGCGAATGGCAAAACAGTTGTGCCCAGAAGCGATTATTTTACGAGGAAACGCAGGAGTTTACACAAATTTTTCAAAGCAAGTTACCGATGTGATTCACGATACGGTTCCGTTGTACGAAAAATCTTCTATTGATGAGTTTTACATTGATTTAACAGGAATGGATAAGTTTTTTGGTTGCCATAAATTGGCTTCTGAATTGCGTAAAAAAATTATTCGAGAAACCGGTTTACCAATTTCTTTTGGTTTATCTATCAATAAAACGGTTTCTAAAATTGCTACGGGAGAAGCAAAACCGAATAACGAAATGCGAATTAATAACGGTTTAGAAAAGCCTTTTTTAGCCCCGCTTTCTGTACGAAAAATACCCATGGTTGGTGAAAAAACATATATCACTTTGTGTGATTTGGGAATTAAAAAAATACTAACAGTACAAGAAATGCCGATAGAAATGCTATCAAGAGTTTTAGGAAAACATGGTATTTCTATTTGGAAAAAAGCAAATGGTGTCGATAATTCTCCGGTAGTAAAATACCAAGAACGAAAATCAATTTCTACCGAGCGAACTTTTGATAAAGATACTACCGATATTGTTAAACTTGAAGGAATTATTACTGCAATGGCAGAGAATTTAGTGTACCAATTACGAAGAGGTAATAAGTTAACTGCTTGTGTTACTTTTAAGATTAGATACTCCGATTTTCAAACCTATACAAAACAAAAAAAAATCCCGTATAGCGCTGCAGATCACATTATTATACCAATTGTTTTAGACTTGTACAAAACACTATACCAGCGCAGATTGTTGGTGCGTTTAATAGGTGTAAGATTTAGCCATTTGGTGAGTGGCGGACAACAAATTAATTTATTTGAAGACAATGAAAAAATCATCAATTTATACCAAGCTATGGATAAAATGCGTGAACGCTTTGGAGATAGAGCTGTAATTCGTGCTGTTGGTATGAACGCAAAAAGTATTAGTAGATGGAATCCTTTTAAAGGAGAGCCTCCTCCATTGTTACCTAACAGAAGACGGTAATAAAAAATAACTTAACAATTAGCAAATCGAGAAAAGCAAAATATTCTAGACTCTAAAAAATTTTATTTATTTTTATTTTCTGTAACCTTAATAAATTGCAACAAGTCATTATTCTTTGCTACAATAATATAATTATCGTTTTTTACTTTTAGTTTTGCCATATCTTTTACATCACCGGGCGTGAAAAAACCACTTTTATAAACCGGAACTGGCTCAAAGTTACCTGTACCATTTCCTTTTAAAAAGTAACCATAACTACCATCATTTCTAGGTGTTTCAATCTCAGAGCCGTATAAATTACCAGCAATCAATGCATCTAAATTACCATCGTGGTCGTAATCTTCAATAAGAATTTGATTGATACTAGATAATTGTGCTTCAACAGGTAATTTATGAACAACAAATTTGTCGTCTTGATTTTCTAAATAGATACTTGCAAATGATTTTATCTGATAATGAAGTGCTTTATCCAATGCTTTTTTCGTGTACACATCTTCTAAAGTAGCGAGAGAGAAGGTTTCTGAATTTTTAAATTTACTTTTAATGGTAGGAATTTGCTGTGCGGATGGTGATCTACCTCGCACAGGATATTGCACACCTTCTTCAAAATAACTCAGTACCACATCTTCTTTACCATTTTCATCAAAATCAGCGGTAAAAATATCAAAGGATGCGTTTTCTGAAGCTTGATACTTATAGTTTAATCCGTTGTTTCCTAACATATAATCCATGTCTCCATCGTTATCAAAATCACCTTGATTTATACTCCACCACCAACCAGTAGTGTCAGCCAATCCTAGCTGTTCGGAAACATCTTTTAATCCGGTTGAAGTATTTTCAAACACTTTAATTGGCATCCATTCTCCAACAATAATAATATCAAGTCTCTTATCATTATTAAAATCAGTAATTACCGCACTTGTTGCCATTCCGAGATTATCGAATAAACCACCAGTGAAATCCGCAAAATTTTCAAATTGAACTTTTCCGTTTGTGCTTTTATTTCTCAACAAATAGCTCGTTGCAGGAAATGGATAATTTTTAGGGTTTTGTCTTCCGAGAACTAATACATCCATTTTACCATCTTTATCAAAATCGGCATTATATACACGAGAACCACTGGTTAACATTTTTGGTAAGGCACTGCTGGTTTTTGTAAAATTACCTTTGCCATCATTTATATACAATCTATCCTGTAATAATTCAGATTCTGGCTCATATTCATATCCGCCGCTCACAACATATAAATCATTATCTCCATCTTGATCAGCATCAAAAATTAATGCTCCAATATCTTCACTATCTTTATCTTGTTCAAGAACTTCCATTATCTGTTTTGAAAAACCGTCTTTCGTTTGAAGAAAAAGATTCCCTGCTAAACCTTTTGAGCCACCAATAAAGTAATCATCTAAACCATCATTATTGACATCACCAACCGCCAATGCAGGTCCGAAAATCGACATTCGGTGCGGAATTAGTATTTGATCTGAAAAGTCATTATACTCATTTTCGTCATGTTTGTGCGTTGGAAAGAGAGCAGTCTTATCTGTAAATAAAAATTGTTCTGGTTCTGCAGTTTCTTTTTGCGGAATTGTGGCGTTTTTATAATTGATAACCAAAGTTTGGTTTGGAGCAACATCTTTTAAAATTTCAACAGTACCATTTGTCCAAACCACTTTTATTTCATCAATTTTTTGAGATTGGTTTAATCCGAAGTGAATTTCGGGTGCTACGGCAGATTGAAAACCTCGTGTAATGGTTAGTTCTTGCATTTGAGTAGTATCGCCAGTTTTAAGATAAACCCGATTGCCTAAACCAAAAGTATTTTTTGCTGCACCCTCAAATTTAATAGTAATAAAGTTATTCTTTTCGGCACTTTTATTTTCAAAAACGGATGCGAAATCATCAATATTATTTGTTATGATCTCCAAATCACCATCATTATCTAAATCAGCATAGGTTGCGCCGTTACTATATCCTTCAAAGTGAATCCCCCATTCTTTAGTGATATTCTCAAATTCTAGATTACCTTTATTTTTAAACATGAAGTTATCCAACCTTACGGTTGGAATCATTAAACTTTTATCTAAAAGTCCTTTTTTTGTAAGTTTTTGCGATTTCATATCATCGAAGAAATCATTGTT
>CBDTUD010000093.1:0-6975 GCA_965363545.1 uncultured Flavobacteriaceae bacterium | reverse complement strand
AAAATAAAAAATAACAGTTTGGATTGTTAGAATAAAACGATTAATGCAAGATGAATCCTAAAATTAAATAAAGAATTGTAGTAATTAATCCGCCAACCAAGGCATATGGTAATTGGGTTCGCACGTGGTCAATATGATCGCTCGCCGAAGCCATAGAAGAAATAATCGATGTATCGGAAATTGGAGAACAATGGTCGCCAAAAACACCACCTCCTAAAGTTGCGGCAACGACAAGAGCAAGATTTGCTCCATGAATTTCAGACATAGGAATAGCGATTGCAAGCATAATAGCAAATGTTCCCCAAGAAGTTCCGGTTGAAAAAGCGATAAACGAACTAATAAGAAATACGATGGCCGGCAAGAATTGTGGTGATAACCAATCTTTAGACCAATTTGCAATAAATTGTCCGGTTCCCAACAAATTACAAGCATCGCTAATTGCAAAAGCGAGCATCATTAAAAGAGCTAAAGGCATTAATTCGCTGATTCCTTTTAAAATCAAATCTACCATTTCACCGGTTTTCATAATTCCTTGTGATCGATATAAAATCATTGCCACTAAAATAGATGCTGTAACCGAATACAAAACAGATGAGGAGCCAGATCCGTTACCGATGGCTTGAAAAACATGATCGGTTAAGTCGGTGTGGGTCTCAACTTTGTTCCAACCTGTATAAATTAAGTTTATTGGCATCATAAAAACCATGGTTGCCAACGGAATTATCATATTATATGCTTTTGCCTTGATTCCTTTTTTTGGTTCGAGTGAAGTAATGGTATCGGAAATCATCGGTTTAGCATTGTCATTTAATAATTTTCCGGTTTCACGAGTCCGTTTTTCGGCTTTCTCCATGGGACCGAAATCTTTTTTCAAAACAATTACTAAAAAAACGGTCAAAATAGCAATAATGGGATAAAAATTAAAAGCAATCGATTCTAATAAAAGCGAAAAAGGTCTTTCAATTCCCTGGGTAAGAAGGAGTCCCATTATGAAAGCTCCCCAAGCATTAAACGGTATTAAGATGGATGAAGGAGCGGAACTTGAATCGGCAATATAAGCGAGTTTTTCTCGTGGAATTTTTAACTTATCAAAAACCGGGCGGTATAAAGTACCGACTGTTAGAGAACTGATACTAGTTTCAACAAAAAGTAATAAACCGGTTACTAAAGCGAGAAGTTGCACCACTACACGACTGTAGCCACTTTGTTTTTTTTCGAAATAGGTAATCACTTTATTCAGCTCGTTTACAAAACCTTCAACACCTTTCGAATATTGAATAAAAAGCAAAAGTGCTCCAACCAGTGCACTAAACATTATGGTTCTTGTATTTCCTTCTGATTTAAACACGTTCACCAAACCTTCTAATGTTGCGATGGTTCCTTCTAAAAAATTCCAACCGCTCATAATGATCCAAGCAAACCAAATACCAAATAATAAAGCGATATATACTTGTTTTGTTTTTAGGGCTAGAATAATGGCTATTACTGGGGGTAAAATTGAAAGGAATCCATAGTCATTCATAAACAATAGAGGTAAGGTTAACTTTTTATGGTAAAATTTGGGTTAAATATATAAAAAGTAGGTTTAAAGCTTGATTGTAATTTGTTTTATTTTGGAGTTTACTAAAATGGATTCAATTTTTTTTATGGTGAGTAGAAATTTTGAAGACAATAAAAAAAGCCAATCAAATATTGATTGGCTTTTGCTTAGTAGCGGGGACTGGACTCGAACCAGCGACCTTTGGGTTATGAGCCCAACGAGCTACCTACTGCTCTACCCCGCGATATGGTCGGCAAAGATACATAATAATTCTGATTAAATAAAAGAGTTTTTATAGATAAAAAAAAGTCAGATGCTTTTGCATCTGACTTTCAATAGGATAACTTAATTATATTTTTTTTAGCCGTTCATAGACATTAAAAACTCTTCATTATTGAGGGTGAATTTGATTTTTTCACTTACAAATTCCATCGCTTCTATAGGATTCATATCTGCTAAATACTTACGTAAAACCCATAAGCGTTGTCTCGTTTTTTCATCCATTAATAGATCGTCTCTACGAGTACTCGATTTTACTAGGTCAATAGCAGGGAATATTCTTCTGTTTGAAATATTTCTATCCAATTGAAGCTCCATATTACCAGTACCTTTAAATTCTTCAAAGATAACTTCATCCATTTTCGAACCAGTATCCGTTAAGGCTGTGGCGATAATAGATAATGAACCTCCATTTTCAATATTTCTTGCGGCACCGAAAAAACGTTTTGGTTTATGTAATGCATTTGCATCAATACCACCCGATAAAATCTTACCGGAAGCTGGTGCAACTGTATTATATGCTCTAGCCAGACGAGTAATGGAATCTAATAAGATAACCACATCATGACCACATTCTACCAATCGTTTTGCTTTATCTAAAACAATATTTGCAACACGAACATGTTTTTCAGCAGATTCATCAAAAGTAGAAGCGATTACTTCTCCTTTTACATTTCGTTGCATATCGGTAACCTCTTCAGGTCGTTCATCGATCAATAAAATGATTTGATAAACTTCGGGATGATTGGCTGCAATTGCATTTGCAATATCCTTTAATAATATCGTCTTACCAGTTTTTGGTTGAGAAACGATCATTCCTCGTTGTCCTTTTCCAATTGGAGAAAACAAGTCGATTATACGTGTTGAGATAGAACTGTTTTTATCTCCAATATTAAATTTTTCGGTAGGAAAAAGTGGAGTCAAATGTTCAAATGCGATACGATCTCTAACGATGCTAGGATTCAATCCGTTGATGTAAGAAACCCGAATAAGTGGAAAATATTTTTCCCCTTCTTTCGGTGGTCTCACTTTTCCCATCACTGTATCACCGGTTTTTAAACCAAATAATTTGATTTGAGATTGAGATACGTAAATATCGTCAGGTGAAGAAAGATAATTATAATCGGAAGATCTTAAAAATCCGTAACCATCTTGCATAATTTCCAAAACTCCTTCACTTTCTATAATACCATCAAATTCAAAGTCCGGATCACGATATTTACCTTGTTTTTTAAAATCGTTAGATCTTTGTTTTGGGTGTTTTTGTTCTTTAGGGTGATTAGGTTTGTTTGGCTTATTAGGTTCCTTAGAGCTATTCCCGTCAAATTTTGGGTTTTGCTTTTTAGGATTTGGTTTTGTTTGCGTAACCTCTTTCTTTTCTTCCGTTTTTACGGGAAACTTCTTTTCAGGAGCTTTGTGAACAGGATTATTTTTTTTCTCAATAACACGTTGTGGTGCGTTTTGAGTTTCAGATTTTGGCTCTGGATCAGCTTTAATCTGTGGAGAAGTGCTTTTCGGATTACTTTTTTTAGTAAAAGGATCCGACGAAGAACTGTCTTTAGAAATAATTCTTTTTCTTTTTGATTTCATTGTATTTTCAGAAGCTTCTGCAACTTGTTTAGGGTTAGCAGCTTGAACATCTAAAATTTGATATACTAAATCAAGTTTTTTTAATTGACGAAATTTCGGAACGCCGATATTTTGTGCAATTTCTTGTAACTCTAGAAGTTTTTTTTCTTTGAGTTCGTCTATTTCAAACATCATAAATAAATAGGAATTAAATATCTGATTTCTGTAAAAAGAAACATTGTGGTTTGTATAATGGGTATAATTTGTAAACTTATATAGATTATTGTAAAGAAGTGATTTACAATATATTTTGATTTGATGCGACAATATTACGAAATTAAATTAATATAATATATTTATTTCTTAAAAAGATTAATGTATTTTTGCATTCCATTTTAAAAATATGCTTCAAAGAATTCAAACATTATACCTTTTAATTGCTTCGTTGATTTCAGGAGGACTTCTATTTATTGTGTCTTTATGGAATACAAGTAATGGGGATGTGTTATATATGATGGATTTTTTAAACGAATCGGATTGGAAACTTCTATCTATTCCTGTTGCATTTTTACTATCGGCATTATTGTCTTTGGTATCTATTTTTTTATTCAAAAACAGAAAACATCAATTTGTATTAAATCGTGTTAATATAATGGTGAACTTATATTTATTGGTAATTATTGTTTTTTTACTACTAACTTTATCTGGAGAGAGTCAAATCTCTGAGAAGGGTATTGGGCTTTTCATGCCTGTTTTAGTAATTGTTTTATTGGCTTTGGCGAATAAAGCGATTCATAAGGATGAAGCGCTTGTAAAATCTGTAGATAGATTACGATAATTCTTATATCTTAGTTATAGTGTGTGGTAGCTGTTTAAATTTTTATTTAAACAGCTATTTTTTTTACCAAGAAATACTAACGGTTTTTGGGTATTTTGAAAAATCCTAATTTTCTCTATTGTACAGTACAGTAAGTGCACATATATTTGTAGTGTAATTATTGAAGTAATAATTGCAGTCAAGAAATTCACCTTAATTTAATTAAGGATAAAAAAGGGGGGAGAAGGAGAGAATGAGATTTATTTGTAAAAAGAAATTATAACTCTCTCCTTATCCAAAATAAAGCTTGACTTGGAAAATTGCTATGAAATCCGAATTGACATTTTGAAAAATCAAATTTCTCAGAAATTATAATTAAAAGATGATTAAAATCTTTTTGTAAGATTATACTTCATACTTGATATGGAGACAAAAAAAGGGGGAAAGGAGAGAAGAACACTTTTAGTTTCTAACGCTAATCCAAAAAAAATTACTTCTCTCCTTTTTATTAAATTTGATTCAGGATAAAAATTGCCAAAATTCCAATCAATTACATTTTGAAAAATTCTCTGAATAAAGAAACATACAATCTCTTTATTTAAAGATCTGATATACTCCGTTTGTTGGAGATTAAAACAGGGGAGAAAGGAGAGAAGTGAATCACATTTTACTTGAAATGGTAAAATTGAAAGAAGCTTTTCTCCTTACTATTAAAACTATAAGTTCTATACGATACATATTGAAAAAACAATTCTCTACAAGAGATACAATTGTAAAATAATTTATGATTGGCAAAATCTACTCCTTTACAGGAGATAAAAATAGGGGAGAAAGGAGAGAAGTGAATTAAATTTTACTCAAAGAGTTATTATTAAGAAGCTTTTCTCCTTACTATAAAAATTGAAGTTCTATATAACATACTGAAAGAATAATTCTCTACATGAGATACAATTATGACGAAATAGCATAATTGTCAAAATCTGCTCTTTTTCAAGAGATAAAAATAGGGGAGAAAGGAGAGAAGCGAGTTTTTTTACCCAAGTTGGTAAATTTTAAAATAAACTTTTCTCCTTACTATAAAACAAAAAAAATACCCAAATTCGTTAAAATTTGAGTATTTGTAAGAAGTATTTAACGCTATAAAACTCTTCTTTTTTTGGGGAAAAAGGAAAGATTAATTAGGTAAGAAACAAAACAATTAATTACAATAAGAGAATATTTCTAACCTAATTATAAATAGTTAAACTATTAATTTTCGATTTATAAAAAACGAATTTAAGTATAATTTTTCGAATAATTGATAAAAACATAAAAGAAAATTAAGAAATAATTGTAAATAACTGATAATAAAAATTTTAAATTGATATGAAGATTAGCTAAATAATAGCTAAAAATAGAAATTTTAAACAACTGAAATAATAAAACTTCTTAAAAAACGTTAATGTAATGGTTTTTAGGGAGATTTGTCGTGGTATTCGGTGATGTCAAAATATACCTGTTTTCGCTATTGTGTATAAGTAGGTTTGCCTATATATTTGAGGTATTGACCATGAGGGGTTAATAGCTTTAATAATAACATACAAATCTAAAATCTTTTTATCATGAAAAAAATTACTTTCGCAGCAGCCATTTTAATAGGTATGGCTTCT
The DNA here is from genome assembly GCA_965363545.1 of uncultured Flavobacteriaceae bacterium. GTDB lineage: Bacteria > Bacteroidota > Bacteroidia > Flavobacteriales > Flavobacteriaceae > Lutimonas. The sequence continues at coordinate 1,121 of CBDTUD010000093.1, read as the reverse complement.
TTTACAGCTAACTTTACTAACAACACAACCACAGTATTAACAGACATTGAGGGTACTTTATTAAAAACATCTCCAGTTATTGAAAACAATAATGGTGATTTTACTGTAACTTTTACAGTTGATGAAAATGTAATTGTATCTTCTTCATTAGTAGGAGAATCTAATGAAATTTTCTTAGTAGAAAATGGTGTTTCAAATCAATCAAAAACAATGACTGTTGATTTACAACCAGTTAATGGTAAAGTTTCAACTGGTTTTAATAATATTTATGAGAGTAATTATGATGTTGCTTCTATGAGTTCATTATTAAGTGTAAAATGGCCTGATAGAAGACCAGCAGGACTTATTATTTGGGACTAATTGTTGCAATATAAATAAGTTTTAAGCGTTTTACTTTAAACTAATAGAAATCCGAAAAATTTAGTTTTTCGGATTTTTTTATATTCATTATTTTCTGAAACTTAAAAAATAGATATTATAAGCTATGGATAAAAAAATTTCGGTTCATATTGCAGATGATCATCAAATTTTAATCGATGGTGTAAAAGCAGTGCTAAACCTAGAAACCAATATGGAAGTTGTCGGGTTTTCTTTAAACGGATTGCAAGTTATAGAGTGGTTTGATAAAAATAATGCTGATGTTTTGGTTTTAGACATTAATATGCCTGAAATGGATGGGATTGGGGTTTTAAACAGTTTGAAAAATAATAAAAATAAGCCTGGTATCATTATTTTATCCAGCTATGATGATGTAAAACTCGTAAAGGAAGTTTTACAAATGGGAGCTCAAGGTTTTGTGCCTAAAAAATCGGCTGGCGAGCATATTGTTAATGCCGTTAATCGAGTAGCTCTAGGGCAACAATATTTCACCGATGATGTAAAAGAAAAAATGATGCAAACTTTATTGAGCGGTCAAGCAAAAGATGATGGCAGCCAAGATGGTGTGTTAATCAGCTCGCTAACCAAAAGGGAGGTGGAAATATTAAAATATGTTGCACAGCAATACAGTACCAGAGAAATTGCAGAAGAATTGCACATTAGTGAGAGTACAGTAGAAACCCATCGAAAAAATTTAATGAAAAAAGTTAAAGTTAAAAATAGTGTTGGTTTAGCTATCTTTG
>CBDTUD010000092.1:0-7272 GCA_965363545.1 uncultured Flavobacteriaceae bacterium | reverse complement strand
CAAAAGAAAGGAATTTTACTTAAATAAGTATTAATCTAGAAGTTCTACCAATTTTAAGAATTCCTTTTTTGCGTCTTTTTGTTCGTAAAGAATGGCATAAACGGTATCTATTATTGGTGTTTTAACCTCGTTTTTCACTTTAATTGCATAGGCACTTTTGGTAGCGTAATAACCCTCTGCAACCATACTCATTTCTAACATTGCCGACTTTACCGTGTAGCCTTTACCTATCATGTTGCCAAACATTCTATTTCTACTAAAAACAGAATATCCGGTTACCAATAAATCTCCTAAATAGGCCGAATTTGTAATATTGCGTTTCATTTTATGTACTTTTTTAATAAAACGCTTCATTTCTCGAATTCCGTTAGACATTAAAACTGCTTGAAAATTATCTCCATATCCCAATCCATGCGCCATTCCCGCCGAAATTGCATATATATTTTTCAACATAGCTGCATATTCGGTACCAATAATGTCATCTGAAATCTTGGTTTTGATATATCTGCTTTCGAGCTTACTGGCAAGAACTTTAGCCTTTTCTTCATCTTGACAAGCTATAGTCAAATAAGATAATCTTTCCATGGCTACCTCCTCGGCATGACATGGTCCGGTAATTACTCCAATATTTTCAATTGGAACATTTAACACTTTATTAAAATGTTCACCTACAATTAATCCAGATTCTGGTACAATACCTTTTATTGCCGAAAAGATAATTTTATCCTGTAAAGAAACAGTTATCTTATCTAGTTCATCCTTTAAAAATGCTGATGGAATCGCAAAAATTATATAATCTGCATTGGCAATAGTTTCATTGATATCGTTCGATAGTACTAATTTTTCTGGTTGTAATTCTGCTGAACTTAAATAACTAGGATTATGCTTGTTTCTTTTGATGTGCTCTACAATGTAAACACTGCGCATATACCAGCCAATTTCATCTAGATTTTCAGATAACATCTTAACGATTGCAGTCGCCCAACTTCCGCCACCAATGACAGCAATTTTGAGTTTTGATTCCATAAAATTCTTTGTTAGATAATTCAAAAATACAGAAATTAACACAATAACCTAAACTTTAGTACTTCGAAAAAAATATGGCGATAAGGTCTTTAAATTGATTTCTATTAATATGTAGGATTTGATTCTTAAATTTAATAAATTTACAAGTATAACCAACTTAAAGTTAATGCCTTATGAGCGACAATTTTAAAGATTTAGAAAACAATGCTAAAGATGCTGCACAAAAATTGAAAAAAACTGCAAAAGAAGTAGCAGAAGATCTTAATGAAAACACGAAAGAGTTTCAAGAGGAAGCCAAAGAAACGGCTCAAGAATTTAAAAAAGGCGCACAAGATGCTTATGAGCAATTAGTAAATGAACCTAGCAACAAAAAGGTTTTAGCTGGTATTTTAGCCATTCTTTTTGGCTCTTTAGGAATTCATAAATTTATTTTAGGTTATAATAAGGAAGGAATTATAATGCTTGCTGTTTCCTTGATTTCTTTAGGGTTTTTGGGATGGCTTGTTTGGTTAGTAGGCATTATTGAAGGAATTCTTTATCTTACAAAAACCGATGAAGATTTTTATCAAACCTATCAAGCAAATAAAAAACCTTGGTTTTAAAAAATTATTACTTTTTTAAGAATTTGATGTAGCGGCATCGCTTATTTTTTGTTCGAGTTCGGCTTGAAATTCCTCCATGACTGGTTTTACGGTACTTTCCGGCAAATCGGCTATACGAATATACATCAGGCCGTCAACCGAATTATTAAATTTCGGATCAACATTAAAGGCCACCAATTTGGCATTTTGCTTGACATATTTTTTCAGTAAAACCGGTAAACGCAAATTACCTGGCTCAATTTCATCAATAATTTTATCAAATTTATTCATATCGGATTTGGTGGTATCAAACACAAAATCTTTGTCGGCATCTTTCAATTTAACCTTATATTCCTTTTTAGGATGCACATATTGAGCAATATAAGGGTCGTAATAATTGGATTTCATAAATTCAATCATTAATGACTTAGAGAAATTTGAAAATTGGTTACTAATACTTACACCTCCCATTAGATATTTGTATTCCGGATTTCTTAAAGTAACACTAATAATTCCTTTCCAAAGTAAAAATAAAGGCATAGGTTTTTGCTGGTATTCCTTGATTATAAAAGCTCTTCCCATTTCAATGGTACTTTTCATCATTCCGAAAAGTTCTTGTTCAATTTTAAATAACTCATTGACATAAAAACCTTCAATACCATAATTTTCAAAAATTTCTTTACCAAAACCCATTCGGTATGCGCCAACTATTTTTTTTGCGTCATCATCCCACAAAAATAAATGTCGATAAAAACTATCATACGTATCTAAATCAATTGCTTTATTCGTGCCTTCTCCAACCTCACGAAAAGTAATTTCACGCAATCTGCCGATTTCTAATAAAATATTTTCGATTTCATCGCTTTCTGCCAGATAAACCTTATAATTTTTACTCGACAATAACGATTTGTTATTTTCATTTAAAAGAGCAATTTCTTTCTCTATTTTCTCTGTTGCAATTGCTGCTATTATATTTTCCGGAGCTTTTTGAATTTTTAAATTATAGTTAGTTAAAATATTGCCTTGCTTTTCATAAGAATTCGAAAGCATATAAGTTTTCCGACGAATAAAATTGTGAAAATCGTTGATATCATCATAATCTTGCTGTTCAGCAACAGAAATAGGTTTTCCAATACGTACTTTTATGACCCGATCTTTTTGCGATAATAATTCGGATGGAAGTTTAGCTGTTCTCAAAGTACCGCTAATACTAGAAAGTAAATAAAATAACTTACTGTTTTTGGCATGAAAATAAATGGGAATTACCGGAACATTAGCTTTTTTAATAAGCTTTATTGCACCTTCTTCCCAAGGTTTATCAATAACCAATTTACCATCTTTAAAAGTAGAAACCTCCCCTGCAGGAAAAATGCCTAATGGATACCCATTTTTAAGATGTATCAAGGCAGATTTAACACCAATCAAGCTAGATTTTATATCTTTTTTATCTTCAAAAGGATTAACAGGCATTACATATTTTCTTAATGGCTCGATACGATGCAGTAAAAAATTTGCAATAATTTTATAATCCGGCCTTTTTTCTAATAGTAATTTTAATAATAAAATACCATCAATTCCGCCAAGTGGATGATTGGAAACTGTTATAAAAGCACCTTCTTTAGGAATTCGCTTTAAATCTTCCTGAGGGATTTCAAATTCAATTTTAACCTCATTTAAAATAGCATTTAAAAAAACAATATCTTTCTTTTCTTTATGCTTTTCATAAATTTCATTCAAACGCGAAACACGCAATATCTTTAAAAATATCCAACCTGCGAAAGTTCCTAAAAATCCAAGCTTTTCTAGGTGAATTAATTTTGCAACTTCTTTCGCGGTAACTAAACTCATGAATTTAATTTAACTTTTTACTACTATTTGAACCGTTTCTCTACTCATTTGTTTTATTAAAACTTCTTTATTTTTCTCTACCAAAACCATCGCCTCAGTAGTAAAATGCCGGATGGTATAAAGTTCAACATTTTGGTTAAACAAACATAAATAATTTAATTCAAGCTGGTCTATCATTGCAGTGAAATTACTAAAATTATCTTCAATGCAAATAGAAAAACTAATGGCAGAATTTTGAATTAAGTTTACTTTGATTTTGAACTGATGCAATACATCAAATATTTCGCTAATATCATCTTCTAAAATAAAGGAAAAATCTTTTGCAGATAAAGAAACCAACATTTGATTTTTCTTTACAATAAAACATGAAATTTTAGGTGTCAAATCGGCTCCTTTGAAAACCAAAGTACCTGGTTTCTTGGGTTCTACAAAGGACCGTACAAATAACGGAATCTCTTTTTTTTGCAAAGGTTGCAACGTTTTTGGATGAATTACCGAAGCGCCATAAAAAGCCATTTCAATTGCTTCTCTATAGGATATTTGTTCTAACAAAGTAGTTTTCTCAAAATATCGAGGATCTGCATTTAAAACTCCGGGAACATCTTTAAAAATAGAAACCTCTTCTGCATCTAAACAATAGGCAAAAATGGCAGCTGAATAATCAGAACCTTCTCTACCCAGAGTAGTTGTATTTTTCTTGGCATCACGCGCTACAAAACCTTGCGTAACTGTTATTTTATTTTTTGAAATAGTTTTGTAAATATTCTCACAAGTCGTATCCCAATCAACTTTTGCTCTTCGAAAATCACTATCAGTTACAATACAATTTCTTACGTCAACCCATGTATTTTCAATTCCTTGCTTCTGCAAAAAATTACTGCATATGATGGTGGAGAGAAATTCTGCCTGACTGACAATTTGATCATAAACAAAATTATAATCTGTGGATTTATTTTCATTAATAAACCGTTCTAAATTTAAAAAAACAGCTTCAATTTCATTGTAAACCGCTACATTTTTATTCTCAAAAAGAGCTTCCATAATTTCAAAATGGAAATTTTTTATCACATCTAAATGTGTTTTTATTTCTTTTGAATCCGACAAACAATCGTCAACAATTTTTTCAAAAGCATTAGTCATTTTACCCATTGCAGAAATAACCAAAACAATCGAATCTGACTTGAAATTTTGTAGCACTTTTGCGAGATTTCGAACTCCATTTGCATCTTTTACCGAAGCTCCTCCAAATTTAAATACCTTCATTAGAAATTATTTAAAGCAACAATTTTAGTTGTTTTCTATAAATTTTTTTAATCCGTTTTCTTTCATGTGTACCACTCTCCAGCCTTCTAAAATTCCGGCACCGGTACTTTCATAAAAATCGATTGCAGGAGTGTTCCAATCTAAAACCTCCCAAGCAACTCGTTTTAATCCAAGGTCATATGCATGCTTTAACACGCTAGTGTATAGTGCCTTACCGACGCCTTTGCCACGATGTTTTTCGCGAACGATCAGATCTTCCAAATGAATTGCTTTTCCTTTCCAAGTGGAATATCTTTGATAAAAAAGTGCTAAACCAACAATCTCACTATTTAATTCGGCAACATGAACTTCAAAAGCAGGCTTTTCTCCAAATCCATCTCGAAGTAAATCATTTACTGAAATTTCAACGGCATCTGATTCATTTTCAAAATCAGCTAGTTCTTGTATTAATTGCAAAACTGAAGGCATATCGGTTGGGATACCTTTTCGTATATGTAAACTCATGATAATATTTTCTTACTAATCCGTTTAATTTTATTTAAACATGAAAATTACTATAAATTGATTTCCCGTAAAAGAAAAAACTTACTAACTTGCTAAACAAAACTCAAATAAATGAAAAAGCACATAACTCTAGGCGAATACATTATCGACAATCAAAATGATTTTCAGTACTCATCAGGGGAATTATCACGACTTTTATCTTCCATAAAACTGGCTTCAAAGGTGGTAAATCACGAAGTAAATAAAGCTGGTTTAGTAGATATTTTAGGTCAATCTGGAGAAACCAATATTCAAGGTGAAGATCAACAAAAATTGGACGTTTATGCCAATGAAATTTTTATGAGCACTTTGGTAAACCGACAAATAGTTTGCGGAATTGCAAGCGAAGAAGAAGATAATTTTGTGATTATTGAAGGCAAAAATAAATCGCATGACAATAAATATATTGTTTTGATCGACCCTTTAGATGGCTCTTCAAATATTGATGTAAATGTTTCTGTAGGAACAATTTTTTCAGTGTATAGAAGAGTTACTCCGTTAGGTACTCCGGTTACCATAGAGGATTTTTTACAACCCGGAAATTTACAAGTTGCCGCTGGATATGTGGTTTACGGAACCTCTACCATGCTGGTTTATTCTACCGGATTTGGAGTTAATGGCTTCACCTTGAATCCGGCACTTGGCACCTTTTATTTATCACATCCTAACATGACTTTTCCAGAAACGGGAACTATTTACTCTATAAATGAAGGAAATTATATTCATTTTCCACAAGGTGTAAAAGACTATTTAAAATACTGCCAAGAGGAAGAAGAAGACAGACCTTACACTTCAAGATATATTGGTTCTTTGGTTTCTGATTTTCATCGGAATATGATTAAGGGTGGCATTTATATTTATCCCACAAGTTCAAAAGCTACGAAAGGAAAATTACGATTGCTTTACGAATGCAACCCGATGGCTTTTTTAGCAGAACAAGCAGGGGGAAAAGCCAGCGATGGTTATACCAGACTTTTAAATATAAAACCAACTGAATTACATCAAAGAGTTCCGTTTTTTTGTGGAAGTAAAAAAATGGTGGAAAAAGCAGAACAATTTATGTCAAAATACCCACAAGATGGAGACTATTAAAAATGAGTTTCATTTTTAGTTCGTTAGTAAATTAAAGAACAAAATATTCGATTTAGCGGTCGACCTTGTGTATCTGTTTCAACACAATGTTGCAAAATTTCAGGAAGAACAGCTTCTAATGCATGTCGAAACCTTCCAAGAATTGGAAAATTTCTATCTTTGCCAAAATTAATCTCGTTGGGAACAATTAAAATAAAAAATATTCGCGTTTATGCCTATCATGGTTGCCTGATTGAAGAAGGAAAAATAGGTTCAGATTATCGTGTAGATTTATCTGTAAAAGCCAATTTAAAAAAATCGGCAAAAACGGATCACCTGGCTGATACCGTTGATTATGTGCATCTAAATAAAATCGTAAAGCAAGAAATGGCAATACGAACAAAATTGCTAGAAACTGTTGCCGATCGTATTTTAGATCGAATTTTATTAGAAATACCCTTAGCGGATGAAACCAAAGTAAAAGTTTCAAAACTTAATCCGCCAATCGGAGGTAATGTTGAAATGGTTACCATTGAAATGAAACGAGTTCGATAACTTGTAAAAAAATCGAAAATGAATTTTTGCCTTCTCACCAAATACCCTTAAAATTTAAAACTTTTCTTACACTTATTTTTTCGGTAAAGCATAAGTGTGATTATTAAAAAGCGAAATAAGCAAAAGCCTGCTTAAGATTGTTATAAATATTCCTACCAGATAAAAATTAAGAATTGGCTTTAAAAAAAGCAACTTTTCCATTTTAATAATAAGTTTATGATGTAAAGGTCAAATAAAATCAATACACAACAAAGTTTAATATTTCATTGTGAAATCTATTTAATTTATTAAATTTGCAAACTCAATTTTTGGCGTCATGGCCGAGTGGCTAGGCTGGGCTCTGCAAAAGCTCCCACAGCGGTTCGAATCCGCTTGACGCCTCTTC
>CBDTUD010000091.1:0-7903 GCA_965363545.1 uncultured Flavobacteriaceae bacterium | reverse complement strand
AAAATTAAACTAAAATGACTTCATCCCCTCCTCAAAAAAATGTTTTCCATTTCTTTCGACATCTCATTCCATTGCTAGTATAAATAATTTCAGGTTTATTTAACTTGAGTAAATTGTACTATTATTTTATTTTTAATATAGCAAGACTATTAAATTAATAATGTAATAGATAATGATATAATAAAAAATTATAATGAGCACATTATTTTATTGATAATTGTTTGTAAATACTTTTTTTATTTTGAAGTCCTGTTTAATATTTATTAAAAACTTTGATTTTTTAAAGAAAATAAAAGTTATACAATAAAACCAATTATTATTGGTTGAATAAATTGTATTTGTTAAGCTATTTTGTCTTTTTTCATCCTAAAATGGGACTGAGAGCGGCGAAGCTGTATAACGATTAAAACAAATCAAAAAGTTATTTTACTTAATTTAAAAGAAAAATCATGAAAAACTTTGCAGTAATTGGTGTTGGAGGTTATGTGGCTGTCCGTCATTTAAGAGCCATAAAAGAAACAAATAACAGTCTTTTAGTCGCTTTGGACAAATTTGACAGTGTAGGTATTATGGATAGTTATTTTCCAGATGCCTCATTCTTTGTTGAGGCAGAAAGATTTGATCGTCATATTGAGAAACTGAAAAGAAAAGATAATGTGGAATTAGATTATGTGAGTATTTGTACACCCAATTATTTACATGACTCTCATATTCGAATGGCATTGCGTCGCGGTGCAGATGCAATTTGTGAAAAGCCGCTAGTGTTAAATCCATGGAATATTGATGCCTTGGTAGATATTGAAAAGGAGCATGGTAAAAAAGTTAATACGATTTTACAGTTACGCTTACATCCAAGTATTATTGCATTAAAAAAGAAAATAGAAAATGGACCAAAAGATAAAATTTATGATGTTGATTTGACCTATTTGACTTCTAGAGGGAATTGGTATTATACTTCTTGGAAAGGGGATGAATCAAAATCAGGGGGCATTGCTTCTAATATTGGAATTCACTTTTTTGATATGTTATCTTGGGTATTTGGAGATTTAAAAACTAACCTTGTTCATTTACACACTCATGATAGGGCTGCAGGTTATTTGGAATTTGAAAAAGCAAGAGTGCGATGGTTCTTATCAATAAATTACGATGTTTTACCAGAAGAGATAAAGAAAAAGGAGCAACGTACTTTTCGATCGATTACAGTAGATGGAGAAGAAATTGAATTTAGTGAAGGTTTTTTTGATTTACATACGACAAGTTATAAAAACATCATCGATGGAAATGGATTTGGATTAGAAGAAGCAAGGCAATCTATTAATATTGCACACCATATAAGAAATACAGATTGTTCTCCATTGGTTGGAGATTATCACCCTTTGGCCAAATTACGCCTTACCAATCATCCGTTTAATAATAGAATATAGCATCTCAATTGAGTCTAAATTCCCACAATAAATTATTATAATCGACTTTTTAAGTTAAGATATTGGATAATATTGCTTCAAAATATAATAGATTTTTAATCAGTATTTTTGCTGTAGCTCCATTTGTTGCATATTTAACTATTGTTTATTTTAATATGAGCTTTAATCGAATTATGCAAGTCTTATCTTTTGTAGGAGTATTTCTAATATTAATTATAAATCAAAAAATTCAAGAAATAAGATTCCCTAAATATTTAGTATTCTATTTAATGTTTATAATCTATGTCTTTTATTCCGATTTGTATAGGTTAAATAGAAGTTTTGAAATAGAATATTTATTTTCAAATAAATTGATCGGATCATTTAATTTCATGTTCATCATTGAAAATTTATTCATTTCAAAGAAATACTTTAAATCTATACTTAAGGTTAGTAAAATGGTTTTAATAATTGCCACTATAGTAATAATTATACAGCAAGTTTATAGTCCAAGTTTTTTTATGAGAAGAGATATGTTTAGTGAAGAGTTACTAGCTCAAGAAACTACTGTAAGACTATATTCGATTTACACATGGTTTGGTACAATTTTATCTGCGGGTTTTTCATTTGTTCCAATTTTTCTAATTATTTTTGAAGATGAAGATAGAAAAAATAATAAAATTATCCCTTGGCTACTATTGGGCTTGATCTTTGTATTCTTATCTAAGCAAAGATGGGTAATGCTCAACTTTTCATTAGTATTTGTTTTACTATTTATGAGTTCTCATCGAAGAGATAAAGTGTTGAGATTTGTTAAATTATTTTTTATGGTTCCAATTGTTTTCGTTGGGATGTTCTATATTTTAAACTTTATAGGTATTGAAGCAGATAAAATCGTAAGCGATAGAATATTCGAAACTGGTAAAAAAGATATAAGCCAGAAATCTGCAGGAACAAGAATTTTGGCATTGAAAGCATTCAATCAATTATATTGGGATAATCCAATTTTAGGTATTGGTAATATTAAATACGGTATGGGAGGGTCCGGTGAACAAGATTATCAATTACGTAGAATTCTAAAAGGAAGATCATCTCAAATTCATGTTGGTTATTTATCTTTATTTTACGTATATGGATTAATTGGAGCAGTATTGTTTCTGAGCTTTTTGTTTCTCTTGTTAAGAAGGTTATATAAAAACGCAAAAAAGACTAGTTTTTGGGCCCCTTTTTTAGGTATTCTTGGTGTCGCAATTGATAATTTTGTTGATGTAAATTTCCAATTCTTTATAATGGGGTTAATTTTGGCACTTCTTGCCAATTCTTATTACCAACAAAATTATTATAAAATGGAACTAAATGCTTAATAATATAAAAAATTTTTTTAAAGGACATGAAAGAACAGTAAAGGCCAAAAAAAATATCTTATGGTCCTTTTTAATCAAAGGGGTAAGCATTATCTCAGGGTTTTTAATGGTAAGAGTAACTTTAAATTATTTAGATCAAACTTCTTATGGTATATGGTTAACATTAAGTTCTTTTTTAACTTGGTTTGTTTTTTTTGAAATAGGTTTAGGAAACGGTTTAAAAAATAAGTTATCAGAAGCCTTAGCAAAAAAAGATTATGATTTAGCTAGAATATATGTAAGTACAACCTATGCAATTATTACCATTGTTATAAGTGTTGTTGCGATTAGTTTTTTTATAGGAAATTTTTTTATTGATTGGACGATAGTCTTAAATACCGACAAGGCTATGTCAACCGAGTTAACAACATTATCATTTATTGTTTTTGGATTTTTTTTCTTAAGATTTGTTTTGCAGCTAATTGATAATGTGATTAGGGCAGATCAACGACCTGCAGTTGCTAATGCATTTGGTCCTATTGGAAATGTTATTTCATTAATAATAATATATATACTAACCTTAACAACAAAAGGCTCTTTACTTTATTTGGGTTGGGTTCTTAGTTTATCTCCAACCATTGTTTTGATAATTGCTAGTATTTATTTTTATGGAAAAAGATATAGCTTTTTAGTACCATCCATTAAATATGTAGATTTCAATTATGCTAGAGATTTGCTTGGACTCGGATTTAAATTTTTTGTAATAAAAATATCCATGTTAGTAATGTACCAAACTAGTTTGATAATTATTGCCCAGGCTTTTGGCCCTGATGAAGTAGTTGTTTATAACGTAGGATACAAATACTTTTCAATAATAATAATGGTTTTCGCAATAATAGTAGGTCCTTTTTGGGCGGCGTTTACGGAAGCCTGGATTCGAGAGGAAATAGATTGGATTAGAAAGACCGTAACAAAGTTATTTTATGTTTGGATAGCTTCTAGTGTGTTAGGGATATTTATGCTAATATTTTCAAACTCTTTCTATGAGTTTTGGATTGGAGATAAGGTTAAAATTCCTTTTAATATTTCATTTTTATTTTTAATTTACTTTATCACAAAAAATTTTGGAGATGTATTCAAAATGTTTGTCAATGGAGTAGGTTATATTAAATTACAAATGTTTAGTTCTATTTTATCCATTATTATTTTTATACTGTCTAGTGTTATTATGATACTTCATTTAAAAATGGGTATTGAAAGTATTATCATTGCAATGATTATAAGTGATGTTTATGGAATATTTATTGCTCCAATCCAGTATAAAAAAATAATTACGAATAAAGCTGTTGGTATTTGGAAGATGTAATTTCGAAATCTCAAGACTTTTAAGAAATGAATAAAATCATTCATATAGTACATACTGGTATTTCAGGAGTTCCATTTATACCATCTGCACCAATTAGCAGATGTCTTGCAATTTATAACATGCTTTCAAAAGCAGAATATAATATTTTAGCAATCAACAATAGACCTTTTGATTACACCAATTCATTAATACAAAGAAAAGGGGAGTTTCATAATATTTCCTACCAATTCACCACCATATCCCCATATAAATCGAATCATTTTCTTCTGCGGCGATTGGATAACTTTTACGGTAAAATAAATGAAATTTTTGTATTATTAAAATTGGGGTTCCAAAATAAAATAGACTTCATGTTTTTTTATCCAACAGGATCTTTTTTTGAATTAGTAAAATATAAGTTAATTTCTGTGCTATTTGGTTTTCCATTAATTTGCCATTATGTTGAATATCGTTCAAGTTTTGAAACTAGAAATAAATTGAGTTTAAGAGTTAAAGATTTTCTATTTGATAATTATTTTATGCTATTTGTTGATGGTGTTATTCCTATAAGTGAATTTTTAATAAATCGTATTCAAAAGAAGAAAAAATACCTCCCAATACTGAAAATCCCCCCAGTTGTTAATTTTAATTTATTTATAAAAAATGATAACAAATTAAATGAAAACTATTTTTTATATATTGGAGGTGCAGGTTATGAAAAGGCTCTTGATATGATTTTAGATGCTTATAATTTGATAGACCATAAAAATTATTATTTATATTTGGTTCTTCATGGAGGAAACATGAATAAGATAATAACTAAAATAAAAACACAACCCAAAGCAGAATTCATTAAAATATTTTCTGATTTGGAATATCAAGAATTAATCCAATATAATATTCATGCTAAAGCTTTGTTGATACCACTTAGCAATAGCACACAAGATATGGCTCGATTCCCTCAAAAAATTGCAGAATATCTTGCATCAAAAAATCCAATAATTACAACAGAATTTGGCGAGATTAAATACTATTTTAAGGATGGATTGAATGCTTTGGTTGCAAATGATGATAACGTAACTAGTTTTTCAAAAAAAATGGAGTTTGTGATTACATATCCAGATAAGTCTAAAGATATTGGTATAGCAGGATATGAATTGGGATTAAAATATTTTGATAGTAATTCCTACTTCGCTTCGCTCGATAAATTTATTAAACGATTCTTAAAAACCGAATAATATTTTAGATTTTATTCAATAATCAATTATAATTGAAAATACTTTTTTTTATAAATAGTTTGCATTCTGGAGGTAAAGAAAGACGGTTGTTGGAATTAATTAAAGGACTTTCTAAAAAAACTGACATTAATATTAGTCTTGTATTATTGAAACAAGATATTCACTATGATGTTGATTTAAATAATATCAACCTTTATTTTATAACCCGCAAAGGCTTTTCTAAAAATTTAAAGGCGGTATTTGAATTTTATAAAATTGCAAAAAAAATTAAACCAGACATTATAAACGTTTGGGGAAATTTGCCCGCAAATATTGCTATTCCGACAAAGCTTATTTTTCAAATTCCAATGATCAATAACCAAATAGCTAATGCACCGAATAATGTATCTAGTTCTTTTCAAAGTTATAAAATAGCTTTTTTATTTTCTGATAAAATAATTGCAAATTCTTTTGCAGGATTATCTTCCTATGACGCACCTAAAAAGAAAAGTTCTGTTATCTATAATGGTTTTGATTTCGATAGGGTAAAGAATTTGGATGAAAAATCGAAGGTTCTTAGCAGGTTTGAAATAAGTACCAATTTTGTTATTGGTATGGTAGCATCTATTACAGATAAAAAGGATTATGACACATTCATTAAGGCGGCCAATCTAACTTTAGATTTAAACAACGATATTACTTTTTTATGCATTGGACCAGGGAATCCAGAAACCTTAAAAGGGTTGATTGACCCTAAGAATTTAGACAGAATTAAATTTTTAGGGAAGCAAGATAGAGTAGAATCTATAATGAATATTTGTGATATTGGAGTTTTACTTACTAATACAAAAAGACATGGAGAAGGCATTTCTAATGCATTATTAGAATTCATGGCTTTAGGTAAGCCTGTTGTTGCAACAAATAGCGGAGGAACTTCTGAACTAGTTGAAGACCAAAGAAACGGTTATGTTATTAATGGTAATTCACCCAAGTTAGTTAGTGAAAAATTTATTGAGCTGATTTCAGATGAAAAGTTAAGAGAAAATTATGGATTATTTTCAAGGCAAATTGTTGAAAGTAAATTTAATATTTCATTAATGGTTGATGCCTTTTATGAAGAATTTGTTGAAACCGTTTAATTATGCTTACCTGTTTACCCCATTTGATTTTGTTTTATAAGATTCCCTAACTTAGAAAAAGCGTTTAATCTTAAATTCTTTTTTAACATAAATTAAACTCTTAAATATTATATAATGGCAAAAATAATAATTTTTGGAATTGGAGAGATGGCAAAAATTGCACATTACTATCTTGAACATGATTCAGACCATAAAGTTGTAGCATTTTGTTTGAAAAAGGAAGAGTTTTCAAAAGAAAAAGAATATTTAGGCTTGCCTATAGTCTCTTTTGAAGGTGTTGAAGTTAAATATTCTCCAAAGAGTTATAGTTTTTTTGCACCTATGCCATCAGAGCAAATGAATACGATTAGGGAAAATATATACAATAATATCAAAGAGAAAGGCTACAATATGATAAGTTATATTAGTAGTAAATCTGTAATATATAATAGCGAAGTTGGCGATAATTGTTTTATACAAGCAGGTAATGTTTTACATCCTTTCACTAAAATTGGAAATAATGTAATGTTATGGAGTGGTAATTTAGTTGGTCACCATGGTGAAATTAAAGATCATGTAACTTTTGCTTCCCATGTTGCTATGGCTGGTAATTGTGTTATCGGTGAAAACTGTTATTTAGGAACAAATTCCACTATTAGAGATGGTGTTCATCTAGCAAAAGGAACTTTGGTAGGTATTGCAACAGTTATTACAAGAAATACAGATGAGTGGAGTGTTTATATGGGCAATCCAGCAAAAAAAATAGGAAATAATATAAGTAAATCAATATTGAAAATATAACAAATTAAATGTGAAATATGAAAAGTCAAAGCGAAATTAAAAACGAAATTAAAAATTATATTGTAGAAGCTTCCTTATCGGATGCTAATACTATTAAAGATGATACCTTAATTTTTGATGATGGTCTTTTAGACTCAATGGGATTGCTATTCTTAATTGAATTTTTGAATGAAAATTATAAAATTGAGGTGAATGATGAGGAGCTTAATCCTAAAAATTTTGAATCAATCAATAGCATTATTTCTTTTGTAGAAACGAAATTATAATTCATTCTTTCATGAACCATTATTCATTAATTACAATTACCTTATGTGCGGAATAGCGGGGTTTTATGGCGCTACTGTTGAGACATCTTCGAAAGAGATTGTTTTATGTCGGATGCTAACTCGAATTCAGCATCGGGGTCCCGATCAAAGCGGTATTTATTTGTCTGACCGAATAGGTTTGGGAAGTGTTCGGCTGAGCATTATCGATTTGAAGTCAGGTACTATGCCTCTTTCTAATCAGGAAGAATCTTTGTGGATTGTTTTTAATGGTGAAATATTCAATTACATTGAATTAAGAGAAGAGTTGGTTCAAAAAGGACATCAGTTTTCTACCACTAGTGATACGGAAGTTGTAGTGCATTTATATCAGGAATATGGTTTAGATTTCTTGCAAAAATTAAACGGTCAAT
>CBDTUD010000090.1:0-7968 GCA_965363545.1 uncultured Flavobacteriaceae bacterium | reverse complement strand
CCAAAAGGAGTAGTTTTAAGTCATAGAAATATTATAGCGAACACAAATTCGATTATAAAATATCTTAATCTAAATCATATAGACAGAATTTGCGTTGTTTTACCATTTTATTATTGTTACGGATTGTCACTTTTACATACTCATTTAAAAGTGGGAGGATCGATTGTTTTAAATAATACATTTCTTTTTTTAGGAACTGTTATAAAAGATATCAAAGAATTTGAATGTACCGGATTTGCCGGTGTACCTAGTCATTTTCAAATGTTATTGAAAAAATCAACATCATTTAAAAATTCAGAATTCCCAAAATTGAAGTATGTGACACAGGCTGGAGGAAAATTACACGATGTTTTTATCAAAGAGTTTGTTGAAACTTTTCCAGATATAAATTTTAATGTAATGTACGGTCAAACGGAAGCTACAGCAAGATTATCTCATTTGCCACCAAATTTAGTGCTTGAAAAATTAGGGTCTATTGGCAATGCCATTCCAGATATTATTTTAAAAATTGTTGATAAAAATGGCGTTGAATTGCCAAATGGGGAAATAGGTGAGATTATCGCCAAAGGAGATAATGTAATGCAAGGTTATTTCAAGGACATTGAAACGTCAGAAAAAACATTAAAAAATGGATGGTTACATACCGGAGACTTAGCGAAAAAGGATAATGAAGGATATATTTATATCGTTGCCAGAGAAAAAGAAATTATAAAAGTTGGAGGTAAAAGAGTTAGTCCTAAAGAAATTGAAGAAGTTATATTATCTGTTCCTGAAGTAGTAGATTGCTCTATAAAGGCTTTCGACGATGAGATTTTAGGGGAATCACTAAAAGCAATTGTTGTTATCGATAGTAAGTTTGAAGAGAATGAAATAAAGGATAAGATTCTTAAAATGTGTAAAGACAAATTAGCTTTGTATAAAATTCCACAATTATTTGAATTTGAAAGAAATATGCGCGTAAAACCTACTGGAAAAAAATAATTTATATATCACACTTGATTTTTATACTAATAATAGTCAATGGTGCGAATTAAGTTTTATTAAAATATAAGTTTATCATGAAGAAGAAATTGACTATAATAGCTTCCGCCGAAATGGGTCCTGGTACTTTTGAGGCAAAGTTTGTACCATTGTCAAGAAATAAATCTGTTGATAAAATATTTATAATAAGAAAATCAAAAGGACCTGAAATAGATAAGTTGAATTACATCCTTATTCCAACTTATTTAAAGGGAAAATGGATTGGTTTATTGGCTAGACCATTATATTTATTATTTTATTCCATAAAACATAAAGCAAATATTATTCTAGCATACCATATCGTTCCACATGCTTTTTTTGCATATTTTGTTTCGTTGTTAACAGGGAAGGACCTTATCGTAGCTCAAACGGGTTTATTTATTCAGAATAAGGTTCAAAATAATGTTTTTCATTGGTTAATGAAAAAAGTGTCGAATAGAGCAAATTATTTTTTGGTGCCTGGAAATAATTCATACTTATTTTGGTCAAAAGAGGGAGTCTCCCCAACTAAGTTAAGAATTTTGCACAGCACTATTGATACAGATTTTTTTGTGCCGGATGATTCAAATAAGGAATATGATTTTATCATATTAAGTAGGTTGGTTCATGAAAAACGAATTGATATTATTATATCAATTTTTCAACAACTCAAGTTAGAAGGATACCAATTTAAAGCTGTAATTGTTGGAGACGGTGATAAATATAATGAATTGGTCGAAATGGTTTCAAAATACGATTTGACAAATGAAATTGACTTTGTTGGTTTTCAAACAAATACAAAACTTTGGTTTAATAAAGCCAAATATTACTTAATGTATTCTTACACAGAAGGACTTCCAACTTCATTAATGCAAGCAATGTCATGTGGATTGATTCCAGTAACGACTGATGTAGGAAATATTCCTGATTTAGTTGATCATAACAATGGGTTTATTTTTCCTTTTGATAATAGAGAGATGTATGGTAATACATTAAAAATGTTATTAAATGATTTTGACCATAAAAAGTATCTTGAATATAGTCATAATTGCAGAAATACGGTTGTTGAAAATCATTCCTATAATAGTGTAATTCAAAAATGGGACATTATTTTTAAAGATATAAATGTATGAACCTACTAAGTGAAAATTACCATTTAAGGGTGTTGGATATTTTAAGCGACTCTTCCATAAATAAATGGAATAAATTTCTTAAAGAAACGAAGTCCTATAGTTATGAAGATATTAAAGAGTATCAAGAATCTCGATTAAATAATCTTTTTTTACATGCGTATCAAACATCCAGTTTTTATAGAGACCTATTTGATAAAACTAAAATGGATGTCAAGAATAAAATTTCTATAGAAGATCTTACTAATTTGCCAATACTTACAAGAGAATTGGTGAGAAACAACTATGAATCAATACAATCAAAACAATTGAATTCCTATAAATATTTAAGAAGAACAACTGGAGGAACTACAGGAACTCCCCTAAAATATTTATATGATAAAGATAGTTGGAGTTTAGGTTGGGCATTGAAAATAAGGGATTGGAGTTATGGAGGATATTCTATTGGGGATAAAATGGCTTTGCTTGCCGGAGCATCAATTGTACCCAATCAAAAAAAGAATTTTAAAAGAAATATGTGGAACAGTTTAAATGGATTTATCCCTTTATCTACAACACATTTTGATAAAGAAATTTTAAAGAATTACTATAAGATTATTAAACAGGAGAAAATTTCTTTTATTAGAGGTTATCCTAGTTCACTACTTGGTTTTGCAGAATTCCTCCGTGATAATAAATTAAATATTTCTGTTAAGGCAGCATTTACAACTGCCGAAGTACTGCAAAATGAGCACAGGGACTATATAGAAGATGCTTTTGGTTGTAAAATATTTGATCAATATGGCGCTGCGGATGCCTGCGCTCATGCTAGCGAATGTAATCATCATAATGGGTTTCATGTTTCATTTGAACCAAGTATTTGCGAAATCGTAAATGTACATGAGAATTTTGATGGAAAAAAAATAGGAGATCTTGTTTACACAAGTTTAACTAATTACGCTATGCCTATGTTTAGATATTCACCTGGGGATATGGCAGAATTGCAGGAGGAACAATGCTCTTGTGGGAGAAAAACTTTAATGGTTAAAAAAATAATTGGAAGAACAACAGAGCGAATTTTATTTTCAAATGGAAGGGTTTTGGCAGGTCCAGCATTTACATTGATTTTTAGAAAATTTGACTTAAAAAATTATCAGTTAGTGCAAAATTCTAAGAATAGTATTGATATTAATCTAATAAAAGATGAAGGGTATAATTCTAAGCAAGAACAGGAAATCTTGAAAATAATGAAATTTCATTGCGGAGAAAATGTTGAAATTAATTTAAATTATTTGACTGAAATAGCACAAGTTAGGTCAGGCAAACATCGTTTTATAGTTTCAAATTTGTAAACAAAACGCTATAAACTCTTTAAAGAAATTATAAAATATGTCAATAGTAAATTATAAACGAGGTCCTTTAGAAATTTTAAAAGGCATAAAAAATAGAGTTCTTCATATCATTGCATATGTAAGTTTTCCATATCAAATTACGGTATTTTTACATCGAATGAGAGGTGTTAAAATAGGTAAAAAAAGTCACATTGCAAGATTGGTTTCTTTCGACGATAGAAATCCTGAATTGATTGAAATTGGTAACGGAGTGGCTATTACTACAGGTGTAATGATACTTTGCCATCAGAGAGATATTAGTAATTATAAACCTGGGATGTATGTAATGCATTGTCCTTTTAAAGAAGGGAAAGTAATTATAAAAGATGGCGCTCATATAGGAATAGGGGCTATAATTATGCCAGGTGTAACCATTGGTGAAGGGGCAATAATTGGAGCAGGTTCAGTGGTAACAAAAGATATTCCTGCTTATGCTGTCGCAGTTGGAATTCCTGCAAAGGTCATAAAATCATTTGCCAATTAATATGAATTATTTATTTGAATTATCGCATCCTAAACACTATTATCAATTTAAAGGTTTAATAAATAATCTCTCAAAAGATTCTAGCAATACAATTTTAATTATTGCCAGAGATAAGGATGTGTTATTAAAACTTTTAGAAGTAGAAAATATTCCATTTTTTATTTTCGGCAAGCACGGTAAATCTATTATTTCAAAGTTTTTGGTAACACCAAAAATTCTCTTTAATTATTATAAAATTCTGAAACATAATAATATTGATATTGTTATAAGCAAGGCATCTCCATACGCCGCAATTTTAAGTAAATTTGTACAAATTAAAACTTTAATAACACCGGATTCAGAAGTCGTTTCACTTACAAACAAATTTGTAGCACCTAATTCAACTTTAACAATTACTCCTGAGAATTTTACTATAGACTTCGGTTTAAGGCACAAACGGATTAAAGGTTTTTTTGAGGATTGTTATTTGCACCCCAATATTTTCAAACCTGATGCAAGATTAATTCAAGATATAGGTTTTTCAACCTCAACTCCTTATTTTATATTAAGGTTTATAAGTTGGAATGCAAATCATGATATAAATAATTATGGATTTACAACTAATGAAAAAGTGTCGTTGGTAGCTAAACTTCAAGCACATGGCACTGTTTATATATCTTCAGAGGGAGAGCTTCCTAAAGAAATTGAAAAATATAGAATTAAAATTTCACCATCGGTAATTCATCAGGTACTTCACCATGCTTCTATTTATATTGGTGACTCTCAAACTATGGCAACTGAATCTTCACTTTTAGGAACACCTTCAATTCGCTATAATTCATTTGTTGGCGAAAATGATATGTCAAATTTTGTATTGTTGGAAAATGAATTTGATATATTAAAAAACTATAACAGATTTTCGGATGTCTTAGATTGTATTGATATTTTTCTATCAAATAAAGACAATAAACGAAATTGGTTAAAAAAAAGAGATCATTATTATGAAGAAGTAGGAGATATAAACGCTGAAATGGAAAGATTTTTGCATTTAGTTCAATAGTATTTGAAGTATAAATAATTAAATATTTACTTTTGAAAAGCACCATAATAACATTTATGTAACTTGCATATGGATTTTACTTTAAAAAAATATAAAGAATTATTAATAACGCTTAAAAATGAAAACTATAATTTTCAGAGGTTTGATGAGTTTTTAAGCAAGCCTAATAAAAAAGCCGTTATTCTGAGGCATGATGTGGATTTGCTCCCGAAAAATTCATTGCGTTTTGCCAAAATACAACACGAATTGGATATTGTAGGCACATATTATTTTCGAGCGGTACCAGAAAGTTGGGATGAAGCGATAATACGAGAAATAGCATCGTTAGGGCATGAAATAGGCTATCATTATGAGAACTTAACCACCTGTAATGGAGATTTAGAACAAGCGATTTTTGACTTTGAAAATAATTTAACCAATTTACGAAAACTTGCCCCGGTAACTACAATTTGCATGCATGGAAGTCCGATGTCCAAATATGATTCGAAAGACATTTGGAATACCTTTAATTATAGTAATTATAAAGTAATTGGGACTCCGTATTTCAATGTAGATTTTAATAATGTTTTTTATTTAACAGACACAGGAAGAAGATGGGATGGGCAAAATGTAAGTGTAAGAGATAAAGTGGAAACGCGTTTTAAAAACAGATATCATTCTACTGAACAAATAATTTTAGCATTGCAAAATAAAGAATTACCAAATCAAATTATGTTCACTTTTCATCCTCAAAGATGGCATAATAACAAAATTTTATGGGTAAAAGAGTTACTTATGCAAAACTTAAAAAATTTAGTTAAAAAATACCTATTTATAAAGAATTAATACTACTAGGAGATTTTAATTAAATTCCGCGATATGCTTTATCTCCTTCTGAATATTGTAAATGCCAATTTTTAAAGCTTATTGAATTAAGTTTATTGTTCAGGTCTTTTATGTATAATGGTTTGTTGTGCTGTTCTATTTTGAAAAATCCACATTCAATTAATCCAGAATGATTCATTTCATGATGCGAAAGACTGGTAACTAAAGAACAGTTTTCTTTTTTGAAGAACTTTAAACATAAATTTATAACTTCCATCCAAGTACCTGTATCATTTCCTAAAAATGGTAAATGAACAATTCTTCCCTTAGTGCTATTTTTTGTTTTTTGAATATACAAAATACACATTCCTAGATAATTATCTCCTTTTTTAATACAAAAGCCATAAGTATTTAATAGTGGACATGAAAGTAGCCAATTCACATAATTTTGCGTAATTATTTTCCCAAAAATATTATTATTTTCTTCACAGAAATTAGTTCCGTCATATGTAACAAATTCAGTTTGAATTTTTGTAGAATTCATTTTTGAATTTTTAAAATAGCTAGGAAGTAAATAGCTAACCATTCCAATTTTTTTTAGGAAACTACTTCGATTTATTGCATTATAAATTTTTAAAGGATTTAAAACTTTGTAATAGGTGTCTATATTTGAAACTAAGTTGTATTTTAACATGGGATAGAGGCTTTGTCCCATTTTTGTTCCAGAGATTGCTATGGCAAAATCACCTAAAAGAGAAACTTTTTTAAGTAATAATACCCCTGCCAGCCCTTTATAATTAGATGCAACAATCCATGACATAAAAATTACACCCTCTAAAACTAAATCTTTTCGTTTATATTTAGAAATAGAGTATCCAATAGCTCCAACTACTTTGTTGTCATTATTAATTGCTACATAAGCACAATATTCATTCGGATTTTCGACGTCCTTGAATAGCCATTTTAATTCTTCAATACTTTTTCTGTTTTCATATAAAGCGGAAATTTGTTCAAAATCGCCTGCCTCAATTCTTCTAATTTTTTCCATCATTTGAAACCTTTACTAAAAACAATAAAAATTCTTCACCAATAATTTTCTTACCAGTGTTTGATAAATGCCCCCCGTCGAAGGTGTAAGCGGGAACCATAGAAAAAACTTTTTCATTATTTACTAATTTATACTCCCTAGAGCCATCTTGGTAGGTTGATTCATATTTTGCAATATCAAAAACATTCTTTTTTTCATATTCCTTCAATATTAATTCATTAAATTTTTGTCGAGCAAAATTATCTTCTACACCAATATTTCTTCCTAAAATATTGTTAATGAAACCTTTTATACCTTGCTGCGGAGTTCTTATTGGTGCTGTAAAGTGAATAATATTTACATCTGGGAATTTTAAAATCAATTTATCCATATTTTTTTTATAATGATCAAAGATTTCTTCAATATTTGTTTCCTTTTTAATATCTACATAACAAAATTTAAAACCAGCAATATCTACCTTTTCTCCTAAGCCACTTTCCATAATAGCACAAAAATCATCTATTTTAGATTTCGGATCTCCATTTTTTCCATTTTTCCCATGAGCTAAAATAGGTTTTTCAAATAAATCTAATTGATTTCCTTCTTGGATATTTATATGTACATTTGAATGAATTAGTAAGTTTTCTTTAATGCCGTCCATTAGGTTATAGCCAACCGATTGATGGCCAAAATAAATCCTATTCTTGACCAACGAATCCAATTCTTCTTGAGATATTTCTTTTAGAGGGCTAACCATAGATGTAATAATTTTTGTTTCATCCACTTCCTTAGTACATGCATTAAGTAGAAAAAGCAAAACCAAAAAAAGGCGAAAATGATTTAAATTCAATGTGATTAAATTTTATAATTGTGCAGCAAATATAGATAGAATTTCATTATTTTAAAGGTTAGCATTAATTTTATAGGTAAAAAAGATCTTATTTTTATTTCATAAATTATTTTTTGAAAACGAATATTATCATTGGAAGTTAAATGAATTTTTAATAATTAACGATTTACTCTAAAATCTTTATTATTCTCAATACTATTGTGTTATTGATTTTTTTCGTATATTTACACCGTTAGAAAAAGAAATATTAAATGTCAATTAATTG
>CBDTUD010000089.1:0-8179 GCA_965363545.1 uncultured Flavobacteriaceae bacterium | reverse complement strand
TATTATACGATATTGATTTTTCAAAGAAAAACTTGAAGTCGCCTAGATTTTTCTAAATTTTTATTATTTTTAAATAAAAAAATCCCCCTAATATGAAAAAAACTATTACTCTATTTTATTTATTGTTAAGCGTATTTTTAATAAACGCTCAAACAACCCCTGGTGAGTACACCATAAAGAATTTAAAAATTAACACAAAGCAATCTGATTTCGGAACGGCTTTCTTAGGTAAAGACAGAGTTGTTTTTGCTGCACCTACTGATAATACAGTAGTTGTGAAAAAAGTTTGGAAAGAAAACGGGCAGCCCTTTTTAGATTTATATACTGGTTTAATTACTGACGATCGTCAGTTAATCGATAAAAGAACTTTGTCTGGTGACGTGAATACAAAATTTCATGAAGCAGGAGTATCTTTTTCTAAAGATTTAAAAACAGTTTATTTTACTGCAAATAATTATTATCAAAAAAAATTCTTAACAGATTCTGCAGGTATCAATACCTTACAAATGTTCAAAGCACATCTTGATTTGGATGGCAACTGGGCAATGAAAGAAAAATTACCTTTTAATAGCAACGAATATTCTGTTGGTCATCCTGCTTTGAGTCCTGATGGTAAAAGATTGTATTTTGTTAGTGATATGCCTGGTTCAATCGGAAAGTCTGATATATATGTGGTCGCCATAAATGAAGACGGAACTTATGGGGAGCCTGTAAATTTAGGTCCAAGAATCAATACAGAGGAAAAAGAAATGTTTCCATATATTGATGAAGATAATATATTGTATTTTTCTTCTAACGGTCATGCCGGATTTGGTGAATTGGATATTTTTGCAAGTAAAATTTATGATAATACAGTGTCAGAACCAATTAATTTAGGCCAGCCAATTAATAGTGATGCCGATGATTTTGCCTATATTATTGATGATTTAAAGGATAGAGGATTCTTTTCCTCAAACAGAAAAGAAGGAAAAGGAGATGACGATATTTACTCGTTTCTAGCCTTACCGGGATTATATATTCATTGTACACAGCAAATTACAGGTATTGTTCGCTCAGAATCTTCTGGTGAAATTTTGCCAGGAGCAATTGTTGAGTTACGAAGCAATACTGGTGAAGTTATTGAAAGTGCTGTTGCAAGTCAAGAAGATGCTTCGTATGTTTTTGAAATGGCCTTATGTGATTCAACCTATGTTGTTGTGGGTATGCATAAAGGGTATTTAAACGATGAAAAAATTGCAAATACTTTGAATGATGTTGATACCGACGCCTTGGTTTTAGATTTGAATCTACCAGACCAATTTGTATCCAACAAAGTAAATATCAAAACTATTTATTTTGATTTTGATAAATTTAATATTCGCCCTGATGCAGCTAAAGAATTGGATAAAGTGGTGCAGGTTATGAACGAATATCCTCAATTGTTAATTGAAGCAGGTTCTCATACCGATTCACGAGGTAAAGATAATTATAACCAAAAACTTTCTGAAAAAAGAGCGAAATCAACAGTTGATTATATAGTTTCTAAAGGTATTGATGTTAGCCGAATAACTTACAAGGGTTATGGTGAAACACAGCTTGTAAATAACTGTTCTAACGATGTTAAATGTTCTCCTGAAGAACACCAATTAAACCGTCGTACAGAATTTAAAATAGCGAATGATACAGGTTTTGAATTAGTGCCTGAAAATCAGGAATAAGGCTGAGTTTACTGTTAACATTTTCTTAAGAAAAATTAAAAGCTTGAAACAGTTTTGTAACAAAATTTTATATATTTGTCCTAATAGTAAAGATTTTGAAAAAACAATGCATATTTGATAAAAAAACAACAAAGCTACATCGCTTTAAATTATAAAAACCTTTAAATGCTCACTTCGTTAGAAATGACGAAGTGAGTTTTATATATTTAAAAAACAAATTCAATTAAGTAAAACGACATGAAAAAAAATTACTTAACCTCAAATAATACTAAGGCAAAAAGTTACTCTTTAAAAAAGAATATTCTTGCTTTGTTTATTTTCCTTATTACAGCGGCGGGTTTTGCGCAAAGTAGCATTACCATTGTTACCGATTCCGATTATCCATTATGGAATTTAGCAGTTAGTAATCCTAGTTCTTTTTTAGACTGGACTGCTACTGGACCTGGAATTGGAACTATTTTAAAACCAAATACAATAACGCCTGTTTTTGATTTTAGTCCAAATACCTTAAATCAAGATATAATAATTCAATCTTTGGGAACTCCTGCAAATTTTGCCGGTATTACTGATTTTCAAGCTAATAATGGTGTTGGTTTACAAATCAAATCTATAGACGTATCAGACTTGCCAAATTTGGAGATTTTAAAATTGGAGGATAATGAGTTAACAACAATTGATTTAAGTGGAAATCCACTCTTAGAAGAATTAAATTTAAATCGAAATAGTTTAAACTCCTTGGATGTTAGTCAGAATCCTGAGCTAATAGAATTATATATTGATGCCAATATTGATATTGCTACTTTAGATGTATCAAATAACCCAAAATTAGAAGTTCTTTCTGCTTCTGCATTAATTTTAATAACCACACTTGATATTTCTAATAATCCTGAATTAAGAACACTTAATTTAGCAAACGCCCCATTAACCAGTGTAGCCATTGATAATATTCTGAATACTTTAGATGGTTTTGGAAACAACAATGGTACTTTAAATTTACAAAACACTTCTGGAGGAGTTATTACTAAAAATGGGATAGCAGCTTATATAAGCTTATTATCTAAAGGTTGGTTTATAATACCTCCTCAAGGATTTGATTTAGGAGATGCACCTGATTCATATCAAACGTTACTTTTATCTGGAGGTCCAGTACATTTGAATGATCCACTTCACGATGAGTTAAGAATGGGTAACTCAAAAGATACGGAAACTACCGGTTTTCCAAGTGTTGATGCTGATGGAGATAACCTAGATAAATTCAATGATGAAGATGGTGTTGCGCAAACTGAGTTTGACGGAATTTTGGATTCTTCCACCAATGTGAGTATTGATGTGAGGTTAACGAGTAATTTTAATGATACATCTTATATTCATGCCTGGATAGATTTTGATGGAAATGGGACATTTGATATAGATGAATATACAGTATTACCAATTGCAGCTAATTCAGGTCAGGCTACATATACCTTAACTTGGGATTTAACAGCTTTAGGTGCAGATATTGTTGCTGGAAAAACCTATGCTCGTTTTCGATTTGTAAAAGATAATGATCTTACAGCGGCAAGTGTTGGTGGATATGCAACTGGAGGTGAAGTAGAAGATTACACTTTAGTAATTGCATTAGATACCGATGGTGATGGTGTTCCTGATGTATCCGATTTAGATATAGATAATGATGGTATTTTAAATACAGACGAAGTTGGCGATAGCAATAGCAATGGAACAGACGACATGTTAGAATTAGATTCTGATGGTGATGGATGTTTTGATACTGTTGAGGCGGGAGTATTGGATGGAGACGGTGATGGTATTGTGGGCACTGGAGTTGTGGTGGTAGATTCAAACGGTTTAGTTATTGGCGATGCAAATGGTGCAATAAATAGCCCGGTGGATGCCTATGGGCCGCTGAACGACTTGAATGGAAATACTATTTACGACTTTCAAGAAGCTGGAGCTGCTGCCAATATAACAACGCAACCGGTTAATCAAGATTTAATTATAGGCGATGTTACTTTCACCGTAGTTACAGATTTAGTAGCTGGAGATGAGTCCTACCAATGGGAAGAAAGCACAGATGGAGGAGTAACATGGTCAGCAATAGTTGATGCAGCTGGGTTTTATAGTGGATCTCAAACCGCAAGTGTGGTTGTTACCAATACAGATGTGAGTAGAATTACCGATAGATATAGGGTATTGGTTAATAATATAGCCTATGCTTGTGACCCTGTAACGACTTCAGATGAAGTGACTTATATCACTCCTGATGATTTTGATTTAGATGGTATATACGATATTGTAGATGTAGATGATGATAATGATGGTATTTTAGATTCTGTTGAAGATAACGGAACGTTAGATAGAGATACTGACGGTGATGGAATACCAGACAGAATTGAATTAGATGCCGATAATGATGGTTGTTTTGATGTCACCGAAGCTGGTTTTACAGATGGTGACGGAGATGGTATGTTAGGAACAGGTCCATTGACAGTAGATGCAAACGGACAAATTACAAACGACTCTCTAGGTCCGATAACCGATGGTTATACTGTTCCAAATGATTTGAATGGAAATACGATAGCAGATTTTCAAGAAGCTGGAGCCGCAGCAAATATAACAACGCAACCAGTTGATCAAGATTTGATAATTGGTGTTTCAACATTTTCAGTGGTTACAGATGCTGTTGTTGGAGATGCTTCTTACCAATGGGAAGAAAGTATTGATGGTGGCACAACTTGGTTAGCGATTATTGATGGAGGTGACTACGCAGGAGCAACCACGGCGGACTTATCGGTTACCAATGCCGATATAAGTAAATTGACTTTTAGATACAGAGTATTAGTGAATAATATTGCTTTTGCCTGTGATCCGATAACGACTTCTGATGAAGTGGGTTATATAACTCCATTAGATACTGATTTAGATGGAATATTTGATATAGTCGATGTAGATGACGATAATGATGGTATTTTAGATACAGTTGAAGATAATGGAATCGTAGATAGAGATACGGATGGAGATGGAACACCAGATAGACTTGAATTAGATGCCGATAATGACGGATGTTTTGACGTAACTGAAGCTGGATTTACAGATGGTGATGGTGATGGTAAATTAGGAGCTGCACCGATATTGGTTGATGCTAATGGTCAAATAACTAGTGGTGTTGATGGTTATACTCCTCCGAATGATTTAAATGGAAATACAATTCCTGATTTTCAAGAAGCAGGTGTAGCCGCAAATATTACAACACAACCCGTTGATCAAATATTTGTTTTAGCAGGTACTTCAACATTTTCAGTAGTTACTGATGCTGTTGTTGGAGATGCGACATACCAATGGGAGGAAAGTATTGATAACGGTGTCACTTGGACAGCGTTAATAGATGGTGGTGATTATGCAGGAGCTACCGCTGCTGATTTAGTAATTACAAATAATGATTTTGCCAAAGTAAGCTATTTATATAGAGTTTTAGTGAGTAACATTGCTTTTGCATGTGATCCTATAAGCACTTCTACTTCGGCAACTTTTATTACTCCTGGCGATTTTGACAAAGATGGTGTTTTTGATATCGTCGATGTAGATGATGATAATGATGGTATTTTAGATGTAGATGAAGATGATGGCATTGTAGATAGAGATTCTGATGGCGACGGTATTCCAGATAGAACACAATACGATTCTGATAGTGATGGCTGTTTCGATGTTAATGAAGCTGGATTTACAGATGTTAATGGTGACGGTAAATTAGGTGTTTTCCCAGTTGTAGTTGATGCAAACGGTCAAGTAACTAGTGGAACAGATGGTTATACATTGCCTTTACCAGATGCTGATCTTAATGGAATTCCTGATTTTCAAGAAGCAGGAGCCGCAGCTACAATTACAACACAACCTACAAATCAAAATTTTATTATAGGAAATGTTACTTTTTCAGTAGTTGCTTCAGCCAATACATACCAATGGCAAGAAAGTACTGATGCTGGTACGACTTGGGTAAATTTAACCGATGCAGGTGATTATGCAGGTACCACAACAGCAGATTTAATCGTAACAAATTCAGATGTAAGTAAAGTAACTTACCAATATCAAGTTATCGTTAGTAATAATACGTATGCTTGTGACCCTACAACAACATCGAGTGTGGTAACCTATACTACACCTAATGATTTTGATGGAGATGGTGTTTTTGATATTGTTGATTTAGATGATGACAATGATGGTATTTTAGATACCGATGAAGCTGGAAATACAGATCCGGGAACAAATCCTGACAGAATAAATTTAGATTCTGATGGTGATGGTTGTTTTGATGTTACAGAAGCTGGATTCACCGATGGTGATGGTGATGGTATTTTAGGATCTTCACCGGTAGTGGTAGATGCTAGTGGTCAAATTGTTGGTGCACCAGATGGTTTCACAACACCTCAAGATTTGGATGCTACGGGTACTCCTGATTTTCAAGAAGCAGGTTCTGCGGCAGCGATAACAACACAGCCTGTTGATCAAAATTTAATCCCTGGAACAAGTGTAACTTTTTCAGTTGTAGCTTCTGCCGATACCTATCAGTGGGAAATAAGTGCAGATGGCGGTACAACTTGGACTGCCATTGTTGATGGTGGAGATTTTGCAGGCGCAACTACAGCAGATTTAACTATTTCGAATATAACTATAGCAATGAATACAAATATGTATCAGGTTATTGTTAGTAATATTGGTTATGCCTGTGATCCAACGACCACTTCTGCTTCTGCTTCCTTAATTAATTTAACAGATACAGACGGTGATACAGTTCCGGATATTGTAGATGTAGATGATGATAACGATGGTATTTTAGATACTGTTGAAGATAATGGAGTTGTTGATAGAGATACAGATGGTGACGGAATACCAGATAGTTTGGAATTGGATGCAGATAATGATGGTTGTTATGATGTAACTGAAGCTGGATTTACAGATAACGGAATGGGTATGTTAGGTACCGCTAATCCTCCTGTAGTTAATTTAGTAACCGGACAAGTAACCAGTGCAACGGATGGTTATACAACACCGAATGACTTAGATGGTAATGGCACTGCTGATTTCCAAGAAGTTGGTCAAGATGCTTTTATTACCACACAACCTATTGATGCTAACTTTGTTTTAGGTGGAAGTGTTACCTATACTGTTGTTGCTTCAGCAGATACATTTACATGGGAAGTGAGTAATGATGGAACAAATTGGACTACAATAACAGATGATGCTACGTATAGTGGTGCCACCACGGCAAGCTTAACGGTTTCAGGAGCTTCAGGTTTGATCATAGATAATTACTTTGATAGTTATAGAGTTACGGTATTTAACATTGCATATGCTTGTGACCCGGGAGAAACTTCGTTGACAGCAACCTACAATACTTTGGCTGATAGCGATGGTGATGGTGTTTTTGATATTATTGATTTAGATAATGATAATGATGGTATTTTAGATACTGTTGAAGGAATGTTTACCGATTCTGATTTAGACGGAACCGCGGATAGATTTGAATTAGATTCTGATGGTGATGGTTGTTCAGATGTTAGTGAGGCCGGATTTACAGATGGTGATGGAGATGGTAGATTAGGTAATTCTCCTGTGACTGTTAACTCTGTTGGTGTTGTAACTAGTGGTACAGATGGTTATACTACACCGAATGATTTAGATGGTAATGGTAAATTTGATTTCCAACAAGCCGGATCTCCGTCTGAAATAACATCACAACCTGAAAATGTTGAAATTTCACTTGGTGAAGACGCTTTATTTGAAGTTTTCGGTGATGCAACGTACTTCCAATGGGAAGTAAGTGAGGATAACGGAGCAACTTGGACAATCTTGACTGATGGGAATGCTTATAATGGAGTAACTACAAACCGATTGAGAGTTTATGGTGCGAGAGGAAGATTAGAGAGTAATTTATACAGAGTGTTATTAACATCTCCTGATTTTATTTGCGATCCAAATCCTCAGTTGTATTCTACAGCGGCTATGTTATCTTTTAATACAGACATTATTCCAAGCGGTTTTTCGCCGAATGGAGACGGTAATAATGATACATTCATAATCCCAGGATTGGATCAGTCGCCTAACTTCAAGATGGAGGTTTTTGACAGATGGGGTAATAGTGTTTATAAATATAGTAATAATGGTAATTTAAGTCCATTATGGTGGGATGGTTATTCATCAGGTAGTATGACCTTGAATAAAGGAGAAAGAGTTCCTGTAGGAACCTACTTTTATTTGATCGATTTTAATGATGGAAATAAAACTCCTGCCAAAGGTTGGGTATACATTAATTATTAAAATAATAAGTTTAAATAGATAGAGAGAAATTTCTCTCTATCTATTTATAATAATATTGTTGGTATTGAGTTATATAACTAAATTTAAATAACTCAGTTCTGTTTAAATGATAGATTAACTGTCGAAAAATTTAAATTTAACAAATGAAAAAAATAACAATCTTCTTAGTT
>CBDTUD010000088.1:0-8370 GCA_965363545.1 uncultured Flavobacteriaceae bacterium | reverse complement strand
TAGAAGAAAAGTCTCTAGATTCTCCGGGAAGTAAGTTAATCGTCAAAGTAGCATTTGAAGTTCCAGGACCGATTCGCTTAATTATATTTTCAAAAACTTCTAAATCTCCTGTTTGTTTTTCGGTATATTCATCATTAACTAACCAAGCAGCCTCTTCGATTTGAGAAATTATAGAATCGGTAATTTTTTCGTTCGTTCCTTGCGGCATGCTTAAGTCAATTGCAATTCTATCACTCGCAATCGATGGGAAGAAGGATGTTTTTACCATTCCACTTTTAATTCCTCCAATTGAAAAGATTAGCAAGGCAATAGGTATGGCGAAACCTAAGAATTTATGCTTCATGAAAAAACGCAAATAGGGTGCGTATATTTTATCCCGAAAGTACATCAAGCCTTGATCTGATTTTATATTAATTTGCTTGAAGATTTTAAATACGCCGGTAGAAGCTTTTCTATTTTTTACTAGTGCTTTAGAATGTGCAATATGTGCCGGCAAAATAATCATTGCTTCAATTAAGGATACTCCCAGAGTTAAAATTACTACTGTAGACACTTCCTTAAAAAAGTCTCCCATACGCCCATCTAAAAAATAAAAAGTTGAAAATGCGAGCATTGTAGTAATAATTGCTGAAACGATAGGAGGAACAACTTCAAGTGTTCCGTCAATTGCGGCTCGTATCGGACTTTTACCTAATTCGTAATGGTGGTAAATGTTTTCACCAACTACAATACCATCATCTACCAAAATACCGATCACGATTATCATCCCGAAAAGAGATAAAACATTGATTGTCACACCCAAAGCAGAAGCAAATATAAACATGCCAAAAAATGCTATTGGTATACCTGCGGCGACCCAAAAGGCAATGCGCACATTTAAAAACATCGATAAAAATAGCAAAACCAGTAATACTCCGGCAATTGCATTTCTAGCTAGTAATTCGGTTCTTTGGTTTAATGTTACCGAACGGTCACTTGAAATATTTAGGGTTATGTTGTCGTGTTGTTCGTTAAAAATTTTAATGTAATTCTTAATTACTTCCGCCGATTGCAGTAAATCTTCATTATTAGTATTATTGATTTGAATTTCAATAGCAATAGCATCATCATAAAATAAACGATCGGGGTTTTCATTCCAAATATCGTTAACATCAGCGATATCTTTTAAATAGACAATATTTCCGGAAGGATCGGATTTTACAATAATAAAATTTAATTCATCACCATAATAACGTCTGTTTTTTGCCCGAATCAAATAATCTTCACTTTCGGTTTTAATATTACCACCTGTAATCAAAAGATTCGATTGTTGAACGGCTTTTGCAACTTCCGTAAAAGTAAGTTTATAGGCACGCAAATCAATTTCTCGAACGGCAATTTCTATTTCTTCCAACGGAAAACCCGTCAAAGAAACTTGTGAAATTCCATCCATACCTCGCAAATCATTTTCGATTTCTCGCGCATAATCTTTGAGAGTTTTTAAACTCATGTCTTTTCCGCTAACAGTAAAATTAATGGTAGGCGCGACGTTTTCAATTTTTGCAATTACAGGAGGTTCTAAACCTGTAGGAAAAGAGGGTACCCGGTCAACTGCATTTTTAACATCGGCTAAAACGACGTCAATATCTTTACCGGTTTCTATTTCTACGTTGATATTTGCTGAATTTTCGCGTGAAACAGAAGTTATCCGGTCAATACCAACAACCCCTTTTAAGTTATCTTCAATTTTTATAACCACACCTTCTTCCATTTCTTGAGGTGAAGCACCTGGATAGATCAGCTGAATGGTAATGTTTTTAGAATCTGTTAAAGGAAAAAAGGAAGATTTCATCGAGAAATAGCCAATAATTCCGAAGATCACAAAGGCTAGAATAATGATATTTACTGCAATATCGTATTTGATAAAGTAAGTGATTATTTTTTTCATGTATTATCTGTCTTTAAAAATGCCCCCTATTGTTCCGTTGTTGTATCTTGAAAGACCTGTACCGGCATTCCGGCATAGGCTCCGGGAACACTTTTCGCTAAAACGACGCTTCCGTTTTTCAAACCTTTGATAATGACACTTTTATCTTTAAAATAAACCGGATTTACTTTTACCAAATCTAAAATGCTATCCTTAACGACAAAAACACTTTCATTATTCACCAGTAATTTTCGAGGTATTTCAAAAGCATCTTTTTCCGATTTAGCCACTAAATTTGCTTCCAAGTAAATGCCTTCTCTCAAACCTTCTCCGGCAACTTGAATAAATGCTTTAACGGTTTGCGTGGTTTGATCTACTTTTCCATTTACTCGAACGATAGTTCCTTGCCAAGTTTTGGTTTTTTCTAAATTATGCAGTTCTACGGTGTTTCCTTTTTGTAATAAATTCATGTATTTCGCATGAATGGCAACTTCCATTTCATAAACATTCGGATTGATAAATTCACCTAATTTTTGTCCTTGTCGAACCAGAGAGCCCGGATTTACCAAAGCTTCAGTCAATACACCTTGATAAGGTGCCCGAATAACATATTTACTCAATCGCACTTCCATATTTTTCAGGTTGTAATAAGCGGTGTAAATATTTCTGCCTGAAATAAAGAATTTTTCCTTATCGGAATTGGTTTGCGGCAAGTCTGGAGTTGCTTTATTAAAATCAAAATTGGTAATATATTTTTCCCATTTTGGGTATTCCTCCGGAAAATCTAAACGAATATCCGGCATTATGGAAGTAATCGAATTGTATAAATTACTTTTTTGAGCCTGTAGGGTTGCATAGTGCTCTTCATTGTTAATTCGTAAGATAACTTCTCCTTTTTGGTAAGAATTACCTGGTTTGAATTCTTTAGAAGTTACTTGTAAAACACCTTGAACTTCACTGTAAATTTCGATTTTATTTTTAGCAAATAAAGTTCCGTTAGCGTTGATTACAATCGGAATATCTTGATTTTGAACGGTATCAATAAAAATAGTGTTCACAATTTTTTTTGCTGCTCTTTCTGGTTTTTTATTAATTATTTCCATCCAAACCATTGCAAAATATGCTGCAACGATGATAATAATTCCAAGACCAATTGTAATATATTTTCTCATGAAAAAAGATTTAATTTATTTTTATTTTTTTATACTGATTTATCTGTATTTGGTTTAATACCTGTATCGTTTTTTCTATATCTTTTTGACTGATACCCGACTGCAATTCATCAATAATTTTAAAAACAACAGGTAGGGCTTCTTTAAAAGTTTTTTTGCCCAATTCACTTAAAAAAACATGATTAATTCTTTTATCCTCTTTCGAAATAGCACGAAAGACCAACTCTTTTTTTTCCATGGTATTGATTAAACGCGTCAAAGCCGTTTTAGTTCGATCCGTGATAAAAGCTAAATCATTTTGGGATCGACCATCGATTTCATGTAATTTTTTTAAAACCAAAAACTGTTCTTTTGATAGGTGCATGCCATGTTCTAAGAGTGTTTCCTTAAAATAGATAGATCCAAATTTTGCAATCTTTCCAATCCAAGGAATAAGCGTTTTTTCGAATTTTAATAGATCCTCCATTATTTTTTTTAGTGGCGCAAAGATACTTGTTTTTTAATTAGTTGTAGATGCAACTAATTAAAAATTCGATTTTTTTAATGAATTTAAAAGGGAAAAAGATAATGAATGAAATAATCGTTTACGAAAAAGAAGCTTTTTAAAAATATGATATAAATCAAATTCATACATCTTTTTTTCATTATTTTAGCCCATCGAAGAAAAACCTAAATTCACGTAATGAAAAAAATATATAATATTTTATTTTCCAACAAGTTAACCGGAGTTTTGTTTTTATTATTTGCATTGGCCATGGCAATTGCAACGTTCATTGAAAACGATTTCGGTACTCAAACAGCAAAAGCTTTAGTGTATAATGCCTGGTGGTTTGAATGTATTATGATATTATTCATACTTAATTTCATCGGCAATATTAAAAAGTATAATTTATTGCGTTTTGAAAAGTTTTCGGTATTGCTATTTCATTTATCCTTTATACTTATAATTCTAGGCGCCGGTATCACAAGATATATTAGTTATGAAGGTACAATGCCAATTTATGAAGGTGAAACTACAAATTTAGTTTTGTCAGAACGAGCCTATTTGAGCGTTCATATCGATGATGATAAGGAACAGAAACCCACAATTTATAGGCCATATTTATTTGCTAAAGACCCAGATAATTCAAGTTCTTTTATTGGTCTAACAACAAAATTTTTAAACTTTGTTCGTGGTGGAAATGATTTTGAAATTAAAACCGATTTTAAAGGACAGCCAATTACCGTTAATTATGTAAATTATATTCCGAATGCCTATGAAAAATTAGAGCTTAGTGAAAGTGGTGATAAATTTCTTAAAATTGTAGAATCCGGTGGTGGTGGGAGGCATGACCATTTTATAAAAGCAGGTGAAATGGTAAACATGCACAATACCTTGATCTCATTTGAAAAACGAACCGAAGGAGCAATCAATATTTTTACCGAAGATGGGGTTTTAAAAATTAACTCACCTGTTGAAGGAACTAACATGATTATGGTTACGCAAGAAAAACTGCGAGTAGCGCAAGATTCTGTACAACCTTTTATGTTGCGTTCTTTATACCAAGTGGGTACCATGCAATTCGTTGTTACCGAGGCTCCTATAACAGGTAAAATGAAAATGATTTCAGGTAATAAAGATGAGCATCAACAAGATTTATTAGAGGTAGAAGTAGTAACTCAAAATACCAAAAAAAATTATACACTTTTTGGGAGTAGTTTGAGTTTGAATGCTCCTGTTATTTTTTCTCAAGATGGATTGAATTTCCGATTAGCTTATGGCTCAAGACAATTTCAGATTCCGTTTTCGATAAAATTGAACGATTTTCAATTAGAAAGGTACCCTGGTTCTAGGAGTCCCAAATCCTATGCCAGTGAAATTACTGTTGTTGATGGAGACAACGTTTTTGATTTTAGAATTTTTATGAACCATGTGTTAGATCATAAAGGATATCGTTTCTTTCAATCAAGTTATAACGATACCGGCGAAGTAGAACAAACATTTTTATCAGTCAACCATGATCAAGTTGGAACTTGGACAACTTATATTGGTTATTTTTTATTATTTATGGGGTTAATTTTCACCTTATTCGTTAAGAAGTCACGCTTTGCATTTTTACGAAACAGTTTAGAGAAAGTGCATAAAAAGAAAGAAAAATTGTTGATTATTGCACTGATTATCTCGATGAGTTCTTTTGCGCAGCATAACCATGAAGTAACGAATAATTTAAAGGTAATTGATTCTTTAATTACAGCACAACAAATAGATAAAGCACATGCCGAACGATTTGGAGAATTAGTCATTCAAGATGAAGGCGGTAGAATGAAACCTGTAAATACATTTGCCTCAGAATTATTGCGAAAAGTAAGTAAAAAAGACACCTATGAAAATCTCGATGCAAATCAGGTTTTGGTTTCTCTAATTGCGAATCCTAGAGCTTGGTATTTTGTGCCATTTATATATATCAAAAAAGACAATACCAAATTACGAGATCTAATAGGTATACCTCATGACCAAAAATACGCTCGTTTTTCTGATTTATTTACAGATAAAGGCGAGTACAAATTAAAAGAAGAAGTTGCCAAAGCACACAAACAAAAGATTAAAGATAAATACGAAGAAAGCGTTTTAAATGTGGATGGAAGAGCAAACTTGCTATTTGGAACCTTGGAAGGCGGAATTTTTAAATTTTTCCCTCTAGCAAATGATCCTGATAATAAATGGTTTGCTTTGCCACAAGTTAGTCATGCAGGTTTTAAAGGGGGAGATTCTTTATTTGTATCGAACATCCTTCCGCTTTATATGCAAGAAGTAACTGCAGCTACAACTTCAAAAGATTATACAAAAGCCAATGAGCTTTTAGATGGAATTCATAAATACCAACGCAAGTTTGGTGGTACTGTTATGCCATCGGAAAAAAAGGTGAAATTAGAGTTGTTTTATAACAAGCACGATATTTTTAAAGGCTTGTTCTGGAAATATATGCTGGCGAGTTTGGTACTCTTTATTTTCGTAATTATCAATATATTCAAGAATAATAAATTTATAAAGACCCTTATTTTAATCAGTTCTATAGCAATTTTCTTACTCTTTATATATCACACAGTAGGTTTGGGTATTCGTTGGTATATTTCTGGCCATGCGCCATGGAGTAACGGTTATGAGTCGATGATTTATGTTTCTTGGGCAACCATGCTTTTCGGTTTCCTTTTCGGGAGAAAATCACCGTTGACATTAGCTGCAACAACATTTGTAACATCAATGCTGCTCATGGTGGCACATTGGAATTGGATGGATCCTTCCATAGGTAATTTAGTACCAGTATTAGATTCTTATTGGTTGATGGTGCATGTTGCGATTATTGTTGCAAGTTACGGTCCGTTTACCATTGGAATGATTCTCGGTATGGTATCTTTAATTTTATATGCCGTAACGACAAAAAATAATAAAGCAAAGCTACAATTAGCTATCAATGAGATAACTACTATAAATGAAATGGCTTTAACGGTTGGTTTGGTTTTATTAGTAATTGGTAACTTTTTAGGCGGTATTTGGGCAAATGAAAGTTGGGGTCGCTATTGGGGTTGGGATCCGAAGGAGACTTGGGCCTTGATTAGTATCATGATTTATTCTTTTGTATTGCACATGCGATTAATCCCTGGATTAAAAAGCAAGTACACCTTTAATATGATGTCGGTTTTTGCATTTGCATCTATTTTAATGACCTATTTAGGTGTAAATCACTTATTATCCGGATTACATTCTTACGCAAAAGGAGAATCAGCAGCCGTACCAAATCAAATATGGGGTTGGCTAGCAATTTCGATTGTATTAAGTGTTATTGCCTATATAAAGTTCAAAAAGTATTATAAAAAATAGGGTTGGAGGTAATTATTTTTTGATTGAAAAGAGGTATTATTTGATGCTTAGTCCACGTTTTTCAAGTAAAATTGTCATTCCCCTGAAAAAAAATGTGATTCCCCTGAAAAGGGGAATCTTTTTCATTTTATCTATTAAAGCAATAAAAAGTCTCTTAATTCCTCATATGTTTTAATAAAAGCTGCTTCTTTTTGTTTTGACATAATAGCTTCTATTTGTGGAGGATAAGGGATGGTATTATCGATAACCGGTTCAACAACATCTAAAAACTTTACAGGATGTGCCGTTTCTAAAAAGACACCTTGAAAATCTTGTTTTGTTTTACCGTATTTTTTTAAGCCCAAATATCCCACTGCACCATGCGGATCAGCAATATATCCATCTTTTTTAAAGATACTTTCCATTGCTTCTCGCGTTTGATTATCGGTAAATGAATAGGAGGTAAGGTGTTTTTTCAGATTGTCTAAATCATTATTGTAAATTTCTTGAATACGAATAAAATTACTCGGATTACCAACATCCATTGCATTCGAAATTGTTGGAATTGAATTTATAGGTATATAGCTTCCAGTTTCCAAATAATTTGGTACAAC
This sequence comes from uncultured Flavobacteriaceae bacterium, assembly GCA_965363545.1. Taxonomy (GTDB): domain Bacteria; phylum Bacteroidota; class Bacteroidia; order Flavobacteriales; family Flavobacteriaceae; genus Lutimonas. Next base: position 840 of record CBDTUD010000088.1, on the reverse strand, counting down.
GGCATTTGCATTGGTTGCAGCTATAAAATGGTTTACAGGTAAACCTAATTTTTGCGCCATCATTCCAGCGCATATATTACCAAAGTTTCCACTTGGAATAGAGAAAACAACTTTTTTATTTTTTTCTTTAAGTTGTTGGTAGGCGAAAGCAAAATAAAACATTTGTGGTAACCAACGGGCAACATTGATAGAATTTGCAGAGGTAAGTTGCACTTTTTTAGTGATACCCTCATCTAAAAATGCATTTTTGACCATTTGCTGACAAAAATCGAAATTGCCATCGACTTCAATTGCTCGAATATTTTCGCCTAAGGTAGTTAGTTGTTTTTCTTGCACATCACTAACTTTTCCACTAGGATAAAGAATAACTACATTAACCCCTTTTACACCTAGAAATCCGCTGGCAACGGCACCTCCGGTATCTCCAGAAGTTGCGACCAAAACAGTAACTTCTTTTTTGTTGTTTTTGTTGAAATAAGATAAGCATTGAGCCATAAAACGAGCCCCAACATCTTTAAAAGCCATTGTTGGACCATGAAATAACTCTAAAGAATAAATATCTTTTTCAATGGGAACTAGAGGAAAATCAAAAGAAAGTGTGTTTTTAATAATTGTTTTTAATTCTTTTTCAGGAATTTCATTTCCAACAAATTGACGAATCAATTCAAAGGCAATTTCTTCTTTGGAATATTTTTCAATATTCTCAAAAAAATCTTTTGAAAGTGGTTTTATTTTTTCTGGAAAGTATAAACCCCTATCCGGAGCAATACCTCGTGTCACCGCAGTTTGAAAATTTACTTTTTTCGATTGCTTATTTAAACTGTAAAATTTCATTATTTT
>CBDTUD010000087.1:0-8655 GCA_965363545.1 uncultured Flavobacteriaceae bacterium | reverse complement strand
TTTTTTAACCGTTTGGTAGAAGAAGATAATTTTGAACAAACTTTTTCATTTTATAGTGATTTTGATGCAAACTTATCCTTAACCGGCAGCACTTTGGAAGCTGCTTATGAAGAAATTTTTGAAAGAATCACACAAGATATTTTTAATGCTTCCGTGGCAAAATGGTAACATATGAATATAATTGAATTCACAAATACCTTAAAACATCCAAGAGATATTTCTGCGGAACAAACCATTCAGCTAGAGAATATCTTAGAGGAATTCCCATTTTTTCAAGCAGCCCATTTTTTATACTTAAACGGACTCAAAGCGCAACAAAGTTTTAAATACAATAATGCCTTAAAAAAAACTGCCGCTTATACCAGCGATAGAAATGTTTTATTTGATTTTATAACTTCCAACGCTTTTAATTTCGAACAAGGTTTGGAAGTTGCACCTGAAGCTAATCCAATCGATATAGAAGATAAATCTGAGGGCTCCAATCTTGCAATTTCAGAAAAGGAAACCATAGAAATACCGAAAGAAAAATCTTCAGAAGAGATACTTTCTTTAGGAAAACCATTGCAATTCGACGTTTCAGAGACACATTCTTTTAACGAATGGCTACAAATAACTAGTATAAAGCCAATTGAAAGAGCGAAAACTACAGAATCAAATCAAATTTCATCTTCAGAAAATACTGAAAAATCAGGTATATCGAGTACTAGAAATTTTGATTTAATTGAGAAGTTTATTGCTAAAAATCCAAAACTAAAGCCATCTAAAACACTTATTAACAGCGATGTGTCTTCTGAAAGTGTTTTAGAAAACGAGCACTTGATGACGGAGACATTAGCACATGTTTATTTAGAACAAAAAAAGTATCAAAAAGCAATTACAGCTTTTACTATTTTAAGTTTGAAATATCCCGAAAAAAGTAGTTTCTTTGCAAACCAAATTGAAGCAATAAAAAAATTAGAAGAAAAATAAATTAATTATTATGTCGTACTTTTTATTTTTAGTATTAATTATCATCGTATCGTTATTACTTATTTTAGTTATCATGGTTCAAAACCCAAAAGGTGGAGGTTTATCTTCTTCATTTGGCGGTGGGGGTACTCAAAACATCGGTGGCGTTCAAAATACCACTAACTTTTTAGATAAAAGTACATGGACTTTAGCTATTGCCTTATTTGCTTTGATATTGCTTTCTAATTTTGCAATTCCAAGAAATAATGATGTAGATTTAAAATCTGCAACCGAAAAAATAGTAAATGACAGAGAAAGTTTTGAAGCTCCGGCAACATTAGATACTTCTAAAGAAATAGATACAACAAATTAATTGTATTTCACAATTAAAAAAATGCCAACGTGTCACAACGTTGGCATTTTTTTTTGCCATTTGTCAGGTATTTAAGATTGGCAAACTATTTGCAACCTACCTTACCAAATCATAAATAACTTAAAAATTTTATATAATGAGTAAACTAAGTATTAAACCACTTGCAGATAGAGTATTAGTTCAACCTTTAGAAGCTGAGTCAAAAACAGCATCGGGTATTTATATTCCTGATTCTGCGAAAGAAAAACCACAACAAGGCGTTGTTAAAGCTGTTGGAAAAGGTACAAAAGATGAGCCTATCACCGTTAAAGTTGGTGACAACGTGTTATACGGGAAATTTGCGGGCACTGAGTTAAAATTTGAAGGTATAGATTACTTAATCATGAGAGAAAGCGATATCTACGCTATTCTTTAATACATGCAATCATTAAAAAAATTAATTAAATCATAAAAACATTTAAAAATGGCAAAAAATATAATATTTGATATTGAATCACGCGATGGATTAAAACGTGGTGTTGATGCTTTAGCAAATGCAGTTAAGGTAACTTTGGGTCCGAAAGGAAGAAATGTAGTAATCGGAAAAGCTTTTGGTGGTCCGCAAATCACTAAAGATGGAGTTACTGTTGCAAAAGAAATAGAACTAGAAGATGCTCATGAAAATATGGGTGCTCAAATGGTAAAAGAAGTTGCTTCAAAAACAAATGATTTAGCCGGTGATGGAACTACTACAGCTACCGTTCTTGCTCAAGCTATTGTGAAAGAAGGATTGAAAAACGTTGCAGCAGGTGCTAACCCATTAGATTTGAAACACGGTATTGACAAAGCTGTTACTGCTGTAATTGCTGATTTGAAAAAACAATCACAATTGGTTGGCAACAACTTAGATAAAATCAAACAAGTTGCTTCTATTTCTTCGAATAACGATGAATCTATTGGTGATTTAATTGCGCAAGCTTTTAACAAAGTTGGCAAAGAAGGAGTAATCACAGTTGAAGAAGCCAAAGGAACGGATACTCACGTAGATATCGTTGAAGGAATGCAATTTGATAGAGGTTATTTATCTCCATATTTTGTGACAGATTCTGAAAAAATGATTACCGATTTAGACAATCCTTATATTTTATTGTATGATAAAAAAATATCATCTATGAAGGATTTATTACCGGTATTAGAGCCAGTAGCACAATCGGGTAAACCATTACTAATTATTGCAGAAGATGTTGACGGCGAAGCCTTAGCTACTTTGGTTGTAAATAAATTACGTGGCTCTTTAAAAATTGCTGCTGTAAAAGCTCCAGGTTTTGGTGATAGAAGAAAAGCGATGCTAGAAGATATTGCTATTTTAACTGGCGGAACCGTAATTGCAGAAGAAAGAGGATTCACTCTTGAAAATGCTACTATGGATATGTTAGGAACGGCAGAAAGAATTACGATTGACAAAGACAATACAACTGTTGTTAATGGTTCAGGGAAATCAGCTGATATCAAAGCAAGAGTAAGTCAAATTAAATCTCAAATCGAATCTACTACTTCTGATTACGACAAAGAAAAATTACAAGAACGATTGGCTAAATTGGCTGGTGGTGTTGCAGTTTTATATGTTGGTGCAGCAAGTGAAGTTGAAATGAAAGAGAAAAAAGACAGAGTCGATGATGCATTGCATGCAACAAGAGCAGCTGTTGAAGAAGGCATTGTTGCCGGTGGTGGTGTTGCTTTAGTAAGAGCGATTTCTATTTTGAGTAAAATCGCAACTTCTAATGCTGACGAGGCAACTGGTGTTAAAATCATTGCCCGCGCCATTGAAGAACCATTACGTCAGATTGTAGAAAATGCAGGTCATGAAGGTTCTGTTGTGGTTGCAAAAGTTCTTGAAGGTAAAAAAGATTTTGGTTTCAATGCAAAAACAGATGAATATGTTAACATGTTCAAAGCTGGTATTATTGATCCAACAAAAGTTACGCGTATTGCTTTAGAAAATGCAGCTTCTGTAGCTGGAATGATCTTAACAACCGAGTGTGCTTTAGTTGAAATTAAAGAAGATTCTCCTGCGGGAGGAATGCCTCCAATGGGTGGTGGAATGCCAGGAATGATGTAATTTAAATCACATCTTTTATTTTATAGAAAAATCCGCTTTTGAGAATTCATAAGCGGATTTTTTATTGCAATTTTTTTTAGGCTTAAAGCATTCCTAAAACCTCATCCAAATTAGATCGTTTGGTATAATCCTTATCATATTGTGCATACATGATTTTACCATCGGTATCAATTAAATAGGTTGCCGGAACAGGTAATACGTTATTATCACCATTGCTTTCTTTCACCTTTTCAGAAACAATTTTGTAATATTTGGGTACATTTTCTTCATTTACCTCAAAAATCACTTTATAATCTGTCATAATTTTGTTATTCGGATCATGAACTATGGAGAAATCTGTTTTGAATTTTTCGGCAGTTTCTTGCGTTTTCTCAACTGTTTCGGGAGTTACAACAACAACGAAAACTCCCTTTTCGTTAAATTCATTCAAATGTTCTTGCAAAGAGCCTAAATGTTTTTTACAATGCGGACACCAATTTCCACGATAGAATACCAATAAGATTTTGTTTGTTTTTAATATTTCGTTGGAGTTTATCGATTTTCCATTATGATCTATTCCAATGATTTCAGGTGCCATATCTCCTTTTTGTAAATGCTCCATGTCAATTTGTGCATAAGAAGAAAATGAAAACACCAATAAGAAGGTAATAAAGTTACATAATTTCATAAAGTAGTTTTTAAATTTATGACACTATAGTCGAAAAAAAACTAGGAGTTTACATTTTTATCTTTAGAATTATCAAAAGAAATTTTTCCACGTAGTAAATGAAAATACATTCTAAAGTCTGATGCCAAACTCCATAACGGATATTTAAAAGTTGCAGGCTTGTTCTTTTCATAAAAAAAATGACCAACCCAAGCAAAACCATAGCCTGCTAAAGGAACTAGCCACCATAACATAGGCTTCTGCAAATAAATCGCTGCAAAGGCACAAACAATCACCAAAGTAGTACCGATAAAATGAAGTATTCTACAAGTTTTATTGCTGTGTTCTTTTAAGTAAAAAGGGTAAAATTCACTGTACGACGTCATTCTTTTTTCCATACTAATTTCCTGAAAAGGAAAAATACAAAAAATTCAATGACAATCTTATCCGCATTTATGAATTATTTAAACGTATACTTCAAAACAAAAAAAGCATTGCTGGTAGGCATCGGAACTAAATTTGTTTCGGTATATTCTGCATTAAAAATATTATTAAAAAAAGCAGAGAATTCCATATCCTTATAAAAAGTTGTGAGCCTAAAGTCAACAACTCCGTAATTAGTTCCGTCAGGTCGCTCAACAAATTTATAAACCAAACTTTGGCGTACAAACTTTAAAAATTGGGTATCTAAAGATGCTGTAACATGATTTTTAATAGAATTTAAAGAATACTGCGAGTATGGAATATTTTGCTTTTTAATATCATCTATTAAATAGGTATAGCCCAAGTTTAATTTCTGATGATAATCGAAAAAATTAAAACTATATTGAGCAGAGCCTTCAAAGCCTTTGGTGGTTACATTCGCTAAATTTTGTGCTTGCCAAATATCAGATTCATTCTCTTTGACATAATCAATTAAATTATCGGCATTTCTATAGAAAATTGCAAGATCTGCTGTGAAATTTCTCTTTCTATATTTCAATCCAATTTCCTCAGATAAGGCCCGCTCCGGCTCCAAATTTTCATTACCTATAGAAGTTCTACTATTATAATATAAATCGGTATAGGTAGGAATTCTATAGGTATAGCCCATATTTCCGTATACTTTAACGGCTTCATTTATAGAATATCCGATATCGATTCCCGGAAAGGCATGAAAATCAAAATCAGAAAAATAATTTAACGCAACGCCTGGTGTAATATCAAGTTTATCATTCAATAGCGAAAAACGATGTTCGATAAAAGTAGTAACCATAGTACGCTCATGATCTCCTAAATTATTGCTCGAAATAGATACTTTTGCCAAATCTACACCGAAACCAGTTATGCCTAACCTAGAGTCGAAGGAAGTGTTAACCTCTGCTCCAACTTTATTTGTAATATGTAAATTTCGGTAAAAATCAGGGTCTTGCCTTAAATATAAGTACATATCTTGTCCCCTTTTCCAATAGATTCTTGGTTTTATCTTAAAATTATTTTTCATGAAACTTGTAGAAACCCCAACCAAACTTGATTGCGTTTCTTCATACTGATCAATAGCTTCTGGGCTAGCATAAAAACCATTTGCGCCAAATTTTCTATCGATAAAAGTTCCAATTACATCGATGGAAGAGTTCTTGGTATTAAACTTACTTTTAATAAAATAATTCTTACTATCGAAATCTGTATTATACCGGTAACCATCTGAGGTATTTCTTGAAATATGAACTTGATGTGATGATTCTTTTAAATTTACACTTGCTGTTAAAGCCAATTTATCTGTGCGATAGGAACCATATCCCACTTCACCTGTTAATTGGTTATTCACACTTTTCTTAGTAATTATATTAATAGCTCCGGTGAATGCATTCTGACCAAAAACCCTAGCAGCCGGACCTTTAATAATTTCAATTCTTTCAATATTTTCTATCGGAATCATCATGTTTAGAGTATGATGCCCAGTTTGCGGATTTTCTGTTTTAATACCATCGATTAAAACTAGTGTTTGGTCAAAACTTCCACCACGAATATATAAATCGGCTTGCATTCCGTCAATTCCTCTTTGTCTAACATCGACCCCTGCATACTGTTGTAAAAGGTCCGCCATATTTGTAGCTGTACTTTTTTGAATGTCTTCGCTGGTAATTACAATAATGGAGTTTGAATTTTCGTTAAACGGAATTTCAATTCTATTCGAATTCAAAATAATTTCATTTAGGTTCTCCACCTTTTCTTCTTGAGAAAATAGCATATTTAATGAAGCCAAAAAAACAACTAAAGTTAGGTGATTTTTAATCATTATTACATTTTATAATAAGTGTGCAAAACTACTAAAAGCATATGTAATAAGTAGGGAATGTCAATTAAAATAAAATTACTTCTGATTTAAACAAAGGGGGGTATTTTCTTTTTTTATTAATAAACTCAGATGTACCCCTAAAAAAATACCAAAAACTGCGAGATAGGCATAAAATAATAGCCACATTATTCCAATGTTTAAAACTGTTGAAGAACCTACGGGAAAAATTAAAAATAACTCAGAAGCAATGACTGCTAAGGCATAAAGTATCCAAAATATCGCTATCATTCTTACTTTCAAAAAAATCCATGTAAATGGGACATACATTCCTAAAAACAATAAATGAAGCCAAGCAATTAATACGAATCGACTTTCAATAGCTAAATTGGCAAACAACGGAAAGCTTCCTGCAATATTGAAAATGGAAATCAATAATATTATGAAATACAAATAATTCTCCGCGATTGGTTTCTTAATAAATGATTGATGAATACTAAAAAGAAGTATTCCTAAGGAAATAGATCCTATTGCTCCTGAAACTTGAATCAACCAATGGTTGAAACTATAATCCAGAGAATGTGCATATCCAAGAATCAAAGAAAAGGTAATAATGAAAAGAAAACGTTTTGAGATTTCAAGATGTACTTTTTGAAATAATAGTGCCAGCATCCAAACAAAGTAAGTTCCAAAAAATTGAAAATGTAGATAGAAGAAAATAGCTTGCTGATACCATGGCGAACTTTTTAAATCTAACACCATCAATGGGCCCAATGCATAAGGCCCCAAAGAAGCCAAAAAATGAAAGATTATTCCTGTTTTGATGAGCAAAACCAAATTAGAATCTCCCTGTAATCTCTTCCATAAACGAATCAAAAGCACATAACTAATCCATAAATGTAAGGTTGAAAATAGAATGGAATAAAATGCATAGCCTTGCAAAATAAATGCAATAACCATAATTCCCATACAAATTTGGAGAGCGATAAAATATCTAAAAGATAGCTTATCCATGCCTTTTGTAAACCGAATCCAAACAAAAACAAGCAAAGCGTTAAAAATAAATCCCAATAACAAAACATGGGAATGGGCATGAAGCATATTTTTAAACGGAAACGCATCTAAACTTCCCGTATAAGCAAAACGTAATAGAAGTCCTACAAAGACACCTATTACACCATAAATTACCGGATAAATCCAAAGAGTTTTTTGTGGCATCTTCAAAAATAAAAAAATCGCCGAACAATGTCCGACGATTTGATTTTTTATGCTTCCCCAGTAGGTCCGAAATTCATCGGAATTGGTGGCTGATCATAATCTTTTATTTCTCCGTGATTTTTTTCAAATCGCCGAACATTATCCGCCAAAGCTTTCATCAATCTTTTCGCATGTTGTGGCGTTAAAATTATTCGGGATTTTACTTTAGCTTTTGGTGTACCTGGCATCACGTTAATAAAATCAACGACAAATTCAGAAACAGAATGATTTATAATAGCCAAATTTGCATAAGCACCTTCTGCTATTTTCTCATCTAATTCAATATTTATTTGATTTTGTTTTTCTTCTTTTGCCATAATTTTTTAGGAATTAAAAAAAGCGTGTTTTACAACACGCCTTTATATTTAATTTTCCATATCTTCATTAAGACCTACAATCATATTATCATATTCTCGCATACCTGTACCTGCAGGAATACGTTTACCAACGATAACATTTTCTTTTAAGCCTTCTAGATAATCTTCTTTTCCACTAACCGCAGCCTCGTTTAATACTTTGGTAGTTTCTTGGAAAGATGCCGCAGAAATAAACGATTTAGTTTGCAACGATGCTCTTGTAATACCTTGTAAAATAGGCTCTGCTGTCGCAGGAATTACATCTCTAGCTTCTACTAAATTTTTATCATTTCTTCGTAAAATCGAATTCTCATCTCTTAGTTGACGTGCAGTAATAATTTGACCTGGTTTTAACAAATCAGAGTCTCCTGAGCTTTCGACAACTTTCATTCCGTAAATATCATCATTTATCTCAATAAATTCATTTTTATGAATTAATTGCCCTTCCAAGAAAATAGTATCTCCAGAATCAACAATTTTAACTTTACGCATCATTTGTCGAACTACAACTTCAAAGTGCTTATCATTAATTTTCACCCCTTGTAAGCGATATACTTCTTGAATTTCATTTACTAAATATTCTTGCACTTTTGCAGGACCTTCAATATTTAAAATATCAGAAGGAGTAATTGCCCCATCAGACAATGGCATACCAGCTCTTACAAAGTCATTTTCTTGCACTAATATTTGATTCGATAATTT
>CBDTUD010000086.1:0-8962 GCA_965363545.1 uncultured Flavobacteriaceae bacterium | reverse complement strand
GAATTTTTCCTCCATAAAAAAACCATCAAAAGTTTCCTTTTGATGGTTTTTATTTTAATAGCAATTCATTTTAAAATTAGTCTGCCCACCATACATTACCGTAAATACTATCATCGCCACCAAACTGCCTCTGCAATGCTTCTTGATAATTTGTCTCATTTAAAAAAGCTTCATTATCAGGATAGCTTAATCTATTTGGAACAGCCACTCCATTAGGTTCCACTAAATTATTAGGAAAGCCTGTACGTCTCCACTCTGCCCATGCCTCATAACCAAACATAAATAAATGTACCCATCTTTGAGTTGCAATTTGCTCAATTGCCCTAGCATCATCAAACATAATTTCAGTGTTAACTAAAAAATCTTCAATCCCAGAGGCACTACCTGTCCATTGTTTCATAGACTCTGTTATTGCCGTATTATAATACATTTCGGTATCTTCACTAACCCATCCTCTTGCAGAAGCTTCTGCAACAGCAAATAAAACTTGTGCATATGTGAGTAAATATATGGGTGCATCTTGTGCAATTATGTTAGAACCCAATAAAGAGAACTCTTCTGTGCCAATAGCATCTTCTTCTCCATATTTTAAACCAATATATTCTCCGTTAGTACGATTAGGATTCCCGTATATAGGTAAACGAGGATCATTAACTGGTTTCATTTCGGCTACTAACCCTTCCGATAAAGCCCACCACTCTCTGTTTCCATCTACAACTTGACCGTACCAGTAATTTTGGTTGTTGGCGTCTGCCAAATGTTGAAAAACAAAATTATCACTATTAGATTCTAAAACACCTGCATTCCAAGCTTTTACAAATTCTTCTTTTGCTTTAGTTGGATTCACTTCAGATAATCGTAATGCCATCAATAAATGAATGCTATTTGCAAGCTTTTTCCATCTAATCATATTACCACCATAAATAATATCATCGCTAATACTACCGGAAACCATCATTGCATTGGCTTGCTCTAATTGTATAAACAAATCATTATAAATAGCCTCTTGGGTATCATAAACTGGCTTAAAGTTATCACTACCTTTTAATGCTTCTGAATAAGGTAAATCACCCCATCTATCTGTAAGATTCCAATAATAATAGGATTTTAAAATTTTTGCAACCGCTTTCTGATTTTCTACAGGCCCTTGATTTCCACTTAAATTATCCGAAGTAATTACTGCTTCCAAATCATTTAATGGTCCTTCGTACCAACTATAAAAACTGGTGCTTTCTTGCGGATATAGAGAGGTTCCTACATACTGCGTTTCTGATAAATATTGTGCCATAAATTCTCCTTTTGGGGAAGAACTCAAACCATAAAGCGACAATTCTGCATTTGCAATTAATTGTGTACCAGAAGCTTCACTTGGTAAGTTCGGATTTATATTTATATCATCGTCGAAACTATTACAACTTACTACTAGAAAAGCTGCCAACATTTTTATTATATATTGTTTTTTCATGACTTTTCGTTTTAAAAATTGATATTAAGATTAATTCCGTATGATTTTACCGTTGGTAACTGGCCAGATTCATACCAACTGATAGATTGACCTCCGGTGGAAACATCCGCCGGATTAATACCATCTGGTGCTTCTTGCCAAATCATTAACGGATTTCTCATGATAAAAGCTAGATCCAAAGATTTAAATGGTAAAACTTTGTTAAAAGTATACCCAATTCTCACTTCAGATAGTCGAACATAAGAAGCGTCAATTAACCATTCTTCATAAATTCGTCTTCCTACCGTATTTCTATAATATGACCGAGCATCAACATAAGCCGTTACTGGCTGACCAGTATCTGCCGAGATACCAGACACTTTTACCCCACCGCCATTAGAGACATCGTCTCTAACATTCATACCATTATCATTTATAGCAACCGTTAATGGGTCTTGACCTGTTCTTACTGCTAACATTTTTGAGCGGCTAAAAAACTGCCCACCTCCTTGAAAATCTATCATAGCGCCAACAGTAAAGTTTTTATAACGAAATGTATTTTGAAAACCACCAGTAAAATCAGGTAAAACAGTTCCGAAATCGTGCGTTGCATCTGTATATAATGGCATATTATTCCCATCTAGTAAGATCTGATTTGTAGCTTCATCTCTTTGGTATGCTTGACCAACTAAGCTACCAAATGGTTTACCAACGTATGAGTTTAAGTAACTATTTACACTAGAATAAGTAGTTGAGCCGTAGGTGTAAACATCAATACCTTCTGCCAACTCTACAACTTCACTCGTGTTTTTACTTATATTAAAGACCGCATCCCAAATAAAATTTTCTGTTTTAATTGGAGAGGCGTTAAGGGATAATTCAAAACCTCTATTTTCAATTAATCCTGCATTTACAACACTAGATCCATATCCACTTGCTCCAGAAACATCTAAATTAATAATTTGATTTCGATTCTCTTGTTTATATAAAGTAAAATCAAAACCTAATCTGTTTTTAAAAAAACGTAATTCAATACCAGCTTCATAAGAGTGTGCAAAAGATGGTTCAATATTTGGATTATTTAAATTATTAGGCACGAATAAAGGACTAGTGCCATCATAAGATGTACCGACACCATAAGATAAAGTAGTTTGATACGGACTTAAATCGGAACCTGCTTTTGCATAACTTGCCCTTACTTTACCAAAAGATAAGGGAGTCCAATTAAAAAGTTCGCTAAAAACCATACTACCGGAAACCGACGGATACCAATATGAGTTATTGTCTTCTGGTAATGCTGATGAGTTATCATTTCTTATGGATGCATCAATAAAAAAAGTGTTTTTATAACCAAAAGATGCCATCGCAAATATACTTCTTATTTGCTTGTCTAATTTATAAGAATTTGTTACGGGTCTATCAATAGAGGCATCAATATTATAAAACCCTGGTGCAGAAAGACCTCCAACTGTAGCCATTGATAAATACGAATATTTTCTATCGTACATATTGGCACCTGCATTTGCGTTTAACGAGAAATTATCCCATTTTTTATTATAAGATGCTAAAAATTCATAATTCATTTCTTTGTTTTGAAACTTTCCTACATAATAGGAAGGTACGCTCGTTCCTCCAAAAGCAGTTCTTTCTTCTATATTTTGTGTGTACATATCGGAACGAATGTGCATACTCAATTCTAATTCTGGCGTTACTTTGTAAGCTAAACCAACATCACCAAAAAAGCGATCTCTATTGTCTGTATTTAAGTTTTCATTCGCATCAAAATATGGATTATTCCAATATAAAGCATCAAAATTTGAAATTTCACCAGTAGTACTGCTTGGTCGACTTAAGTTCCAATGTAAAAATGTACCATCGGCATATTTGTAATCTTTCAATCTTTTCATATCCACATTACGTTGAAACCATTGAACCAAATATCCGGCACCATATTCAGAACCCTGCTTTGGTCTTTGCCCATCATTCGTTGCATAATTAATATTAGAAGAAATGGTTAGCTTCTCTGTAACCGCTAAACTTGCATTTAATCCAACATTATTTCTATTTAAAAAAGTATTTGGTTCCACCCCTTCTATTCTGGTGTCATTAATACTTAATCTAAAGGTCGTGTTTTCACTCCCTCCAGAAACAGTAATACCGTTATTAAAGTTATATCCTGTTTCATAATAATTTTCAATATTATTGGGATACGCATTAAAAGGAGTTAATTGACCATATTCCGGATCTTGCGGATAAAAACTATACACTTGTCTTACTAAAGTTCCATCCATTTTTGGTCCCCAACTTTCGTCAACACTCATGTCTACATAAGGGTCTCCGTTTGGTAAAGTTCTAAAACTTTGGCTAGAACCTCCTCCATATAAATTTTGTGTTGGTAATAAATCACCAACCTTTTCTACAGAAAAAGAAGAATTTAATTGAATAGATACACTTTTAGCTCCTTTTTTACCCTTTTTAGTGGTAATCATAATTACACCATACTGTCCGCGAATACCATAAAGTGCAGAAGCTGCCGGTCCTTTCAAAACATTTACAGATTCAATATCACTTGGATTCACATCTTGACCCAAATTACCATAATCTGAATCATCGCTGCCAGAAAAATTAGCATTAGAAATGGGTGTTCCATCTACCACAATTAAAGGTTCATCGCCTCCTCCAATAGAGTTTACACCACGAATTTTAATTTTCTGTGTACCTCCCATACTTGCTCCAGAAGACCCAACTACTTGGACTCCAGCCACACGACCCGATAAAGAACCTAATACGTTCTGCTGATTGGTTAAAGTCAAATCCTTTCCTTCTACTTCTTGAGTGGCATATCCTAAAGATTTTTTTTCTCTAGAAATACCAAGCGCTGTTACGACCACTTCGTCCAATTCATTGGCATCTTCAGCAAGAATAATGTTTAGGGAAGACCCTGAAACTTTAGTTTCTTGTTTTGCAAATCCAATAAAAGAAAATACCAGCACATCACCTTGTGATGCCGAAATTGAAAAGTTTCCATCAAAATCGGTTGCTGTTCCACTGTTTGTTCCTTTTACCAATACATTTACTCCTGGCAATGCCGATCCGTTTGCATCGGAAACTTTACCTGTTATTGTTCCCGATTGGGCAAACAATAATTGGGCTGCAGAAATAAAAAAAACCAGTAAAGAGAACATGTACTTTTGTCTCATAATCTGTTAATTTTTGGGTTAATAATTAATTTTTGAGTTTATATTAATGCTAATGTATATAATAATTTAATTAATACTGCAAAAAAATGCATCAAAACGCACGAAAATGTAATATTTTCGCTTAAACCTTAAATAAAAAGCAATTAATTTTTATATTCTTAATTGAATTGTTAACCTTACTTTTGTTTTTGCACTAATACTAAAGAACTGATTCTAATTTTGCCCTTTATGCGCTGGAAACTAAAGAACATCCCAAATATTGATACCGTAAATCGTTTAGTCAAAGAGCTCAGCATTGACATGAGTATTGCAGCTCTTTTGGTCCAGAGAAATATCGAAACCTATGCACAGGCTAAACATTTTTTTCGTCCGAAATTATCCGATTTGCACGACCCGTATTTAATGAAGGATATGGATTTAGCTATAAAAAGAATTGAAAATGCAATTGAAAAAGGAGAAAATATACTAGTATTTGGCGATTATGATGTAGATGGAACAACAGCAGTTTCACTAGTTTATAGTTATTTGCACCACTTTTATCCTTATGTAGCGACCTATATTCCTGATCGTTATGAAGAAGGTTATGGTATTTCCTATCAAGGAATAGATTTTGCATCCGACAATGAATTTTCTTTAATCATTGCTTTGGATTGTGGTATAAAGGCCATTGACAAAGTTGCTTATGCAAAAGAAAAAAATATTGATTTTATTATTTGTGATCACCACAGACCAGGAATCTTATTACCCGATGCTGTTGCAGTTTTAGATCCGAAAAGAGAAGATTGTTCTTATCCATACGATGAATTATGCGGTTGCGGAATTGGTTTTAAATTGATCCAAGCTTTAGCACAAAAAAGAAAAGAACCATTTGAAACACTCCTACCATATTTAGATTTAGTTGCTACTGCCATTGCGGCCGACATTGTTCCTATTACAGGAGAAAATAGAATTTTAGCTTATTTCGGATTGCAAGTGATTAATACCAATCCTCGGCCAGGAATCAAAGCACTAATTGAACAGGTAAATAAAGAAACCCTTAATATTACCGATGTTGTTTTCATTATTGCACCTCGTATCAATGCAGCCGGCAGAATAAAACATGGTTTGCATGCTGTTGCATTATTAACAGAAACAGATTTTCAAAACGCTCAGAAATATGCATCCGAAATTGAGCAATACAATATCGATAGAAAAAGTTTAGACAGGCAAATTACCATCGATGCACTCGATCAAATTGAGAAAAATAAAGAAGAAGATCATTTAACTTCTGTTGTCTTTGATGCTAATTGGCATAAAGGTGTTATCGGAATCGTAGCCTCAAGATTAATTGAAACCTATTATCGACCGACCTTGGTTTTTACACAAAGTGGAGCGTTTTTAGCTGCATCGGCAAGATCTGTTAAGGGCTTTGATGTATACAATGCTTTGGAAAAATGTAGCGATTTTATTGAACAGTTTGGCGGACATAAATATGCCGCAGGATTGACTTTAAAAAAAGAAAATTATGAGCAGTTTAAACTGAAATTTGAAGAAGTAGTAAAAAATAGTATTCCAGAAGAACTTCTTACACCTGAAATTACGATTGATGCCGAAATTTATTTATCAAATATTACTCCGAAATTTTATCGAATAATTGAGCAATTCGGGCCATTTGGTCCACAAAATATGAAACCAACTTTTATGGCAGCAGGATTACGAGATAATGGCTATGGAAAAAAGGTTGGGGCAAACGGAGAACATTTAAAATTAAGCATTATTTCTGGCGCCGACGAGAAAACTTACAATGCCATAGGTTTTGGTTTAGGAGATAAATTTGATCTTATAAATACCGGACAACCTTTTAGCGCAGTCTTCACCATAGACGAAAATCATTGGAATGGCATAACCTCTTTACAACTTATCTTAAAAGATATAAAAGTTGATGAAAATTTAAAATAAAATAGAATCCAATTCGAGTGAAACCGGTTTAAAAAGCTTTCAGTTCGTTAATGGTTTGTAATGGATGTTCACTTTTAAAAACATAACTACCTGCAACCAAAACATCTGCACCTGCAGCAAGTAATTTCGGACAATTTTTTGCATTTACTCCCCCATCAACTTCAATCAACGCTTTTGAACCGGATTTATCGATTAAATCGCGCAATTGAATGATTTTTTTATATGTGTTTTCGATGAAGCTTTGTCCGCCAAAACCCGGATTAACACTCATAATTAATACCAAGTCCAAATCTTGAATGATATCTTCTAACACTGCAACAGGAGTATGCGGATTTAAAGAAACTCCTGCTTTCATACCTTCTGCATGAATTGCTTGAACGGTGCGATGCAAATGAGTACAAGCCTCATAATGAACAGTTAATATATCAGCTCCCACTTTTTTAAAATCCTTTATAAAACGATCTGGATCTACAATCATTAAATGTACATCCATCGGTTTTTTGGCATGTTTTGAAATCGCCGAAATAACAGGCATTCCGTAAGAAATATTTGGTACAAAAACACCATCCATCACATCAATATGAAACCAATCGGCTTCACTTTGATTTACCATTTCAATATCTTTTTGAAGGTTAGCAAAATCTGCTGCTAACATAGAGGGTGCAATTAAATGTGCCATACTTTTCTTTTTATTTTAGCAAAACTAGCATAAAAAATAAAAAGCCCGCGAAAATTCGCGAGCTTTTATATATATTTTATAAACTCCCTATATTATCCTAGGTAAGTTCTTAAAATTTTACTTCTCGAAGTGTGTTTTAATCTTCGAATTGCTTTTTCTTTAATCTGACGAACACGCTCTCTTGTTAAATCGAAAGTTTCACCGATTTCTTCTAAAGTCATTGGATGTGCATCACTCAAACCAAAATATAATTTAATTACATCAGCTTCTCTAGGAGTCAATGTTTCTAAAGCTCTTAAAATTTCTACTTTTAAAGATTCATGTAATAAATTTTTATCTGGGTTTGGAGATTCTCCTGAGTTCAATACATCGTATAAATTAGAATCTTCACCTTCAATTAAAGGAGCATCCATCGATACGTGACGACCAGAATTTTTCATCGATTCTTTTACATCGCTAATGGTCATATCCAATTCTTTTGCGATTTCTTCAGCTGAAGGGGGTCTTTCGTTTTCTTGCTCTAATCGAGCAAACGTTTTATTAATTTTATTGATAGAACCAATTTTATTTAATGGTAAACGAACGATTCTTGACTGTTCTGCTAAAGCTTGTAAGATAGATTGGCGAATCCACCAAACGGCATAAGAAATAAATTTAAAACCACGAGTTTCATCAAATCTTTTTGCGGCTTTAATTAACCCTAAATTACCCTCATTAATTAAATCAGGTAAGGTCAAACCTTGATTTTGGTATTGTTTTGCTACCGATACAACGAAACGTAAGTTTGCTTTTGTTAATTTTTCCAAAGCAACTTGATCTCCTTTTTTAATACGTTGTGCTAATTCTACCTCCATATCGGCAGTAATTAAATCAACTTTTCCAATTTCTTGTAAATATTTATCTAAAGAGGCTGTTTCTCTGTTGGTAACTTGTTTTGTGATTTTTAGCTGTCTCATCTAGTATGTTATGAATTTTAGTTTTTTATTTTTTAGTCGTGTAATAAGTTATACGTAAACACATCAAAAAATGTTACAATAATGGCAAAAAAAATTATTTAAAGATGCTTTTTACACCCTTTTTAAGGACAATTAATATGCCGAAAACTCTAAATCATCTCATTTATTTGATACTCAATAACGATTTAACTAAAATTTGTTGTTTTTCAAGTTTGAATGTTAATTTTTCTATAATTATTATCTATTAAAAACAAAAAAGCTTCCCAAAATGGGAAGCTTTTTTTATAAAAAAATCTTTTTTCTAGTTTTCTCTAGGCTTTCTATCATCTCTGCGATCATCACGACGATTATCTCTTCCGCGATTATCTCTTCCACCACCTCTACTGTCTCTAGAATCAGTTCTTGGTGGCCTTGCTACATAACCTTCTGGTTTATCTAACAAAGCTTTACGAGAAACTTTTTCTTTACGTGTTTTTGGATCAACTCCGAAGTATTTAACCTCTAATACGTCACCCATATTCACAACATCGGTTACATTATCTGTACGTTCCCAAGCCAATTCACTTACGTGCAATAAAACTTCATTTCCTGGTGCTTCTAAATATTCAACTACAGCTCCAAAATCTAAAATTTTAATCACTTTCACTTCGTAAACATTTCCTTTTTCTGGCTTAAATAATATAGAATCTATTTTTGCTTGAACAGCTGCAATACCTTCATTACCTACACCTAAAATTTCTACGAT
>CBDTUD010000085.1:0-9065 GCA_965363545.1 uncultured Flavobacteriaceae bacterium | reverse complement strand
AAGCATGGTTAATAAAAAGGTATTATTGACACTTCAAAATGCTCTATTCCTTCAGAAATCTCAAACATTTCTTGTCTCAATTCCTTCTGGCCTGTATAAGGATATTTGGTAATTGGCTCGATGCAAAGCATGTTGGGTACGGGAGTCCAACACATGAAATGTTCAAAGCCTTTTGTTTCAATTTTAAGGTTTAAACCAGATTTTTTCACCAATGTTATCCTACTGGTATCTAAAAATGGTAAGGCAAGGTCGCCAACCTTAAGAATATCCTGCAATGTAACTTGCTTTTCAGTTGTATGTACCAATTCTACGTTATCACCTGAAAGTTTAAACGCCGGGTGATAGCCTAACATAAAAGGCATTCCTTTTTCCGAGATAATATCAAAATGAACCTGCAAAGCCTCATTCGTTAAGAGAAAACTTTTCGAAAATTGAAAATTATAAGGCCAAAATACATCTTGTTGTGTAGATTTTTCTGGAAACTTTGCGTTATTAACTTTTGTGTTCGCGACATAATTTTTTTCAAAAACCGCTGAGTTTTTAGACTTCTTATTCAACATATATTTCAATTCTCTTAAAATACCGTGCTGATCTTGTTTTGCAGTCCCTCTATCCGTGACAACGCTAAAATTATTCGATTCTGTAGGGCCGATAATAGGAAACATTTCGGTATCAGAATTTCGCCAACCAGGTTCGCCTTTTTTATGTATTAGTTCTTCCCCATTTTTTTGAAAACTGATTAATTCACCTGATTCAATTTTTATGGTTGATTTTTTGTCCGGACTTTCGAGTGATAATACTTCTGGTAACATGATAATTAAATTTTAAGATAAAGGATATGACAAAGATAAAAAGCACAAATTACCTGCATTTTAGTAATGCCAAAAAAGAGAATTACTTTTGTTCACTTTCGAGTGCTATCAAATGAAAATAATCTGGACCTAAGGTTGTACAAGCATAGTTTTCATCAAGAGTAGGTCGACGGCAGTTCAACTTAATTTTATAGCCTTTTATTTGTAAATCTGCCGGTAGATCATCGACATAATATGTTCCATTTTTTATGTCGGAATCGCCATTTTTTTTGCTCAAATTAACAAGAAAACTTCCACAATCTATTCCTTTACCCAAAACAGTAGCTTCAAATTCAAAGTTTATTGTATCGGGATCATTATCTGAACTGCATCCCAATACTAAAAAACTGATTAAAACTAAAATAAAGAGAGTGACTTTTTTCATTGCGAAGAACCTTAAAATTAAAACGAATAAACAAATTAAAATATGTAAAGGTTGGTTGGCACAAATTTATATAATAATAACGATTTGAAAAATTATTTTTTATTTCAATAAAATGAAATAAAAACTAGCCGGTTTTGCTTATTTGTTCGAGTTGTTTCAAATCTAAGATTTCAATTTTTCTATCAGAAACTTTTATTATTCCTTCTCTATTAAATTTTGATAAAGTATTGATAACACTTTCCTTAGAGTATCCTAAAAGTTTAGCCAATTCAATTCGAACCACTGGCAAAGTAAATTTACTACTACCATAAATATTGACAAAATCGAGTAGCAACATCGATAACGCTCCATCAATGTTCTTTTGAGAAAGTGCTGTAATTCGGTGAAACAGACCGTTTGCCACACCTGACATATGCTTGATTAAATTTAAAGAAAAAACACCATTATTTTTAATGAACATTTCAAAAATATCCATCGGTATAAAACTTACCGTTGTTTTTTCTAACGCAACAGCTGTAAAATCAAATTTTGTAAAAGCGAAGCAACAAATAATTCCGATAAACGAATGCGAGTTAATTAAACCAAGCGTAAAAGGTTTACCGTCATTATAAATTTCAATTTTTACCAATCCTTCCGTAACATACAAAATATCGTTTGCTAAGATTCCTCTTTTTACGATTATCTCTCCCGGTTGGAACTCCAAATCTGATTTATTTTCAAACAATTCGTTCTTTTCAGCATCCGTTAGAATATTTAAACATTCTTTCGCATCTAAAAATTCATAATCAAAATCATTCTTTTTTTGCAGAAAATCAGGCATTATGCTATGATGGTGTAAAACTACATGGTTAATACGGTAAAATTACATAATTATAAAGCAAAAACCCCATGCAAAAGAATATAATTTCGTGACAATTGTTACTTTATTAAGAGAGCAAAAGCAACTAATTTTACTTCATGAAAAGCAAACACTAAATAGTAAAAAAAATGAAAAATTTAATTTTAAAATCTGCTGTATTACTCCCTGCATTAATCTTCTTTGATTATCTAGTCATGATGTTATTAGGATGTGCAACCTGTTTATTCGGTTTCACAAAAAATTTTTATGACTGTACCTATTGTATTATAGGTAAATTCTTACTTGCTTTTTCTTTATTGGTATTCGTTGTTGTTATTTTTAAAGATGTAAAAAGCGTTTTACAACAAATTAAATTAAATTAAGATTTAGTGTTTGCTTTAATCTAAAAATCCAAAATTTTGGTTTGATTCCTCTCCAAAATTTTGGATTTTTAGATTTTTATTGTTGTTGAGTTTATTTTATTAAAGGTGTTACATATTGTATGTAACGATAAAAGGAGTCTCTTTTTTGGGGCTCCTTTTTAATTTCATATGATTTTTAATTTTCGCGTTTTCACGGAAATAGATTTAGATTAACGATAAGAACATTTATATAATCATACCTTCTTTGATTTATTTATTTTTAATGAAACCATTCTTAATCAATTATTTACTCCTTTTATCCCATTTTTCATTATTGACAAACTAAAACCACATCAAAAACAGTTGAAAATTGCATTAAACTTAGTGAAATGTTGTGGTCGTTTTTTCTTTAATCTCCATAGATTTTTATCTAGTTTTATACTATTAAATAAGAGTATAATTTAACCTATTGAAAATGGAAAATTTAGCATTAAAATCATTATTTATTATTCCTATTTTATTCATTGTTGATTACATGGTTATGATAATGGTAGGAAGCATTAGCTATTTATTAGGTTTTACCTCTAATTTTAGAAGTGTTGCTTTAGTGGTAATACTTGTTTCTCTTGTTGCATTTATTATTGTATTAATCCCTGATATAAAAACTATAATTCGAAAACACAAACCTGCTTAATATTTATGCATATTTGGTGCTATTTGTAGATCTTTAAATTTTAGTTTAGCTACATTAAAAGAGATTTTTACTACCATGATAAAAATCTAATTGAAATCTGTCGGCTTTATTCTTCTTGGAGACTTCTTTTATACCAATGTGTTTTTCGTAAAGATTAACAGCCATAGAGTCTTGTTTATCGTTCTATAAATAGAAAAAAAACAATACTAAAGCCTTTTAAATTAAAAAAATATTCTATTTGACTTAAAATAAAACTACCTAAGTTTATTTGGTTTTTAAGTCAGTTCTTTCTTAGTCACAGTTATTTTTCGGCTAAAATCAATTCAGCATCATCAAGTACTATCGCTTTTTTCTCCATAATTGCTGGTTCGTTTTTTTGCAAATTTGGATGACCACAATCAATTATAGTTTTCCTGCAATCTATAACATACAAATTTAATGTAATATATATATTACTAAATGTAACTTATAATTGCTTTTTTGTAATCTATTCATTACATTTGTGTTGTAAATCTTAAATATAGATGTATGAAAACAAAATTTCTTTTTCCTAATCAATACAAACGTATTGGTTGGATTTTGCTAATTCCGTCCACAATCCTAGGAATTTCAATCTTATTCTTTGATTCAAAATTCAAATTTCTAGACTCAAAAGTTTTTACATTTTATTCTGATGGTTTTGGCGTTGAAAAAACTATTATGGGTGTTTTTGATGGCAATTATGTCAACACAATAGCAGGAATTCTATTTCTAATCGGAGCAATTTTGGTTGCATTCTCCAAAGAAAAACATGAAGATGAGTTTATATTAAAAACTAGATTAGAATCTTTAGTCTGGGCAATTTATGTCAACTATGCAATTTTAGCATTTTGCACTCTCTTCTTTTTTAATTTGGAATTCCTAATTGTGATGATATTCAACATGTATACGGTTCTCATCTTTTTTATCATTCGTTTCTACTATATCTTATACAAGACAAAAAAATCATTAAGCCATGAAAAATAATCTAAAAGTTGAACGAGCTATTAAAAACATAACTCAAGGAGAATTGGCAGTAAAAATTGGCGTCACAAGACAAGCAATTAATTCAATTGAACTCAATAAATATGTGCCATCAACGGCTCTTGCACTTAAGCTTTCTCAATTTTTTGGTAAAACTGTTAATGAAATATTTTCTCTTGAAGAATCTGACTAAAGCAATCAAAAAGCCTTTCTACAACGATAGGGCTTTTTTAATATGGCTACCAACGCTTCGGTTGTCATTTTGAGGTGGAAACGATCTAAGGACTATTCCTAATAGAAATCAAGCTAGTTTTTTGTTTTATTTTTTACACTTTCTCAGCGCTGAATTATAGCTATTATTGTACTCAATTTTTTAATCGAAATAGGTATACTGCTATTTTAATTTCTTTTTATATTCCATTATTTTAAGCACATCGTCAATTTGTTCTTTTCTTGAGAAATTAATCACTAAAGGGATTAGTTTACCAATATTTTTACTTCGAATAAAATCTTCTTTAATTTTATTTTCAATATTTAATTCATTAATTCCTAAACGTGTTTTTTCGGTAAAATAGAATCCTACTTTAAAGAATTTGTCCCAAACTGAAATCCAACACACCGTCTTTTTTTTATTGGAAACTTTGCATAACCAAGACTGCCCATCTTTATAATATCTCCAATCTGGCGTTAGAGCATATTTTTCATTTGAAATAATTTTTATTAATTCATTAAACACCAAATAACTTTCTCCTAGAGCTTTTTCTAAAACTTCCTTATTTGGATAAACCTCTTTTTCTCTTAATAATCGTGTTTCCATTAACTAATTATTTCGTTTAGAGCAATGTAGCCTTTTATCGGTATGGGTCAAAATAGTAAACAACGGTTAGTATTTAATAGTAGCCAGCTTCGTGGCACTTTCTTGTCAAGTTACATGAAAATTGAAGCGGGGTATAATTCGTGATTTTACACCTCAACCAGTTATTCTTTCACACATTGTTCTAGCCTTTATACTATTGTTCTATTTGTTCTAAATCCCATTACTTGTATTATATGGTTTTCCATATCTCATCAATATCGAACTCACACTGCCATTACCAGAAACATTGATAATATATAGCCGGTCGAATTCTTCCGATTCGTTGATTTCCGACACTGCGTCGCCTCCAAGTAATCGAACCATTTTTGGCGTTGAACCACTATGACCTACTATCAAATGATTACCACCTTTGCCTCTTATCTTTCGTGCCAATGCTTCAAGATTTTTTGGATCATAGATTTCAGTTGTCAAACTGAACTCGTTGGCAGTGGGTGCAGCAGTTTCTCGTGTTCGAATGAAATCTGAGCTATGTACATATTCTATATTTGCGCTTCTTAAAACTTTTGCCAGCTCCAAAGTTCTTTCTTTGCCAGATTCAGATAGTTCAGAATCTTTAGTTTGATCAACTTTCTCAGCATGCCTTACTAAGAACACCACCAAAGAATCCTGTTCAATAATTGGGTTTTCAGTCGATTGTTTCGAGTCACAACCAAGTTGGCATACTGCTAAAATTAGTAAAAAAGTAAAATTTACATATATACTCTTCATAGGAATAATTGTGTTTAGATGTCTCCATTTAGTTTGGAAACTATCCATTACTTAAGTATTTTTTTTCTTTAGTCATAATAGTTTTTCGGTTTGCCTTATCACTAAAAGTTAGTGTATGGTGCGTAGCCCGTAAGGTATGCTCAATACTTTGTTTTGTAGGTTGTTTATTCTTTTAACACAATATTGAGATTGTTAAAAAACATTTTCCAACCATCTACAATTCCTGAATTGAGAACACTTTCCTTTTGTTGCTCTGTCGCAAAACTTGAATATATTTTCATTAAGGTTTTTTTACCTAGTGGCTCGAAAATTATTTCAGTAATAATTGGTTCGTTGTTCTCTCTGTTGTCATCCCAAGAATCTTTATACACGATTCGATTTGGTTTGTCTAGCAAAATATATTCTCCCTTTGTGGGATAAATTTCGCCTTCTGGGGATTTCATATGAATTCTAAAGTATCCACCAGCATGTGGAACCAATTCTGCTCGAGCAACTGAAAATCCTGTTGGACAAAACCACTTTTGAAATATCTCTAAATCTGTCCAAGCATTGTGAACAGAATTACAGTTTGCATCTATTTCGTAATCGAGTACTAAGATCGGTTCAAGATAGTTCTCTGCCCTAAAAAGCTTTTTCATAATTTCTCTTTTTTAATAACCTACAACTGGCTTGTATAATATTAGTTGCCTTGTTTAAGAACGAAATTTAGGAAATAATAACCAAATAGAAAATCTGTAAGCATTTTCGCAAGTGTCTAATAACTAGGTGATTATTTTTACATAGTGTTGGCAAATCGTTATTTTACTATTCAGTTTGATAAAAGTCATTTGTTGAATTTGTGAAATACATATTGTTTAATCTAAAAATTCGTTGAAAATACTTTGGCTCTTTTTTCCCTTCTGGAACTAAAGTCAATTGCTTTTTATTTCCTATAATTCTGTCCCAAACACTAACTTTTCCTTTATTCAGGCTTGTATAAAAATAGTATAAATATGGTCCAATCCATTCAATATATTCTTCTTTTTCGATTACTTTGTTTGGATTTATTATTTCGATAAGTTCTTTATTTGCAATAGCTTTTTGTAACTCAACAGCATTTAATGGTAAACCATTTTCTGTAACCATAATGTCATATTGTGGGTCAATAAAAATCCATTTCTTTAAGTCCGGAATAAAAACCTCGTTTACAGCGTGTCCACCACCTGAATTTACTTCATCAATGTCTTTTGTCATTAGCCCAACACTCCGAACTTTAAACCCTAAAGATTTTAAAGATTCCGATGCGACTAAACTATATTCAGTACACCTAAACCTTTCACCTTTTTCAGCTTGTTCAAGTATGTAATACGCGTCATTTTTTTCTGGCGAATTATTTCCGTCGTGTTTCCATCTACTATTTACCCAACTTTGAATTAGAAGGACTTTTTCAAAATCTGATTTGGCGTTTTTTACAATAGTGTCTAATTTAAAATCGGTTTTCAATTTTATTAAATCAGGTTCATCAGAATATGTTTTGTACTCAATTTGATAATTAAAATTTCTGTCGTTTGTGAATTCTAATTTTTCTACGTTTTTATCGTGTTCCTCTTTTCCTCCATAAATAAGTCCACCGAAACTTGGTGACATATAGAAGGTGAATCCAATAAAAATTACTATAATAATTAATAATGTTTTTAGGATTTTTCTTTTCATCGAGGGTCTTCTTTAATGTTTACTAAGGTCTAAGCTATGAAGAGACGGGGCAAATTAGTGTTTACTTTCCGACACGCACATTCAAAAGCTTTATGTTTTGGTTTATATTTTTGTTGTGCTTTTGTTATTTATTCATTCAATTCACTTTAACCTAATTAAACTGAATTGATCGTACATAAATCGTTTTTCCTTCACCGCCTAAAAAAACAAAACCCAGAGGTGTTTCTATAATTTTCTTATCTGCAGTTTCAAATTTTTCCACAGGTATTTCAAAGGTTTCCCACGTATTGGTTACTGTAATATCAACTCTTGATTCCTTGCCATCAGGAAGATCATATTTATCCTTCATCATTAAGGCAAACTGTTCACCACCAATCGCCCCCTTCATTTCAAGGGTGATCGTTTTGTATTTTGTAAAATCCATTTCTTTCACACGATCATTTAACGCATTAATGGTGAAAAAGGGTGAGCCCCAGTCAAACGTGTTTTCAGGATAGGTCAAGATCATGGCATTGTCCTCGAACTTTATCCCGTGATAATATCTGTCGCTGGATTGTGCATATATCACTCCGAAATCTGAAGGGATTTCGCCATTGACCATTAGATTTAAAACGTCAACTTCAGAATAGGAAAAGAACGTACCACTAAAATCTATTTTGGTCTGTGTGTCAAAATTAATTTCCCCTTTTTCGACCATTTCAATATATTTTTCTCCGAGAATGATTTGCTGGTCGTATAAATCAACCATATCTAATTCTTCAAAGCTTTTTTCCAGTAGAGTTTTCGTATAATTATCGTTAAAGACTTTCACAAACCGTTCATGAAAATTTCCAGATTCCATATATTCCCAATATTTCGTAAAAAGCAAACCGTCGTTATTCCTGAATTTATTGGACCATGATTTATAATCAGTTTTAAGGGACTGATTATAATCTTCCTCCTGTTTATGTAATCGTTCGGCTGCAGCATAAAACGAATTAAGTAATAATTCGATATCCGTACCTTGGAGCTTACTTAAATAAATTGAATTTTTTAAAGCATCAAAAGCACTAAGATTAGGTTGGTAATAAATGATGTTATTCAATTCACGAAATGTACTGGCTATAAAAGCGTAATCATTAAAAGCGAAAACTGGACTTTGATTAACTATATAGGTGCTAAAAATAGAATCTGCCTTTAAACCAATATTTTTTCTTCCCGTTCGAATTAATTTTAGATATGTAATATCTGATTGAATAGCACTGGAAATGCTTTTCTTAAGACCATCCAGTTCTTTTACTTGAATACGCTCTTGATTCCAGTTATTGATCTGTAGTGCAATTAAAATCCCTATAACCACAAGTATTATTTCACCAAAGGCATATCTCAAATACTTTATTGGTTTATTGTCATCTGCAAATTGTTTTCTTATTTTTCTAAAGAATGGAATCATATAGTTTGGTTTTCGTAATGAAGCACAACGTGTTTGTATATGGTATGTTCCGTGGTTAAACAACTAATGTAGCAAATAAAAACCGAATAGAAAATCTGCGAGACACGAGCGCAGCGAACTGGCGTTAGCAATTTTCGAAAGTAGGTTTAAAGCAATTAATTATACACGTCTTAAGTTTGCAAAAGTTAGTATTTTAGGTTTAAAATAGAAAGAACAAAAGAGAG
>CBDTUD010000084.1:0-9132 GCA_965363545.1 uncultured Flavobacteriaceae bacterium | reverse complement strand
ATTTGTTTCTAAATTAGTTTAAAAAGACTTGTTTTTTAACTCAGTTCTTTGTTGTGCATAGTGCTTTTCACGTTCAGCTTGGTTTTCCGATGTTGCTATTTTGTTCGGATTGAGCGTTGGCAAGCCATACTCTTTTGCAATTTTTGGGGTAGTGTTGGCTGGTACGAATTACAAATGTGAATGGCTTTTAGCGTTGGCTATTCATTTCCTAAATATTCATTTCTATCGTTGCATTTTAGCGGTAATTTAATTTGTTCTTGGTGATTTTAATCATTTTAGAGTTTAATTTTCCATTACTAATTATAGTAGCGATAATAAAACCAGATTCAAATTTATTAAATAGAAAAGTGAGTAATTATAAAATAACCACCCACTTTTCAATCACTATCAATCAAATCAATTTTTTATTCCATATCTATAATGCCAACCACTTCATAAGCGCGAATACCATCTATTTGTACTTTTTCATATAAGATGTTTGCGTATTCGTAATAGGTTTGCCCGTCTATGGTCACTTTTTCGTAATCGTCTGGTAGTTCGTAAACTATGGTGCCAGCTTCTGGATCAACAACCTCGTATTGGTTGTTTATTTGAATATAAAATATGCCGTCTGCATTATAATAATTATGATTATTAAAACGTACACTTCTATAGTTTGAAGGCAATACATTTATTCTAAACCCAACTTTTGGTGCAATAACAATGTAACGTCCTCGAGATTGCGTGTAATATCTGTTATTTGCATAATAGTAATTCTGATCTTTGTATTTTACAACCGTTTTCTTAGGAAGTGACCTTACCGAAGTTACTTTTTTAGTGGGTTTTTTATAAGTAACTTTTGTGCTCGACACTCTTCTTGTTGGTGTCGTTGTCGTTTTTTTAACTGGTATGTTTTTTTTAACTGTTGTAGTACTAGTTGTTGTACTACTTCTACGAGATTGTCCTGAAACCTCTGTAGCAAAAGCCATTAAAAATAATGAAGCTAATACTGATGTTTTAATAATTGATTTCATAATTAATGTTTTTAATTTAACTTATTTAATACTTAGACTATTCATTGTATTAATCGTTTAATTGTATTTCAACTTTTAAGCCAAAAAATACGATAATCGATAGATTGATATTTTTTATCGACGTTTGTGCTAATTTTATATACTTCGTATGTTTTTTTTAGTTTAAAGATTAAAAAAAAAAGAGAAATACCAATAAGTATTTCCCTTTTCTATTACAAAGTGCTTTATTATTTTAATAAACCAAGTAAACCTTGTAATTCAGTTAAGTTTAAGCTTGAATTATTATCTGTATCTAATACATTAAAATTATCGGCAACAGAACCAATGGCTTCCGTAGAGCTAATTGATTCATCATTATTTGTATCTAACAAACCAAATAGTGTTGTAATTTGTTGTACTGTAGAATTAGAGCTTAAAGAACTCAATAATGTTGCAGCATCCGAAATGCTAGATGTATTCACATTCTTTACGCTGTTGCAGCTAGACATGGTTACAATTACCATTAATAATAGTGTTACTTTTTTCATAATATATGTATTTGTGATTAATGTTGGTGCAAATGTATTTTAGCCAATCAACATTAAAAAAGCTAATAGACAAACACAGCATATTTACCTCTCAATTCAATAAATTTATAGACGAAGACTAACTGATTTATATTACAAAGAATTTTTATTGATAAATTCTAAAAACCTAGGCTTGTATTGCTCCGAAACCGTAATACGCTGTTTATTAATAATAATTTGGCTACGCTCAATAGTTTCAACATTTTTTAACGATACAATAAATGAACGATGCACACGCATAAATTGGCTTTCAGGAAGTTCCTCTTCTAAAGACTTCAAGCTCATTAATGTTAGAATGGGTTTTGGATTATCTTTCAACCATATTTTTATATAATCTTTTAAACCTTCAAAATATAATACGTCAGCTAGTTTAATTCTCAACTGTTTGTACTCGGATTTTACAAAAAGAAATTCTTTTTCATCCAAAAGTACAGTTTTCTGTTTGCCTTTTAACAACGTAAACCAAGCACTTGCTTTGTTGGCTGCTGCTAAAAACTCTGCATAATCAAATGGTTTTAATAGATAGTCTAAGGCATCAACTTTAAAGCCTTCCAAGGCATATTGGTCGAAGGCTGTTGTAAAAATAATACGTGTATCTTTAGGTAGCATTTTGGAAAACTCAATACCTGTAAGATCTGGCATTTGTATGTCTAAAAAGAGTAAGTCTACAGGATTTGTTTTTAAAAATTCCATCGCTTCAATGGCACTATTGCATTTATTCTTAAGCTCTAAAAATGGTGTTTTTTCGACATAACTTTCCACTAGATTCAACGCCATTGGCTCATCATCTACAATAACACATGTAATTTTTAAGTTACTCATATTTTAAGCTGTTTCTATTTTTAAATCTATTAAATAACGATTATTCACTATACGCGTATTAAAACTATGTTTATTAGGGTAAAGTAATTCTAATCGTTTTTTTAAATTTTGTAAACCAATTCCAGAACCGCTTTTATCATCAGTTTTTTTAGGAAAGTTGTCATTTTCAATAGTAAATAGAACTGTTTTTTCATCTGAAATCATAGAAATTTTAATATGACTTTCTTTACTTGCGGAAACACCGTGTTTAAATGCGTTTTCTGTCAATGAAATAAACAACAAAGGTGCTATTTGAATACCTGTTTCTTCTATTGGAAAGCTATAACTAACTTCCGTTCTATCCGATACTCTTAACTTCATCAGGTCGATATACTTTTTCATAAAATCGATTTCTTTAGAAAGTGGCAATACATCCATATTGGTTTCATACAACATATAACGCATCAATTTGCTTAAACTATGAATAGATTTTTTTGCCTGCTCTGGCGAAATATCTACCATTGAATATATATTGTTAAGCGAATTAAAAAAGAAATGCGGTTGCAGCTGGTAATGTAAATGTTGTAATTCTGATTCCAACTTAAAATTTGTAGCTTCCTTACGTTCCGCTTCCGCTTTTGTCCATCGTTTAGTGGTTTTTATTGCTATCGAAAAAAGTAATGGTGCTACATAGGAAAGCATTTGTACATAAACAAACATTTTAAAAGGTGGTCCTGTTGCGTCATTATCATTCCCTCGTTTTTTAATAATATCTTGAAAGAAATTGTCTTCTATCTGTAATTTTAAGAATAAGAAAAATGAAATAATCAGCACATTTATGATGATAAATTGGAGCGTTTTATTTGCAAATAAAAATCGGTCTATCAGCACAAAATAATTGAGATAAAATATAATGGCATAAAACGCTAACGGAATCCAAAAATGGGAAATAATCCTATCAATATCTTGCTCTTGACCATAAGACAAGACATACGGAATGCTGAAAAGTGCAATCCAAACAAGCAAATGCGAAAAGAGGGTTATTTTTTTGTTTTTTTCCATTATTAATTTATTCATAACGCAATGCAGTAATAGGGTCTAAAGCTGATGCTTTTCTTGCAGGATACCATCCAAAGAAGATTCCTGTTATAGCACAGACAGCAAAGGAAATTACAATTGAGTACATTGCCACACTTGTAGGCCAATTTAAGAATTTCTCAATAAATACTGTAGAACCGAGTCCTAAAAGTACGCCTAAAGCACCACCTGTTACACTTATTAAAATAGCTTCTATTAAAAACTGCATTAAAATATCCGAGCCTTTACCCCCTACAGCCATTCTTAAACCAATCTCTTTTGTACGTTCTTTTACAGAAACATACATAATATTCATAATGCCAATACCACCAATTAGTAGCGAAATACTTGCTACAGCTACCAAAAGAATAGTCAACATTTCACTGGTAGAACTAAATGTAGAAATAAGCTCTTCCATAGATTGTACACTAAAATCGTCTTGATTTGGATTAGATATTTGATGTTGTACTCTCATAATTTCCGAGACTTCAATTACCGCATTTGGCGCATCGTCTTCACTTACTGCCGAAGCCATAATTTGATTGATATAATCAATTGCTAAAATACGTTTTTGCACTGTTGTATAAGGTGCAATGACCACATCGTCTTGGTCTTGGCCAAAGGTGTTTTCGCCTTTTACTTCTAACACACCAATCACTTTAAATGGGATATTATTAAAACGAATCATCTGTCCGACAGGGTCTTGTCCATCGGGAAATACATTATCAACCACCGTTTGACCAATAAGCGCCACTTTAGAAGCTGATTTTACTTCGGAATCTGTGAACATACTACCACTTTGCAAATCGACTACTTTTATTTTTAGATAATCAGGATTTACGCCATATATACTTGATGGCCAGTTGTTAGAACCGTTTATAATTTGTCCTTTACCAGTCACCAATGGCGTTGAATAGCTTAACAAGGTCGCTTGTGCTTTAATGGCTTCATAATCTTTAAGTGTAAGCGTTTGCATCTCATCTGCACTTGCGCGAACACCACCACTTGAAGCAGATGCTGGTCTGATAGTAATTATATTAGAACCCATACTTGAAATGTTTTCGCGAATACTTTCTTTAGAGCCTTCACCAATAGCCAACATAGCAATTACAGAAGCAACTCCAATGATAACCCCTAACATGGTCAACAATGTTCTTGTTTTATTAAGAACGATGGCTTTAAATGCGATTTTAAATAAATTTAATAGTCTCATAATTAATTGTCTTGTTTAGGTAATTTTGCTAATTCTTCTGTTGCAGAAAGCACCTTTTGGTTTTTGAAATCCTGGATGATGTTTCCATCTTTTAACACAATAGTTCTACTACTAAATGTTGCAATATCAGGCTCGTGCGTTACAAAAGCGATAGTAATACCTTGTTTGTTTAAATCTTGAAAAATGGACATAATTTCGTAATAGCTCACCAGAAGTACACTATATTATACTATTTTATGATATTTTTGGAAATAAAAAAACCTGTAAATTCTTGATTTACAGGTTTATAATGCTTTATGGCATTTTTTCAGAGGAGAAAGAGGGATTATTTCTATTCTTATTAGTAGAAGCTAGTTTCAATTTTCTTAAAATTTTGGGCGTGACCACAATCCCGATAGCTATCGGGAAGGCTTGTAGTTTATCTTGAGCGCAGTCGAAAGGTTACAATTCCTCGCATCTCTCCCGATAACTATCGGAATCGAGCTGTGGGATTTCCACTTTAATCTGCCTGTCGCAGAAAGGTCATTCATACAAATATCCATTTATTAAAAACACATTTTTTTTCCATTCTGACCTAGGTCAGTGTCGCTAATACTTAAGCAAATTAATTTTGTGCCTATAATCTTGACAATAGCATATAAATATGCTTTGTCAATTAAATAATAATATGATGAAAAAATTAAATTCGCAAGAAGTAAAAGAGATCGGCAATAACATTGGTATCATTTTTAATGATATACAATTAGATGAATTCACAAAAGGAGTAAATGTTGAATTTGAACATGGCACAAAATATCCAGAAACCAATATTACTAATAATGATAAAGGCATAACGGGAAAAATAGCTTGGGCGCATTTAAAAGAATTTCCAGATTATTATACACGATTAGAAAAAATGGAAAATGAAGCTGAAGAATATTGGAAAAACAAGGGTTAGACAAATCTAAATCTTTTTACGCACTCTGACCTAGGTCAGTGTATAACTGTTTATAGCTATCTAATTTTGAACTATAAATATTTGAAAAATGATAAACAAAATACAATATTAAAAAAATAAAATTATGGAAACTAAATCAGAATTTTTAAGCACATCAATGGTTAAGTTGCTCAATTATCGTGTAGAATAAGAGGAGTTTTCTTCAAGATTATACCTATCAATGTCCACTTGGTTAGATGACAAGGGATTTGTAGGCGCAGCCAAACTATTTAAACAATACAGCAATGAAGAACTTGTACATGCTGATAAAGCAAAAAACATGCTTTTGGCTAATGGCATAAGACCCATTACACCTGCTTTAAAACAGCCAAAACAAGAATTTCTAAGCCTACTTGATGTTATAATATCAGCATTGGCTCATGAAAAGGAAATTACAAAACAATGCTACGCACTTACCAAAGCAGCACATAATGAAGAAAATTATATGGTGGTCGAACTAGGTTTATGGTATTCTAAAGAACAAGCAGAAGAACTTAGTAAAGTACAATATTTTATATATAGGTTAGAAGCTTTTGGAGAAGAACCAAATATGTTGAGAGAATTAGATGAAGAAATGGGTGAGTTAGCAGAATAATTAAAAAATATAATAAATAATAACATTTAAAAACAAAAAAGATGGCAAACATTATCGTCGTTTCTTTTAAGGAAGAAACAAAAGCTATTGAAGCTTTGCACAAAATTAAAGAACTGGATGCTTATGGAGACATTACACTCTATGAACATATGATGATTCGTAAAAAAGAAAACAATCACTATGAAATATTAAATGACCAAACAGATGGAGAAGGCTGGAGAACACTTACAGGCCTGGCTCTTGGAGGCCTTTTAGGCGCATTGGCTGGACCAATAGGAATTATAGTTGGTCTTTATACAGGTACTTTAGCAGGAGCTATTTGGGACATTACTCGTTTTGATTTTGAAGAAGATTTTATTTCAAAAGTCAATAATAAAATGAAAGCAGGAAACATTGCTTTTGTTGCAGAAGTAGGCGAAGATAGTTCCGTATTTATTGATACTGCTCTTAAACCTTTCAATGCCGAAATTACAAGAAGTGAAGCTGGAGTTGATTATGATGACTTTGTAGATGAACAAGTTGAGGAATTAGAAGAAGAAATCGAAGATGAACGCGAAAAGCTTAAAAAAGCCACAGCAGACGAAAAGGTAAAAATTAAAACCAAAATTGCAAATCTAAAAGCAAAGCGAAAAACCAAAATTGCTGAATTAGAAGCTAAAACAAAATCTTCTTTAGAAGAAATCAAGAAAAAAACCAATGCTAAAATTAACAAGTTAGAAACTCGACTAGAAGGTTATGGAGATACCATTTCTGAATCGATTGCCCAAACAAAAGCAAATAGACTTCAGAAAAGAATTAAAAAACAAAAATCAAAATTGAGCAAACTTAACAGACAGTTAGAGGAAGTTCTTCTTTAATAAATAAAGATGATATAAAAAGGGAAGTTAAAGAAGAACTTTTTTGGAAGACTAGGAGGGGTTTTAGCACTCCGCTTCCTAGTCTGCCATTAAACGATGAAAGGCATCCTAAATTCGATCCTAAAGATAAAAAGCTTAGTGAAGATGATTGGCAGGAAGTAAATCACTGTAAGATACACAACAAAGGACAGTTCAATATTATTTTGAAGCTATTGTACCTCAATTGGTAATGGGTAAAACAGTACTTGTTTCTGCTCACGGAAATTCCATTCGTGTATTAATGACACAGATTTTAAACATGCCTGCTACTGACATTTCAAAGGTTGAAGTACAAACTGGCGCCTTAAATATTTATGATTTTGATAGTACTATGACTTTAAAAGAGCACTATAAATTAGAGATAGAAAATGAAGTCATTTTTTAAAATCAGGACTACAAAAATAAATATTTCATCCTTGATCTTAGTAGTAATTATTACAGGTCTAATAGCAACAAGTTGTAGCTCTGCAGCAAAGAAAGGTCTAAAATTAGCCAAAGAAAATAACAAGGAAACTAATGCGTATTTAGATCAGGCAAGAAAAGATTCTCAAGAAAAAATTAAAGTGACTGCAAAAGTAGATTGGGAAAAATTTAATAATAATGCTCAAACTGAAATTGAAAAAAGAAAAATTCAAATTGAAAAATTAAGAGGAGAAATTTCAGAAATCAGTAAAAAAGAACAACAAAAATTCACGGCAACACTAGATACATTAAAGCAAAAAAATAATAGTCTCAAAAAGAGATTAGCTCAAATTAATAAAAAACTCAAAGCAAATTTGGAACATATTAATGAATCAGATGAAGTCATAAAAACAGCTTTTGAGAGGGCGTTTGTTCGCGATATGAATGAGCTCTTAGCTGGGCTTAGAGATTTTTGGAAATACAAATAATATTAATAAATAAAATTAAAAATAATTAATTATGAAAACAAACATTTTATCCTTCACCATGACAGTATTTATGGCAGGAATGGTTTTAACAAGCTGCGGACAAACATCTAAACAAGATGCTAAAGCCGTCAAAGAAGACGTAAAAGAACTTAATAAAGATCTAAAACAAGGTGCGAAAGACACCAGTGAAGAAATCAAAACATCAGTAGAATCCGATTGGCAAAAATTTAGAACAGCTTCTGAAGCTACTATTAATAGTACCCAGAAAGAGATTAAAGTATTAAGAGAGAAAATTTCTAAAGCAAGTAAAACAGAACAAAAAAAATTAACTGCAACTCTTAATAAATTGGAAGAAAAAAATAACGCGCTTAAAGATAAATTAACTCAAAGAGGTAAAGATTTTAAAGAAGATGTGATTGATTTCAATGAAGCAGCAAAAGCTAATGAAAAAAGTTTCGAACGCGAGTTTACTCACGATATGAATGAGTTAGGAACAGCCTTAAAAGATCTTTTTAAAAACAACGTTAATTAAAAATCATATTATGGCAGCTACAACAATTTTAAGTTCAGTACAATCTGCAGTTAAAAATTGGTGGATATCACTTTTAATAGGGATTCTATACATTATCGCAGGAGTTTGGGTGTTTCAAACACCATTAGCGAGTTATGTATCATTAAGCATTGTTTTTAGTGTATTTATCTTTGTTTCAGGGATATTCCAAATTGTCTTTGCTATTTCAAGCAAACAAGACATTGAAGGTTGGGGTTGGTATTTAGCTGGTGGAATTCTAGATCTTTTAATAGGATTATTACTAATTACACATCCATTAATGACCATGGCTATTCTACCATTTTATATTGGCTTCTGGTTATTGTTTCAAGGGTTTATGGCAATTGGATTGTCGTTTCAGTTTAAATCTGCTGATTTGCCTAATTGGGGATGGCTACTATTTCTAGGGATTTTAACCTTACTATTTTCCTTTCTGCTATTAGCTAATCCAATTTTTGCGGGTTTAAGTATTGTGTATATGACAGCATTGGCATTTGTCTGCGCTGGTATCTTTAGAATATTTTTGGCGTTTGATTTGAAAAAAATTAAAAAGGA
>CBDTUD010000083.1:0-9156 GCA_965363545.1 uncultured Flavobacteriaceae bacterium | reverse complement strand
TATTTTGAGAAATATCCGGGACGCTTTATAATTTGGCATGTAAAAGATATGGATGATCAAGGAAGATTTGCACCGGTAGGTAATGGAAATATTGATTTTGTAAGAATTCTTGCAAATAAAGAATTATCCGGAATGAAATATTATATGGTGGAGCAAGATGCAACCTTTGATGGAATGAAACCATTGGAAGCTATAAAAATTAGCCATGAAGGACTAAAGAAAATTGGATTTAAATAAATAATCCATAGTTCAATATCCCGAATTTCCTTAACATACCAAAACCAAAATTTTACTTTTTTGGATGTTATAGCATTGGAACTAACAGAAATAGATATACACTGTATTTAAATGAATAATTTATTAGTGAATAAATTAAATCAAAAATTTCTAACAAGCACATGAAAATTTCAACAAAATCTAAGTCAATTTACCTTATTGCCATTACTATTTTGGCTGCAAGCTGTAGTCCAAAATTTACGGAAGAAAATAAAGAAGATTATATCCTAGTGAAAAATGAAGGAGGTAAATCATTGGCGTATAACCAAGAAACAGGGGTTAAATTAGTAACTGTCGATCGGTATGCTTTTAAAGATTTGAATAAAGATGGAAAACTAGATGTATATGAAGATTGGCGTTTACCTGCTGATGAACGGGCGAAAGATCTTGCTTCGAAAATGACTGTTGCTCAAATTGCCGGATTGATGCTCTATAGTGCACATCAATCCATTCCCGCAAGAGCGGGTGGCTATTTTGCCGGAACTTATAATGGAGAGCCATTCAAGGAGGGTGAAACTGATCCTTCTGACCTTACCGATCAACAACGTAAATTCTTAGAAGAGGATAATCTTAGACATGTTTTAATAACCACGGTTCAATCACCTGAAATTGCAGCAAAATGGAACAACAAATTACAAGCATTTTGTGAAGGAACTGGGTTGGGTATTCCAGCAAATAATAGTTCCGATCCGCGTCATGGTACAATAGCTAAAGCTGAATATGACGCAGCAGCTGGTGGACAGATTTCCATGTGGCCAAGTTCTTTGGGAATGGCCGCTACTTTTAGTCCTGAATTGGTTGAACAATTTGGCAATATTGCCGCTTCAGAATATAGAGCGCTGGGTATAACCACCGCCTTATCGCCGCAAGTTGATATTGCAACCGAGCCACGATGGGCTCGTTTTAATGGCACTTTTGGTGAAAGCCCAAAGTTATCCGCCGCAATGGCACAGGCCTATTGTGATGGGTTTCAAACTTCTACAGGTGAAAGTGAAATCACTAATGGCTGGGGTTTTAACAGTGTAAACGCCATGGTAAAACATTGGCCAGGAGGTGGATCTGGAGAAGGAGGAAGAGATGCTCATTATGGGGCTGGTAAGTACGCCGTGTATCCCGGAAATAATTTTGAAGCCCATATGATTCCGTTTACTGAAGGAGCATTCAAATTAAAGGGTTCGACTAAAATGGCTTCGGCTGTAATGCCTTATTATACGATTTCATGGAATCAAGACACTAAAAATGGTGAGAATGTTGGTAACAGTTATAATAAATATATAATTACAGATTTATTGCGTGATAAATACCAATATGATGGAGTAGTATGCACAGATTGGAGTATTACTCGCGACCATAAAGTTATGGATGTTTTTATTGACGGAAAACCATGGGGTGTTGAAAACTTGAGTGTTGCAGAACGACATTATAAAATCTTAATGAATGGTGTTGACCAGTTCGGGGGAAATAACGATGTCAAGCCAGTGATAGAGGCATACGAAATGGGAGTAAAAGAACATGGTGAAGATATAATGAGAGCTAGGATGGAACAATCTGCAGTGCGACTTTTGAAGAATATTTTTAGAGTTGGAGCTTTTGAAAATCCATATTTAAATTCTTCAGAAACTAAAGCGATTGTTGGAAAATCTGAATACATGAAAGCAGGCTATGAAACGCAGCTTAAATCTATAGTTTTATTAAAAAATGCTGATAAAGTTTTGCCTCTTACCGATAGAAAAACAGTATATATTCCAAAGCGTTTTGTACCGGCAAGTCGAAATTTTTTAGGTATGGAAAGCTCGGCTTCAACAGATTATCCGATAAATATGGAATTGGCGAAAAAATATTTTAATGTAACCGATAAGCCCGAAGAGGCAGATATCGCTCTTGTCTTTATTCAAAATCCTACGGCGACTATTGGTTATGACAAGTCAGATGTAGAAAAAGGGGGTAACGGTTATATTCCAATAAGTTTACAATATGGTGATTATAAGGCGACCGATGCAAGAGACCATAGTATTGCCGGTGGTGACCCATTGGAAAATTTTACAGACAGAGGATATAAAAATAAATCAATTACCACGGCTAACAATTCAGATGCTAAATTGGTTTCAGAAACTAAGGCTAAAATGAAGGGTAAGCCTGTTTTGGTTTCAATAACGACCACCAACCCAATGGTTTTTTCAGAGATTGAAAAAGATGCCTCTGCTATTCTATTGAATTTCGGAGTACAAGATCAAGCCCTTTTTGATATTATTTCAGGTAAGTCAGAACCTTTTGCACTTTTACCTATGCAAATGCCTGAAAATATGGAAACGGTTGAAAAACAGGCGGAAGACCTGCCTTTCGATATGAAACCTTATGTTGATTCAGAGGGTAATACATATGATTTTGCTTTTGGGTTGAATTGGAAAGGAGTAATTAAGGATGAAAGAGTAACAAATTATAAATAGATAGAGTTCAAATATCTGATTTAGAAATCTTACTATAAATCCTTTTTTGGGGAACAAAGACCTTTGCTATTTAGAGCAAAGGTCTTTTATTTTTAAGCTTCGTTTAGTATCCTTTAGGAATAGCTGTAATATTAGATTCAATAACTGCAATTAGATATGAATAATATGGAGCTTGGTTCAGGTATTTTATACTCCCAAATAATTTAAAACTTCTTGTTTATATGTTTCACCGATTGGTATTCGGATATTGTCATCTAATACCAATTTAGTTTTTTGTAAAGCTTTGATATATTTGGTATTTACAATATAAGAACGATGGACTCTTATGAATTGAGAGGAAGGCAACTTATCTAATATGCTTTTAAAACTAGATAAAGTTAAAATCGCTTTTGTTGAATCTATCGAATAAATTTTGATGTAATCTTTTAGGCCTTCAATATACTTTATCGAATCTATATTTATTTTAATGTTTTCGTATTCGGATTTAACAAAAATAAAATTGTTTTCATTTTTCGCTTTTGTTAAATCTTTTTGTGGAAGATTTATGACCGTTTTATGTTCTAATTCATATTTTTCTCTGGCACGAGTTACACCTTTTAAAAATCGATGAAATGCAATAGGTTTTACCAAATAATCAGTTGCATTTAAATTGAAACCATCCAATGCATATTCCGGATAAGCAGTAGTGAAAATAAATTGAGGCATTTTTTCCATTATCGATACCAAATCTAAACCAGATAAATTTGGCATTTCAATATCTAAAAAAACCAAATCTACTTCAAACTTTTTTAAAATTCCAATCGCTTCTAATGGATTGTGACATTTTGCAACAATTTCTAACCCACCGATTTTTTGAATATAGGATTCAATAACATCTACCGCTAAAGGCTCATCATCTATAATAACACATTTCATGAATTAATTTTTATTGGTTTTAACTTAAAATTGTTTTTATCGTGTATTTATTACTCCAAATTGAGTATCAAAGTAACAAAATATCGGTTATCATCTTCTTTAATTTCTAGGCTGTGTTTATTTGGATATAAAAGGTCTAGCCTTTCTTTGGTGTTCGGAAACCCTATTCCTGAGTCTTTTTTTGCTTTCTTATTGTTTTCTTTTAAATTAACACAAGTAAATTCAAGTTTATTATCTGCAATACTAATAACAATTTTCACTTCTGTATTTCCCATAAAATCGGTACCGTGCTTAAAGGCATTTTCTATAAAAGAAATAAGTAAAAGTGGACGTATTTTTTGACTCGTAACATTGCCATGAATATTCAAGGTTACGTTTTCATTATTTACGATTCTAAGCCGTTGCAATTTTAAATAATTTTGAATATACTCGAGCTCATCTTTTAGTAAAACAAAGTCATTATCGGTTTTATAAAGCATATAACGCATTAATTCTGATAAGGTTATCACTGCTTCAGGTGCGTCATTTGATTTTTTATTGGTCAAAGAATAAATACTATTTAATGAATTAAAAAGAAAATGTGGATTTAATTGATTTTTTAAAAAATTTAATTCCGTTGTTTTCTTTTGAGCTTCAATTTCATGTCTTTTACGTTCATTTTTATTCCATTCTTCATAAATTCGGATAGAAGTTCCAATAACAACAATAGCCAAATTAAAAAGCATGGGGAAAATATACTCAAAATGAAAAAAGCCTCTTCTATTTGGTTTAGGAAATTGATTTGGAAATTTATCTATTGGCGGATCAACATGTAATAAGTTGACAATGAATATCGAAATAAAGATCAAAATAATAACTAAAATAACATATTGTAATGTCTTTTTCTGCAATAAAAATTTAGGTACTAGATAAAAATAATTTAAATAAAATAAGAAAATAGCAAAGCCCAAAACCATCATAAGTTTAAACGGAATAACTTGTCGATAATAGTAGCTTTGTAATAAAATGGCTGCAATAAATGCCACCCAAATAACCACATGTATCAGTATTTTTTTAAAAGTCTTTTTGGATAGGGATAAAGTATCAGTCATCATTTTATAGTTAATTGCAATTTGTAGTAATATGCATCTTTCTTAAATCTTGTAAACTAATACTTGGATTTTGTTTTTGCGTTAATTTTTCGATAACAAAATTAGCGGCATTATTAGCATCTTTAAAAGTACAAAAAGATTGATTTGTCTGTAAAGATGGTATCACATCTTGTTTGATAATTACATGATTATTTTTGGTAATAAAATATCCGTAACCGGTAGTTGTTTTATAAATTTTTGAAGTATAGTTTTCAGGTAACGTGTCAAAATTTTTATCAACAACGAAATAAAATGAAATTAACATTGCTGCAATTAAAAAGAGTGAAATTATAATAATTATTTTTTTCATAGATTAAGGGTAAAATACCCAAAGCATGTGTTGTTTGTTACCATACTTTGGGTTGTTGGCTCTTACTTGAGCCTATAAAAGAATAAAACAAAATCAATCTTCATCATCATATTCTTGTTGAGGAAACAATTCATATCCATCATCTAAATAAAGCGAACCTGATCTGCCAAGCATTACAAAAGCTCTGCTACCATCAGAAAAACTTACGGCATCTTGTCTTGCAGTTGCTTCGAAAGAAGTGATTTCTTCCCAAATATCTGTTGCTGGATTATATTCCCAAGTAGAAGAAATTACACCACCTTTATAACCAACAGCAATATAACCTAAACCATCAACACTAAAGCTTGTAGCATTCGATCTTATAATGGTATAGTCATCGTCATCGTCTAAATCAGTTAATCGTGTAAAGACTTCGGTCGAAGGGTCGAATTTCCAAAAATCTTCTTTGTATAATCCATTACTTACACCTGTACCTAAATATACGATATCTTCAATTACAAAAGCTGTAGCATCTTTTCTCTTATCACCACCAAAGCCAACTAATTCTGACCATTCATTAGTTAAAGCGTTGTATTTCCAAAAATCTTTCTTATCATTATCTCCATCATACCCGGTTCCGATATATCCATTTCCACGTGCAGAAAAACCAATAGAGGATCTCCGTTTTCCACCGCCGAAATCCGCTTTTTGATCCCATGTGTTGGTGTCTGGATTGTATTGCCAAAAATCGTTTAATTCATCATCACCATCATAGCCCGTGCCCAAATATCCTTTTCCATCCATACTGAAACCGATAGCAGAACTTCTTGCAGCACCGGGAAAATCTGCTTTTTGTATCCAATAATCTCCATCCATATCATATTCCCAAAAATCATTTAAATAATCATCACCATCATAACCTGTTCCGGTATAACCGCTATTATTTATAACAAAACCTACCACATTACTTCTGGGTATGCCATCGAAAACAGAGCGTTCAACCCAATTGCCTCTTTCGTAGCTGTCATCATCACTACAACTCATTAAAATTGTCAAAAGTAGTGTGCTTAGTAAAAATTGTTTTCTTTTCATCATTTTTTTAGTATTTCCATTAAAACTTGTCCAAAAGTATTTGTTGTGTATTACATGAGAAAACTAAATGGACGTTCCGCTCATAAGTCTATACCAATTTCACTTTTTTCAAGACGAAACGGTAGAATACGTATTGGTAGGCAAAAATTACATGTTGGAATAGGCAATCTGTTTTTTAGTATAACTCTTTTTGGCTCGAGTTGTGGTTCACTTAAGTTCGCATGAAATTAATAGATATTTATGAAAAAAATACTTGCAATACCATTTATTGCGGCTAACCTAATTTTATTATTCATTACTTCCTGCAGCGAAGATTCATCATCATTTGTTGTTGGTGAAGATTGGGTGAATAGCAATACGAAGGTATATTACGTCGACAGCCTAACGGTAAAAACTTCGACATTTCAGTTTGATTCCGTGTCTGTTTCAAGTACGAACAGGTTATTGATTGGTGCTTATTCAGATCCCACTTTTGGATTTATAAAAAGTAAAGCTTTTGTGCAGTTATATAATGCCACCTATACCTTAGATGATGATGCTCAATTTGATTCCATTGCTTTGGTTTTAAAATTAGATGGCTATATCTATAACGATACAATTCCAAAACAAGAACTACGCGTTTATGAGGTAGAAGATGATATAGAACCCAATGAAGATGATGATACTTACTATAATACAACAACTTTTAAGAGAAGTTCGAATGCAATTGCCGACATAAATTTTCAAATTAAACCAAATAAGGTAGACTCGTTAAATATAACCTTATCAAATTCTTTTGGAAGTGAATTATTTAAAAAAATTCAAGAAAACGATATCAATAATAGCGATGAATTTTACAAAGAATACAAAGGTTTGGTTATTGAACCCGATGATTCGAACAGTACAATTTTTGGAATATCAAAAGAAAGCTATGTTCGTATTTATTATAGTTTGGAGAGTGAAACAGAAGAAGACGAAAGTTATTTTGATCTAACAATTAGTGCAACCAATAGTTTTCATAATATTTCAAATAATCTAGAGAATACCACCTTTTCAGATATAAAAAATGAAGATGTTGAAATACCGAGCTATCAAACAAATAATAGCAGCTTTATTCAAGCAGGTGTAGGTATCGCCACAAAGATTGATGTTCCAAGTTTAGAAACTATTTACGATATCCCAGGAACAGGCACTATGATGGATGCAAATTTAAAAATTTCTTTAAAGAAAAATTCTAGTACAAACTTGTTTAAAACAAGAGATTCACTGCAAGTTTATATTATTGATAAAAATTTTGATGCCGTTGGCAGTTTATATGCCTATTCCGGTAGTGAAGAAATTGTTTATGGTTTAATCGGTAGTCAAAATGACGAATTCAGTTTGGTGCAATACGAAATACCGATAAAATATTTTCTTGACTTAAAGTTGAACCAAATCAATGGTGAAGACTTTTATTTAGCAATTTTTGCGCAAGATTATAATCAATCTGTAGATCGATATATTCTTAATGGGGAAAATTCATCGAATGATTTAAAAGTAAAAGTTGAACTAATTTATGCTGTTTATGATGAGTAAAAAATATATTTTCATTCTATTAATCTTTCTATTTGCCAAACAACTGTTTGCACAAACAGAAAACACGTTGACCAATTCACCTTATACCTTGTATGGCTTAGGTCTTACCAACGATTTGAATACAGGAATAACTAATGGCATGGGTAAATCAGGTATTGCAATGAAATCCAGCAATGCCATAAATAATTTGAATCCAGCTTCCTTAGGAGGGATTTTTTCAAACTCCTTTTTTTATGATATAGGTTTTAAAGCAGAAATAGAAACTTTAAATGAAAAAGGGAATAAAGAAAATAAAGCAAGTGCTAATTTTTCTAATATTGCGATTGCATT
Source organism: uncultured Flavobacteriaceae bacterium (assembly GCA_965363545.1). Taxonomy (GTDB): domain Bacteria; phylum Bacteroidota; class Bacteroidia; order Flavobacteriales; family Flavobacteriaceae; genus Lutimonas. The sequence continues at coordinate 1,123 of CBDTUD010000083.1, read as the reverse complement.
TCCGGTAACCAAGAATTCAGGATTAGCAATTACACTTATACCATATACGAATGTTGGTTATTCTCTTAGCGGAATTGAAACAGATATTGAAGGAATCGATGGTTATTTTTTAACAGATATTCAAGGTTCCGGTGGCTTAAATAATTTTCAATTTAATTATGGGTATTCCATAACAAAAAAACTACGATTAGGTATTTCAAGTTCCCTGTTATTTGGCAATATTACGCAACTTGAAACCAATTATATAGGTACTTCATCATTGATAATTAAAGATCGAAACAATTACTCAGGATTTCAATTAGGTGTTGGAATGCAATATGATATTTCTAAAAATATTTCCTTTGGGGGAATAGTGAATTTTCCAACAAAACTTTCTGGTAAACAGCAAAGTACGGTGAGCCAAAGTTATGAAGCAGATGTCGTAACGAACAACACTTTGGATGCTTTTGAATTACCCTTAGAAATTGGTTTTGGTCTGGAAGCAAAATTTAATGACCGCTTTATTTTTAATTTAGATTATAGAAAAAATTATTGGGATGCTACCGAACAAAGTGATAATTTGGGTGATTTTGTTGATCAACAATTTCTAGGGTTTGGGTTGCAATATGAACCAGATAAAAGGGCTTTAGATTATTATAAACGAATGCAATATCGCTTTGGTTTTAATATGGACGATGGAAATTTATCCATTTCAGATGAACGAATAAATAATTATGCGTTCAACTTAGGTGTTGGATTTCCTACCAGAGAAAACAGCAATTCGATGATTAATTTATCGTATTCATATGGTAGTAGAGGCCAAGTTTCTTACAGCTTATTAAAAGAAAACTATCATTCTATTACCCTGAATGTTAGTTTAGAAGCCCTTTGGTTTCAAAAAAGAAAAATATTTTAAAAATGCAAAAGTCTATATCATAATTTAAGTTCGTTTTATGTAACAATTTTGGAACATCTGACAAATATCATTTTTAGTTATTTTTTTCTCTTACAATTCTAAAGCTCACACCCATATTTTTCGAAAACTGTAAAGTCAAAATTAAATCATTGATAATGAATAAGTTGTTTTCATTAATCCTTTGGCTTATTCTTTTTAATTTATAATCGGTTGAATGCTATTTTAAGT
>CBDTUD010000082.1:0-9287 GCA_965363545.1 uncultured Flavobacteriaceae bacterium | reverse complement strand
CTTTTTGATCTAATTGATACGGACATTCAGTTCCGATAATTTGAACAATTTCAGCTCGTAATTGTTTGTTAGGTTTTACAGGACTTGCAAATGCAGTAGTAGCTTGAAGAGCAAAGAGTGCCAAAGCGACAAATAATAATTTTACTTTTTTCATGATATAATAATTTAGATTAGACAAATAGATTAGACATTTATACTATAACTGACGATTCAAAATAGAAGGTCGTTACAGTATTCAAAGTTAAATTTTGCTTCATTAAGAAACATTTAACTTTTTTTAACACTATCAATAACAAGTTGTTAAGAAGGAAAGGCTAATAAGAAATTGTTGTATTCAGATTTTGTAAATCTCTTTAAAGCTTAAAATTGACTATTTACTTGTAGTGTATTTATCTAATAATCTTAAAATTATGGTACAGCCTTTTTTAATTTCTGCTTCTGAAATAGTTAATGGTGGAGTAATACGAATGGCTCTTTTTTCAAACAAAAGCCAAAATAAGATCAGTCCGTTTTGAAGAGATTCAAGAATGATTTTATCAACCAAAGTGTTGTCTTCAAGCATTATTGCTAGCATTAATCCTTTTCCTCGAATTTCAACAATACTATCATGCACTAACAGTTCTCGAAATAATTGTTCTTTTTTTAAGGTATCTACAATTAAATTTTCTCTAAATAATTCCTTTAAAGTTGCCAAAGCAGCTGCAGCAATAACCGGATGACCACCAAAAGTCGTAATATGTCCGAGTTTTGGGTTTTCTTTTAAAGTACTCATATAAGCAAAAGAAGAAATGAATGCGCCAATGGGCATTCCGCCACCCAAACCTTTCCCGGTAATGAAAATATCAGGAATTACATTGTAATTTTCAAATCCGAAAAATTTTCCAGTTCTACCGATTCCACTTTGAATTTCATCTAAAATAAGCAATGCTCCAACTTCTGCACACCGTTCTTTTACTTTCTTGAGATAGTCATTTTGAGGTTGTACAAAACCTGCTCCGCCTTGAATTGTTTCTAAAATTACCGCAGCAGTCTTTGCATTAATCTTGTTTATGTCATGCAGATTATTAAATTCTATAAATTTCACTCCAGGAATTAACGGACGAAAAGCTCCATTCTGTTCTTCTTTACCACATACACTCATGGCTCCTTGTGTATTGCCATGATAGCCATTTTTGGCAGCGATAGTTTCATATCTTCCTGTAACTCTTTTAGCTAATTTAATAGCTCCTTCAGCAGCTTCGGTTCCTGAATTTGTAAGATAAATACTGTTTAAAGATTTTGGTAATTTGGTCGCTAAAAACTTTGCAAGTTCTACTTGAGGTTGTTGAACGAATTCACCATAAACCATAACATGCATGTATTTATCTACCTGATCTTTAATTGCTTGGGTTACATTTTTTGGATTATGACCTAAAGTGTTGGCAGAAACTCCTGCAACAAAATCGAGATATTCTTTTCCATCGGTATCATAAATATAACTTCCCGTGGCACTTTCTATTTCAAGAACCAATGGATGAGGAGATGTTTGCGCTAGGTATGTAAAAAAATCAGATTTCATCTCTTTTAAAAATATCATCTTTATGCAATGGTTTTTCAGATTCACGCCAAATAAAACCTCTCAATTTTCGAACATTTTCGGGCAGATTGGAAGGTGGGTAGGTAGTTCCATCCGGTTGCTCCATAAATTTAGCTTCCTCAATTGCACCGTCGTTCAAACGGAAATGAATTTCGCTACAAGAAGTTTTCGTTATACCAATTAATTCTTTTTTATCGTTTCGGGCAAATTGAATTACCTCAGAATTTCCAACAATATTGACGAATTTCAAATCATTTTCTATAAACTTTCCATATAAGTTTCTTCCTTTTATCTGGTTATAACCGATAGAATCTTTGCTTATAATAAAGGCATTTTGGAGAACTTTTATGCTATCTAATTTTTCGGTTTTCACATTAGAAATTAACTGAATAGTATCGCCTGTAATCTGACTTTCATCTGACCATAAAACTGGATTTTTAAACATTTGTGTCAAACCGGTGCCTTCGTTAGAATGTATAGAATCACATTTTCCGCTCATATCACTCTTGAAAAATTTGACATGGTGAAAAGCACGAATAATTCTTTTCTCTGGTTTCCCGGTTACTAATAAAGTGTCGCCATGAATAAATAAAGAATCTTTATTAGTGTTTGAAATCGCAACGGCACGGTCAATTACAAAAGCAGAATCCTTTTTCTCAAAAAATTCCGCATAATTTCCTTTGATCAAACTATGATTTAATGTGTCAATTATTTGAATATTTTTCGTTGCAGATGCAAAACCTCGAGTTCTATCATAATACAAACTATCAGCTCTTATTTCTCGGTCATCGTATTCAATTCGTGCATTTTTTGTAAAATGAGATATATTTTGTTTGGTATCGTAAAAACCTTTTTCGCAATAAATTAAATTTTTGTCACTCGTAATTGTCGAAGATCCATAGAGATATGCTATTCCACTATCGGTATAATAATCCAAATGATTGGAATTTAATATATAATCAGGATTGGTAATTACAACATCTGAAATCGCTTGAAATTTATTGTTTTGCAAATAGTAATTTCCTGTATCACTTGTTAAAATATTGATGCTGTCGCGGATTGTCGCACCGTGTTTGTAATATAACAATTGCCTGCTTCGATCAAAATGCAAGGTATCCGTGCTTAAAGTCATTTTTGGGTCTTTGATAACAACATTCCCCCAAGAAAGTGCCTTTTGTGAATTTCCATTATATTCAGTGTATCTACTGGTTTGAATAATCGTGTCACCTTGATTTAGAACAACATCACCATAAGCTTTGATGTAGTTTTCTTGCTTGTAGTGAATTGCTTTTTTACATTTTAAGGTAATTCCTTCATGTTTGATAACGATATTTCCCAACAAAATGGTCGCTCCCGGTAACTGTTCTTCATCGATGCTAGAATTGTCGGAATGGACAATATTTATTTTTTTACCTTGAGAAAAGGCAATCGTTGTAAAAAGATAAAAAAGAAAAAGAAAAAGTTTTGTTTTCAAAAAAGTGTTTTTTGATAATTTTTTAATACAAAGATAAAATAAAAGGTAAAGAATTTGACTGCAAACTCTTTACCTTTTTTAGTTTTACCAAAATAGATAAAAATCTATTTCATAATAGTTTGTTTTCTATCCGGACCAACCGAAACAATTTTCACAGGTACACCAACGAAATTTTCAATAAATTTAATATAGTCTGTTAAATTTTTAGGTAACTGAGAATAGCTTGTCATACCTGTTAGATCTTCTTTCCAACCTGCAATATTGCTATAATTTACGCTAACATTTTTTTCCTCAATATTATAAGGTAAATGAGATATTTTTTTACCTTGATAGGTATAGGTAGTTGCAACTTTCAAAGTTTCAAAACCTGAAAGTACATCTCCTTTCATCATCATCAATTGCGTTACCCCGTTGATTTCTACAGTGTATTTTAAGGCAACTAAATCTAGCCAGCCGCAACGTCTAGGTCTTCCGGTGGTGGCACCAAATTCATTACCAACACGTGACATCGTTGCTCCATCTTCATCGAATAATTCTGTTGGAAATGGCCCAGAACCAACACGAGTTGTATAGGCTTTAAAAATACCGAAAACTTGACCAATTTTACTAGGTGCAACTCCTAAACCGGTACAAGCACCGGCGGCGGTTGTATTCGATGAGGTTACAAATGGATAGGTACCAAAATCGATATCTAAAAGAGAACCTTGAGCTCCTTCAGCCAAGATAGTCTTCCCATTTTTCATAGCATTATTCAAATATTCTTCACTATCAATAAAAGTGAGTTTTTTTAATCTTTCGATGGCAGCAAAAAATTCAGTTTCTAATTCGTCTAAATTGAATTCTAAATCTACTTCAAAAAAAGCAATCATTTTAAGATGTTTCTCGGCTAAATTGCGATAAATATCTTTCCAATTAGCAAGTTCTAAATCGCCAATACGAATACCGTTTCTTCCGGTTTTATCCATATACGTTGGGCCGATTCCTTTTAAAGTCGATCCAATTTTAGCTTTACCTTTCATCGTTTCAGAGGCAGCATCTAACAATCGATGAGTTGGTAAAATAATATGCGCCTTACGAGAAATTAATAATTTGGTTTTAAAATCAATATTATAACTAGATAAATTATCGATTTCCTTATTAAAAATGATTGGGTCGATTACGACACCATTTCCTACTACATTAATTGCTTTTTCATGAAAAATCCCAGATGGAATAGTATGCAAAACATGTTTGCGACCATCAAAAATCAAGGTATGTCCGGCATTTGGACCACCCTGAAAACGAGCTATTATATCATAATTCTTTGTAAGAACATCAACAATTTTTCCTTTTCCTTCGTCACCCCATTGTAACCCTAGTAATAAATCAACCATTTAAATATTTTTTTAAAGTTATTTTGAATTTTTATTTTTTTGACCGTAAAAATACAATGAATGGCTTTCAATTTTCACATTGAAAACTTCTTCAATAGACTTTTTTATTGTTTCAATTCTCGGGTCGCAAAACTCGATTACTTCGCCGGTATCGGTTAAGATGATATGATCGTGTTGTTTATTGAAAAATGATTTTTCATAATGCGCTTGATTTTGTCCGAATTGATGTCTTCTAACTAGTCCACATTCTTGCAATAATTCAATTGTATTATACAAAGTAGCTCTACTTACTCTATATTTTTTATTTTTCATTTCAATATAAAGCGTTTCAATATCAAAGTGTTCATCATTATCATAAATCTCTTGAAGAATAGCGAATCGTTCTGGTGTTTTTCTGTGATTGTTTTCTTCTAAAAATTTGGTAAAGAACACTTTAACAGTTTCTTGATTGTCATTTTTAGCCATCTGTATATATTGAAAAATTTAAAGAACAAATTTACATTTTATCCAAATAATAATAGGTTTAAATGTGAAAAATATCTAAAATTAGTTTGCCATTCGAACAACTTTTTCGATGCCGTCAATCTTTTTTAATTGCTGCATTAAGTTAGTCAATTGTTTATTATTTTTTACATTAACCGTGATTTCTCCTTGAAAATAACCTTGTTCACCTGAAATATTTAGCTTGTGAATATTCACATTTAAATGATTAGAAATCACTTTCGTAACCTCGTTGACCAATCCTAAATTATCAATTCCGGTAAGTCGTAAGGTTGCTTTATAACCATATTGTGTAGAATCTATCCATTTTGCTGCTATTACTCTGTAGGCATATTGTGATTGCAGGCTCAAGGCGTTCGGGCAGTCATTTTTATGCACTTTTATTCCGTCGTTGATCGTAACAAAACCAAAAACTTTGTCCCCAGGAATGGGGTTACAACATTTTGATAAAGTATAATTCAATTTTTCATCGCTATTACCAAAGACAAGCATGTCGTAATTACTACTGATTTCTGTTGCATGAATATCTTCAGGTTGGGCAGTACTTCGCTTCATCTTGGTTTTGAAAAAATTCATGAAAGCGTTTGATCTTTGACTGGCGAATTTTTTTAATTGGATATTATCAATAGATCCATTTCCCATGCGGTAAAATAAATCAAAACTGGTTTTAAGCTTGAAAAAATTAACCATTTCGTTGATAGTCCCTTCATTTAATTTAATTTTTAAATGACGAAGTTTTCTCGCAAGAACTTCTTTGCCTTCATTTGCAATAACTTTTTGTTCTTCTTTGAGTAGATTTTTTATTTTTGACTTGGCACGGGCGGTTTTCACCATGTCTAACCAAGCTAATTTTGGCTTTTGTGTAGCAGAAGTTATAATTTCTACCTGATCACCACTTTTTAATACATGACTTAATTGTACCAATCTACCATTTACTTTTGCGGCACGACAATGCATGCCAACTTCAGTGTGAATGGCAAAGGCAAAATCAATTGCTGTTGACCCTTTTGGTAGATTCTTTATATCTCCATTTGGGGTGAAAATATAAATTTCTTTAGCATATAAATTTAATTTGAATTGTTCTACAAAATCGATGGCATTAATATCTGGATTTTCAAGAGATTCTTTTAATTTATTCAACCAGCCATCTAATCCACTTTCATTTTGAGCGCCATGTTTGTATCTAAAATGTGCAGCATATCCTTTTTCTGCAATTTCATCCATTCGAGCAGATCGAATTTGTACTTCTACCCATTTTCCTTTAGGACCCATTACGGTAATGTGCAATGACTCGTAACCGGTTGATTTTGGTTGTGTTATCCAATCTCTTAGTCGATTCGGATTCGGGCTAAAATGATCGGTAACAATAGAATAAATCTTCCAGGCATCGAATTTTTCACTCTCTTTTTTCGACTTGTAAATTATTCGAATTGCAAATTTATCATACACTTCATCGTAGGAAACTCCTTGATTTAGCATTTTTTTTCGAATACTATAAATCGATTTCGTTCGACCTTTAATTACATAATTAAAACGCTCTTTATCTAAAGATGCTTTTATCGTGCTGGTAAATTGGTCAATATATTCTATTCGATCGTCTTTACTTTCTTTAATCCTATCCGAAATATCGTTAAAAACATCGGGTTCGGTATATTTTAAACCTAGATCTTCGAGTTCCGTTTTAATGTTGTATAAACCTAGACGATGCGCAAGAGGAGCATAAATATATAGCGTTTCAGAAGCAATTTTCACTTGCTTACCGGGAGGCATTGAATCCATGGTTTGCATGTTGTGTAATCGATCGGCAATTTTTATCAAAATTACCCGAACATCATCATTCAATGTCAGCAACATTTTTCTAAAATTCTCGGCTTGAATCGATATATTTTGATCTTTTTTCAAACGAGAAATCTTGGTTAAACCGTTTACAATTTTTGCAATGGTTTTTCCAAAAAGTTGCTCTAAATCAGCAAAGGTATAATCGGTATCTTCAACAACATCGTGAAGCAAAGCAGAAGCAATTGAATTTGTTCCCAATCCAATTTCGTTGGCAACAATTTTAGCTACGGCAATCGGATGATAAATATAAGGTTCCCCAGTTTTTCTACGTTGGTCTTTGTGGGCTTCTGCAGCCAAATCAAAAGCCTTACGAATCAAAACCTTATTCTCTTTCGATAAAGTTTGATACGTATCTTTCAACATGTCTTTATAGCGCAGTGCTATTTCTTTTTTTTCTTCCTCTAAAGTAGCGGTATATGCCATAGATTAAAAATAGTGTAAAGTATTTTAATTAGCAAGATAATTATTTTTTTTACGCTTTCGCGGAAGGCTATCGATAACGAGTTATGAAATTATTTTTTCAAATTGATAACACGTTGTAACAAAGTGGGATGTGAATAATTTACGAATACATTCGCTTTGTGCGGAGTTAAATTACTCAAGCTGTTTTTAGATAATTTTTTTAAGGATGAGATCAAAGAGGCGCCGTTAAATTGTTCTTTGGCATAATTATCTGCCTGATATTCAAATTTTCGTGATAAATAATGCATGATGATTCCGGTAATTTCAGAAATCGGACTATATAAAACACCAAAAGCAATTAGGCCAATATGAAAACTCGGCTGACTTACCGAAAGTGCTTGTGACAGGATTGAATTATTTATAAAAATTGACAAGATGTAAAGTGTAAAACCTGTCAGTAAAATAGATAGAATCATATTGACAAACACATGCTTTTTTTGATAATGCCCAACTTCATGTGCCAAAACGGCAACAATTTCATCTGTTTCTAAATCGTTGATTAAAGTGTCGTATAAAACGATTCTTTTTTTCATTCCGAAACCGGAAAAATAGGCATTGGCTTTTGTTGATCTTTTCGAGCCATCAATAACAAAAATATTATCGAGTTTAAATTGCACTTTTTTGGCAAATTTCTCAATTGCAGCTCTTAATTCGCCAGCTTCTAATGGAGTTTGTTTGTTGAACAATGGTACAATTAACGAAGAGTAAAATAGTGTCATAAAAACAGAGAATATTGCGACGAAAATCCATGTGTAAATCCAAAAATTTTCTCCCGTTTTTTCATAAAACCAAATAATTAAAGCTAAAATTCCACCGCCAAGAATAATGCTTAAAGCCCATCCTTTTAGCTTATCTAAAAAAAATAATTTTTTGGTTGTTTTGTTAAAACCATATTTTTCTTCAATAACAAAGGTTTGGTAATAACCTAGAGGTGTAGTGATTATGTCATTAGCGAGCATGATGACACCAAAGAAAATCAAACCAATAATAATGGATTTATCACTTATAGATCGGGCAAAACTATCAACCAAAGCAAACCCTTTGAGGTAAAAGAATGCAAGCATTACCATAAAAGAAAAAATAGAAATCAAAAAAGAAAATTTGTAATTTTCTTTTTTGTAGGCTTGTGATTTAGCATACTCTTCTTTGTCATAAACATCTTTCAATTCTAACGGAATTTCATCATCAAAATGTTTTGCATTCAGGTAACTTATGATAGTGTCAATAATAAAGTCAATTACCAAAATAGCAATGATGATATTGAATAAAATTTGTGGAGTCATTTAGTTATTTCTTTGTCTTTTTGCCTCAAAAATAAGAATTGCAGCCGAAACAGAGACATTTAAAGAATCTATTTCGCCTTGCATCGGAATAATAATATTTTTTGTAGAATTTTCAAGCCATTCTTTGCTTAAACCGGTTGCTTCCGTTCCGACAACAATTGCAGCAGGTTCATTAAAATTTATCGTCGTATAAGGCACACTTGCGCTTAAAGCTGCAGAATATATGGAGATATTATTTTGTTTTAAAAAGTCGATGATTTCTGTAGTTGTTCCCGTTGCTATTTGATTGGTAAAAACACAACCAACGCTAGAGCGTATGATATTCGGATTATATATATCTGTTTTAGGATTTGCAATAATAAGAGCATCTAATTTAGCGGCATCTGCAGTTCGTAATAATGCACCTAAATTTCCTGGTTTTTCGGGCGCTTCTGCCACTAATATTAAAGGATTTTTGCCAAGGGTTAATTCGTTTATACTCAGTTTTTTAGCATTTGTAATCGCAATAACACCTTCTGTTGTAGAACGGTATGCTATTTTTTCAAAAATTGCTTTTGTAATTTCGATACAAACTGTATTCTCATTCGTAACTGATTTGATTTCCGATACATCAAATAATTCTGGATAAAAAAGTAAGGTCTGAATTTCATAATTACCTCGAAGCGCTAAAGAAATTTCTCGTACACCTTCTATAATAAAAAGCCCTTTATCTTTTCTTGTCCGTGATTTTTCTTGCAGTTGCAAAATTTCTTTAATCAACGGATTTTGAATACTAGTAA
>CBDTUD010000081.1:0-9432 GCA_965363545.1 uncultured Flavobacteriaceae bacterium | reverse complement strand
GATTTATTAAAACCATTTATTAAAAACACCGATTTACATTATTTAATGTTAGAAGCTGCTGAGGTTGAGAATAACTATTAACTGAGCTTAAGACATCTTATTAAAATTATTTCTTCCCATTTTAATAATTGTTTATGTATTGCTTTTACTAGATTATCTTCTATTTGTGAAAAATCGGTATTTATTAATATCTTACAATAAAGAAACAAATCAACCTTATAACCAATCCTTGAAATACATACATTATGAAAAAAATCATCTTATTTATTGCCGTCCAGCTAGTTACTATTACAGTTTTTAGTCAAGATTACTCTATCTTAGACAAAGACAGCTTAAAAACTCCAGAAGATTTCCAAAATGCAGAATCTACCGTTTTAGAATGTTCCAACTATTTACTTTCAAATCCAGTAGATAAAGATGTTCAGAATCGGTTAGATGCTTTTCAATATTTATTTCAATGGATGGAAGGCACTCCAGATCACACATTTACAATTGGCGAGGAGGCCGTTGACTTAACCAACGGAAATCCAGAAATGTTAACCTTGTATTTTGCCTCTTTATCAAAAACAGTTTTAGATGCAAAAGACTTAAATTTAACAAACGAGCAAATTCAAGAACAGGCCACGGATCACTTAATTAATTATTGTTCAATGCAGAAAAATAATTTAAAACCTACAAAGGCAATGAAAAAGCTTATAAAATCGAAAAAGAGTTAAGCCTTTCATTTTTTTAACTTGTTGTTTAGTTTGGTTGGCAAATTTTATTTTAAAATCAACGATTGAATACTATGTGCTGCCATTTTCAAATGAGCCGTTTTTGAACTTAAGGTAACCGTATAAGGCAATTCTTCATTGCTTTGATTCATAGCAACAATTACAGTACTGCCATCTTCGTTTCTAAAAGCAGTAGATAATAATTTATTGCTACTGGAAACACTCATGATTCTTTTTGCTCCTGGACGTATAAATTTAGAGAAATGACCAATATAATAAAAGGAATCTGTAAAAGTTAGAACATCGGTATCTGTATTTCCGTGTACCGGAGCAAAACAAAAATTACCAACATGATTTGGCCCACCAATTTGATCTAATAAAATATTCCAATCCGTCCAAGCAACAGTACCATTATTAAAATCATTAATCATAGATTTTCCATAACGCTCAGCTAATATCGGATCATTATTTTCAATTCTTTTCCAATCAAAACGCTCGTTGCAACCTTCGGTAAATACCAAATTTTTATCAGGAAAAGATTCATGTGTTCTAGCTACATTATCAAACATTGGCATACCGTCTTTCCAATCTTCATACCAATGAAACCCAATTCCCCATACATATTTATTTGCTTCAGGGTCATTTAAAATAGTGCTTGCACGTTGGTATAATAAATCTCGATTGTGATCCCAAACAATAATTTTTTTATCTCCAAGACCTTCTTTTTCTAGAGTCGGACCTAAATAATTTTTAAGAAAATCTCGTTCTTCTTCTGCAGTATAAATACAACTCTCCCAAGTTTGAGTTGCCATTGGCTCATTTTGAATTGTCAATCCCCAAATCGGAATTCCTTCTTTCTCATACGTTTTGATGAATTTGGCAAAATAACTAGCCCAGGTTTGCGCGAATTCTTGGCGTAATTTTCCGCCTTGCAACATTTGATTATTTGTCTTCATAAAAGGCGGCGGACTCCAAGGTGTAACGTACATTCTCAAAGTACCTCCTGCGGCTTCTGTTGCCAATTTAATAAACGGAATTCGAAATTCTCGGTCATGATCAATATTGAATGTTTTCAATTCAGTATCCCCTTCTTCAATATAGGTATAACTTCCCTTGGAAAAATCACAGCTATGAATGGTAGTTCTTGCCAAAGAATAGCCAATTCCTTTATCCAAGCTATAATAAGCCTCCATAAATTTATCTTGATTTGCTTTCGAAAGCTGGTAAAAAGTTTCAGCAGAGGCATCTGTTAACGAAGCTCCAATACCAACAAAAGTTTGAAATTCTTTTGAGGCATCCACCAAAATTGCCGCTTCTGTCTCTGTTGGTTGCTCAAAATCAGAAAAGCTAACCTCACCTGTTAATTGTAGCTTGACATCACTACTATTCGTGGTTGTATAAATCTGTAGACTTTTATTATCTATATTAACCGGATCCGTTTTTGAAGCTATAACAGTTTCTTCAGTAATAGTATTATCCTCTTTTTTTTCAATACATCCAATAAATGGAATGCACATTACCAATGCAAATAGAATTTTTTTCATTTTTAATTAATTTATTTATTACCAGATATACGTTCCAACAGATCCTTCTTCTAATGATGTAAGCACCCATTTATCATTTGATTTTATATTAAACTGTTCCGAAGAACTTCCATCGTTTAAAACAATTAAAACTGTTTTACCTTCCGGAGTTTTAAATGCCACATTATAAAGATTACCTATAACACTACTCGAAATTCGTACAGAATTTGCAGGAACAAATTTTGATGCGTGACCAATAACATAATAACCAACATTTTCTATATACGAAGAATCACTGGTAACTGTAATCGCACCTTTACACACGGTGCATCCGCCATCGGTATGCGGACCAAAATTAGCATCGTTCGACAAATTCCATTCCAAAGCTGTTTTGCTCCAGTTATTCATCGAGCCAATAATCACATTTTTAAGATGCCACTTTAAATCTCCAGAGAAACTTCCATCACTAGACGTGTATTGTTCCGTGAAATACAAATCCTTATCGGGATGAGCATTTTTAACTGTTGTTAACACACTAATATCTCCATTGTATAAATGAAAAGCGGAACCTGTAATATATTTTTTAGCTTTTTCATCATTTAATACAGTAATTGGATATTGCGGATTATCGCAGTTATGATCCCAAATAATGATTTTTGTAGTTATTCCTGCAGCTTCGAAGGCAGGTCCTAAATTATTTTTAATAAAATCAGCTTGTTCAGTAGCTTGCATTAGCATACTAGGATTATTTCCGTCGTGAAGTGGCTCATTTTGTATGGTAATCGCATCTACAGCAATACCTTGCGCTTTCATTTCTTGAATATATTTCACAAAATAATCAGCATAAACCGCATAATATTTTGGTTGCAAACTACCGCCAATTGTGCTATTATTATCTTTCATCCAAAGAGGAGGAGACCATGGAGTTCCCATTATTTTTATAGATGGGTTTATTGCCAAAATTTCTTTTAATAAAGGAATTAAATCTGCCATATCAGGTTTTAAACTGAACTTTGACAAAGTAAGATCTGTTTCCTCTTGAGGTAGATCATTATAAGAAAATGGAGTGCTATTTAGATCGGAAGCTCCGATACTAATTCTTAAATAATTGATGGAAATCGAGTTGTCTTTTGCACCAAATAATTTCTCTAATAATTCGCTTTTTTTGGAGACATTTAATGAATTAATTACTTCCGCGCTCCCACCCGTTAGAGTGAAGCCAAAACCATCAACTTCTTGAAACTTTTGTGAATCATCAATAGCAATTGTTTTGAAATTATTTGGTGTATTTCCAAATGCTAAAATTGTATTCTGCTTTTCAAGTTTTAATGAACCATCCGATTTTGTCAACCAGAAATCAACCTCATTTTCAATAACAGAAGGTTCAGTTTTAGGGCTAACAGCCGCATTATCTTGAATATTTTTACAATTTACTAGTAAAATAATCCCAAAAATAAAAGATATGAATTTGGCTTTTTGCATCACTTTTTAATACCTTATAAAGATAAAACATATTTTTTTTGAATTTATAAAATATTTCCTTCAATATAAAATCCTTTTGGCTATTTCTTCAACTGATTAAAATCGTTTAACAATAAAATATTAGGTTGGCTCAAAAATTCTTGGGCATCTTTTTCGGCAGAGTGACCTTTGTGCGTAAAGAAAAAATGTACATTTTCATCGTTTCTCCAAACCATAACATAGCTTAAGTATTCCGCAATAACTGGGTCTTGTAAGACTCGATTCAACTTTTGAGAATACCAATGATCATCAGTAACATTTTCCAATCCAGTTTCTGTTAATGCTGCAAATTTATTTTTAGATTTTGCTGCTTCAATTACGATGTGTAATTTTTTAATGGCCTCTGGAACACGAGCATCTGTTTCTAAATCACCATAAACATCTACGCCCATAATGTCGACATATTCATCCCCCGAATACCAAGAGTAATACTCGGTCAAGGTATTAAATTTGCAATCAGGTGAATATGCTACAAGCATTTCTGTAAGTCCTTTTGTTACCCTCAAATAATCAACAGTAAATTTAAAAAGCTCTTTAAATTCTTGTGTTGTACATTGTTTACTTCCCCACCAAAACCAAGTGCCATCCATTTCATGCCAAGGGCGAAAAATAAACGGGACTGGCTTTCCATCTTCCGTTCTCAGGTTTTGAAAAAATTCGGCTACTTTATCCAAATGTTTTTTAAAAGCTTCGTGATGCGAACCTCCAGAGATAATATGCTTCACAACTTCGGTTTTGGTTGACCAAGAGTTCACACCATCAATCACAGAATATGGGTGCCAACTAAAGGTGTTAATACCTCCCATGTTATGTGCTTTTAATGCTAAATCTTTCATTCTATCAAAGGGAACGCTATCTAAATTATGCACATGACCTAATTCTATTCCGCCAAGTTCCCACCCAAATAGAGCAGGATAATCACCAGAAACTCGTTTCACATCCGACTCTCCATCAATATATTTCCAACCAATTCCGTAGGCCAAATCATCTTGATGTCCGAATAAAATTCCTTTTTCCTGAATATCTAATAATTGTTTCGCAATCGGATTTATTGCTTTGTTTTGATTATTCTGTGACCAGGAATTAGATATGTTAAAAATTAACATGGCACAAAAAATAAAGTTTAGAGGTGTGTGTTTTTTCATTCGGAAAAAATTTGAATTTATCATAATTTAAGGTAAAGTAGTGAAACTTGATGCAGGTAAATTCGCTGCATTGAACAAATTGGAAATACTTGTATTAGTCCAAGCAAACCGAACATACTTAGGGTTTTTAACTTTTTTTGTACCCGTAATTATTGAGCCATCCTTTATTTTTGCTTTTGAGCTATAAAACACTCCATCATCTCCTGCAATTTCAAATAATTCTTTAGAATTTTGTTTGAAATATAATCCTTCTGAATTTTTAAAGAATACGGTTACTTTATTCCCTTTAATTTCTAACTTTTCAAATAACGGACTTTCAACAGGTTCTTTAGAAATTTTATAGTGTTTTTGTAAAGCCAAATTCGCCAATCTTAGTCCTACATCAATTTTATTCTTAGGATGAATATCATCAATATTTCCAATATCGCTAGTAACAACCATTCCCGTAAACGGAAGTCTCAAAACCCTTCGTTGGACATCTCTGACTTGCACACCAATAAAAGGTGTGCCATAGGTATACGGTGCTATTTGCACATAATAAAAGGGCAAATCTTTGTTCCAAATTTCCCTCCAAGACAAAATTAAAGATTTAAAAACGTTCTCATAATAGGATGGGTTTGCCGTATTAGCCTCACCTTGATACCAAATAACACCAGCTATACTCAAATTTACTAGAGGTGCAATCATTGCATTAAAAACTTTGGAAGGTTTTTCCGGGCTCCACGGTTGAGGCTTTAAAATTTTGGCAGCATTCGAAATGGAATCATTGTTCTGAAATATTTCCTGTGGAATCCAAGTTTCTGCAGGAGTTCCGCCCCAACTTGCGTTAATAATTCCTATGGGAATATGTAAATTCTCATGGATTCCTTTTGCAAAAAAATAACCCACGGCACTAAAATTTTTCATGGTTTCGGGCTCACAAACCTGCCAGTTTCCAGTTACATCATTTTGTGGCGAATCAGCTGATTTTTTTACAACATTAAAAAGGCGAATATTCGAAAAATTGGCTTCCTTTATTGCGGCTTCGGCGCCATCAATTCCCGAAGATGCCGTCCAAGCCATATTTGATTGTCCAGAGCAAATCCAAACTTCTCCTATTAATATATCACTTAAAATTATTTCATTATAGCCTTGGATTTTTATCTCAAAAGGACCGCCGGCTGTTGGGGTGTCTATAATTACCTGCCATTGGGCATAACTATCCGCAACTGTTTTGATCACTTTATCATCCCAACTTGCTGAAATTTGTATTTCTTCCAATGGGTCACCCCAGCCCCAAATTTTAACTGTACTGTTTTGTTGCAAAACCATCCCACTAGATAAAATGGAAGGTAAGGTTACATTCGCAAAAGATAAGTTTACTATTAATAAGAAAATATAAATGCCTTTTGTTAAAAATACTTTTTTCATAAACTTATGATTTTTCTTAATTCTATTTTTCTAATTATTTTTTAATAGTTTTTCATAAACCGGAATTAATTGTTCCGCTATTATCTTATGATCTTCCAAACTTGGATGACCAGTACAACCTTTAACTACCATAGGTTCAAATTCAAACAATGCAACCGGATGTTTTTCACTCCATTGCTCTTGAACTTCTTTTAAACAAGATAGTAATAATTCTCCTTTTTCACCTGACACCATCGGGCTACTCAGTAAAACAATTTTAGTTTGAGGGTAATGTTTATAAACTGTCGCTATAAATACATTATAATTTTCAACGAATTTTTTAGGACTAAACTCCAATCGCGATTTTGAACCATCTCCATTTGACATATCATTGGTGCCTAAACATATACTTACAATGTCGGGAATTTCTTTAAAATTATATGGTTTTTTTGCGTTGGCATCCAAATATAAATTTTCATAAACCTGTGGCATAATCGGTTCCTCTATATGCTCATCATTCCAATTTCTATATATACCAATTCCAGAAACCGAGCTCAAAAAGTAATTCATTCCTAAAGCACGTGCAACCCGAGGTCCGTATGCCAAATAGGCATTGTGTTGGTCATGATAAAAACCTTCATTACAGGCAACAAATTGCGTATCACTCTGCGCACCACATGTTATTGAATTTCCAATAAACTCAATGGTTAAGGGTTTCTTATCTGGTTTTTCTAACAGATTTTTTGCTTTTATACCATGAAATATCAAGTTACCTGTAGCGGCTTCCGTTGCCTTAAAAATACCAACTTTATTCTCATTTTGTTTCGGTAAAGGAATCCTGAATTTATGGATAGAATCTCCCAAAATTCGATACCGTTGTGCATTTACATCATTAATAACAACCGTAAAACTATTACCATGAGCATATTGCGATTGCAAGAATATTTCAACAGTATCACCCTCTACATTAAATTCTATAGAAGATGCAGAACCAATCAAACCAATAGTTTTATCAGGCAAAACCTCTATTCTTCCCTCTACTT
This sequence comes from uncultured Flavobacteriaceae bacterium, assembly GCA_965363545.1. Classification (GTDB taxonomy): domain Bacteria; phylum Bacteroidota; class Bacteroidia; order Flavobacteriales; family Flavobacteriaceae; genus Lutimonas. The sequence continues at coordinate 2,098 of CBDTUD010000081.1, read as the reverse complement.
TGAATTCTTGCTCCGAGGGAGAAAAGTTATTTACGGCAATTTGTTGCTCGTTTTTACAAGCAAAAAACAATGTAAGAAATAATAAACTAAAAGAAAAGTAAAAATTTTTCATATCTTTTTTTACTTGGAATAACTTTGCAGTTGTTTTTTAAAATATTTACCATGTCTGGAAGGTTTAAAATTCCAATCGTCAAATAATCTTGGTGCCCATTGTGGATCAAAAACCCAGACTACATAAGAAATATTTTTATCATCGGCATATTTTGTAATAGCATCTCCATAGGACTCATCGCTAATCACGGGAATATGTGCTCCTTCATCCTCTGGGCCACAAAAACCAATTTCGGATAAAATTAAAGGATATTTTTCTTTTACAAATCCCCAATCTTCCGTCCATTTTTCTTGCCAGGGTTTATCTCTTTTTTGAGGATACGGATGACTTACATAAGCAATCCCTTCCAACTCAATTGGATTATCTTTAATTGGAGTTAAATCATAAGCCCAATTAAAACCAGCAACTAAAGGGATTCCTTCCCCATTATTTTGTCGGATAACACCAATAATATCTTCATTCATTTTTTTCCACTCTTCCCAAGATAATTCTCCAAGAGTATTATTGTATGTTGTTGGTTCATTAAAAATTTCATAAAATGCCACTGTAGTATTTTTGCCATATCGTGCTGATATTGTTTTCCAAAAATCAACTGTTTTTTCATAGGTCGTAAAATACATGTCGGCCTGATACATTTCCGTTTTTAAATTACCAATACTATGCCAATCGATTATAACATACAAACCCAAATCGGTACACCATTGAATTGCCTCATCTAATAATATCAAATAACCAGCTTGACCTCTCTTCTCCCATGCATTAGGATGTACAGGAAATCGTACAATATTTGCACCCCAGTTTTTTATTTCTTCAAAATACGCTTTATTCCAATGGCCATCTCTCTCCAACTTATCCGGATCACTTGTATTTAATCCCCTAAAGACTTTCAATTCTTGTGAACTAGAGTAAAATTCATTACCCTTTACCTCTATTTTATCAAGTGTAACTTGAGCAGATAAAGTTCCAATTGCAAATATGCTAAGTAAAAGCAAAATCTTTTTATTTAAGTTTTTCATTTTTTAAAAAGTTTAAACCAATTTAGGTAATTTTTAATAATCTTTTAATGCGATAACTTATATAATTAATTTCAAATAGGTTCACTCAAAATTATGTTTTGAATAGAATATGCACAAATACGAAAATAGCATTACCTAATACTTTTTCAACAATAATTTAAAACGACTATTTAATACCATTAAAAAGTAATAATTTTACATCTCTATTACCTTTATAAACAAGGTTAATTTATTAGGATGCTTTGGTATTATTGTTTAATTTTTATTTATAATCTTATCTTCAATATAGTATTCTTAGAAAGATTAATCCATAAAATAGAACTACTAAGAATTAATTAATATAATCATGAAATCAAGAAATCTAGGTAAAAACGGTTTTAGTGTAAGTGAAGTAGGTTTAGGTTGCTGGCAGTTGGGATCCGACTGGGGAGATGCTATGTCTAAAGAAAAGGCCTTTTCAATTTTGCAAGAAGCTATCGATCAAGGGATTACTTTTTTCGATACGGCAAATGTGTATGGTGACGGACAAAGTGAGCGATTTATTGGAGAGTTTATAAAAGGATTAAAAAATAAGCCGAGAATTGCTACAAAATTCGGACGAGGAGATACGGTTTTTCCGGATAAATATTCCGAAGAACTTTTACGAAAATCTGTTAAAGACTCTGCAAATAGACTTGGTGTACAAACAATTGATTTAGTGCAACTACATTGCATTCCGATTGAGGTATTGCGAAAAGGAGAAATATTTAATTGGCTTCGAAAATTGCAGAAAGAAGGTTTGATTCGTCATTTCGGAGCAAGTGTAGAAACCGTTGAAGAAGGTCTTCTCTGTTTAGAACAGGAAGGAATTCTATCTTTACAGGTGATCTTTAATATATTTCGTCAAAAATTATTACCCGAATTACTACCACAAGCAAAAGAGAAAGGCGTTGGAATTATTGTGAGACTACCTTTAGCAAGTGGTTTATTA
>CBDTUD010000080.1:0-9638 GCA_965363545.1 uncultured Flavobacteriaceae bacterium | reverse complement strand
TAGAAGCTCAAATTTTAAAAAAACAACAAAGAAAGTTGAGCAAATTCAGGTACAATCGAAATGGAATTAAAAGATATTGAACCTTGGACACCTGATGCAGTAAGTTTCAGGATACTGGATGATTATCAGATTATGGAAATGTGAGGATAGAATTTGATTAATAAATATAAATAACCATTTAATTAGTTACAATTTTATAATTAAAAACCAGCATTTTCTGGAATGCTGGTTTTGTAGTTTGTGATTTCTTCAAAAGACATGTAAGTCTCTTAAAATTTTAAAACCTTATTCATATCGTAAAGCATCGATTGGGTTTAATTTTGCCGCTTTTCTTGCGGGAAAATATCCGAAAGCGATACCTACAAAAACTGAAAAACCGAAACCAATTAAAATAGAAGAGACAGAAGTAGGAATACTAAAGTTGGTTATTTTATAAACGAGCTGGTTTCCTAAAATACCGAGAATAACTCCGATTAGACCACCTACCAAACTTAGCGTAATGGCTTCGATTAAAAATTGGATTAGAATATCACTTTCTCGTGCTCCGATAGCCAATCTTGTTCCTATTTCTCGTGTGCGTTCCGTAACAGAAACTAACATAATATTCATAATTCCGACGCCACCTACAATTAATGATATGCTACCAATGGCTCCTAATAAAATAGTTAATATTCCCATAACATTACCCGAAATTTCTTGAATTTCTAACTGGGTTGTAACTTCAAAATCATCTTCCTGATCAGGTAAAAGCCTGTGAGCTTCACGTAATAATATAGTCGCTTCAATTTTTGCATCTTCAATAGTATTTTCAGAAGAGGCACTTGCCATAATCATACTATATTCTGTACTACCGTATAATCTGTTTTGAATGGTGGTATACGGTGCTATAATAATATCGTCTTGATCTTGCCCCATAACCCCTTGGCCTTGTTCTGTTAACAAACCAATTACGGTAAAAGGCACTTTGTTGATTCTAATCTGCAGACCAATTGGGTCGCGACCGGAAAAAAGTTCTTTACGGATAGTTTCACCAATAACACAAATTTTATTAGCTTCTTTGACATCATCTGCTGTAAAAAAATCACCTAAGGCAACATCTCTGCTCAAAATTTTAAAGTATTCTTCAGAAACACCATAAATAGTGCTTGATCGATTTCCATCAGGACCAATTACCTGACCACCAATACCTATTAAAGGCGATAATTCTGTCATCCAAACCGAATTTTTTTTTAAAATTTCGAAGTCTCTCTTGTCCAAAGGCCTTCCAATTCTAACATTTATACCAGCTCTATGTTCAGATTTAGTTCGAATCATCAACAAATTAGTTCCTAAACCTGAGATCTGATCGCTAACCGATTTTGCTGCTCCTTTACCCGCAGAAATAGTCATTATTACAGCAGCAACACCAATAATAATTCCGATCATAGTCAGTAAACTCCTACTTCGGTTTTTATTGATAGCTTGAAAGGCGACTTTAAATATTCTTAAAAACTGTTTCATTTTTATTATGTGGTAAGAGATTCTAATTCTTTCAGTGCGCGCTCTTTGGTCATTCTGTCTTTTATGATTTCGTCGGTAAGAATGTAGCCATCTCTTAGATAAACCACCCGTTTTGCAAACTGTGCAATATCAAGTTCGTGTGTTATCATGACAATGGTTTTGCCCTCATTGTTCAAATGCACAAAAAGATCGGCTATGTCGATACTATTTTTACTATCCAGATTTCCTGTGGGTTCATCGGCTAGAATAAGAGCCGGATTGTTAACTAAGGCTCTGGCAATAGCAACTCGTTGTTGTTGTCCGCCAGAGAGTTCGTTAGTTTTATGGTAAATACGATCCGCTAGTCCAACTTGATCTAATGCTTTTTTTGCAATTTCTTTCGAATTTGAAAATCGTCCGGTTCTATCATAAACCAAAGGCAATTCAACATTTTCTAGAGCCGTGGTTCGGGATAATAAATTATAACTTTGAAATATAAATCCTATTTTTTGATTTCGAATGTCGGCTAATTCATTTTTATTTAATTCATTTACTTTAACACCGTCCAAAATATACTCGCCTGAAGTTGGCCTATCTAAACAGCCAATAAGATGCAATAGGGTTGATTTACCAGAGCCGGATGCTCCCATTATAGCCACAAAATCGCCTTCCTCTATAACTAAATCAATATCGGTTAAAGCATGAACTTCTATTTCGCCATTTTTGAATATGCGACTAATTTTTTTTGTTTCTATTACTTTTTTTAGTGGCATATTTTAATTTTTAGCTTTTAGGCTATTGATTACTTTTGTACCTTCAGGTAAGGATTGCTCATCTAAAAATCGTTTAATTTCCGATTCTAAACCTGCTCTTATCCCTAATTCAATAAATTTGAAATCTAATTTTTTGTTAGTATCCTCAAAGAAAAAACCATCGATGTTTCTTGGTAGTTGTTTTTTATAATTTGCCGGCGTATAGGTTTCATCATCAGCAACTGATTTTAGAAAAACTTGTTGCAGTGAATCAGGTAATTGTTTTTTGGCTTTTTCAAGGATTTTTGGTTTTATTTCTTTCAGCATATCCTCGTTGGGTCTAAATCGTAATGCCGAGTTATTGATAAGTAAAACATTTTTTGCAGCGGAAGTAATAAATTGTAAATTCACTGTCATTCCTGGCAATAAGAGTCCTTTTTTGTTATCAACGGCCACAACGACTTGATAATTTACCACATTATTTATTTTGGTTGGTTGTAATCGAATTTGATTTACTTTACCCGTAAAGGTTTTCTCTGGAAATGTTTGTACGGTAAATCGCACTTTCATATTGTTAGTAATTGAGCCGATATCACTTTCATCTACATCGGCTAAAATTTCCATTTTGGCAAGATCTTCGGCAATAATAAATAGAGTAGGAGTGGTAAAAGAAGCAGCAACAGTTTGCCCTTCTTCGACACTTCTTTCGGTAACTGTTCCGCTAATTGGTGAGGTAATTCGTGCGTAAGCCATATTTACTTCAATAGATTGTAATGTTGCCAAAGCAGCTTTTTTAGAACTTATGGCTTGCTCAAAATTGAATTTAGTATTTAAAAATTGCTGTTCAGAAATAACATCTTTATCAAATAAAACTTTTTCACGTTCGTAAGTGTCTTTAGCGCGATTCAATTGAGAGTCTGCTATTGCAAGACTAGCTTTGGCATTGTTTTGGTTTGTTTGCAACAACTTTAAATCCATTTGAGCCAGAAGCTGACCTTTGGTTACTTTGTCATTAAAATCGACATAAATTTTTTGAATGGTACCTGATATTTGTGTACCAACTTCTACCGTATTAATGGCTTGTAAAGTACCAGTACTCGAAACAATTGCTTCAATGTCTCCTTTTTGGAGCGTGGTGTAGGTAAACTCCAAATTTTTGGATTTCCATTCTGGTTTTAAAATAAAAAATGTTGTGATTGCTAGAGAGATGACAATTAAAATAATCCATTTAGTTTTTTTCATGATTTGCAATTTACTTTTCAAATTTGTTGATTTACTTTTGGAGAATCTAACTTGTTTAAATGGGAGTTTTATTCGAATTTAAGTCGTGCATTCATTTTTTTGAAAAATTTATGGTTTCTACGATCTAATACATACAAAGAAAATTCGTATTTATTTATGTTTGTCATAACAACATATTTGTATTACAAAATTATCATATCAGTAAAACAATGCAAATGACACAGGTCATGCATAAGCTTCATTTTTAATGAGTCAGGTCATTTTAATATTTATTTAAGTGAGGTAAATTTGAATTACAAACACTAAAAATAAGTACTATGAAAACAATACTATATGCAACTGATTATTCGGAAAACTCTATATCTGCATTGAAATATGCTTATGCTATGAGTTCAAAGATTAAAGCACAACTTTTTATTGTTCATGTATATAACATACCTGTTACGCTAGGTTCTGATTTTGAGGCATCTATAATGTATCCTGAAATTGATTATTTTGAAATTAATCAAACGCGACTAGAAGAATTTGTTGCAGAGAACTTAGGCGATAAAATAGATGAAAAGACAGTTAAAATGGAAGCAGTTGAGCATACTTCTGTTTTAGATGGTATTATTTTAAAAGCAAAAGAACTCCAAACTTTCTTGATCGTTACCGGTATGAAAGGAAAAAGTGCTGTTGCCGAAATTCTCATGGGTAATACTACTAAAAAATTGATCGAAAAAGCACCATTTCCCGTATTTGCAATTCCAGATAATGTAAAAAAAATGAAAATAAAAAACATGGTGTATGCCAGTGATTTTGAGGAGGAAGATGTTGAAGTTTTACAAACCATGGTAAAAATTGCAAAATCTTTTAATGCTACTATTGAAGTAGTTCATTTTGCTACGAAGAATGAAGAAAAAGCAAATGAAAGAATGGAATGGTTTAAAGAGTTGTTGAAACAAAAAATATCATACAAAAATCTTGCATTTGAAGTCTTTATTTCTCTAGATATTTATAAATCATTGCAGGTTTATATTGACGAAAATCAGGCGGACGTGATTGGAATGTTAGAAAGAAAAAAAAGTGGATTCCTACAAAACATTTTCCATCGTGATTTGGTAAAGAAAATGGCTTCTTACGGTAAAATACCGCTATTGAGTTTTAATGAAAAGAATTATACACAAAAGGCAGATATTATTTCGTTGCTGTTATAATTCTCAAAAAAGAATTCAATATTACAAGTCAATTAATATCCGATGGAATTTATAAAAATATTGATTGATTTTGAGTTATTTGCCATTTTCTTTACTCATTTTGAACTAGGGAAAATGGCATTTTTCGTTAAACAATTCCATTAAAATGTACTTACTTTTTAGGAATCAAATTTTCTTTTTCAAGTGCTGTAAGCAATTTTTTTGTATAATCTTTTACTGTTTTAGTTATCGTTTTTGGGTCAATAATGTCGATAGAACCAACCCAAATTAGTGATTTATTTTGTTCATTATTGATATTGTAAATAGAGGTCTCTACATGATATACCTTATAATCCTCATAAAATACTGGGGTATAGTAATAATCTTGGTAATAGTTGTAGTATCTTCCAAAATAAGGCCATCTGCTTCCATAAGCTCCATAGGTGTTTTGAGCATAAGCTTGTTTTTCATCGACACTTTTTATAACCGTAATTAAAACAGCGTCAAATTGATTTTTAACTAATTTTTCTGAAATCATAGCTATTTCTTCTTCTGTTTTTTCTAAGTGCATGAAAGTATCGTCGGAGAAATCTGCACTAGCTCGTGCATTAATTCTTCGAAGTTGCAACTCTTTTGTCAATTCTTCCTCAAATATTTTTCGGGCGGTTAGATTATCCGTCATGGCTAATATCAAGACCTTTTTAGGTTGAAATTTGTTTATTTCTGTATTTCTCCAGCTATCGACAACAATGGTAGATGAACAGCTGCTAATTAGCACAATAACGAATAACAGGTATACTAATTTTTTCATGGTTATATTATTTTGACGTAAAACTAATGCCGAAATATAAAAATTACAATGACCTATATCAATTAAAAAAAGGAAAGTAAGGGAACCATTTGAAGGCTAGAAAAATAGTTATACTGATCTGGATCATGGTAGTTTGTATAATATTAGTTATCTTAGAAAGCTATTAACCTTAAATTTATGTATTATGTCAGTTTTAAAAGTTATCGAAGTATTAGGAAATTCTACTACCAGTTTTGAAGATGCTATCAACAATGTGGTAAAAGAATCTTCAAAAACAGTAAAAAACATCAAATCTGTTTATATTCAAGATATGCAGGTTACTGTTGAAAATAACAAAGTTGCCCAATATCGTGTTACTACAAAAGTCACTTTTGGTATTTTAGATTAATTACAAATGATTTATTGCAATTGGTTATTCACTAAATAATAAACTAAAAACCTGCAAATTTTTGCAGGTTTTGTATTTAGATCACAGTATTAAACAAGGCTTACATTAATTTTTTCTGCATTTTTTTCTCCATTATTTTTTCAACAATTACATAAACTTCTTTTTTTAACTCTTTATAATTTTTAAAAAAGGAAGTTATTTCTCGTTCTAATTTTTGATGAATTTCCATAAAGTGTAAATTGCTGTCCACACTTTCATTAACAATTAATTCGGATAGTGTTTTTTCGTGGTCAACGATGATTTTATACAATGTTATACCTTTCGATTTTTCTTCTATAATTAATGTTGTCAATTCTTTTATTCTATCAGAAAAACCCGATTTAATACAATCAATATAATTGATGCTTAATAAATTCTCTAAAAAGCGCATTTCATCATTTATAAATTCAATTTCAGAAATCCATTCTTTTGAATCATGATGAATTTCTTCCTTATTTTTTAATCTTCCGAACCAATCCTTTTTAAGTTTTTTTTTCATGACTTTAATTTTAAAGGTTCATATTAAATTTGAAATCGACATCTTTCTTATCGTATTAGAGGCACGTTACTTTTTTTTCCCATTTAAGGGAAGAAAAAAATGGATTTCAACATACTTTATTCTAAAATCGTGTTAGAATATTCAAATATTTCCCATTTTAATTGTTGGTATTCCAACAAGAAATTGGTGTAATCTTCTTCTATAATTTTATGATTTATTTTAGAAAATGAAGAATTTGTTCTCCCCATTTTTTTCATCGCAAGCAAATTCTTTTTGTGCGTAGAAATTTTATCAAGAGTTAGTATGCGAAACTCTTCCAACGATTCCAATTGTTGTATAAATAATTGCAGGCGTTCAAATAAATTTGGTCTTTGAGAATGAAAAGGGTATGATTTTAAAATTTGGACCAAAAAAGGAATTTCAATAGAGATAAACTCCAATTCCATTTGCCATTGTGCCGCTTCATCCAAACGTAAATCTGAACTATTTTTTAACTGGCTTGTTTTATTTTTTTCTATAACTTCCATCCCTATCTATTTTTAATTGACCTAAATTATTGAAAACTAGACAATATTAAAATGATGTAAATCATTTTATAATATAATACACATCATTTTATTAGAAATAGAATCGCTTTATTTTTAAGTAATCAAAAGTAAAACATCATGAAAAATTTTGCATTTCTATTTATTTGTTTATTAAATCTTAATTTTCTACAAGCACAGATGTATGAAAATATCGATCAAATCACCCCATTTCATGAAGATTTGGCAGCCATACAAAAAAATAATCAATGGGCTTTTATAAATAATGCAGGTGAGATCGTTATTGATTTCCGGAGTGATTTGGTGTCGAGCAGACCAATAAATGTAACTGATTTTATTGACGAAAAAACTCAAACTTATCCTTATTTTAAAGAAGGAAAATGTTTGGTTAGAAAAAATATTGACGGTATTTACTATTATGGATTTATCGATAGTACAGGTAAAGAAGTCATTGCTCCTAAATATGTGAACGCTACTAATTTTAAAAATGGAAAAGCTATTGTTGTAAAATATGAAAAGATTCCCGTTGGAGAGAACAAAGTTCTGGGTAAAGGATTGGTAACTTATCGATTAGAAGAATATGTGATAAATACAGAAGATACAATTATACAAACCATGTATAATTTTCGAAAAATTGTTCCTAAAGTTGTTCAAGGTGAAATTCCACCTGCAATAAAATCAACGTTTTTAGGACCGGATATGATTGCATCACAGTTTGAAAATGGAAAATGGCAAATAAATAAATTGTAACATAAAATCAAAAATCATGGCACTAAATTTTAATCAATTCGCTATTGAAGGCAATGTGTTTTTAGATGAATACACAAAGAAATTACATGTTTACGATGAAAAAGATAAAGCAGCTCGAATACTATCTTCTGTTCTTCATGCCTTGCGAGAAATTATTTCAACCGAGGAATCATTGCAATTAATAGCGCAATTTCCTATGTTTTTGAAGGCAGTTTATGTAAACGGTTGGTCAAGTCGTAAAAAAGAAAAAGTTAAAAACATGACTGAATTCATAGATTTGGTTCGAAAATTTAATGGCAAAACCTCCGTTCATGATTTTGAATCGGATGAAATTGCCGAAGACTATATTCGAAAAACATTTATCATGTTGCGACAATTTGTGTCGAAAGGGGAGTTGGAAGATATACGAAGCGAATTACCAAAAGACTTAAAAAATATTATTTTACAAGGAGTTATGTTTTAACAAAGAATGAGATATACACTAAGAATATAATGTATGGAAACACAATTAAAATATAAGGAAATTACGATTCCGATAGATAAAATTGGATTAAAAGGAAATTTAAGAATCGCAAATAACAGTAAGGGAATTATATTATTTTCCCACGGAAGTGGTAGCAGTAGAATGAGTTCAAGAAATAATTTTGTTGCTGATTTATTGTACGATAAGGGGTTTTCAAGTTTACTTTTTGATTTATTGACCTTCTACGAAGATTTGAGTTATGAAAATCGCTTTGATATTGGTTTGCTTACCAATCGTTTGATAAAAGTTACGCAATGGGTACAAAATAACAAAGATTTGAAAAGTATGCCAATTGGTTATTTTGGATCAAGTACCGGAGCAGCATCTGCTCTTTGTGCTGCGTCACAATTGGGTAGTGTTATAAAAGCTGTTGTTTCACGAGGAGGAAGACCAGATCTTGCAATGGATAATTTATCTTTTGTAAAAGCACCAACGCTGTTATTAGTTGGAGGAGATGATTCTGCAGTTATTGAATTAAATAAAAAAGCAAAGGCTCAAATTAATAGTTTATGTGAACTGAAAATAATAACCGGAGCTACTCACTTGTTTGAAGAGCCGGGTAAATTAGAAGAAGTCGCCAAGCAAACCATCAAATGGTTTAATACCCACTTATAAAAGTAGTGTAAACAATAGATATTAAGTGTTATAAGGTGCAATTTGGTGTAAGGCTATTGTAGTTGCAAGTTTGCAGTACTTGATTTTCTTTGCAACCGTCTCGGTAAATTGTGATTCCTTTTAATTGATATCTATAGGCGGTTTCATAAATTTTACCAATCTCAGTAACAGAAGTTTTTTTAGGCAAATTGATGGTTTTTGAAACAGCGTTGTCCACATTTTTTTGAAATGCATTTTGGTGTAGCAAATGAATTTTCCAAGAAATGTCCATACTTGTTTCAAAAAGTTTTTTTACAGATTTTGGTAGCTCATTCAAATTTTGAATACTTCCTGTTTGCAGGATGTTTTGCTCAATATTTTTGTTCCACAAGTCGAGTTTTATCATTTTTTCTTTAAAAAAACGGTTAATCTCAAATTGATTTATTTCATTTAAAATTCTGCTGCGTTTAAAAGCCAAAGCAAACAAAGGTTCGATAGAATAAGAGGTATTTGCCAGTATTGAAATCGTTCCGGTAGGAGCAATACAGTTGCAAGTAGCGTTTCTAAGTTTCGATTTTTTATTATGAATACTATTTTTCCATTCTGGAAATTCTCCTTTTTCGATTGCCAGTTCTTGAGAAGTAACATAACTTTTTTCTTTGATAAATTGCATGATTTTTTTCGCCAAGCGGATGGCTTTTTTTGAGGCATAAGGCAAATCCAATTGTAATAACATTTCTGCCCAGCCCATAACACCCAAACCAATTTTTCTATTTTTCAAAGTGATGTTTTTATTTTCCGGAAGGATATAATGATTAACCGTAATTATATTATCTAAAAA
>CBDTUD010000079.1:0-10423 GCA_965363545.1 uncultured Flavobacteriaceae bacterium | reverse complement strand
TCACGAATTGGTTCACCATTCTGATAACCGAGGTAAAGTTTGTGAAATTGACAAATCAAAATTGAAAGACGGTAATTATACCTTAAAAGTTTACACTTCTGAATTCGTAATCACTTCTGATATAACCATATTAAATTTGGCTCCGGCAGAATCTAAAGAAGAAATAAACTAGTCTAAACATTTGCAAATAAAAATATTAAAAAATAAGGTTAACTAACCACCAAAAAAATATACGCTATGAAAAATTTATTCTTATTAATCGCTTTTACTTTAGTAACGTTCACCGGATTCGCACAAACTGAAAAAACAGCTCCGGCAAAGATCACCAAATATGTAACAACTTTTCCAAATGGAGAAGAAGCAATTACCATATTAGAAAACTCAAATTCAAATAATTTGCAATTATCTTCTGCGGAGAACTTTTATAAATATGAAATTTTAGAGCCTGCAAATCACGAATTGGTTCACCATTCTGATAACCGAGGTAAAGTTTGTGAAATTGACAAAACAAAATTGAAAGACGGTAATTACACCTTAAAGGTTTACACTTCTGAATTTGTAATTACCTCAGATATAACCATTTCGAATCAGATTCCGGTTTCTGTTGAAAAAGCAGTACAGTAGGTATCACAACATTTTTAGCATAACAATTTTCTGAAAAAGGATTTAGTATTCTTTAACTGCTGAATTCCAAGTAATTAATCCATAAAATTAAATACGATGAAAATAATAAAAATATATGCCTTTGTTGTGACTTTAGCTATGGTTCTTTTAGGTTCTAAAGCAGTAAATGCTCAAGTATTCGACAGTTTAGATGCTAGTCCACACGACATCTCTTATTTCAAAATAAACAAAAAAACGCCACAAGTAAAAGTGGTATATGGTAGACCTGTGGCAAAAGACACACAAGTTTTTGGTACTCAAGTGCCATTTGGAAAGGTTTGGGGAACCGGAAGTAATGAAGCTACCGAAATTAAGTTTTACCAAGATACGATGTTCGGAAATAAATTTGTAAAAGCGGGAACTTATGTATTATATACTATTCCAAAGGAAAATTATTGGACTGTTATTTTAAATACAGGAACAGATTCTTACGGTGTACATTTTTATAATGCAGAAAATAATATCGCACAAATTGAAGTTCCGGCAACTAAAGGGCAAATGATTAAAAATTTCACAATAGCTTTTTCGATTAAAAATTATGGCTCACAAATGATTTTGGCTTGGGCTAAAACGAGAGTTAAAGTTCCTTTATACACGGAACAAAGCTTGATAACAAGAATATAGAAAATAATTTAAAATTCTATAAATTAGGAGTTTGCAGGTTAATCAAATTTTAAATCCGCATTATTAACACCACGTAAAAACTGCCTAAAAATAATATTTAAAAATTTTAATAAGAAAGCGGATATTTTTTTGAGAAATAGGTTTATCTATATAAGGTAAACCTATTTTGCTATTTAGAAAGGTGTTTTAAAAAAAATCAAACGAAAAACCTATCTTCATATGCATTAATGGAAAATAAACAAGAATTCTTTTTACCGAACCATTTGTATCTATTCTTGGCGATAAAATCATAAATAAAATCTCGAATTGGTTTAGGGATGATTATAAAAATAAAAAAAATATTCCATAACGGATTCAATTCCTTAGCAATTCTTAATGCTGCTGTTGATTTATCATAGATTTTATTTCCTTCGATAAGAACAATAGAATCTAATTTGCTATTTTTGACATTTAATTGTAACAAAAGTTTTAACGCAGCGTCTGATTGCAAAGAGGAGAATAGAAATCGTTTTTTTTTATCGTGCTTCAGTACGAATTGAACAGACGAGTTGCACAGATTGCAAACACCATCAAATAAGATTATCGATTGTATTTTCTTTGAAACCATTAAGCAAAGTTACAAATTTGAAATTTATACTTTAACAGTAACTTAAGAGAAACTAAAGACATCGATTTTTATATTTGAAAAACTAAATAAACCAAATGATAAGACTAACAAATCTTCACAAATCTTACCCGATGGGTACCGAATTTCTTCATGTATTAAAAGGCTTGGATTTACACATTAAAGATGGCGAATTTGTTTCTATCATGGGTTCATCTGGTTCAGGTAAATCTACCTTATTGAATATTTTAGGTTTGCTTGATTCTCATGATAAAGGCGAATATTACTTAAACGGACAGCTCATTGAAAAGTTAGATGAAAAAAAAGCAGCTGTATTGAGAAATAAGTTTTTAGGATTTATTTTTCAATCGTTTAACTTGATCAATTATAAAACCGCAGTTGAAAATATTGCCCTACCGTTATATTATAAAGGTATTCCACGTAAAGAGAGACAAACAATTGCATTAGATTATTTAGAAAAAGTTGGCTTAAAAGAATGGGCAAATCATTTGCCTAGTGAACTTTCTGGTGGACAAAAACAGCGGGTAGCGATTGCAAGGGCTTTGGTTACAAAACCAAAACTTATATTGGCTGATGAGCCTACAGGAGCTTTAGATTCGGTTACTTCAGAGCAAGTTATGCAATTATTGAAAGATATTCATGCAGAAGGAATGACCATTTTAGTAATTACTCATGAAGAGGATATTGCAGCGCAAACGGAAAGAATCGTTAGATTAAAAGATGGTTTGATTATGAGTGATGAAATCGTGCAAGACAACTTAATTAGTAAATAATACTGAAAAACATCTTAAATTATGTTTGATATTGATCGTTGGCGAGAAATTTTTCAATCAGTTGGTAAGAATAAACTCCGTACTTTTTTAGGAGCTTTCACTGTTGCCTTGGGTATTTTTATTTTCACTGTACTTTTCGGAATGGGAAATGGTTTGAAAAACACCTTCAAAGAGTTTTTTGTTGATGATGCTACTAATACTATTTTTATTTCTTCTGGCTATACTACAAAGGCTTATAGAGGTTTTAAAGAAGGTCGTTATATTCAGTTTAAAAATGATGACATTGATGATATAAAAAAACAATTTGGCGATAAGCTAGAATATGTTTCTGCACGAATTTATAAAGGAGCTCAGGCTGTTTATAAAAAAGAGGCCGGTAGTTATACAATTCGAGCTGTTCACCCTGATCATCAATTTTTAGAAAATACGATCATTAGAGATGGACGATTTATTTCACAAGGTGATATTAGTAAAAAATCAAGAGTAATTGTTATCGGTAGATTAGTAGAGCAAGATTTATTCAAAAATGAAAATGCTTTAGGAAAATTTTTAGAATTGAACGGAATTACCTATAAAATTGTTGGTGTTTTTAAAGATGCCGGTGGTGATAACGAAGAGCGTTTAATTTATGCTCCAGTTACTACCATTCAGTTAATTTATAAAAATACAGATGAAATCGAGCATATATCTCTTTCATACAATAAAGCTATTGGCTTGTCAGGTGCCAGGCAGTTATCAACTGATTTAACTAAATTTTTAAAAGATAAGCACGATGTAGCACGAGAAGATAGAAGTGCAATTTTTGTGCGTTCTAACTTTGAAAATTTTGAGCAGAACATGCAATTTGCCAATGTGCTACAAATTATTGTATTATGGATTGGTATTGGAACCCTTTTCGCAGGTGCAATTGGTATTGGAAATATTATGGTTTTTGTTGTTAAAGAACGAACCAAAGAACTCGGAATTCGAAAAGCGCTTGGAGCTACACCAAAATCTATTGTAGGACTTATTTTACAAGAATCTATTTTTATTACAGCTTTGGCAGGATATATCGGACTTCTAATTGCAGTATTCACGCTGAGTAGAATAGGGAATAGTTTGAAAGATTATTTTATTACAAATCCGCAAGTAAATACAAGTACCGTAATTTGGGCGACCGTTATATTAATACTTGTTGGTGCTTTGGCAGGATATATTCCCGCTCGAAGAGCAGCACGAATTAAACCAATTGTTGCCTTAGGCGACGATTAACAATTAAATAAAAACGCATGAGATTTATATTCGATGCAGATGTATGGCAAGAAATATTCGACTCTATTCGAAAGAGTAAAGTGAGAACTGCCATTACTATTATTGGAGTGCTTTGGGGAATATTTTTATTTATCACATTGCAAGGAGCTGCGAGAGGTATGGAAAATGGCTTTGATAGAGAATTTAGTACTCTAGCGACTAATAGTATTTTCTTATGGTCTCAAAGTACGAGTATGCCAAATAAAGGTTTTCAAAGAGGTAGAAGATTGTCATTAAAAATACAAGATGTTGCTGCGCTAAAAAGACAAATTCCTGAAATCGAATTTGTTGCACCCAGAAATAGTCAAGGAATATTCGGTGGAGAAATGGCTCAGGTAAAGCGAAAAACTAACTCTAAAAAATATAAGACTTTTGGTGATTATCCTATTTTAGATAATGTGAGTAAGGTAAAACTATTTGATGGTAGATTTATCAATACTAATGATATCAATCAAGAAAGAAAAGTATGCATTATTGGTGAAAAAGTAGTGGATGAACTCTTTGAAAAGGATGAAAAAGTAGTTGGAAATTATGTCGAAATAAACGGTAGTTTTTTTCAAATAATTGGAACTTACAAAAAAAATGATTCTGCATTTTTTGAAGGCGATGACTCTATTTATATGCCGTTCAGTACGTTTAGAAAAATCAACAATACTGGTGATAATATTGGCTGGATGGTAATTGCAGGTAATAAAGATGCTGATATTGTTCAAGTAGAAAAAGATGTAAAAACTGTTTTAAAAAGAAGACATAACGTGCATCCGGATGATGAAAGAGCATTTGGCTCCTTCAACTTTGGTGAAATGGTTTCCAAACTAACAGGGTTCTTAAAAGGAATACAGTTTTTAACCTGGTTTGTTGGTATTGCAACTTTGATAGCTGGTGTAATTGCTATCGGAAGTATTCTATTAATTACTGTAAAAGAACGAACTAATGAAATTGGTATTCGACGCGCATTGGGAGCAACCCCATCGAAAATCAGAAGTCAAATTGTGTTAGAATCTGTTTTTCTCACAACAATTGCAGGAATTTTAGGATTTATATTTGCAGGCTTTGTTTTAATGGGAATAAATAGTGCAACTCAAGATGTTCAATTTCCGTTTTACAACCCAACCATCAACATACCAATTGCACTAGGTGCTATTGCAGCTCTAGTAATATTTGGTTCACTTATTGGCCTGATTCCTGCTCAAAGAGCAGTGAGTATTCGTCCAATTGAGGCATTGCGAGAAGAATAACAAATTAAAAGATAAATTAATAAATAAGTGAAAATCAACTAAAAATGAAAAAAATTATAATATTTTCAATCATTGGAATAGCCTTCATCGCGGTACTTTTATGGTTTGGTAAAATGAATAGTAAACCTGCAGATTCGTTCGATACCGAAACTGCATTTAAAGCTAATATTGCTAAAAAAACTGTTGCTACAGGCAAAGTTACTCCTTTAGAAGAAATTGAAATCAAACCTCAAATTTCAGGTATTATTGATAAAATTTATTTGGTAGAAGGTACAAAAGTGAATAAAGGAGATTTAATTGCAAAAGTTCGTGTTGTACCGAATGAACAATCTTTAAATAGCGCAAAAGGTAGGGTGAATTCGGCACAAATAAGATTAGGCAACGCAGAAACAAGTTATACAAGAAACAAAGCATTATATGAAAAAGGCGTTATTTCTAGATCTGAATTTGAAGCCATTGAATTGACCTATGACCAGGCGAAGCAAGATGTGAAAAATGCCCAAAGCGATTACCAGATTATTAAATTGGGCTCAGCAGGATCAAGTGGTGCCGCAAATACAAACATTAGAGCACAAATTTCAGGAACAATTTTAGAAATTCCTGTAAAAGAAGGCGATCAGGTTATTGAAAGTAATAATTTCAATGCAGGTACAACAATTGCTTCTATTGCAGATATGACCAAAATGATTTTTGAAGGAAAAGTAGATGAGGCTGAAGTGGGAAAAATCAAAAAAGATATTGATTTAGAAATTACTTTAGGAGCTGTTGAGGATAAAAAATTTCCAGCGAAATTAAATTTCATTGCACCTAAAGGAACAGAAGAAAGTGGTGCAGTTCAATTTACTATCAAAGCAGATGTAACTTTAGACGATGACTATTTCTTAAGAGCAGGTTATAGCGCTAATGCAGAAATTATTTTAGAACAAAAGGACAGCGTTTTATCTATTCGCGAGGCTTTATTACAATTTGATAAAAAAACAGAGCAGCCTTATGTTGAACTTAAGATAGGTGAAGATAAATTTGAAAGAAAAGATGTAAAAACAGGTATTTCTGATGGTATTAATGTAGAAATTTTAGAAGGAATCACCACAGAAGATCAAATTAAAGTTTGGAATAAAGCGAAAGAGGTAAAGGAGCCTGAAAATGAAGAGTCGAAAGATTAAATTATAATATATAGAAATGTTTAAACCTGCTTCGGCAGGTTTTTTTTTACTTTTATTTGAAAAAAATGACATTTATCAATGAATTATTAAATAATTTTCATGAAATTTATAGTATTAATAATTAAAATATTTTTTAGCCATGGAGATAAAATTAGTTTACCTAAGCGATTTGAAATTCAATTTGGATGTTTGGAAACAAGAATTAAAATTTCATAAAAATGAAATGGAAAAATTCGAAAAAAAATTAGAGGAAATAGCCAGTAGGAAATTAGGAAATGACGCAATGGCACCTTTAGAAGGATTTCAAAATAAAATAATTCGAGAAAAAGAAGTTATTGATAAAATTTTACAAAGAATACGAATTAAAAGACGCTTAGTAGAAGCTGCTGATTTAAATGAAGATATTGATGGAAGATTACGTTCGCAGCAAACAAAAATTAGTGACGAAATGAATATATATATCAAATTGCATTATGAATTAAAAGAAGATTTGATGGACTATTTTTTAAGATGGTTATAAAAATTAAAAAGCCCCTTTTTTAGGGGCTTTTTTAATGAAAAGAATCAATTTTAGCTAAATTGGTTTGCAATTTTTTCTGCTTTTTTACTTTCAGAATAATCGTAAAAACCTTCACCCGATTTAATTCCTAATTTTCCGGCAGTAACCATATTTACTAATAACGGACAAGGCGCATATTTCGGATTTTTAAATCCGTCATACAGTACATTTAAAATTGATAAACAAACATCAAGCCCAATAAAATCTGCTAATTGCAATGGTCCCATCGGATGTGCCATGCCCAATTTCATCACGGTATCAATTTCATAAACTCCTGCAACTCCTTCATATAAAGAATAAATTGCTTCGTTTAACATCGGCATTAAAATTCGGTTAGCTATAAACCCCGGATAATCTTGAACCTCTACCGGTACTTTTTGCAGGTTTTTAGAAAGCTCCATAATTTCTTTGGTAACAGAATCGCTAGTAGAATAACCACGAATAATCTCTACCAATTTCATGATAGGTACAGGATTCATAAAATGCATTCCGATTACTTTTTCAGGTCTTTTGGTTAACGAAGCAATTTTAGTGATCGAAATAGAAGAAGTATTAGTAGCCAAAATAGCATTCTTTGGTGCATCTTCATCCAATTGCTTGAATATTTTCAACTTTAAATCAACATTTTCAGTGGCAGCTTCAATTACCAAATCAGCATTTTTAACTCCTTCAGAGATGGAAGTAAAAACCTGAATATTTTTTAAAGTTTTTTTCTTTATAGAATCCGTAATTCTTTCTTTAGCAAGCAACCGATCCAAATTTGTAGTAATTGTTGCTAAACCTTTATCTAAGGCATTTTGAGAAATATCGATTAAACGGACTTCAAAATTGTTTTGCGCAAAAACGTGGGCGATTCCGTTTCCCATAGTTCCTGCACCAATTACGGCTATTTTTTTCATGAATTGTTATTATTTAGTTATGATTTTGGTGGCATAGTACCAAAAACTCTATCCCAAATAGTATTAGAAACACCAAATGCCTTATCGGGATATTTATAGTGATGTAAAATATGATGTCTCCATGGATAATCAAAATTTTTCGGCGCTTTATGCACATGAATTGCTCGATGCAAGAAAGAATATAATAAATAGCCTAAAAAAAAGCCTGGAAAAAAGGCCCATGTAGCATTAGAAAACCCAAATAAGGAAAAAATCACATAAAATATTCCGAATAAAACGGTTGCCATGAGTAATCCTGGAACAGGAGGCATGAGCATTCTTTCTTTATCTTTCGGGTATAAATGATGCGATCCGTGAACGATAAAATGAAAACGTTGAATGATTTTATTTTCACTAACCCAATGAAATAAAAAACGATGCAGCACATATTCGGCAAAGGTCCAAATTACCAATCCAAATACAAATAAGCCTAAAAAATTGGTAACCGAAATGTGTTTTTTAAAAATGGCAAAAAAAACTAAAATTACTACGGTTAAGCCGTAAACAATTATATTTGAAATTAAACTTGTTTTTGTCAAGCTCTCTAAAAATGGGTTTTTAAAAATTTCAGCTTGACCTTTACGATGCTCAGTTGTAACTTTATTTTCCATCACTAAAAAGAATTTTGTTTATTCCTTAAAACTGTCAATTATTTGTTGGGCAACACGTAATGCTTCAGCTCCTTGTTCTAAAGAAACTACAGGTGTTGTATTATTATTTATGGCATCAGCAAAAGATTCCAATTCGTCTAAAATGGCATTATTTGCCTCAATTTTCGGATTGTCAAAATAGATTTGTTTTTTTACTCCTTCAGCATTTTGCAAAATCATGGCAAACTCATCTGGATTTTCGGGTACATCTTTCATTTTTACCACTTCGCTTTTTTTCTCTAAAAAGTCCACAGAAATATAAGCATCCTTTTGAAAAAAGCGTGATTTTCGCATATTTTTTAAAGAAATTCTGCTTGCGGTTAAATTCGCAACACAACCATTTTCAAATTCTATTCTCGCATTGGCAATATCAGGTGTTTCACTAATCACCGAAACACCACTTGCATGAACACTTTTTACCTTAGACTTAACAACACTCAAAATAATATCAATATCATGAATCATCAAATCTAATACAACAGGCACATCAGTACCGCGTGGGTTAAACTCTGCTAGGCGATGTGTTTCAATAAACATCGGGTTTTCAATTTTGTCACGAACTGCAGTAAACGCGGGATTAAAACGCTCAACATGACCGACTTGACCTCTAACACCATACTTGCGCACCAAGTCGCGAATTTTTTCAGCCTCATCTACAGTTTTTGTAATTGGCTTTTCAATAAAAATATGTTTGCCTTTTTCAATCGCCATTTTCGCGCAATCAAAATGATTTAGGGTTGGCGTAACAATATCAATAACATCAACCGCATTGATCAAAGCTTCGATAGAATCAAAATAGGTATACCCAAATTCGTCAGCAACTTTTTTCGCATACTCTTCAATAGGATCATAAAAACCTACTAGCTCATATTTTTTAGATTGTTGTAATAATTTTAAATGAATTTTACCAAGATGACCTGCACCAAAAACTCCTGCTTTTAACATAAAAAATAAATTTATTCAAAAATACGAAATAGTATATTTTTAATGGTTTATTTCGGAAAATATTTACTTATTTTTGAAACCATCATGCAATCAGATACAAATAAACATAAAGGACTTCGCAATCAATTGGTTGCTATAATTAAGGAGAAGGGGATTAAAGACAAAAAAGTTTTAGATGCCATTTCTAAAGTACCGCGACATATGTTTATGGACTCCGGTTTTATCGATTTTGCTTATCAAGACAAGCCTTTTCCGATTGCTGCAGACCAAACAATTTCGCAACCGTACACCGTTGCTTTTCAAACAGAATTGTTAAGAGTAAAGCCAAAACACAAAATTTTAGAAATAGGTACCGGTTCTGGGTATCAAACGGCTGTTTTAATCGAACTAGATGCCGAAGTTTATAGTATTGAACGCCAGAATGTACTTTTTATAAAAACCAAAAAAATGCTGCCAAAGGTAGGTTACGTACCTAAAAAACTGATTTTTGGTGATGGTTATATAGGTTTGGAAGAACACGCCCCATTTGATGGAATTATTGTCACAGCCGGTGCACCTTTTGTGCCTAAGCCTTTATTGAGTCAGTTAAAAATAGGAGGTAGGCTGGTTATCCCTGTGGGCGAAGAAACTCAAATCATGACTTTGTTTATCCGTAAAGGTGAAAAAGAATTCGAAAAACATGAATTCGGTGATTTTCGCTTTGTTCCGATGTTAAAAGATAGTAGGAAATAGTTCAAATACTAACTGTAATTCCCATGTACCTATCTATCGGTAGGCAAGAATGGGAATCTAATGAATATTTGAGTGTCATTATGAGATTCCCGCATTCGCGAGAATGACAACAATTAACCAACAACAAAAAACCAACCCTATACTGCCTTCAAACTTAAATCCATATTTGAAACCGAATGCGTAATCGCTCCGGTAGAAATATAATCTACACCACAATCGGCAT
>CBDTUD010000078.1:0-10960 GCA_965363545.1 uncultured Flavobacteriaceae bacterium | reverse complement strand
CTGCCTTTGGATCAAGTTTTTCTTTGAAGAATCTTTCTGTGTAAAGTTTTGCCATAAATCTTTATTTATTTTAGGGATTTATAATATAACGGCAATGGTTTAACTTTATTGCATAAAAATTCAAAAAAGATTAACTTTTTATTAATTTGTCAATATGATATTGTTATTATCAATCATTTTTCTTAGGTTGATCAATGCATATCGCATTCTACCTAAAGCTGTATTGATACTTACAGAAGTTTGTTCTGAAATCTCTTTAAAACTCATGTCTTTAAAGATACGCATCATCAATACCTCTCTTTGATCTTCCGGAAGCTCATCAACTAATTTTCTAACATCTGCATAAATTTGATTTTTGATCATTGCATTTTCAGCACTCAAGGTTTCATCACCTAATACTGAAAAAATATCAAATTCATCTGTGTTTTGAAAAGTTGGCATTCTATTTCCTTTTCTGAAGAAGTCTATAACAAGATTGTGTGCTATTCTCATAGTCCAAGGTAAAAATTTACCTTCCTCATTATATTTACCCATTTTAAGGGTATTAATAACTTTAATAAAAGTATCTTGAAAAATGTCATCTGCGACATCTCTATCTTGTACTTTTGAATAAATAAAACTGAAAATTCTTTGTTTGTGACGAAGGATTAAGATTTCTAGTGATCTTTCATTACCTTCAATGTAGTTCTTTACTAAGACGCTATCGTCTAATTTTTGTGTATGCATAATTCCCCTTTTTTTTAACGAAGCTATTATTACTATCAAGCCTCCTAATTATTATTGTTATGAAAAGTAGAACTATACTATAAGCAAAAATTTAAATGGTTAGGGGAGACTAGTTTAACTATTCATTAAGTCTCGGAACAAATATAACTACATTTATTTTATATAAACAAATTTTTTTTAATATTTTTTTAACTTTTTAATCTATTTTTTTTATTTGAACCATTAATATAGTACTTATATTTGTAAAAATTAGTACGAAAAAAACTGTTGAAACCATTGAAAAATATAGACTTCAAAGAAAATATCCTTATTAAAGGAGCTGAACTGCATAATCTTAAAAATATTGATGTAAAAATACCAAGAAATAAGCTTGTTGTTATTACCGGACTGTCCGGATCGGGCAAATCTACCTTAGCTTTTGACACTTTATACGCGGAAGGGCAGCGCAGATATGTCGAAAGTTTATCCTCTTACGCACGTCAGTTTCTAGGTAAATTAAACAAACCTAAAGTACAATATATTAAAGGTATTTCGCCGGCCATTGCCATTGAACAAAAAGTAAACAGTACTAATCCGAGATCTACTGTTGGAACATCAACAGAGATTTATGACTATTTAAAACTGTTGTACGCTAGAATTGGAAAAACCTTCTCCCCTGTCTCGGGAAATCAGGTCAGAAAAGATACCGTAAATGATGTTGTTTCTTTTGTTCAAAAATTCCAAGATAATACAAAGCTTTTGCTGCTTGCTCCTATTATTATCGAAAAGAACAAGAAATTAGAAACCGTCATCAATATTTTACAACAACAAGGTTTCTCGCGATTAAAAGTGAACGGAGAAGTAATTCGAATAGAAGATTTTAATGAAAAAAAATCGAAAGATTTGTTTTTAGTTGTAGATAGAATTGTAGTTCAAACGGATGAAGATTTTATAAATCGATTGGCTGATTCAATTCAAGCGGCATTTTATGAAGGTAAAGGAACCTGTATTATTGAAAGTTTAACCGATAAAAAATTAACCGAATTCAGTAATAAATTTGAATTGGATGCTATTAGTTTTTTAGAACCAAATGTTCATCTCTTCAGTTTTAATAATCCTTATGGCGCTTGCCCGACTTGCGAAGGCTATGGTAATGTTATAGGTATTGATGAAGATTTGGTGATACCAAACACGGCTTTATCCATTTATGATGATGCAGTTGTTGCATGGAAATCCGATTCCTTTAAAAGCTTTAAAGAAGACCTTATTTTAAATGCATACAAATTTGATTTCCCTGTTCACAAACCTTATTTTGAACTAACCGACGAACAAAAACAATTGCTTTGGAATGGTAATACATACTTTCAAGGATTACATGATTTTTTTAAATATCTCGAAGAAAAAGCTTACAAAATTCAGTATCGTGTGATGCTTTCTCGCTATCGCGGAAAAACAAAATGTACCACATGTAAAGGCAAAAGGTTACGAAAAGAAGTAGATTATGTTAAAATAAGTGAAAAAACAATCACACAACTAGTTGATTTACCTATCGATGAAATGATTGATTTTTTTACAAATCTAGATTTAGATAAACATGACAGCATTATTGCGAAAAGATTGTTACAAGAAATAAAATCAAGATTGCAATTTTTAAGTGATGTAGGTTTAAATTATCTCACGATAAATCGGAATTCAAACACCCTGTCTGGTGGAGAAAGTCAACGCATAAATCTCGCTACTTCTTTGGGTAGCAGTCTCGTAGGGTCGATGTATATTTTAGATGAACCAAGTATTGGTTTGCACTCAAGAGATACTGAAAAACTAGTAAAAGTTCTTCAAAATCTGCGCGATTTAGGTAATACCGTAATAGTGGTAGAACATGATGAAGACATTATGAAAATAGCCGATCATATTATCGATATTGGTCCAGAAGCAGGAACTCTTGGTGGCGAGTTGGTTGGTGAAGGAAATTACAACGATTTTATAAAATTAGAAACGCTCACAGCCAAATACCTTAACGGGAAAATGAAAATTGAAGTTCCTAAAAAACGTAGGATCTCTAAAAATTTCATCGAAATTATTGGCGCCAGAGAGCATAATTTAAAAAATATCAATGCTAAAATTCCATTAAATAATTTGACCGTAATTACCGGAGTTTCCGGTAGTGGAAAAAGCACTTTGATTCGCGATATTTTATATCCTGCATTACAAAAAAAATTGAATAATTATGGTGAAAAAGCAGGACAATTTACTGCTATAAAAGGTGATTTTGAGACAATAAAAAATATAGAATTTATTGATCAAAATCCGATTGGAAGATCGAGCCGATCTAATCCTGTTACCTATATTAAAGCATACGACGATATTCGAGCTCTTTTTACCCATCAAAGATTAGCAAAAATCAGAGGTTTTAAAGCAAAACATTTCTCTTTCAATGTCGATGGTGGAAGGTGTGATACTTGCAAAGGTGACGGAGATGTGACTATTGAAATGCAATTTATGGCCGACGTTCATTTGGAATGTGAAACGTGTAAGGGAAAACGGTTTAAAAAAGAAGTTTTAGAAGTAGAATTTGAAGGAAAATCTATCAATGATGTTTTACAAACAACCGTTGATGAGTCAATTGAATTCTTTAAAAAATTCAAACAAAATAAAATAGTAACCAAATTACAACCTTTACAAGATGTTGGTTTGGGTTATGTACAACTCGGACAAGCATCATCAACCTTGTCTGGTGGAGAAGCGCAACGAATAAAGTTAGCATCATTTTTAGTGAAAGGCTCTACAAAAGATAAAACTTTATTCATTTTTGATGAACCCACAACCGGACTGCATTTTCATGACATAAAAAAGTTATTAGCTTCTTTTGATGCTCTGCTTGAAAGAGGTCATTCGATTATTGTTATTGAGCACAATCTTGAACTTATCAAATGTGCTGATTATATTATTGATTTAGGCAAAGAAGGTGGTAAAAATGGCGGTCAAATTATTGCACAGGGCACACCTGAAGAAATAATTAAGAATAAAGATTCTTACACAGCGAAATATTTAAAAGAAAAATTATAAAAAAATCCTGTTAAGAAAAAAACTTAACAGGATTATTAAACCGTATCACTAACAGAAAATTCTTATTTCTGTAAATCTTCTAAATTATCTTTGGCTAAAACGAAATCTGGTTGAATTTTTAACGCTTTTTCAAAACTTGCTTTTGCAACATCTTTTTTATCTAATTCTTTAGCGATTAGCCCCTTTAAATAAGCGATAGAAGCCAAGAGATCCACTTGCTGCGTGTGTTGTTGATTGATACTAAAAGTAACCTTAAATTCACCTGTGTCATTCAATTTTTCTGTTTTTAGTATCGTGGCATATGCTTCATCAAACTTTTTTAAAGAGTACTGTAATTTTGCTACCGTATAACCATTGTAATTATTATTGGTCAGTTTAAAAAGTTCTTCATTAGTTTCTAATGCTTTATCTAAAGCGCCTAAAGATTCCAGTGAAACTGCTTTCATTTCTAACATTTGCACATTTTTAGGATCTCTTTTTAAAACATCTGATGCCACCATAAAACATGGAGCATATTTTCTAGCAGAAAAATAAACATACGCCAAACTATCTTTATAGGTACTATTCTCACCTTCTAAAGCAATCAATCGATATAAACTGGTTGTAGTTACCATGGCATCTCCATTCATTTTGGCATGATTCAATACTTGTTTTTCGATTTTAACTTCTTCGGTATTTTTATTTTGGGCAAAACTTACTGAAAACGTTATCAAAGTTGCAACTGCAATTATACTATTTCTCATTCTTCTAGAATTAAATTTAAAAGTTCAAAATTATTGAAATTAATCTTAATAAATACTTAAAGTTCTAAGGAATACAACGAAAAACCCATATTTTTTACTTTTAGAAACTTTTGAGCATAAAAAAACGCCCGAATTGCTTCGGACGTTTCAAAATTCTGGGTGGAAGACCGGATTCGAACCGGCGACCCTTGGTACCACAAACCAATGCTCTAACCAACTGAGCTACAACCACCATTTTTTGACTTATTTACATTTGAAATAAGCGAATGCAAATGTAATTAATTTCTTATTTCTTACAAATATTTTTTTAAATTAAATCATCTAATTTTTTTACAGCCACATAACGCTCCGAAGTAAAGCCTTCTGCATATTCTACGCCTATTATTCTACCTAAATCTTGAGCGCGATACGTAATGCTATCTAAGAAATTTTTCGTTGCAATTGGAGAAGTTGGCTCTTTACTTTTCGGATCGTAAAATTGTGAACTATAAGCCTTTACAGCATTTACTTTTGTCTCTAAAAAATCATTTACCTCAACTACAAAGTCTGGTTCTAAATTTTTCCATTGGATATAATGGTACACTTGTTTTGGTCTCCATGCTTCTTGGTTCTCTCCGTTTTGTTCGGTTTCTATTTTTCGTAAACCGGATAAAAAGCAAGAATCCGAAACCAAACTGCTCCCTTTGGGATGATCAATATGGCGATCATCAATCGAATTACATAAAATTATTTCAGGTTTGTACTTTCTTATGATCTTAATAACTTCTAACTGATGTTTCTTATTGTTGACAAAAAAACCATCCGCGAAAGCGAGATTTTCACGAACTAGCACCCCTAAAATTTTTGCAGCCTCTGAAGCTTCCTTATCTCTGATTTCTGCTGAACCTCGAGTTCCCAACTCTCCACGAGTCAAATCTAAAATACCAACTTTTTTTCCTAAAGAAATTTCTTTTGCTAAAGTCGCACCACAACCTAACTCAACATCATCTGGATGCGCTCCTATAGCCAAAATATCTAATTTCATCATTTTTTATTGTTTTTCTATCGCTTGTAAAATATCTTGAATAATGTCTTCTTTATTTTCAATACCTACTGAAAATCGCAATAAATTATCCGTAATTCCCTGTTTTTCTCTTTCTTCTTTTGACATAAGAGAATGAGACGTCATGGTTGGCATTAATATAGTAGACTCTACCCCTGCCAAACTCATCGAAGGTTTGATTAATTTTAAATCTCTTTGAAACTTAGCGGCATTAAAAGATTTTTTTAATTTAAAAGACATCATACCTCCGAATCCATGCATTTGCTCTTTTGCAATTTTATGATTTGGGTGACTTTGTAATCCCGGATAATAAACGCGTTCAATTGCCTGATGTTTTTCTAAAAAATCAGCTATATACATCGCATTTTCATTATGTCTTTCTACTCGAACTCCCAGAGTTTTTATACTTCTTTCTAATAAATAGCAGGTAAAATCGCTTATATTTCCACCTAAATTTTTACCCTTTTGAAAAACCTTTTGAATGTGTTTTTCGCTTCCGATAACGGCACCAGCCAAGATATCGCTGTGTCCACCTAAATATTTTGTCGCACTGTGCAAAGAAATATCAATACCCAAATCGAGCGGAGTTTGATTAACAGGCGAAGCAAATGTATTATCAATCATGGTTAAAATATTATGCTTCTTACCCAATTCCGCAACAGCTTTAATATCGGTAATTGTTAGCACCGGATTTGAAGGTGTCTCGATATAGATAATTTTAGTATTTGGAGTTATTTTTTCCTCAAAATGAGCAACTTCCACTCCGTTTGTAAAATCGTAAGAAATACCAAATCGTTCAAATTCTTCGGTCACTAAATTATATGCGCCACCATAAATTTCATTTTGAAAAACGACATGATCACCCTGTTTTAGAAAGGCGAGAAGGGCTGTACTAATTGCTGCCATACCTGAGCCAAAAGTAAGTGCTGCTTCGCCATGCTCTAAAGCTGCAATTTTTTTAGAAACAGCTTCTTGATTTGGTGTATTAAAATTTCGAGGATATCTACGAACATCTACATCTAAAAAAGGATAAGAAGTTGCCATAAATATAGGAGATACTGCACCACCAAATTGACTATCATGCACTTCACCTTCATGAATACACATTGTATGTAAACCTTTGTTTTTCATTATATTATAAATTATTTTATTCTACTTTAATTTTACAAAACTACCCTAATTCGATTGGGTAAAGATAATTATTATACATTTAATAGCATATTACTTTTATGAATCTCTTTGATTGTACCAAATTCTATTTTTTCAATATAAACATGTGTAAAATGTAGTCTTAAAAACCAACTGCCGTATCATCTCCACGCGGATCAGCACCACCTTCTAATTTACCATCTTGCCGTACCAAAATAGCATCAACTTTACCAATAATTGTAGAGTTTCCTTGTTCGATAGAATACCCTTTTTCTCGTAATTTCGCAAATGAAATGGTATCAAAAGTAGGTTCAAATAAAATTTCATCGGGTAACCATTGATGATGAAATCGAGATGCCGAAACTGATTGTTGCATAGTCATATCATATTCGAGCACATTTATAATATTTTGCAAGACACTTGTAATTATAGTCGCCCCTCCTGGGGAACCTACAACCATTTTTAATTTGCCATTTTGTTCAACAATGGTTGGAGTCATCGAACTTAGCATTCTCTTTTGAGGTTCGATTGCATTTGCCTCTGCCCCGATCAAGCCAAACATATTTGGTTCTCCTGGTTTTGAACTTAAATCATCCATTTCATTATTAAGAAAAAAACCACCCTCTTCAACATAAACTTTTGAGCCATAACCACCATTTAAGGTGTTTGTTACGGCAACAGCATTACCAAATTGATCTATAATGGAATAATGCGTTGTTTGATCACTTTCAATGATTTCGATATTTCCGTGAGAAACATCAGTAGAACTGGTAGCTTTGTCCCAAGAAAAATTAGCCATTCTTTTGGCATTATAACTTACTGATTGCAAAGTATCTAGCGGAATATTATTAAAATCCGGGTCTCCTAAAAAATAAGCCCGATCAGCATAAACTCTTCTTTCGGCTTCGGTGAGTAGTTGAATATATTGCAAAGAATTATGCTCGTATTGACCAATATTAAAGGGTTCAATACTCTTTAATATTTGAGCAATGCAAATACCTCCACTCGATGGTGGTGGCATTGAAATTATTTTAGAATTTTTATAGGTAAAAGTGATTGGTTTTCTCCATTTCGCTTCATATTTTTCCAAATCTTCTTTGGTAATAATTCCTCCCAATTCTTGTACTTGTTGAACTAACATCGTTGCTGTTTCGCCCTTATAAAATTCATCTCTCCCATTGTCGCGAATACGCTCTAGAGTCGCAGCCATTTTAAGATATTTTATAGTATCTCCTTCTTTCCATTCTTTATCTAAAAAAATGGTTCGTTTATTCGCTTTTTCAAAATAGTTTCGATAATACTGAATACTTCCAGCTTGTTTTTTAGTAACAATGACTCCTTTTTTCGCCAAATCAATCGCTGGCTGAATCAATTCTGCAAATGGTAAGGAACCAAATTTTTCGTGAATTTTAAATAAACCGGCAATGGTTCCCGGCACACCAATTGCCATTGCACCCAAAGTACTTTTATCGGGAATAACATTCTTATTTTCATCTAAATACATATCTCTCGTGGCTGCAAGTGGTGCTTTTTCGCGGTAATCAAAAGAGCCGATTTCTCCATCATTTTTTCGGTAAACGGTGAATCCACCTCCACCAATATTTCCTGCAACGGGATACGCTACCGCCAATGCTAAATCGATTGCAATCATGGCGTCAAAAGCGTTCCCTCCTTTTTTTAAAATCGAAATACCAATGGCAGATGCTTCTTCTCTGGCGCTTACCACCATGGCACTATCTGCCAAAACACCAACTTTATTAGCCGCAACTTTTGGCTCGGTTTTACATTGAAAAAAAACAAGGCAAATTATAATTAATAAAACTATTTTTTTCATTTTAAACTATTGGTATTGTTTGTTAATTTCTTCCATTTTTAAGGCGCAAAAGTTACGCAACTTTTCAAAAAACAAGGTGAAATCTTTTTCCAGTTCTGTGTAATTTTCAATTAGATCGTGTATTGCCAAATGAATTTCGCCTCTTTCTTTTGTTCTTTTATTCATTCCGTAAAGTACTTTTTTTATTCCCGCTAAGGTTGCATAGCTGGTGAGCCAATCATCTTTAATCATATAAGGCATCATATGCTGAATTCTGTCAGGCAATATTTCAATATTCTTGAGCAAGAGATCATAAAAATTTTGATTGTGTTCTTTTAAAGGAATGGAAGAATACGTTGACCAGTTTTTAGCTAAAAAATGATCATATAAAATATCGATAATAATGCCGCGGTATAAATTATAACCATCATCTAAACGTCGTTTACTACGTTTTACAATCGCATTATCGTCGGTAAAGGTGTCTATTTCACGATGTAACAGAATTCCTTTTTGCATTGGAATTTCATAGTTTTTGTACTTTGATCCTTTAATTCCATCTGCAATAAAATTACCTATTTGGATAAATTCATCATTACCGGAAAGGTATATATGTGCCAAATAATTCATGAAGATTTTCTAATTCGTTAATAGACGCAAAAAATACCAAAAATAATTTTCAAAAAAGGATAAACCTTGAATTAGTTGTAAAAACATTCTTTTTGATAATTCCACTAACTATTGACATGCACTTTATCATTTTAAAAAGAAATTATTTTTTCGATTTTTAATTCGTTATTTTTGCAGTAGTATTGGATGATTTCTCTCCAAAAAAGAAGGAATTTTGATTTTAAATTTAAATTCATTTTTCTATGCCAGTAAAAGAACAAAGCTTATCAGCACAGGCAATTTCCTTAGAAGACAAATACGGAGCTCATAATTACCATCCTCTTCCGGTAGTTTTAAACAAAGGCGAAGGCGTTTATGTTTGGGATGTTGATGGAAAAAAATATTACGATTTTTTATCCGCTTATTCCGCAGTAAATCAAGGACATTGTCATCCTAAAATTATCGATGCTTTAACCGAGCAAGCGCGAACTTTAACGCTTACTTCTCGAGCTTTTTACAACGATAAATTGGGTGAATATGAAAAATATGTAAGCGATTTTTTTGGTTTTGACAAAGTTCTGCCCATGAACACAGGAGCAGAAGCTGTGGAAACTGCTATTAAATTGTGTCGAAAATATGCTTACGAAAAGAAAGGAATTGCAGAAGATAAAGCGAATATTATTGTTTGTGAAAATAATTTTCACGGTAGAACAACTACCATCATTTCTTTTTCTAATGACAAAAATGCCCGTAAAAATTTCGGTCCTTATACGCCCGGATTTGTAAAAATCGCGTATGATGATATTGAAGCTTTAGAGCATGCTATTAAAACCACACCAAATGTTGCCGGTTTTTTAGTAGAACCTATTCAAGGGGAAGCAGGGGTTTATGTGCCTAAAGAGGGATATTTAGCAAAAGCAAAAGAAATTTGCGAAAAAAATGAGGTGCTATTTATTGCCGATGAAGTACAAACCGGAGTCGCCAGAACCGGACGATTATTAGCAACTTGCGGAAATTGTGATTGCAAAGACAAAAACTGTTCCGGTACACCGGAAGTAAAGCCTGATATTTTAATTTTAGGTAAAGCGTTAAGCGGAGGTGTTTATCCGGTATCTGCTGTATTAGCAAATAATGAGATCATGAACGTGATTAAACCAGGTCAACATGGCTCCACATTTGGCGGAAATCCTTTAGCTGCTGTTGTTGCAATTGCGGCATTACAAGTTGTAAAGGATGAAAAACTTGCAGAAAACGCCGATAAATTAGGTCAAATTTTCCGTGCAGAATTACAAAAATTTGCGTTAACCAATTCTTTAGTGAAATTAGTGCGAGGAAAAGGCTTATTAAATGCTATAGTCATTAATGATTCAGAAGATAGCTCGACAGCTTGGGATATTTGTATGAAATTGAAAGAAAACGGTTTGTTGGCAAAACCAACGCACGGTAATATCATACGATTTGCTCCGCCGTTAGTAATGAATGAGGTGCAGCTAAGAGATTGTATTGAGATTATAAAGAAAACAATAACCGAGTTTTAATACTAGTAGAAAAGGAGTTACTTCATCGTAATTCCTTTTTTTTTTGTTAGTAGATAGCCACCTAATTTTGGTCACTACCTGTTTTTTAAAGTTTAAAAAAAGCTGCCTATAAATGCTGATTTCTTAGATATAATATTTAATTTTAAGCATCTTTAACACGTCTGATCTATTGTTTATAAAATGTTTTCTTGCAAAAAATAACAGTCATTTTACTATGATAATTGCATCAAAAACGATTAATAACGTAGTATTCAGCCGGAAGATGTATATAAGAAATATATACCATATGATTATATAA
>CBDTUD010000077.1:0-10993 GCA_965363545.1 uncultured Flavobacteriaceae bacterium | reverse complement strand
TTACGATTTTCATTATCGATTAATTTAGGCGATATTTATGAATATTTTTAAAATCTATGAATGAATTAAAAATCGTTTCAAAATTTACAGTTTTCGAAACTTCTGCGGAACTTTCTTCCAATGATAAAATATTATTTTCAAAAGCTGTTGAAGCAAGAAAAAAAGCATATGCCCCATACTCTAAATTTAGTGTTGGGGCTTCTTTATTATTAGAAAACGGATTAATCTTAACAGGCTCAAATCAAGAAAATGCAGCATACCCCTCGGGAATGTGTGCTGAACGAGTCGCTATTTGGAATGCAGCTTCGCAATATCCAAACATGAAAATTGAAAAAATATTTATTTCGGCAAAATCTACAATACGCAAAGTTAACCAACCGGTTTCCCCTTGTGGTGCTTGTCGCCAAGCAATTTCAGAATACGAAGTAAAACAAGCTACTAATATCCAAATTTTCTTCACAGGTGAAACTGGAAAAATAATTAAATCAAATTCCATAAATGATTTACTACCTTTGGCTTTTGATAATTCTTTACTTTAATTTTTATGAAATGAGTCATAACAAATTGCAATACCAATCCTGCACACAGCAGATAGGTGAATTGTTTATCAGTTTGACCCATAAAAAATTAAATTTGAACAGATGATAAGAGATATCGAAAATCGTGAAGATATTTATATCGTGGTTAGTAAATTTTATAAAAAATTACTTAAAGATGATGTGATGAAACATTTTTTTGAGAAATTTACCCAAGAAAATGAATTAGAACATCATTTACAAACCTTAGTTGATTTTTGGGACAATACCATTTTTTATAGCGGAACCTATCAAAAAAATGCCATTCAGCCTCATATCGATCTGAATAAAAAAAATCCTTTTGAAAAAAAACACTTTCAAACCTGGCTGCAGCTTTTTCATGCAAGTGTAGATGAAAATTTCAAAGGAGAAACAGCAGAAATTACAAAAAACAGAGCAACATCTATTGCTACTGTCATGCAAATAAAAATTATAAAATAACAATTTAGCATTATTAAAATGAATTCAATCATCACTGGCACCGGAACTTATATACCTAAAATCATTAAAACAAATGCAGAATTCTTAGAAAAAGAATTTTATGGTGAACAAAATGAACCTTTTGAAACCTCTAATGAAATAATCATTGAAAAATTCAAAGGAATTACGGGTATTGAAGAACGAAGATATTTAGAACCTGAACTTCAAAATAGTGATGCGGCAACAATTGCGGCAAAATTTGCTATTAAAGAATCTAAAATTGATCCTGAAACGATAGATCAAATAATTTTTGCGCATAACTTTGGTGATATTCGCTATAACGATAAACAATCCGATATGTTACCAAGCTTGGCTTCTCGGGTGAAACATTTATTGCGTATTAAAAATCCGAATTGTGTTGCCTATGATATTATTTTCGGTTGTCCCGGATGGATTCAAGGTTTGATTCAAGCTGATAATTATATAAAAGCTGGAGTTGCAAAAACCTGTTTGGTAATTGGTGCAGAAACGCTTGCGAGAATTGTAGATCCTCACGACAGAGATTCTATGATTTATGCCGATGGAGCAGGTGCTTGCATCGTACAAGCAAAAGAAGTTTCCGACAAGGGAGTTTTAAGTCACGCCGCCCAGTCGTTTACCTATGATGAAGCTAATTACTTATTTTTTGGAGAATCCAATAAAATTATCCCAGAAATAAATACGCGATACATAAAAATGTATGGTAGAAAAATTTATGAATTTGCCTTGAATAATGTTCCTAATGCTATGAAACTTGCATTAGATAAAAGTGGTGTACCTATCGAAAATGTCAAAAAAATATTGATTCATCAAGCGAATGAAAAAATGGATGAAGCCATTGTTAAACGGTTTTATAAATTGTACAAAACAAAAATGCCAAAAGACATCATGCCAATGAGTATTAAAACATTAGGTAATAGTTCGGTGGCAACAGTGCCTACCCTACTTGATTTAATTTTGAAAAACCAATTGGAAAATCATGAAATACATAAGGGAGATGCCATTCTTTTTGCCTCTGTTGGAGCAGGAATGAACGTTAACGCCGTGGTGTATCAGTTTTAAATTAGCTCATTTATACAACATTCTGGTAGTAACTCTTGAGGTTTTTTACCTTGCCTGAATAATCTGGCAGGTAAAGAACCTTTTAAAATTATAACCTGATCATTCACTTCTAACCAACTTCCTTCGCGTAAACCTAAAACAGGTGTTTGATTAAAAATATGAAATTCATTAATTCGTGTTTCACGAGTTTCTCCTTTGTGTTTTGAATTAAGATCCGGATCTAAATAATGTGGATTGATATTCAACGGAATTAAACCCAAAGTATCAAAACTATTCGGATAAACAATTGGCATATCATTCGTTGTTTTCATATTGATTCCGGTAATATTGCTGCCCGCGCTTGTACCAAAATACAAGGTGCCATTTTCAATCGATTTTTTAAGTTTTGGAAATAAATTTTGACGATTCAAGCTATCCACCAATACGAAAGTATTTCCGCCACCGGTAAAAATACCTTTAGCATTTTGTATTGCCAATTCCGGATTTTCAAATTCATGAATTCCTTTTACTTTCTTATTGATTTTTAAAAAAGCCTTTCGGGCAATTTCGGTATAGGAATCATTTGTAATACCACCCGGACGAGCATACGGAATAAAAACAATTTCAGAAACATCTTTAAAAAAAAGCTCTAAAGTTGGTAAAATATATTCTAAATAGCCACTTCCATAAACGGTTGAAGTACTTGCGATAAGTAATTTTTTCATCTAATTATTTGTTTTATTCAAAGTTAAAGAAAGATTATCTTTAACAAAAGTTTATCATTATATTAATCTTTTTTAAGATTTCAGAATTGTTACTTTGGATATGAACCGACTATCCCTCCTTTTAATCTGTTTTATCGTGGTAAGCACCTATGCGCAAGAGAAAAGAATTACCATTAATGGAATCATTCAAAGTGAAGAAATAGAAGAAATTGAACTTGAAGATATTCATATTTTCAATAAAAATTCCAGAAAAGGAACGATCAGCCATGCCAATGGAAAATTTGAAATTGATGTAAAAGAAAACGACACACTGCTATTTACCGGAATCCAATTTTACAATAGAGAAGTTGCCATAACCAAGAGTAACATCCAACAAAAAAAACTATTTACAGTTTTATTTTTAAGAATTAATGAACTTCGCGAAATCGAATTAAGACAGCATAATTTAGACGGAGAACTTCTTACCGATAGCAATAAGGTGCCAGATTCTGTTTCGAAAATCAGCGCTAGTTTAGCCGGACCATGGATAGTAGATTTTGATATTGTAGACGATTTTGATGGTGTAGATAGAGTTCGTCCGCCAGACGCATCAGGTCTAACCAATCCAAATATACCCATCGGGGGTAACATTATAGGTTTAGTTAGCTGGTTAGCAGAACCAATAGTTCAAGGAATAAGAGATTTACGTGAAGGCCGACGAAAATCAAAATATTTAGATCGAGTTTACGAACAAAAAGCTTCTGAAGCTCTAATTAATATTGAAAAAGAATTTGGCGAAGAATTTTTTACAAAAACCTTAAAACTTCAAAAATCACAAATTGAACCTTTTTTAAAACATTGTGAAGCACAAGGTATAATTGACTTATATATTACAAATAAAAAAATTGAAGTAATAGATTTGATGTTGAAAGAACGTGAAAACTATCTTTTAAACAATTGAAATATATGAAGAAAATCTACTTTTTTTTCTTAATTATTTGCACCCTCAATCTCGCAGCGCAGGAAGACCGACAGCGCATTACAGGTAAAATAACAAGTGATAGCATTTCTGTTGAAAATGTACACATTATAAATGTCACAACGAGATCAGGCACCATTAGCAATGAAAATGGTATTTTTCAACTATTTGTAAAGGAAAACGACACCATATTGTTCTCTGATATTCAATTCACAACCAAAAAAATCATCATTCAACCAACCAATTTACTAAATAATTTTATACAAGTAAAATTAGAACCTTACACCAATCAATTAGATGAAGTTATTGTAGATCGCTCAAAAATAACCGGAGGTGTCAATGCTTCAACCTTGAACTTACCAAATGCTGGGAAAGAGCCCCTAAATAAGTTAGAAAGAAACTTGAATCATTACAGTCAGGCAAGTGTACCAATAGTCATTCTTGCAACACTTTTAGGTCAGTCAGGTGGTATTGATGATATTTATAATATTATTTCGGGAAACCGAAAAAGAGACCAAAAACTAAATCAGTTACTTAAAGAAGATGAACAAAATGCAAGAAATCAAGAAGAAGTAGCATTGATTAGAGAGCATTTTACAGAAGCTTTTTTTATCGATACGCTGCAAATACCTGAAGATAAGATTACACTTTTCATTTCATCTTGTATACCCAAAAATATTATCCCTCTTTTTCATCAAAAACGATTTTTGGATATTATTGATATTTTCTTAAGCGAAAGTTCCTCATTTACCACCAAAAGTTAAATTTTATTTTTAACAAATAATTAAGCCTGTCAGAAAACTTAAAGTACTTATTTTGTAGTTCATGAAGCACTTCTACCCCTTATTTGTATTGTTTTTTTGCCAACAAATTTCTGCACAACAAGAAAGTACCACAATTGCTGGTAAAATAGAAAGTGATTCTACAGAGGTAGAAAATGTGCATATCTATAATATTACTGCAAATATTGGAACCATAAGTAATGCCTATGGAGAATTTGCAATTCTTGTTAGGCCAAATGACACATTAACTTTTTCTGATGTTCAATTAAAGACAAAAACGCTGATAATTACTGAAGAAATAATTACTCAAAGACGATTAATGATTAAAATGATTGTAAATATTAATGAGTTAAACGAAATCGTTCTTGAAAAACCAAAAAATATGTTCTTAGTAGAAACAAATTACAATAGAGAGCCTGTAAATGCAATCACTTTAGGCATACCAAATGCGGGAAAACCAGTTTTAACTCAAACGGAAAGAAAACAAAATTATTATAAAAAAGGAGGTAGCATAGATAAACTTTACGGACTTTTATCTGGAGAGACAAAAAAAATGAATATGCTACAAGAAGCAGAAAAAGAAGATGAAAACTTAATTAAGATTCGGGAATATTTAACAGATTACTTTTTAACAGATAAATTAGGTATTCCGCCAAGTAATATTATGCCGTATTTAAATTATTGTAAATCAAAAGGTATTATTCACTATTTTAAGTTAGAGAATAAAATGAAAGTTGCCGATATTATTATTCAAACTAGAGAAGAATATTTTAATTTTTTGGAGATAGAGAAGTCAGAATGACCCAACATATCTCAGCAATTATTTATATATAATTCTCAAACTGTTTTCACGAATCTAATTCAGTAAAATTAACGAAACTTTAGTTTTGATTAATTTAAGCTATTTGTACCTTTAGCCACTTAATTTTAAGACCACAATTTTATTGAAATCAATAATAACAAAAGTTACGATTCTTATTTTCATACTTCCTCTATTTGCATTTTCGGCACACAAATATTATATAAGCTTGACTAAAATTGATTTTATTAGCGAAAGGAAAGCCGTTCAAATTACGATGCGTTTTTTTATTGATGACATTGAAAATACATTGGAAAATCGCTATCAAACAGAGTTAGAATTGGCAACCAATAAAGAAAATGAGAAGTCTGATTTTTATTTGGAAAAGTACATTTCTCAAAAATTTAAAATTAACATAAATTCAAGTGAAAAAACCTATCAATATTTAGGCAAAGAATACGAGAATGACGTTGTTTTTTTCTATCTAGAAGTTGTTAATATAGAAGATATTAACACAATAATTATTCAAAACTCCATGCTTATGGAAGACTTTCCTGAACAAGAAAACTATATTAAAATCAATATAAAAAACACGAAAAAAACGATTATTTTACGGAAAGATAATGATAAAGAAATGTTAAAACTTTAAAATAAAATCATCGTTTATTTTAAAAAAATAGTATTTTAACGGCCTTAATATAATCCCAAATACCAAAGAAAAAATCATTTTGCTAAATAAACCTATGTTACCCATTTTATGTAGCGAAATTAACAATTGAAAATATCTTAAAATCTAATAATTACCCATGAAAAAGATTACATTTTTAATTACTTTTTTGTTCCTATCTTTTATCACTTTTGGTCAGGAAGAAGAACAGACTGAAAACAAAGAAAAGCAATCAGGTCATTATAATATTAGTAAGTTCAAGCAGTTGAAAGAAGAGCTTGCCACACCAAATACTTACAGAACAGCCTCTGGTGCTCCGGGACACGAATATTACCAGCAGCAAGCAGATTATAAAATGGACATCATTTTAGATGATGAAAAGCAACGAATTTATGGAGAAGAAACAGTAACTTATTTTAATAATTCGCCCGATGAACTCGAATATCTTTGGGTGCAATTAGACCAAAATATCCGTGCTGCTGATTCAAAAACTAGTGATATAACGGAAGGTGGACCTTCCGTTTTTTATAATCCGAAAAAATTTACAGAGAACTTTTTAGGTAAACCTTTTGATGGAGGTTTTAAAATTGAATATGTTACAGATATCAATAATAAAAACCTGCCTCACACCGTAAACGGAACAATGATGCGCATTGATTTGCCAAAAGTTTTGAAACATGGTGAAAACACTTCGTTCAAGATAAAATGGTGGTATAATATTCCTAATCATACCATTGACAGATCTCGATCAGGGTTTGAGCATTTTGATAAAGATGGTAATAACACCTATATTATTGCACAGTTTTTTCCAAGAATGGCAGTTTATAATGATGTCGAAGGTTGGCAAACTTTACCCTTTTTTGGTCGTGGTGAATTTTCTTTGGCTTTTGGAAATTACGAGGTTAATATTACAACTCCTGACGATCATATTTTGGAAGGCACCGGCTATATTTTAAATAGAAAAGAGATGCTTACCTCTAAACAATGGAGACGCTATGAAGAAGCTCAAAAATCATATGATAAACCGGTTATTATTGTAACGCAAGAAGAAGCAGAAAAAAATGAAACTAATTTTTCTAAAAAAACAAAAACTTGGAAATTGAAAGCCGAAAATGTTCGTGATTTCGCTTTCGCAAGTTCTCGAAAATATATTTTAGATGCACAAGCTGTAAAAATTGGTAACAGAACCGTAATGGCAGTTTCTATGTATCCTAAAGAAGGTAATCCACTTTGGGAAGAGTATTCTACCAAAGTAGTAGTCAATACCTTGCAATCGTATTCACAACAATTGTTTGATTACCCATACCACAAAGCTATCTCGGTAAATGCAAAACAACAAGGCATGGAATATCCGATGATTTGCTGGAATTATGGTCGTCCAAATGAAGACGGATCCTATTCGCAAAGAACAAGAAATGGTATGATTGGCGTAATAACACATGAGGTTGGGCATAACTGGTTTCCGATGATCGTGAATTCTGACGAACGCCAATGGGGCTGGATGGATGAAGGTTTAAATACGTTTGCGCAAATGTATGCGGAACAACGCCTAGAAGAAGGATTTCCTTCAAGAGCATATCCCATAAATGTTGTAAATTATATGAGCGGTGATCAAAGTAGAATTACGCCAATTATGACGCAGCACGATCATGTTTTTAATAGCTCATCAAATGCTTATGCCAAACCGGCAGCCGGATTGTACATGTTGCGCGAAGTAATTTTGGGTCATGAATTATTTGACAAAGCATTTAAAACCTACACCGAACGCTGGAAATTCAAACACCCAACTCCCGAAGACTTTTTTAGAACTATGGAAGATGCTTCCGGCACCGATTTAGATTGGTTTTGGAGAGGTTGGTTTTTCACTACAGACTATAACGATATCGGTTTAAAAGAAGTGAAAAAATATGTCGTAACCGACCAACCTACGGAGAGAGCTAAAAATATGGCAAGAGCGTACGGTATGGATGTTAAAGATTTTGGCAATAACTTATATTTAATCAATACCGACAGTGAAGAATACAATGCTGAAATGGCTAAAGTGAAAGATCCTTCCAAAGATATTGCTTTTTTAAACGAATATTTAAATGATAATTTTTCACCAGAAGAACGCAAAACTCTAAAAGATACCAAATATTTTTATGAAATTATTTTCGAAAAACCCGGTGGGTTAGTAATGCCTATTTTGGTAGAATACGTTTTCACGGACGGAACAAAAGAAAATAAATACTATCCTGCAGAGATTTGGCGATTTAATGATAAAGAAATTAAAAAAGTTTTTGCTTCTGATAAAGAAATAAAAGAAATAAATATCGATCCGAATAAAATGACTGCTGATGTGGATACCAGTAATAACAGCTGGCCTAAGAAAACTGAAGACTCAAAATTTGATAAATTTAAAAAAGAGAACGTACAAAAATAATATTTGTAAATTAGCCAATAGTTCAGAGTCAATAACACTAATAATTCTGAACTATTTTTTATTTAAACTACTTTAACACTAAAAACTAAAAACAATGAAAAAAGCATTTTTACCATTTATTCTATTAATTGTTGTCGGTTATTCGGCAATAGCGCAAAACGATTTTATAGCAAATTCAAACAGTTCAACTATTTATTGGAAAGGTTTTAAACCAACGGGTGAGCACAATGGAACCATCGCAATCAAAAAAGGAAATTTCACTTTTAATAATGGCGAAATTACCGGTGGAGAATTCACTATCGACATGAACAGTATAGTAAATCTTGATCTAGAAGCAGGTAGTAAATACAATACGAAACTAGTTAATCACCTTAAAAGTGATGACTTTTTTGATGCTGCCGTTTATCCAATTGCTGTTATTAAAATAACAGGAACAGAGAAAAAAAGAAATCAAACTTTAATTAAAGGAGATTTAACCATAAAAGATACAACAAATCCGGTTTCGTTTTTAGCAGACGTAAATTTAAACGGAAATAATTTGAACGTAAAAAGTGAAACTTTCAAAATTGACCGTTCAAAATGGAATGTTCGTTACGGCTCAAAATCTTTTTTTGATGATTTAGCAGATAAATTTATCGAAGATATGATGGAAATTTCTTTCGATGTAAATGCAATAAAATAAGGCATTTCATACTTAAACTAAACAAATAAAGGGCTTTCATAAAATTGAAAGTCCTTTATTTTTATAGAATTAATGCGGTATTATTTTTCACTTCATTGATAATAAAAGTGCTGTGTGTACTGCTAATATGATCTAAAGTAGTCAACTTATCGTTCAAAAATTTACGGTAAGCTTTCATATCTCTTACAACAATTTTGAGATTATAATCATATTCTCCACTCACATTGAAACACTCTAAAACCTCCTCAAATTTTATAACTTCTCTTTCAAATTTTATTACATATTCATGTTTGTGTTGAATTAATTTTATTTGGCAAAAGACCACAAAAGACTTATCAATTTTTTCTTTATTGATTACGGCTACATATTTTTCAATAACCCCATTTTTTTCTAATTTTCGAACCCGTTCATAAACTGCTGTGCTAGATAAGTTCATGTGAATAGACAGCATTTTTGTCGTTATTTTGCTATCATTCTGCAGTGCAAGAATGATTTTTTTATCGGTTGCATCTAATTCCATCAGGTTAAATTTTCTATAAAATTAGATTTTTATTTATAATTTAACATAATTATATCTATTATTTTAGTTTATAGCAGTTAATTTACCTATATATAAGGTTATCTATTGATTTTATAACTACAATGTTGTTATTTTGTATAGAATTAACACTAAAAATTAAAACTATGGACTTTAAGCCAGCAAATAAAATACAAGATTTACAATTTTTTGGAGAGTTTGGTGGTGTAAATCCATCTATTTCCGATTCATCGACTTATACCTTTTTAGCCGCCAAATCCATGATGGACACTTTTGAAGGAAACGAAGG
This sequence comes from uncultured Flavobacteriaceae bacterium, assembly GCA_965363545.1. Lineage (GTDB taxonomy): Bacteria > Bacteroidota > Bacteroidia > Flavobacteriales > Flavobacteriaceae > Lutimonas. The sequence goes on along the minus strand of CBDTUD010000077.1, from coordinate 1,056 downwards.
TGGTTGCTACTTATACTCCCGTCATTCGAGTCCGTCAAATTTATTCTTGGGACAAGCAATTGCTGCAATGGAAGGAACAGAAAGTGCAAATGTTGCTGCTTCAGGAATGGGAGCCATTACCTGCACTTTGATGCAATTATGCAACGCCGGAGATCACATTGTTTCTTCACGTACAATTTATGGTGGAAGCTATGCTTTTTTAAAGAATTTCGCGCCAAAATTTGGGATCACAACCTCATTCGTTGATATCACTTCTCTAGAAAAAATAGAAGCGGCGATTACAAAAAAGACCAAAGTAATTTACTGTGAATCTGTTAGTAACCCTCTTTTAGAATTTGCCGACATTAAAGCTTTATCCGCAATGGCGAAAAAACACCAATTGAAATTGGTGGTAGACAATACTTTTTCACCTTTACAGCTTACTCCGGCAATTTTAGGTGCTGATATTGTAATTCATAGTCTTACAAAATTCATAAATGGCTCGAGTGATACCGTTGGGGGCGTAATTTGCGGTACTACCGATTTTATCAATAGTCTACGAGATGTGCACGACGGAGCGAGTATGCTACTGGGTCCGGTAATGGACAGCCTTCGCTCGGCAAGTATCTTGAAAAACATGCGCACTTTGCATCTTCGTATGAAAAAACACAGTGAAAACGCACTATATCTGGCTGAAAAATTTCAGGCCGATGGCTTAAAAATAATATATCCCGGATTAAAAAATCATCCACAGCATGAGCTGATGAAAGAACAGTATAATGAAGAATTTGGTTTTGGCGGCATGCTCTCTTTTGATGCAGGCTCTCTAAAAAAAGCAGATGATTTAATGGAGTTGATGCAGCAAAGAAATTTGGGAAATTTAGCGGTGAGCTTAGGTTTTTATAAAACTTTATTCAATGCTCCTGGTACCGGAACATCTTCAGAAATTCCTTTAGACGAGCAAGCCGAAATGGGCTTAACAGAAGGTTTGATCCGTTTCTCTATTGGTTTAGATAATGATATAAAGCGCACGTATCAAGAAATGAAAAAGTGTATGCTCGAATTGGGGATTTTATA
>CBDTUD010000076.1:0-11815 GCA_965363545.1 uncultured Flavobacteriaceae bacterium | reverse complement strand
CATAAACCAAAATTAACAATAATAAAAAAACCGCTTTTAAGCGGTTTTTTTATGTCTAAAAATATCAAATTGAGCGATCGAAAAGGTATTTATCTTTAATTTAGCTCCTATCTTGAGAGGGATTAGGGGCGTATTTTAATGAAGCTGTTTCAGTGATGACTTATTAATTTTGAATGGATTTCTCTAAATTGCAGCTAATTTAAACCAACTGTCACTCCCTTGAAGCTTGTGACCAGCTTGACTGGTTAAAGGGAATCTTTTGAAACGCACTTCAAACAAACTTTTTTTAAGAAAAAGCAGATTGCTGCATCACGTAAGTGCGTGATTCGCAATGACCACGTTATTTCGATTGAAGCGCAATGTAATGGAGGAATCTCATAAACATGTACAAAGCATCATGAGATTCCCGCTTTCGTGAGAATGACAAAAAACAAGCAATGACCATCAACAATCAATCAAAAACAAACCTAAAGCTGTATAAATTCGCAATGTAATTTTTCAAATAATGCCACTATTTTCTCTTTGTTTTCTATTTTACAGACTGTAAAATCATAGTGTGCATTATAAACAATTAGAATTAACCCTTTGCTTTTAATTTGATTATTAATGCGTGTAAGATAATCATAAGTAAACTCATTTGGTTTTGAATTCGGAAAAGTAACACCTTCTAAAAGGGCTAGTTTTTTTATAGATTTTGCCGCAATTTTAGCTTCTTCCCCATAAGCCATAAGTTGGATTTGTTTGAGTATTTGCAAACTTGCCCATTGAAAATAAATGAATTCATCTTCCGTTTTAGTCCATTGCGCTAAATATGGATTTGGTTCAAAATTAGGGTCTTCAAACTTTATTTTCTTGCCCCAATTTTCAATAGTATTTAAAGAAAAATCCTTATAAATAAAATCAAATTTTTCAGGGTTTGAAATTGCTAACCAAAGTTTATTGGTGAAATCAGCCTTCTCTGTTTCTAAATAAGCATCTCCAGATAGTTGATTTATCAAATCAGCAAACAGATCTTTAGTGATACCTAATTCGGCTGTTTTGGGCATGGTTTTAGTATATTGCCGAAGTTTACTTTTGAACTTAATTTCAGCATAATCCTTTTGCTGTCCGTAAACGGAAAAGTTGATGAATAAAATACAAAACAAGAAGCATATATGTCTCACAATTTTCAAAATTTTTGCAATGGTTTTATGTATGATTTCAAACGTTGTTCGCAGTGATTTATTGGATTAAACAAAAAAATCTGCTCCTAAAATTAAAAGCAGATTTTCATGAGGGGGACTTTAATTAAAGGAGAATTCATGGTTTTACTAATTCCCATTTAAATTGTTCGAATAAATTGGTTAATTTATCTTTATTTTCAATATCACAAACAATAATATTGTAATAACCTTTGGTTACTAATGCAACCAATCCTTTTTGCTCAAGTTCAACATTTACGGTTTCTAAATAAGAATAAGCCCAATCATCATCTTTCGGATTTGAAAATTTAAAATCTTTTGTGATTAACAATTCATTAAATGAAGATGCTACACTTTCGGCATCATCACCATAGGTCATTAATTGAAAATAGTCCAAGATTTTGTTCAATGCCATTTGAAAATAAGGGTATTCATCGTCGCTAACTGTCCATTCTGTTAAGTATGGATTTGGTTCTAAAACAATTTCACCTTTCGCATTTTTTGTACCCCAGTTATTATTTGAAGTTACAGCAAAATCTTTATAGACATAATCAAAAGTTTTAGGTTTGGTTATAGCTAACCATGCTTTTTCGATAATATCTTCTTGCTGTGATTTAGAGTAGATGTTTTTGCTAAGTAGACTAACTATATCTGCCAAAAAATCTTTTTGGATTCCCAGTTCTGTAGTTCTGGGTTCACTTTCTTTGTATTCATAAATATAACTCTTGAACTGAACATTAGAATAATCAGTTTGTGCAAGTGCAATAGAATTTATGGATAAGAAGGTAAAAAAATATAGTAGTTTTCTTTTCATAGATTAATTTTAGTTAAACCTCTTTTAAGTAATATAAAACACTAAAAGCTATTCTCAAACGTAAACTAGAGTAACTAATTAATTCTAAAAAAAATTGAATTTTTAGGGGATCCAACTATTTTAGTAAATGCAATATACAAAATTTCATTTATATGAACGAAAATTAAAGGTGTTTATTACTATTTATAAACAATTTTTGAAAATGAAAATGAATTCACTATAAAATAAAACAATTATAAAGTTTTGTTACAAGACTTAAAACCAATAATAAAAACTTAGTTTTCAACTCAAAACTAATCGATAAAGCCGAACAAATCCAGTATTTACTCAATTACTGGTTAACTTTTGGAATTAACTTTTCGTTAATTACTTAACATTACTGGCATAACTAACATCGTAATTTCTTCTCCTTCTTCTAAACCGTCAATCGGAGTTAAAATTCCGGCGCGGTTTGGTAACGACATTTCGAGTAGAATTTCATTGGAATTTAAATGGTTTAACATTTCAAGCAAGAAGCGTGAATTAAAACCAATTTGCATATCATCACCTTCATAACTACATTGTAATCTTTCATCTGCTTTATTTGAGAAATCTAAATCCTCAGCTGATATTTTAAGCTCTGTTCCAGCCATTTTCAAGCGAATTTGATGTGTAGTTTTACTTGAAAAAATAGAAACACGACGTACAGAATTATAAAATGAACTGCGATCTAAAGTTAACTTATTCGGATTTTCTTTAGGAATAACTGCTTCATAATTAGGGTATTTTCCATCTATTAACCGGCAGATTAAAATACTTTCTCCAAATAAAAATTTTGCATTAGTATCATTATATTCAATAGTGACTTCTTGATCACTTCCTGATAAGATATTTTTTAAAAGAGTTAAAGGTTTCTTAGGCATGATGAATTCTGCAGCCTCATTTGCATGAACGTCTTTTCGGATATATTTCACTAATTTATGTGCATCTGTAGCTACAAAAGTTAAATTTTCTTGACTGAATTGAAAAAACACTCCACTCATTACCGGTCGTAAGTCATCATTACCAGATGCAAAAATTGTTTTTGAAATGGCAGTTGCTAAAATATTTGCGACCAAAGTGGTAGAACTTGGCGATTCTAATGCCACAGCTTTTGGAAATTCTTCACCATCCGCGTAAGCGAGAGCATATTTACCACTCTCAGAACTAATTTCTATAGTATTATTTTCCTCTACTTTAAAAGTAAGTGGTTGTTCGGCAAATGTTTTTAAAATCTCTAACAATAATTTTGCCGGTACAGCTATTGCGCCAACCTGATCTGCCTCAACTTCAATCGATGTGCTCATCGTTGTTTCTAAGTCAGAAGCCGAAATTTTTAATTTATTATTACTCAATTCGAATAAAAAATTATCAAGAATAGGTAAGGTATTGTTAGCGTTGATAACTCCACCTAAAATTTGAAGTTGTTTTAATAATTGAGAGCTAGATACTATAAATTTCATCGAAAAAAATTTAATACTAATTAATGCTATATGCTATTGGTCTAAGATTACAAATATATTATTTTATACTTGACATAAAAAATAAATTTTGCCCTATTTGGAATGGTTTCATTATGTTAAGATTTTCTTAAGGAAGTCATTTTGCGCTTTTAATTTTATAGATTTGTTGCTCTACTAACTAAAATATAAAATGAATAAAACTTTTTTTGCGATTATAAGTTTTTTGCTTTTTTCTTTTACGATTCAAGCACAAATACCTAAAAAGTTAAATCCTAGTGAAATCCATCATTCCATTGAGAAATTAAACTTCTTAGGTTCTGCTCTTTATATAGCGGCACATCCGGACGATGAAAATACAAGGCTAATTTCTTATTTATCGAATGAAGTACACGCTCGAACAGCCTATTTGTCAATCACTCGTGGAGATGGAGGTCAGAATTTAATCGGACCTGAAATAAGAGATTTACTCGGTGTAATTCGTACCAATGAATTATTGCAAGCAAGATTAGTCGATGGCGGAGAGCAGTTTTTTACTAGAGCGAATGATTTTGGTTATTCTAAACATCCTGATGAAACCTTAGAAATTTGGAATAAGGAAGCTGTTTTAAGTGATGTCATTCGCGTGATTAGAACCTTTCATCCAGATATTATCATCAATAGATTTAATGCGGACTCCGCCGGAGATACGCACGGACATCATACTTCTTCTGCAATTTTAAGTACGGAAGCGTTTGATTTGGCTGCCGATCAAAACTATACCATCACAGATTTGAAACCTTGGAAAGCACAACGTTTATTTTTCAATACTTCCTGGTGGTTTTATGGCAGCAAAGAAAATTTTGATAAAGCAGATAAATCGAAAATGTTCGAAATAAATAATGGAGTCTATTTTCCTTATGCAGGTATGTCGAATTCAGAAATTGCTTCTTTAAGCAGGAGTAAACATAAATCACAAGGTTTTGGAAGCACAGGAACTCGAGGAGACGACAGCGAATATTTGCAATTATTAAAAGGTGAAATGCCGAATAAAAGTTTATTTGAAGGAATAAATACAACTTGGACCAGAGTAAAAGGTGGTGCTGCCATTGGTGAAATTTTGCAAAAAGTGCAAAAGGATTTTGATTTTGAAAACCCGTCAAAAAGTATTCCAGCATTGGTAAAAGCCTATTCTCTCATTCAAAAATTGGATGATACCTATTGGCGAAATTATAAAACAGAACAAATTAAAGAAATTATTTTGGCTTGCGCCGGATTGTATCTTGAAGGTGTTGCAAATAGTCCAAATGCGACATCTGATTCTAATATTGCCATAACTATTGAAGCAATTAATAGAAGTGATCAGGAGATTGTTTTAAAAGGAATTTCTATCGAACCTGAAAATGAGGTTATTATCGTGAATAAGCCTTTAAAAAATAACCAATCTTTTGTAACAAAAAAAGAAGTAACCGTTTCAAGCAGCACAAAAAGCACCTCACCATATTGGTTGCTAGAGCCAGGAACTTTAGGCATGTATAAAGTACCAGATGAATCTTTAATTGGTTTACCGGAAACCCCTCGGGCAATAAAAATAAGCTTCCAATTAAAAATAGAGAATGAACATATAAACTTTACGAAAAACATAATATATAAATATAATGATCCGGTAAAGGGTGAAGTGTATCAACCTTTTGAAATATTACCACTAGTTTCTTCACAAATTGCAGCAAAAGTATTGCTTTTTGATGCGAATACGTCCAAAGAAATTCCGGTAAAAATCATAGCCCATAAAGACGGAGCAAGTGGTATTTCGGTATTGGAAGTTCCTAATAATTGGAATGTTATGCCAAAGGAGATTCCTTTCAAATTAGACACAAAAGGGCAGGAGCAACAAGTCGTGTTTACCGTCACACCACCGGAAACTCAAAGTGAAGGAATTCTAAAATCGGTTTTGATAAGTGAAGGAAAAACCTTCGATAAATCGATTGTTGAAATAAATTACGATCACATTCCGTTTCAAACGGTATTAGTAACTGCGGAAGCGAAAGTTGTTCGATTGAACCTACATAAAGAAGGAAAAGAAATTGGTTATATTAAAGGAGCGGGAGATGAAATTCCGGAGAGTTTGCAACAAATTGGCTATAACGTAACTATAATCGATTCAAAAGATATTTCTACCAATATGTTGAAAAATTTTGATGCCATAATTGTAGGAATTAGAGCTTACAATACTGTTGAAGATTTAAAATTTAAACAGCCAATTCTTTTCGATTTTGTTAAAAATGGTGGAAATATGATTGTGCAATACAATACAAATCATAGTTTGGTAACCAACGATTTAGCCCCATTTTCTCTAAATCTTTCAAGAGATCGTGTAACTAATGAAAATTCAACAGTTGATTTTTTAAACCCAAAACATGAAATTCTAAATTATCCCAACAAAATTACCAAAGAAGATTTTGACGGCTGGGTACAAGAGAGAGGCTTGTATTTTCCTAATGAGTGGGACAAAGAATTTAGTCCTATTTTGTCAATGAATGATAAGGGTGAACCTGCTAGAAAAGGAAGTTTATTGGTTGCAAAATATGGTAAAGGCTACTATATGTACACTGGTTTATCTTTTTTTAGAGAATTACCTGCCGGTGTTCCTGGGGCTTTTAAATTGTTTACTAATATGATTTCCATCGGAAAAAACAGGAACGAAACTAAAGTGAAAAAATAAGATCAAAAGGCTGTTCCATGCAAGAAATTCAAAATAAAAAAGAAACAAATAAAGACGTTTCCAAGTCTTGGAAAAAAGAATACAGTGTGGTAGTTATTGCCAATATTGTGTATGTTGTTTTATTTTATTTTTTAATGAAAATTTACTCTTGAAATGGCAAATTTAGACTGGTTCGTACTTTTATTCACCTTAATATTTATTGTTGCTTATGGTACTTGGAAAACCAAAGGAAGCAAAAACGTACAAGACTACATTAAAGGAGGAAATGAGGCAAAATGGTGGACCATTGGTTTATCCGTTATGGCGACTCAGGCCAGCGCAATAACTTTTCTTTCTACTCCCGGGCAGGCATTTCACAGTGGTATGGGCTTTGTCCAGTTTTATTTTGGATTGCCATTGGCAATGGTCATTATCTGCATGGTTTTTATACCCATTTATCACCGTTTGAAAGTATATACAGCCTACGAATATTTAGAAAATCGCTTTGATCAAAAAACACGGACTTTAGCAGCAATTTTATTTTTAGTACAAAGGGGGTTAGCTGCCGGAATTACCATTTTTGCCCCAGCCATAATACTTTCAGCTGTTTTGGGTTGGAATTTGATTTATCTCAACATTATTATAGGTGTTTTAGTAATTATTTATACCGTTTCCGGAGGAACAAAAGCGGTGAGCGTTACGCAAAAACAACAAATGGCAATTATTTTTATTGGAATGTTTGCCGCATTTTTTATCATTATAAGTTATCTGCCTGAAGATATTTCTTTTCAAAAGGCACTGCAAATTGCTGGTGCAAGTGATAAAATGAAAATATTAGACTTCTCCTTTGACCTAAATAATCGATATACCGTTTGGACGGGTTTATTAGGCGGAACATTTTTAATGCTCTCTTATTTCGGCACTGATCAGTCACAAGTGCAGCGTTATTTGTCGGGTAAATCGGTCCGGCAGAGTCAGATGGGTTTAATATTTAACGGACTCTTAAAAATTCCTATGCAATTCTTTATTTTATTGGTAGGTGTTTTTGTATTTGTTTTTTACCAGTTTAATGCTTCTCCATTAAATTTTAACCCTGCAGCAACGGAGGCTGTTAAGAATTCAGCCTACGCGGATGAATATCTACAATTGGAGAATCAGCATCAAAAAATTGAACAAGAGAAAAAAGTCGCCCAATTTCAATTTGCAAAAAATACCGATGACGCTTCCGTTAGAAGTCATATTAAAGATTTGAATGAACAAGAAAAAGCGAATCGAGAAAAAGCGAAAGATGTTATAGCAAAAGCAGATTCAAAAGTAGAAAAGAATGACAAGGATTATGTTTTTATCCATTTTATTTTAAATAATTTACCTCGAGGATTAATTGGGCTTTTGTTGGCAGTGATTATTTCTGCAGCGATGTCATCTACCGCATCCGAGTTAAATGCGCTTGCTTCGACTACCGTAATGGATTTGTATAAACGAAATGTAAAGGTTGAAAAGTCGCCAAAACACTATGTTATAATGTCAAAATGGTTTACTTTAATGTGGGGTTTTATCGCAATTATGGTTGCTAGTATTGCTAATTTATTTGATAATTTAATTCAATTGGTAAATATCATTGGTTCGATATTTTATGGTAATATTTTAGGAATTTTTCTCTTGGCGTTTTTCATCAAAATAGTAAAGGGAAATGCTGTTTTTATTGCCGCTTTAATTACTCAGGTAATTATAATTATTGTTTACTTTAATGATCTATTACCTTATTTATGGTTGAATTTATTAGGTTGTGCATTGGTAATGCTCATTGCATTTATAATTCAAAGTTTCACTACAGATACTAAAGTCAAGGCAATTTGAATTGAGAAGCAATAAAAAATCCCCAACTTTTTAAGGTTGAGGATGTAAATATGCGTTACTCGTAATTAGTTATTTTTGGCTAACAGGAATTGTTAATCTTACTTTTTCCCAAGCAAAAACAATAGCCTTATCCGTAACCGAATAAAGAAGCTTTTCTTGATTTTCACTACCAAATTCAGGTTTTATATTAACGCGAAGAGCATCTTCTTTTTCGTCATATTTTTTTGCACCCCAGGCATCATTTTTTGTACTAAAAATTGCAACCCAATCTCCTTTTTCATTTGGAATGATAAAAAAACCATATTTTCCAGCAGCTAAGTTTTTCCCGGCAACGGCAACCTCTTTATCAAAAGAAATTGTGGTGTTTTCATTAGCACCCGCTCTCCAAACATAACCGTAAGGTTCGAGTCCACCCCAAATGGTTCTTGCTTTAACGCTTGGTGCACCGTAATCAATAGAGATAGCAACTCCGTTAATGTTTCCATTCACGCTTTCTCTTGGACTTTTTTGAGCACAACTAATTGTTGTGACAAATAATAGAACTACAAATAAATTAATTGATTTCATTTTCTATCTTTTATTTACTCCATTTTGCAATGGATTCTTTATTCATTTTCATATAATCTTTATTTCCTTCTTTGGTCGCAACTTCTAAAGATTGTTTTGCTGTAGCAATAGCTCCTTTCGTATCTCCTAAATCTGCTTGAATCAAAGATTTTTCACGGAGCATCCAATAGGCATCAGGTTTCATTTCGACAGCTTTGCTAACCCAAACCAAAGCTTGATTTAAATCTTTTCCTGAGTGGTGATAATAACTTCCGGCACTAAAGTAGTCATTCATGTTAGGCTCACCAGCCATAGTAGTTTGAATGCTCTCCATCGCAATTTTATCGGTAGGAACAACTATAGGAAATGAAATACCAGTTTTTTCCCAAAGAATTCTTAAATCACCACTATTTGGATTGGATAAATCTCCAAATTCAATGGTAAAAGATTCTGTATGAGAGACTTCCATTGTTTTTACCTTGGTCATTAAAGCTACTTTACTGTCATCCCATTCTTGAGGTAATCCCCAATTGGAGGCGTCACTGTAAAAAATAACATCCCATGAATCTTTTTGTGGAATCGTGTAAATTGCATAGGTACCTTTTGCTAAGGTTTTTCCGTCAATCATCACATCATCTCCAAAAGTAATTTTAGTATTTGCGTTGGCACCTGTTCTCCATTTTTCACCAAATGGAACCAAATTACCAAAAATAATTCTTCCTTTCACAGAAGGTCTTGAATATTCTAAAGTTACATCAGTTAAGCCAACTTTTTGTTCCACTTTCGCGGATGGACTTGGTTGTGGTGTCGTGATTTGCGCCTGAAAACTAATGGCAGTTAAAACAAATAGTAGAGTAAGTAGTTTGATTTTCATATGTTTAAGTTTTAATTAATAAAGCTTAAAAATACGGCAATTCTTGATAAGGATGTTCTTAGGTAATTATTTTAACAAAAATTTAGGAACTGTATTTTCTTTTACGAAGGAATTGAAAAGCAAAACCAAAAATTGCTAAAAAAAGTAGCGGTAGAAGTACGTTAATGAATTGCCACTTTGTTCGTTCTTCAAAAGCCTTTTTCTTATCTAAGAATTGAATTTGTAAACTTTTAGATCGAAGGTTTAAAATGCCAGAATCATCTGTCATATAATTAATGGCATTCATGAGAAAAGCGGCATTACCATAAGGTTGATTCGTCCATTTATCTTTATCTATAGGTAATGGCTCACCTCTAAAAGTTTCATTGGCGATGATATCACCATCGCTAATAACAATCATTTTGCTACTTCCACCGTTAGATTTGAAATTTTTCATATCGAATGGTTTTACACGAGTTGCGTAGGCCGAACTAAATTCACCTTCTAATAATACTCCGTAAATTTGTGAACCATTGTTATATTCTTCCTGAGTTGGGTTTTCGGCAATTTCTTCTAAAGAAATGGTTGTTGGTGTTCCAACGATTTTTGAAAATGGAGAACTTTGCAGCAATACCGTTTTTGCAATAGAATTTTGCAGGGTGTCAATTGAGCTTGGAAATTTTAGTAAAACGGGGTCAATATTGGTGGTAATTGGATTATTATTTGATGCTATAACTAAAGGAAAATAATGCCATAACAAATCTTCAAATTGTGTTTGATTGCCAACATTACCCGAAGCCAAGCGAATGGTAGAGCTATAAATATCTTTAGTGATATTGTAACTTATTCGCACACCGTAGTGAAATAATAAATCTGTAAGATTCAAATCACGGTTAAATACCATACTTTTTCCGGTAGTCATCAAACTGTCCATCTCAGCATGAACATTATCTAACAGCCAAATTGTTTTTCCGCCATTCATAATATATTGATCTAGCGTGAATTTTTCTTTTTCAGAAAAAGTTTGTGAGGGTTTTGCAATAATGGTAACATCATAATTGCTTAATTCTTGTAAGGTCTTTTCTGGGGAATTTTCTACAGAATCCAAAGTGAATTCGGCAAGTTTATAGTATTCGCCCAATTTTTTTAAAAAACTGTATAATTGGATGTCTTTTAATTCGCCATTGCCTTTTAGAACAGCAATTTTTTTATTTTTTTCAGATGTAATCTTTTGCAAGGCATTGGCAAATTCATATTCTAAATTTTCAATTGATTTTTGCAATTGTTCTTCTTGTGTTGGCGCAACTGCATCACTAAGTAAAGAAACATTTTCAATTTTGTCATTATAACTTATTACTGCCCAAGGAAAAATTACAGCTTCCGATAATTTACCATCTTCTTGAACGGTCAATCTACTTGGTTGTAACCCTTTTTTAATTAGTTCTTCTGTATTGTTTAACGGATCGACAAAACGGAATTTAATGTTGTCATTCAAGGCAGCAAGTTCTTCTAAAAATTGTGTTGTTTCTAATTGAATTCTTTTGAATTCTGCCGGAAAATCTCCTTGCAGATATACTTTTATAGCGATAGGTTCTTCAATTTGTTCAACGATATTTATAGTTTCTACTGAAAGGGTATAGCGTTTATCTTGGGTAAGATCAAAACGTTTATAGAATGAATTTGCCAAAATATTGAGCAAAACCAATCCAATTATTACTAAAAGAATTTTTGCAGATTTATTTTTTTGAAACATTTTATTCGAACTCATAGTTTATTTTACTCTTTAAAAAAGATTACATTTTTTCAAACCTTTCTTTGGTTAAGAATAAAAAGAGAAAATTTATACTTAAAAAATAGACAATATCTTTCGTGTCAATTACACCTCGACTGATACTTTTGAAGTGGGCATTCATTCCGATGTTCTCGATAGTAAAGTTTTCGACAATATTCAATTCCGCGAAAGCGTCAAAACCATAAAACATGATAAAACAAAGAGAAACACCTATAATAAAAGCCACAATTTGATTATTGGATAAGGTTGAGGAAAACAGGCCAATACTGGTAAAGGCACTTGCCAAAAATAACAAACCAAAATAAGAGCCCAAAGTACTGCCGAAATCTAAATTACCAACAGGGTTACCGAGTTGGATCACCGTATACACATAAATTAGTGTTGGAATTAATGCTAAAACAATTAACAAAAATGCGCCAAAATACTTACCCAAAACAATGTGCCAATTGGTAATTGGTTTTGTTTTTAAAATTTCAATTGTACCTTGACGGATTTCATCGCTAAAACTACGCATAGTAATTGCAGGAATTAAGAAAATAAAGAACCAAGGTGTACTGTAAAAAAAGCTGTTCAAATCGGCAAAACCGGCATTCAAAATATTGAATTCTCCTTTA